>JBAXKZ010000011.1:0-38269 GCA_037135095.1 Actinomycetes bacterium
GTTCGTCGCGCCGGCAATATGGTGGAACTTTCGCCAACCGAATTTCTTCTGCTGCGATATCTGATGATCAATGCAGATCGGGTAGTCAGCAAATCCCAAATTTTGGATCATGTCTGGCAATACGACTTCCGCGGCGATGCTGGCATTGTCGAGACCTACATCTCCTACCTGCGTAAGAAGATTGATATCTACGAGCCGGCGCTGATCCATACCGTTCGCGGCGTCGGATATCGGATGCGCCTGCCTGCAAAGAAGTAATATTCGTAAATGAATTCCCCGTTGCATTTGAAACATCCACTATCAAAGTGGAGTCTGCGAAATCGCTTGATACTCGCGACGCTTTCACTTGCAACGGTGGCAATTCTTGCCTCTGACTTTGCCGCCACAACTGCGCTTCGTTCTTTTTTAGTTAATCAAGTTGATACCCAACTAAATAGTATCGCTGGCGGATCACTGCTTCGACTTGATCGAGCTGGAATTGATTCATTCACACAACAACAAGCAGCCGACTCTGATACCTCCAGCCCATACACCGTGCTGCGTCCCTTAAGAGGAGTGCCAACCGCCACTACGGTAACCCTGCTGGATACCAGCGGAAAAATTTTAGGACAGCTCGGCGGCGATCTAGCGACCATAACTTCGAACAATCCCTTTGATACTTTCACCACAGCACAAGTCCTCAAATACAAGGGGTTGCCTTTTACGTATGTCAGTAAGAAAGATCAACCAGAAATTCGAGCGATCGCCAAGCTTCTTCCCTCAGGACTAGGTATTGCGGTTGTTTCAGTCTCGCTAGATAGCGTAGATCGCACCCTTCGCGAACTAACAGTTCTATTTTTCTTTATCAGCCTTCTAGTGTTGATATTAATTGGAATAGTTTCTCGTTGGATAATTGACCTCAGCATGAAACCATTGAGTCGAGTCGAAGCCACCGCTGAAGCAATTGCGGGCGGAGATCTTTCCGCACGGTTGCCGGATGTTAATCCCGATACCGAAGTTGGCCGTCTGACAACATCGCTCAACCGAATGCTTAACCGAATTGAAGAGTCTTTTGCCATTCGAATTGAATCTGAATCTAAGTTACGCCGCTTTGTGGCCGATGCCAGCCATGAACTCCGAACCCCGTTAACTGCCATCCGCGGATTCGCTGAACTTCACCGTCAAGGCGCGGTCCAGGGCGAAGAGAAGACCAAAGAGTTGGTTCAAAGAATTGAGAAAGAATCGGTTCGCATGAGTTCGTTGGTCGAGGATCTCCTACTGCTGGCGCGCTTAGATCAATCTCGAATTCTCGCTACCGAACCAGTTGATATGGCGCAGCTAATCTCCGAAGTTGTGGCATCGGCCGAAGCTGCTGGTCCCAACCATCCAATCACAGTGCTGCCAATCGAAGATGAGATTTATGTTCTGGGCGACAACATCAGGATTCACCAAGCGGTAGCCAACTTGTTAGCCAACGCCAGAACCCATACTCCGCTGGGTACGCCAATTTCGGTTTCAGTTATCCAGAACGAGAGCGAAACCCTGGTAACGGTTGGCGATGCTGGGCCGGGGCTTAGTTCGGAAGATCAAGAACGAATCTTTGAGCGCTTCTACCGCGCCGATCCATCACGCGTTCGAAGCAGCGGTGAGGGCAGTGGCCTTGGGTTGGCGATTGTCTCCGCGGTTATGCAAGCTCATGAAGGTTCAGTGACAGTGGATTCGGCACCAGGGGCTGGAGCTCGATTTACTTTGCACTTTCCAATCAAAGATTGATTAAGCGAGCGGATTAGCTTCCATTGCGCGAAGCGTTGCGATTCGTTCTGCAAGCGGCGGATGGGTCGAGAATAATTTAGAAACCGATGAACTATCTAACGGCGATTCAATCCAAATATGTGCCACCGCAGTAGAACGCTGGTGTACCACCGTGTTATCCGCTTGTAAAACTTCTAGCGCCTGCCTTAAGCCCCCTGGATTTCTGGTAAATGAAACGGCGGTTGCATCAGCGAGCGCTTCACGTCGGCGAGAAATCGCCGAGCGCAACAGTAAGGCAGCGATCGGCGCCAAGATTAAAACTACTAAAGAGAGCACCAACGCAATTGGGTTTTGCTGGTTGTTATTGTCATCGCGGCTACGCCCGCCCCCGAACCACATCATTCTGGTTAAGAAATCGCTTAGGAGTGCAATTGCGCCTGCCGTCGTTGCCGCAATTGCCGAAACTAAAGTATCGCGGTTTGCGACGTGGGCCATCTCGTGAGCGATCACGCCTTGAAGCTCGTTGCGATCCATAACTTCTAAAATGCCGGTGGTAAATGCAATGACTGCGTGCTCTTCGTTGCGCCCGGTAGCAAAAGCATTTGGAGCGCTATCTTGAACGATCGCAACTTTTGGCATTTTTAAACCACTGGCCAAACAAACTTCTTGAATCAAATTAAATAACTTTGGGTTATCAGATTCTTGAATCACTTTGGCGCCGGTCATGGTCATTACCAAAGTATCCGAGGTGTAATACGAGCCCCAGACTGAAGCCAGAGCGATACCTACGGCGATTGGAAGTACGCCAACCCCAGTCTTGCCAAAGTAAGTGAGCGCCGCATAAATAACAACCAAGACCAAAGTCCCCATACCTGCAAGCAAGCCAATTGTTTTGCGGCGGTTGGCTAACTGAAGTGCCCGAAAATTAACCACTATTAGAACTTAACGTTTGGTGCCTGACGATTGGCTGGGTCATCAACTACATAGAATTCGCGAGCGCCAACCTTCGCAGCGTTAGCAAAGAGGCTGGAAGGAAAAGTCTTTACCGTCTGATTCAAACTGCGAACTGTGTCGTTATAGAACTGACGGGCGAAGGAGACTTTATTTTCAGTCGTTGAGAGCTCTTCCTGCAAAGCTAAAAAGTTAGTTGAAGCCTTTAGATCTGGATAGGCCTCAGATACTGCCAACAGGCCGCGAAGTGCCTGCGTCATAGCGCCATCGGCGGCAGCTACATCGGCAACACCGGATGCGGTCGTCGCTTTAGCCCGAGCCGCAACCACATTTTCTAGAGCAGTCTTTTCATGAGCGGCATAGCCTTTTACGGTTTCAACCAAATTAGGAATTAAGTCCGAGCGTCGCTTTAGTTGAACTTCGATCTGAGAGAATGCCTCATCTACTGTGACGTTTAACCGAATCAATCGGTTGTATGAAGATATTGCGAAGAGAACGAGAAGAACGATTACACCTAGAACGATCCAGGTAGTTGTCATCTCTAACCTTTCTTATTTCTTAGTTTTGCTAGTAGTTATTGAATTTTAGACTGGTGAAAATTTAGCCAAGACTTGCTGGGGGTTGGCCCGCGCTGTCCTTGATACCTTGAACCATATAACGCGGAGCCATATGGATGTTCGGCCGGAGATGTGAGTTTGATGAGACAGAGTTGGCCGATCTTCATGCCGGGAAATAACTTAACCGGAAGATTGGCGACATTTGAAAGTTCTAACGTGATGTGGCCAGAGAAACCTGGATCGATAAATCCAGCAGTCGAATGAGTCAACAATCCAAGTCGGCCTAAAGAGGACTTACCTTCGAGGCGGCCGGCAATATCGTCAGGCAAGGTAATGACTTCATAGGTGCTTGCCAAAACAAATTCACCGGGGTGCAAAATGAAATGCTCATCGGGTGCTACCGCGACCTCGCGGGTGAGTTCGGATTGTTCGATCGATGGGTCGATCACCGAGTATTTATGATTTTCAAAGACCCGGAAGAAACGGTCTAGGCGGACATCAACACTGGAGGGTTGAATCATGGCCTCTTCGAAGGGCTCGACCTTGACTCGGCCAGACTGAACTTCGGAACGGATATCGCGATCACTTAGTAGCACGGTTGATGACCCTACCCGATCAACCCTAGGCTTACCCCACATGCGGGCGTAGTGAAATGGCATCACGTCAGCTTCCCAAGCTGACAGCGCGGGTTCGATTCCCGTCGCCCGCTCCAAGTTCAACTCTCGCGCCTTACTTGATTAAGTTACTGGCCAGTAGCACAATTGCCAGATGAGCCATTACACCGCCAATCTGCGCGATATCGAATTCTGCCTCTTTGACCTGCTGGGGCGCGAAAAGGTACTTGGAACCTCAATATATGCCGACCTCGATCGCGAAACCGTCATGGGAATGCTCGAGGAGGTCAAACGCTTAGCTGAGGTTGACCTGGCCGCCTCATTTGTTGAGGGCGATCGCGTCGGCACCACCTTCGATAAGGCCACCGGTGACGTGACAGTGCCAGCAAGTTTTAAGAAGTCCTATCGCGCATACATGGATGGTGAGTGGTGGCGGATCGATGCCCCGACCGAGTTGGGAGGAACTGAGATTCCGCGTTCGGTTCGATGGGCGATTGCCGAAATGGTTTTGGGCTCAAATCCCGCAATTCATATCTATGCCTCGGGAACCTCTTTTGCACAAGTTGCCTATTACTTAGGAACTGATGACCAGAAGAAGATCGCCAAGTTAATTGTCGACCGTGACTGGGGCGCAAGCATGATGTTGACCGAGCCAGAAGCTGGAAGCGATGTCGGAGCTGGTCGCAGCAAAGCCGTTAAGCAACCCGATGGGACATGGCATATAACGGGCACGAAGCGGTTTATTACCTCTGGCGATTCTGACTTGAATGAGAACATTATTCATTTTGTTCTTGCCCGCCCAGAAGGTGCTGGCCCAGGAACTAAGGGTCTGAGCCTCTTCTTGATTCCAAAATTTATGTTTGATCTTGAAACTGGAGCGCTTGGTAAGCGCAACGGAGTTTATGTCACCAATGTTGAGCACAAGATGGGGCTAAATGTTTCTTCAACTTGTGAAATGAACCTTGGCGAAAATGAACCTGCCGTTGGATATTTATTAGGTGAAGTTCACAACGGAATTGCCCAAATGTTTAAGGTCATTGAATTCGCTCGGATGATGGTTGGTACCAAGGCTATTGCAACCTTGAGCGCCGGCTATCAACAAGCGCTCTCTTACGCGAAGGTTCGCGTTCAAGGCGCCGATTTAACAACATCAGCCGATAAGGCCAGCCCGCGCGTGAGGATCATCAACCATCCCGATGTTCGCCGCTCGTTGATGGTACAGAAGTCCTACTCCGAAGGAATGCGCGCTCTAGTTCTATACACCGCTTCGGCCCAGGATGAGATTGCCATCGAACGCGCGCTACCATCTTCGGATAAATTAAAAGATCTAGAAGCGCTAAATGATTTTCTTTTGCCAATTGTCAAAGGCTATGGCAGCGAAAAATCATGGACGCTACTGGGCACTGAATCGTTACAAACTTTTGGTGGCTCGGGCTTTACCCAAGATTGGCCACTAGAACAATATGTGCGCGATGCAAAGATCGATACCTTGTACGAAGGCACTACTGCAATTCAAGGGTTGGATTTCTTCTTCCGAAAGATTGTAAAAGATCGCGGGCGGGCGATTGGATTGCTGGCGAAGGAGATTACAAACTTTGCCGCAACTGGTGGTCCATTGACTGCCGAAAAAGCAGCGTTATTAAAGGCTTTAGACGATGTTAATGCCATGGTTGCGAAATTGATTGAATTCGCAATGGCTAGCGAGGAGAATTCAGCCGAAATCTACAAGACTGGATTCAATACCTCTCGTCTACTAATGGCAGTTGGTGATGTACTGGTCGCATGGCTCCTACTTCGTCAGGCCGATATTGCGTTTGTTAAGAGCGCAACCGTGGATCGCGACGCTGACTTTTACGCTGGCAAGATTGAAGCTGCAAAGTTCTTCGTTCGCACCGTCTTGCCACATTTAGCGGCTGAGCGGGCAATCGTTGAGAGTGAAGATGGCGCACTTATGGATGTGGCTGAGAGCGCCTTCTAACCCGATAGGGTTGCGCGGTGTTGAAATCTCACCGCTCGGAATTGTTCCTCTTTGTCGGAGCCATCGCTTTTGCGTTTAATGGCGTAATTTCTAAATTAGTTCTCGAGGCTGGCCTTTCTGCGTGGCGTTTAACTGAAATTCGTACCACTGGGGCATTTGTAGTTATGGCGGCGTTTGTAGTTGCCCGAAAACCTAAATCACTTTTAACAACCAAGGGGGAACTGCCCAGTCTGCTTGCCTTTGGAATCATCGGCATTGCCGCAGTACAAGCTTTCTATTTCATTGGAATCGCGCGGCTAAATGTAAGCGTCTCACTCTTAATTGAATTCACAGCGCCAATCTGGATCGTACTTTGGTTGCGATTTGTAAGGAAGAAGCAAGTCTCACCACTGATGTGGTGGGGGCTCTCATTGGGTTTCACTGGGTTGATGTTGGTGGCTCAAATTTGGAAGGGTATGACGCTAAATGGAATTGGTGTGATCGCTGCTTTCCTAGACGCATTTGCGCTTGCTGGTTATTTTCTAATTGGCGAAAAGTTAGGCAAGACAAAGGCCAGCGATGTAATGATGGTTTGGGGTTTGGGTGTCGGCAGTTTGCTCTTTGCTTTAGTTCAACCTTGGTGGAGCTTCCCATTCTCGTTTTTAACCAAGCAAATTAATTTGCAAGGTCGTTATGCCCATCAATCGCTCCCCGGTTGGACACTAATTCTTTGGGTCGTCCTATTGGGAACGGTGCTGCCGTATTTCTGCGTAATCTCTGGATTGAAAGGTTTAAGCGCATCCACAAGCAGCATGATCGGAATGTTGGAGCCGATTTTGGCCGGCGGATTTGCTTGGTGGTGGCTTAATGAAGCATTTAATGGCATTCAGTTAGTGGGTGCGGTAGTTGTATTAACCGGTATTTACTTTGCCGACCGCGCCAAGTCAACTAGTTAAGGTAAATTGCTGGCATGGATCTTTTCGCAGATTTGATCAACGCCAACCACGATTTTGCCAATCGATTTAAATCGCAATCTCTGACTGGCGAAGCTCTTCAGGGATTGGCAATCGTTACCTGCATGGATTCGCGAATCGATCCGTTAAAGATTGTTGGGATGCAAGCCGGAGATGCCAAGATCCTGCGAAATGCAGGGGCACGAGTTACTGAGGATGTGCTTCGAACCTTAGTTTTGGCAACACATTTGCTCGGGGTAAACCGAATTTTGGTAATGCCTCATACCGATTGTCGGATGGCCACTGGTGAAGAGGCTGAGATTCACGCGCTCATTAAAGCTAAATCCGGAATTGATACGCGGAGCATAGAAATTCGCACCGTAAAAGATCCAATTGCAGCGCTAAAGATGGATGTCACTCGTATTGAAACCTACCCGTTGTTGGCACCAGGAGTTAAAGTTATGGGAGCGGTATATAGCGTGCAATCAGGCTTGTTGGAGCCGATTCTTTAATTATCCTTTGGATAGCTCTCTTGCGATGAGTAGCTCGGAGCCATATCGCTAAAGCGCGCGAAGTGAAGTTGAGCGCTAACGGTAATAGTTCGAGTCGGTCCGTTACGGTGCTTAGCGATAATTAAATCTGCTTCGCCCGAGCGATTCTGAGTGTCATATAGATCATCGCGGTGCAAGAGAATTACTACGTCAGCATCCTGCTCGATGGAACCTGATTCGCGAAGGTCGGAGAGCATTGGCTTCTTATCAGCCCGTTGTTCTGGCGAACGGTTGAGCTGTGAGATGGCGATGATCGGAACTTCTAGCTCTTTAGCTAGTAACTTTAAATTACGTGAGAATTCTGAAACTTCTTGCTGGCGGTTTTCAACGCGCTTGCCAGAGGTCATGAGCTGCAGGTAATCGATCACAATAAGTTTTAAATTGTGACGTTGTTTTAAGCGACGAGCTTTGGCGCGGATCTCCATTAGTGAAAGGTTTGGCGAATCATCAATGAAGAGTGGCGCTTGCGAAATTTCACCCATTCGTTTTGCCAACCGGCCCCACTCCTCGTCTGAGAGGGAACCAGAGCGGATGTTATTTAAACCAACTCGAGCTTCGGCGGAGAGCATTCTCATGGTGATTTCAGAACGGCTCATTTCAAGGGAGAAAATTACTGAAGTTTCACCATTATGAATTGAAGCATGGCGAGCGATATCAAGTCCTAGGGTTGATTTACCAACTGCAGGACGGGCAGCAAGCACGATCATATTTCCGGGATGAAGGCCATTGGTTAATTGATCTAAATCTTTGAAGCCAGTTTTAACACCTTCACCACCAACGCCTTGAGAGATCGCTTCGATCTCATCTAGGGCTGCGGGTAGTAGCTCAGAGAGTTGAACATAATCTTCGCTAGCTCGGTGTTCGGTAACTTGGTAGACCTCGGCCTGCGCTTGGTCAACAACATCATCGACCTCGCCCTCTTCTGAGTAGCCGAGTTGAACAATTCGAGTACCTGCTTCAACCAGGCGACGAAGTACTGCGCGGTCGCGGACAATCCGCGCGTAGTAGCCAGCGTTCGCCGCAGTTGGTACTGAAGAGATCAGAGTGTGGAGATATGGCGCGCCACCGGCACGCGCAATATCACCACGCTTTGTTAGTTCGGCCGCGACGGTAACTGGATCGGCAGGTTCGCCACGACCATAGAGATCGAGAATTGCATCGTAGATAAGTTCATGAGCGGGGCGATAGAAATCGCGCTCCTTCAAAGTTTCTAGAACATCAGAGATGGCATCTTTGCTAAGGAGCATGCCACCAAGAACGCCTTGTTCGGCGACTAGATCTTGGGGCGGGGTACGTTCAAACTCGGGCGCTGAAGGGGTTCTTGGGTTGGAGCGCTCGCCTCGATTTGGGAGTTCGGTAATACTCATATCCGTAATCCTCCCTGCTGGCACTGACAAGCAAACTGCTCAATGGTTCAACTTAATCGGAGGCAGCGAAATCCTGTTATTACACAGAGTCACACCTGTGAGGATTGCTGTGGAAGAACCGTGGATATCTAACCCAAAGCGGTGGAGGAGGTT
Organism: Actinomycetes bacterium; assembly: GCA_037135095.1. Lineage (GTDB taxonomy): Bacteria > Actinomycetota > Actinomycetes > Nanopelagicales > Nanopelagicaceae > CAIMZW01. Next base: position 8,835 of record JBAXKZ010000011.1, read on the forward strand.
GTGTATAAGAGGTGGATAACTTTCAACTATTGCGGATTACACGCTCAATTTATGAGAGAGTGCTTGTGGAGGAAGAAATATTTAACCGTCTCAAAATGCGAAATGGGCCCATCTCATAACGAGTGGGCCCAGTTCTCAAGCAGTTAATTAAGCAGCGATAACCAAAACCGAGACGTTGGCTGATACCTGGCTGTGAAGGCTGACCTTCACAACATACTTGCCCAACTTCTTGATATGGCCATCAATTTTGATGCGATGGCGATCAATATCCATCCCAGCAACGCTCTTGAGGGCAGCTGCGATGTCCTTGTCGGTTACCGAACCGAATAGGGAGCCAGTAGAACCGACCTTTGCCTTTACCGTTACTTCGGCAGCTTCGAGGCTAGCTTTGATCTCTTTGGCGTGGTCTAGGTCGCGAATTTCGCGAACTGAACGGGCACGTCGAATGCCTTCGATCTGGCTCTCCCCGCCCTTGCTCCAAGCGATCGCGTTTCCACGAGGCACGAGAAAGTTACGGGCATAGCCATCTTTAACAGTTACAACATCACCTGGGTGACCGAGTCCTGCTACTTCGCGAGTAAGAATGAGTTTCATCAGTCGCTCTCCTTATCTTGCGGTAGAGGTGTAAGGCAGAAGTGCCATTTCGCGGCTGTTCTTAACCGCGGAGGCAATCTGACGTTGATGTTGGGTGCAGGCACCGGTAACTCGGCGAGCGCGGATCTTGCCGCGATCGGAGATAAATTTACGAAGCGTTGCAATGTCCTTGTAGTCGATATAGGTCGACTTCTCACGACAGAACGAACATGGCTTCTTCTTGAACTTCTTCATTGCGGCAGCGGACATTTTTGTCTGCTTTGGCTTTGGCTTCAGCGTTTTATTGCTTCTTGCTCCCACTGTGGTGCTCCTTAGTTACATCGAACTCCGAAGAGTTCGAAAATTGGATGCCCCGTCATATGAATGACAGGAATGGTTAATTAAATTAGAACGGAGGTTGATCGTCCGAACCGGTTGTGGCCCATCCGCCACCAACTGGTGCTGCTGACCAAGGATCATCCGAAGATGCAGTTTCAATTGGTGAGGAGAACCCACCTGAAGCTGCGCCACCTTGACGTGTTGTCTTGGTGACCTTTGCAGTGGCGTTGCGAAGTGATGGACCTACTTCATCAACCTCCACCTCAAAAACAGTGCGTTTTTCGCCCTCTTTGGTCTCGTATGAGCGTTGCTTCAAACGGCCAGAAAGAATAACGCGCATTCCGCGGGTTAAAGATTCGGCAACGTTCTCGGCTGCTTGCCGCCAAATTTGGCATTGAAGGAAGAGGCTGTCGCCGTCCTTCCATTCATTGGTATTTTTATCAAGGTAACGAGGAGTAGAGGCAACGGTGAACTTTGCGACAGCTGCACCGGAAGGGGTGAAGCGAAGCTCGGGATCGTTGACGAGGTTACCGATCATGGTGATGTTGGTATCTCCTGCTGCCATTTTCTCTCCTTATTCTTAATCTTTGATTAAAAACTCAATTTGATAAAAGTTTTGAAACTATTCTGGACGAACAACTTTGGTTCGTAGAACTGATTCATTTAGATTGAGTTGGCGATCCAACTCTTTAATTGCATCTGGACCACAGTGCATATCTACAACAGCGTAAATACCTTCGGGCTTCTTGTTGATTTCGAAGGACATACGACGACGGCCCCAAATATCGAGCTTGTCGACGGTACCGCCACTGTCTTTGATGATCTTGAGATAGGTCTCAAGGCTTGGCGCGACTGTGCGCTCTTCTAATTCAGGATCGAGAATGACCATGATTTCATAATGACGCATGCGTTAACCCCACCTCCTCTGGACTAAAGCGGCCACGGTATTTCCGCGGCAGGAGGGTTATGCACTCTCTTGGCGGAAACCACGGTGTGGTTGCCCTAGGAGAGGAAGGTTAAGCGTAGCCGTCAGTCGCTAAGGAGAGAAATTCGAGCTCTTGGGGGTCACTTTCCCGTGTGGATGAGGTGGCCACGAGACGAGCGGCAAACCAGGCGGTAGTCGCTAGGCGTAGGAAGATTGAGAGGGCATAGGCCTTTGCGGGCAACCCAAAGTGTGAGCCGGTATAGCTGGCCAGGTACTCCCAAATGGCGATGTGATAAATCGCCTCACCGGCCTGCCAGATCCAGAAATCGCGCCGAAGCTTGAGGTTGCTCATAGCCAAGATCGCCAGTGGGGTCAACCAAAGTACATATTGTGGAGAGTAGACCTTGCTGGCGGAGGTAAAGACCGCCACGATTAAAAAGGAGATCACAGCTAATGAAGGGGTGCGGCGTAGTTTGAAAAAATAATAGGCGAAGGCAGCTGCCCCAATAAGGAAGGTTAAGGTCGAGATGTTATTAATCGATTTGAGTTGAATCCCAAATAACTGCAGGCCATACCAGAGCGAGCCAAAATCCGAACCGCGATCGATATTAAGTTTGAAAAAGCGCCACCAACCTGTGGGAGTGGTGACCATAAATGGCAAATTTAAGGCGCTCCAAACCGCAAAGGTAATAACTCCATAACGTAAGAGTCGTAGCAGTTGTCCCTTTCGAAAAAGAATTAGTGCAACTGGTATGAGAATAACTATTGGAAAGAATTTAGTTGCAATGGATATTCCAAGCAGTAAGGCGCTAATGTCATATTTGCGTTTATCAAATAAGTAAATAGCAGCTATCGCAGTGATAACCGCCCACATATCCCAATTAACGTAAAGTGACGCGACAACTGCGGGACTCAAGGGCAATAAATACCAAAATTGAGGTTTCATTCTAGAAATTAGAAGCACGGTTCCCATAAATAGAATGGCGATAAGTAGCGCGTTTATATCAAAAAAATATTTATAACCGTGAGTTGAATGAGGGACCAACCAAGAGGTGGCATACATAACCATCGCGGTTCCCGGTGGGTACTCGACTGCTTTTGTGTCGCTGGAATACGGCCACTGATGCGTATCTAATCCGCGATCGCCATACAGTGCCGAAAGGTCGGAATAGCAAGCGTGGACATAGACATCGGGCGCACCCCAACCAGTATTTCGACAGTGATCAAATTTAGCGAAGGAAAAGAGCGCAGAAATTAGCGCAAGAACTAAGATCGATTTGGTCGCGTACTTGAGCATTGTTTACTTTTTCTTTTTCACGACAGCTTTTTTAGCGGCTGGCGTCGGAGTTGGAGTAATAGCTAAGGCGGGATCTAAAGTCGGAACTGCAGTTTCAAATGGAACTGGATCAGTGCCACCAATGTTTGCCGCTGCGGGGAAATCCACAATTGGTACGCCTTTCAGCGCATTCTTCATATAGAGGTCCCAAATCTTTGCCGGAAAGGAACCACCCGTTACGGCATTAAGGCCGCCGATACCGTTTAAGGATTGCGAAGCGTTGTCACGGAACATCGCTACCGAAGTTGCAAGCTGTGGGGTGTAACCACTAAACCAAGCTGAAGCATTATCCGTTGTAGTTCCGGTCTTTCCAGCGCTGGGTCGGCCAAAATCAGCTAGCGCGCCAGCCGCGGTTCCGACGGTAGTAACTTCTTGTAAGGCGCTCGTTAGGTCAGCCATTACATTTGTTGCAAAAACTTGCTGGGCTTGAACGCGTGATTCGTACAGGATTCCGGAGTTGGAGCCCAGTACTTCTTTGATAATAAATGGTTTGGCGTAGATCCCTTGTGCGGCAAAGGTAGCAAAAGCAGAGGCGACATCGACAACATGAGGACTGGCTACACCTAGAACAACCGAAGGTGTTCCGATCATGCCAACAGATGTCGGGATTCCTGCTCTTCGAGCAACATCTACCACTTTGTCTGGACCGGCCTTTATCCCAAGAGGAACGAAAATCGTATTCACCGATTCTGCGGTGGCTTGTAGCAAATTGATACTTCCATATTGCTCGTTACCATAATTGAAAACTGGATAAGGTTTCCCTGCATCATCAAATACTTGTGGTGAACGGCCATCCCATGTTGAAGTCAAAGGGATACCCGCCTCTAACGCGGCGACAATGGCAAATGGTTTAAAAGTAGAACCTGCTTGTGTTGTTGCTTGGGTGGCATTGTTATATTGATAAACCAAATAATCTTTTCCACCATACAACGCGACAATCTCGCCAGTACCCGGGCGAATGGAGACTAAACCGATATGTAGGTTTGCTGGTGCCTTTGCAGGAGTGCGACGATCAACGGCATCAACTGCAGCTTGCTGCGCCTTCTTCTCTAAAGTGGTTTTAATTACGTAGCCACCGATTTGAAGTTGTTGTTCGGTAAATCCCAAAACATTTAACTCATGTTCAACCCAAGAGATTACATAGCCCTTGGAACCTGCGAGCGCTCCTGAAGTAACTCTTGGTTTGATCGTTGGAAATTTAGCCGCTGCGGCTGACTTTGTTGTTAACCAGTGCGCTTTAACCATGCCATTAATTACATATTGCCAACGGTTTTGTAACCGTTTGAGGTTTGATGGGCCGTAAGAAGGGTCGTAATAGCCGGGGCCATTCAGGATGCTGGCAAGAACTGCAGCTTGCGAAACATTTAGTTGATCAACACTGCGGCCGAAATAAACTTCCGAAGCGGTCTCAATACCGTAAGAGCCGCGACCGAAATAAATGGTGTTCAAATAATTTTCTAAAATTTGATCCTTCGACATTTGACCTTCGAGCTTCATGGCGATAACAATCTCTTTAATTTTTCGAGAGATGCTCACGGTCGGCGTCAAGAAAGCGGTTTTGGCATATTGCTGGGTAATTGTGGAACCACTTTGTAGCGAAGAACCCCTTAGATCGTTATAGAGCGCGCGGGCAATTCCAGTAGGACTAACAGCGCTCTCGGTGTAAAAGTTACGATCTTCAGCGGCCATCACTGCATGGCGAACATTTAATGGAATGCTGGCCAATTTAACGATGGTTCGATTCTCGGAACCGATTCGACCTAACTCTGAACCATCGGCATATTGGATGATCGTGGATTGGCTATTTACGAAGGCGTTGGGGTCTGGAATCTTTACTGTGAAATAGGCGTAGGCAAATCCCAGCGCCAGGGCAATAAATCCGATGCCAGCTACAAAGACCGCGGTTCGGAAGAGTCTGCGTCTGAAGGTTGCCACGCCGAAAGGCTACCGCTTCGCCCAATCATCATCTTCGAGGGTCCGAACCTTGCGTGGGGCCTTTCGAGTTTGACCATCGCCTAATAGATAGGAGTAGATCAAATGGTTCCAACCACACTCCCCACAGACCTCAACGGTGTAAACCCGGAACTCACCAAATTCGCTCTGCATCTCTTCCAGTTCGACTAAAGACTTAATCCGACCTGAGTATTGGCCGAGTTGGTCCCCAAAGGCATATCGAAGTTCGACCATTTTGCTCTTTTTGCAGACTGGACAGGGTCGCTTAGTTGCTTCGCCGTGATACTTCGCTGCCCGCCGCAGATATGGATCGGCATCGCATGCTTCCATCGCTGAAGCTTTGCCTTGAAAAAGGGCAATTAAAGTGGCACGTCGATCTAGCGAATAATCGATCGAATCGCGCTGAGACCACATAGTCGCCAAGAATAAACCTTTTTATGAGGTAGGGCAGATTTTAAAATAACTAGGCTACGACCGTGAAGTTGCCGCAAATGTTAAGTAACGCCAGTCGCTTACCTCGCCTGCTTCAGATTCGATGGTTAGGTCAACTAACTGATGGCATCTTTCAATCGGCGCTAGCTTCCTTTGTTTTATTCTCCCCGGAGCGCCAATCAAATGCCGTTGCCGCCGCTCTTGCTTTTGCCGTCGTGCTTCTGCCTTATTCGTTAGTAGGCCCTTATGCCGGGGTCTTTCTAGATCGTTTTTCCAGACAACGAATTGTTCAAGTCGCAAATCTTGTTCGCGCGCTCGACCTGGTTGTAATCGCAATCTTGGTTAAGAGTGGTTCCACGGGATTACTTCTGACGCTATTTGTACTGGTGGCATTTGGTGTTAACCGGTTAATTTTGGCTGGGCTATCTGCTGGACTACCGCTACTGGTTAACCGAAATGAATTGATCACGGCAAACGCTTTGGCTGTGACTGGTGGAACTATCGGAGTTGTTATTGGTGGTGGAATCGGAATCGGAATCAAGAGTCTTCTCGACCATAGCCACAAGAGCGATTTCTCTGATTCATTTCTCGTCGGCGTTGCAATAATTGGTTATTTGATAAGCGCGCTTTTGAGTTCAAGGTTAGGGCGAAAAGAGATTGGGCCACTGGACCATGAACTCGCTTCTGAAGGTTTTAAAGAGATGCTGGCCGGTTTCCATTTACTGCGACTTCACTCCGATGCGCTTCGCGGAATTATTGCAACGGCACTCCAGCGCGGTGGGCTAACTTCTTTAACTCTGATGGGTTTACTTCTGGAACGCAACTACTTCAATGCTTCAAATAATCCTGATGCTGGCTTACGCGGTTTTGCCTTTGCCTTAGCAATTGCTGGCGTGGGAATTGGTATCGGTTCGGTAATCAGCCCCTTTGGTGTTCGAAGAATGGGCCGTCATCGATGGATAAGGTTGATGATGGTCGCTTGTACGCCATTTCTGATTCTCTTCGCTCTCTTCCCGAAAGAATACCTTTTGATTACCACTGCCTTCTTCGTTGGACTTTGTGGCCAAGCGGTAAAAGTTACAAATGACGCTTTGGTTCAATCAAAGATAGCTGATGAATTCCGTGGTCGCGTATTCGCCTTCTATGACGTTGCGGTAAATGGTGCGATTGTTTTAGGAGCGGTGGTGGCCGCATTTATCTTGCCAAAGAGTGGGCAATCCTTACTTCTTCCACTTTTAATTGCCGGAACTTACCTAGTGGCTTCAATTGCGCTGCTGCCTAAAACTAAATTTTCGGCTGATTCAAATCCCACCATTTAAGTAATTCCGCCGTTGCTCGCTCGACGCCCAGTGGCCCCTCTTCCATGCGTAAATCAAGGAGATATTGGTAAGCCTTACCTACGATAGGTGAGGGCTTTAGTTGCAAAATAGCCATGATTTCTAAACCATCTAAATCTGGCCGTATTTTTTCTAACTCTTCTTGAGTTTTTAGAACTTCGATTCGCTCTTCAAGGGAATCATAGGTCTTGGCCAATAGATCCGCTTTGCGTTGATTTCGCGTGGTGCAGTCAGCGCGGGTCAACACATGAAGATGATCTAGTAAATGTTCAGCGTCACGGATGTATCTTCGAACTGCGGAATCGGTCCATTCGCCGCTGCCATAACCATGAAATCTCAAATGCAGAAAGACTAGTTGTGCGACATCGTTAATGGTGTGATTGTCGAAGCGCAGCGCTCGCAAACGCTCCTTTGTCATTCGAGAGCCAACTACCTCGTGGTGATGAAATGAAACTCCACCGCCCGGAATAAGTTCTCGAGTCTTGGGTTTTCCGATGTCATGAAGTAGTGCCGCTAATCTGATAACGAGATTAGGGCCGCCAAGGCGATCCTCATGCGCAATTGCTTGCTCGAGCACGGTGAGAGTGTGTTCGTAAACATCTTTATGGTGATGGTGTTCGTCGATCTCGAGACGTAGTTTTGGAATTTCCGGCAAAATCTTTTCGGCAAGCCCGGTTTCAACCAGAAGCGTCAGACCCAGCCGCGGATTGGCTGACATTAGTGTCTTTACTAATTCATCCCGAACTCTCTCGGCAGAGATAATGCTAATTCGATCCGACATAGATTTAATTGCTGAAACAACACTCGGGTCTACCGTAAATTCCAACTGACTCATAAATCTGGCAGCTCGCATCATTCGGAGTGGGTCATCAGAGAATGAGTCTTCGGGTTTTCCGGGAGTACGAATCACTTTTTTGGCAAGATCTGTAACGCCATCGAATAAATCAATAAAGGTTGGTGTATCGGTAGTGAGTTCTAACGCCATTGCATTGACCGTGAAGTCGCGGCGGAACAAATCGCCTTCGATAGTTTCGCCAAAATTTACTTCTGGTTTTCGACTATCGGACTCATAAACCTCGCTGCGATACGTTGTAACTTCAACAGTGGTCTCGCCATGTTTGGCTGCGATGGTGCCAAATTCAGCTCCCACTTCCCAAACAGCTTGAGTCCAAGAGAGCAAAATTTTCTTTGTCTCAGCCGGCCGAGCGTTTGTAGTGAAATCTAGGTCGTTGCCTAAACGACCCAAAATGGCATCACGAACCGGACCACCAACCAGAGCCAAAGTAAAACCCGCCGCCTTAAAAAGTTTGGCGAGCGAGAGGGCGATTGGGGTGTGGGAGGACAGTGAAGCGACCGCCAGGTCGGCAGCGATATCTTTCGGAGTTTTCACGGTTTTCCTCTCACAGTGAGCAAGGCTAGAGCAGTACCCTTCATCTATGACCCCGGCACCGAGTGCGGGTGGCGAAGCTAAACGGAAAAAACGTCGGCGACGACGTCCTGCGGGCCCACCTCCTCCTCAGAATTCAACTGCTGCAACAACGAGCAGCGCACCAGTGGCTAACTCTGCCCCAAAAAAAGCAACCCCGAAGCGGGTTTACGCTAAAAGGGTCGATGAGGTTAGCGCTGGCGGTTTAGTAATCGACACCACTGGAACAAAAGGCTTACTTATTGGGCGTCGAGATCTCAAGGATCAAACTCGTGAGCGGTTGTTATGGTCCTTGCCCAAAGGCCATATTGAAGCTGGCGAAACCCCGGAGCAAGCGGCAATTCGCGAAGTGGCAGAAGAGACCGGCATTGAGAGTGAAATTTCCCGCGCCTTGGGGGTGATCGATTTTTGGTTTATGGCCGGCGGTAAGCGCATTCATAAAACCGTTCACCATTACCTATTTCGAGAGGTTGGTGGTCACTTAGCCCCTCAAGTCACTGAAGTCGACGATGTTGCTTGGTTTCCATTAACCGAAATAGTTGAGATGTTGGCCTACCCCGATGAGAAGAAGTTGATAGCGAAATCTGGGGAATTACAATTATGAAACGGTTGGGCGTCATCCTTGCGCTACTAACTCTCTCACTTATTGTTCTTCCCGCTATGCCAACCGCATCGGCTGCCGTTTCAACAATCGTTTTATCAGAACCTACGCATCGTCAGCTCGACGGAAAATTTGTAGATGATGATTTGGCGGCCTCACTATTGCCAACTGGACGATTAGGCAACTTAGTTTTTGGATCTCTACCAACAAAACGAAGTTGGCAGATTGATGCTGAACTGATTGAAGAAGTAACATCGATGGCTAGCGGATATACATTGATCAGTGCAGATCAGATCAGCGGTCAAGAAATTGCAAAGCTTTGGCTCGCCAGGCTCCTTCTGGTCTCTGAAAATGATTCCATCTCAGCTTTGCCGTATGGAGATCCTTCTGGTTATTGGATTCATCGGTTGGCTCCTCATGATGTTAACTATTTCTTAAGTGCTGGAGAGATTCGATTACAGGCGTTGTTAAAACGTGGCGTCACCCAGGCTCGTAACTTCTCATCGAATCGTTATTTTTCACTAAGTAGCGCGATAGTTCAAAGTTATGAGAGCGCTTTGAGTGATGTCCAAGTAGTAGCTCCATTTCTCTCATCCAGCGCGCTCGATGATTTAAAGCTCCAGAGCGCACTAATTTTCTCGCCGACGATGGACAATTCTCGAAGAGAGTTTCTATCAAGAAATTTGACTGCGACTACTTATGGCTTAGTGCACAAAATTCGAGTAGTTCCAGGGCGTTTTACTGTGACCGCTGCAAAACAGCAGCTGCCAATCACCGTTATTAATGACTTTGCTAATTCGGCAAAGGTGGCACTTCGGGTTTCGGCGCTAAATGGCAAAGTTATCGTTAAGAAGTTGCTACTGGTGACTTTGGCGGCTAATTCCAAAACCCAAATTTTGGTTCCGGTTGAAGTATTAACTTCTGGGACCAGCGCGCTTGCAGTAGATGTAGTAACGCCAAAGGGCGACTTATTGGGGGATTCGGTTCTCTTTCCATTGACGCTCTCTGTTATTAGCCCGGTTGCTACTTGGATTACAACTGGCGCTGCCATCACGCTATTTGTGGCCGCTTTGGTTCAAAGTATTCGTCGAATTCGAAGAAGAAACAAATGAGTTCACTAGAGCCTTCGATATTGCGCTCCAGCGCCGTAATGGCGATTGGAACTATCTTCTCCCGAATTACTGGGTTGGTAAGAAATCTCCTGCTTGTAGCGGTTCTAGGCACGACGTTATTAGGGGACACCTACAACGTGGCAAACACCATGCCTAATATTTTATATAACTTGTTATTAGGAGGCGCGCTTACTGCAGTATTTGTTCCGCAACTTGTAAGGGCAACTAGAGAGAAAGATGGTGGCTCCGCCTTCATCTCCAAATTGTTAACTGCGACCACACTTCTACTTGGCGCGTTAGTAATTCTTTCTGTCCTTATAGCACCGGTATTGGTTCGAATTTTCGCAACTGGTTATGTCGGCCGACCAGAATTTCACTTGACCGTTTTATTTATGCGTTACTGCCTTCCCCAAATCTTCTTTATGGGAATCTTTGCGTTGCTCGGACAAATAGCAAACGCAAAGGGTCACTTTGGACCGATGATGTGGGCTCCAGTATTGAATAATGTATTAACTATTTCAATATTTGGTTGGTTTCTTCACTCAGCTCACCATCTATCCGTAACTTCAATCTCTTTTACTCAAACGACTTGGCTGGGGTTAGGCACAACAGCTGGCTATGTCATTCAAACTCTGGCCTTGATACCAGTTATTCGCAAAACAAAAATCCAATTGCGATTTCGTTTGGACTGGCGCGATCCAGAACTTCGTAAATCATGGCATTTAGCAACCTGGACGCTCTTATTTGCGGCAATTTCGCAGGTGAGTTATTTGGTGACCGTTAACTTGTCTACCGGTGCAGCAGTGCGGGCGCTAAAAGCTGGCGTTGCCACGGGCGTTGGATTCACCCCTTACAGCAATGCCTTTTTAATTTTAATGCTGCCGCACTCGATTTTTACAATCTCAATCGTCACTGCGTTATTGCCTCAACTCTCCTCGTTAGTTATTGAAAAGAGAATTAGTGAGATTCATGATCGCTTAGTTAAAACCATCCGTTTGGTTGGAATCATCACAGTCCCCAGCGCTGTCGCATTCTTATTATTTGGACCGCTGATCACCAGCACGCTCTTTTTCGGAATTTCAAAGAGCGATTCCCAATATCTGGGTTACACCCTGGCCGGTTTTTCCTTTGGTTTATTGCCGCTAAGTATCAACTTAATTGCTCTTCGAGGCTTAAATGCCTTTGAAAATGTAAAGCTTCAAGTTGTCAGCAATGCCTTAATGAATATTGTTGGTGTCCTGGCCTCTGTGGCGGTTGCGATTTTCTTACCACCAAAGTGGGTGACGGTCGGTTTAGCCGGGTCGCTCTCTTTCAGCTACTTCTTCGGTGCCTGGATCACAATCCGGCTACTGCGCCGTTACCAGATCTCGATCGGCTTGCGTGAGATTGTTGGGCTTTATCTGAAATTGATCGCGCTAGCGTTAGTTATTGCGATCCCGCTGCGCCTGGCCCTTTCTAGCCTGCCCGGCGGGAATACCATTCACTTATTGTTCGTTCTAGGGGTTAGCGCCATTGGTTATATTCTCCTGGCGCACCTATTTAAGATCCAGGAAGTTGCCCGAACGCTCCAATTGCTAAGAAGAGGCAGGGAAGAAAAATGAGTGAGATTCACGAGCTAGTGATCGTCGGCTCCGGCCCGGCTGGCTACACCGCGGCTATCTATGCTGCCCGGGCGCAACTCTCGCCAATCCTTTATGAAGGTTCGGTCACTGCCGGCGGTGCACTTATGAATACCACTGAGGTAGAAAATTTCCCAGGTTTTCCCGAAGGCGTAATGGGCCCTGATTTGATGGATTCTCTACGTGCTCAGGCCGTAAAATTTGGCGCCAAACTGATCACCGATGACATCGTTCAAATGTCACTAGCTGGTGAAATTAAAACTTTAACTGATGGCTCCGGCAATACTCTAAAAGCTCGAGCCGTTATTTTGGCTACCGGCTCGGCTTACAAAGAGATCGGGCTGGAAAATGAGAAGCGGCTATCGGGACATGGGGTTTCTTGGTGTGCGACCTGTGATGGTTTCTTCTTCCGTGATCAGGTAATTGCAGTAGTTGGTGGCGGCGACTCTGCTGTGGAAGAAGCCAACTTCTTGACGCGATTTGCTAGCAAGGTGGTACTTATCCACCGTCGAGATTCATTGCGCGCCTCAAAGATCATGGCCGAACGCGCAGCATCAAATCCTAAGATTGAAATGCTTTGGAATACCGAAGTTATCGATGTGTTGGGCGAGAGCAAAGTCTCCGGCTTAAAATTAAAGAACACTGCCACTGGTGAAGAGAGCGAGCGCGACTTCACCGGACTTTTTGTGGCAATCGGACATATTCCACGCAGCGAGCTTGTAGTAGATCAGCTCGCGCTTAATTCTGATGGTTATGTCGAAGTCGAAGGGCGAACTACTAACACCTCAATAACTGGCGTTTTCGCCTGCGGTGACCTAGTTGACCACAGTTACCGCCAAGCGATCACTGCAGCAGGCTCTGGTTGTTCCGCCGCACTGGACGCGGAGCGTTTTTTAGCAGGCCATTGACCCATATTAAAACTAAGATTTACCCCTATTCAAGAAACGATGGAGAAAAAATGAGTGCAGCACAACCAGTAACAGCAGCTACTTTTAATGAGGTAGTCCTCAAGAGTTCAAAGCCAGTCTTGGTTGATTTTTGGGCAGAGTGGTGTGGCCCCTGCCGCGCAGTCGGTCCAATCCTCGATGAGATTGCCTCCGAAAATAGCGAGAAGATTACGATTGTTAAATTGAATACTGATGAAGAGTCCGCCATCGCAATTAAGTATGGAATCACCTCGATTCCAACCTTGAATGTTTATGTAAATGGAGAAGTTGTAAAGAGCATTGTTGGCGCAAAGCCAAAGCCAGCTCTGCTTAAAGAACTAGCCGCGTACCTTTAATTCGATGTCAGCCGTCGATCTCGCACGTGGCGATCACGGTGACCTTGTTCATTCAATAACTGGCACTTTAGTTCGAATCGGATTGCTCTCCGCCACCTCTGAAGAATTTACCGAAGTGGTGGAGCGGGCGGTTAAAGCCTTTCAACAAGATCGCGGCTTAATCGTCAATGGGATAGTCAACCAGGTTACCCAGCGAGCGCTAGAAGAAGCTCGATGGAAGTTAGGTGATCGGGTGCTTACATTCACGCCCGGTAATTTAATGCGAGGCGATGATGTTGCCACGCTACAAGCAAGACTGGTCGAGATGGGTTTCAATGCCGGTCGAGTCGACGGGATTTTTGGCAACCTGACCGAAGCGGCGGTAAAGGAATTTCAAACCTCTGTTGGGGTAAAAAGTGATGGTAGTTGTGGCCCGGCGACGGTAATCGCGCTTATGCGTTTGATAAAAACCGTAACTGGAGGTGCGCCAAGCCAACTGCGCGATTTGGCTCAACGTTCCGCTCGTGGTCCCGCGCTAGCAAACAAGATAATTGTTTTGGATCCTGGTTCCGATACTTTCAATTCCGAGTTAATTTTTGATGTTGCGCAAAGATTAGAAGGTCGGTTGATTGCCCTTGGGGTCACGGTCTTCCTAACCCATAGCGTCGATGCCACCCCCACTGAGGGCGAGCGGATTGCATTGGCTAACTCGACGGGCGCCGATCTAATGATCTCTCTTCGCTTGGATACTTATAAGAACGAAAATGCACATGGGGTCACGGGTTATTACTACGGGAGCGATCTACATGGGGTCCATTCTGTTGTTGGGGAGCGCTTTGCCACTTTGGCCCAACGTGAGATCTGTTCCAGAACTGATCTACTAAATTGTCGGACTCATGCAAAAACTTGGGATTTACTTCGCTTAACCAAAGCTCCTACAGTTCGGATCGATTTGGGATATATCAGCAATCCAGGGGATGTTTCTCGGCTTTCAGATCCGATCTTTCGTGAAACGATCGTGGAATCATTGGTGGTTGCAGTGCAGCGCCTATACCTATCGGCGGAAAACGATGCAAAAACTGGAACGTTGCGCCTTTCAGATCTTCGCAAAGCGGGCCTGCGCCAATAACTAGTTTCATGCAGCTTCTAAGTTATGGAAGAATCCCCTAATGAGCAGCGAAATAACTCGACTACATACTGGCGATCCGGAAAATTTAACGGAGCGTTTTGCCAGTCGAGCCGCCCACATGCAACCCAGTGAAATTCGCTCACTCTTTGCTGTTGCCTCTCGCCCGGAAATTGTCTCCTTAGCTGGCGGAATGCCAAATCTTTCAGCCCTACCAATGGAGATGATGGCTTCAGTCGTCGAAAAACTGATTAGAGATAATGGCCAAGAAGCGTTGCAGTATGGCAGCGGCCAGGGCCACCCAAAACTTCGAGAACAGATCTGCGATGTGATGGCGCTCGAAGGAATTAAAGCCCACCCGGATGATGTGATTGTTACAACGGGTTCTCAACAAGCCTTGGATTTAATCTCCCGAATCTTTCTTGATCCGGGCGATGTGGTTCTGGCAGAAGCGCCCTCTTATGTAGGAGCACTTGGCACCTTCCATCAATATGAGGCCCAAGTAGTTCACGTTGGCATGGATAACGACGGCTTAATCCCTGAAGCGCTGCGCCAGGCAATTAAAGTGACGCGTGCCGCTGGTCGAAGAATTAAGTTTTTGTATTTGATTCCAAATTATCAGAATCCGGCCGGCGTCCTGCTTCCAGCGGATCGACGAACCGAAATCTTAGAAATCTGCCGCACTGAGAAAATTTTTGTAATTGAAGATAATCCTTACGGACTTCTGGGTTTTGACAAACCCTCACCAAATGCGATGCGAGCCGAAGATTCTGAAAATGTTGTTTACTTAGGATCGTTTTCAAAAACGATTGCCCCGGGATTTCGAGTTGGTTGGGCGTTAGTTCCCCAGGCGCTGAAGGAGAAGTTAGTAATTGCTAGCGAGTCTTCGATTCTCTGTCCTTCGAACTTCGCTCAGCTCTCAATCTCCTCTTACCTTTCAGACCAACCGTGGCGCGACCAGATCGCATCGTTTTGCGATCTATATCGAGTTCGCCGCGATGCAATGTTGGAATCACTTACCGAACATTTTCCTTCTAACGCCACCTGGACAAAACCTGAAGGTGGATTTTATGTCTGGGTAACACTGCCGCCAGAAATAGATACCAAGGCGATGATGCCTAAAGCTATTGTTGCCAAAGTTGCTTATGTTCCTGGGACTGCATTCTTTGCCGATGGTTTTGGTAGCTGGTCAATGCGACTCTCATATTGCTATCCCACACCAGAGCGCATTCGTGAAGGAATTAAAGCTTTGGGCGGCGTAGTTAAGCAAGAAATGTCCCGACGGGGAATTAATTAATTAACTTAGCAATCCGCTCTAAATCCTCAAGTGTGGCAAATTCAATAACAATCTTGCCTTTTTTCTGGCCAAGTTCAATTTGAACTCGAGTATCTAGTTGATCAGATAGTTGATCGCCGATCTCTTTAAGGCGGGGGCTTACAATTTTTCCGGGGCGGAATTTTGCCCGCTTGGTCTCGGGTTTGAAATTTGAGACGATCTCTTCGACAGCTCGAACGCTAAGGCCTTCGGCCACGATTCGGTTCGCTAACTTTTCAATCTCAGCCTCGTCGGTAAGAGTTAGAAGTGCCCGAGCATGACCAGCTGAGAGAACACCAGCAGCTACTCGGCGTTGAACAGTGGCTGGGAGATTTAATAGCCGCAACGTGTTAGTTATTGCAGAACGCGATTTTCCAACTTTATTCGCTAGTTCGTCGTGGGTGTAACCAAAATCTTCCAATAAATTTTTATAGGCTGCGCCCTCTTCAAGTGGGTTTAGTTGGCTGCGGTGAATATTTTCTAATAGCGCCTCGCGCAACAATTCATTATCTGCAGTTTGTCGAATGATTACCGGAATTGTTGTGAGCCCGGCAATTTTCGAAGCGCGCAATCTGCGCTCTCCCATAATTAACTCGTACTTACCGTTACCGATATCTCTGACAACCGGTGGTTGAAGAATTCCAACTTCTTTTATTGAGGCCGCTAAATCATTTAGCTCTTCGCTATCGAAAACATAGCGTGGTTGTTTTTGATTTGGAATGATGGAATTGATATCAACTTCATTCCGGTTTGCGATAGTTTCGCCAGAGGTTGAAGTGATTGCGGTTGGAATAAGTGAATCTAATCCGCGACCGAGGCCACCTTTGCGAGAGTTCATGCGCTATTTACCTCACTAGTTAATGTTGGATTTCCGCGCCGAGCAATCTCTCTGGCAACAGTCATATATGCAATCGCACCCACAGATGAGGCGTCATAAGTCATAACTGTTTGATTAAAAGAGGGCGCCTCGGAAACTCTGACCGCACGCGGGATTGGGGTATCTATTAATTCGGTCGGAAAATATTGACGCACCGTGTTGGCGACATCATTAGCTAACCGAGTTCTAGAATCGAACATCGTTAAAATCACGGTAGTTATTTTCAAAGTGGGGTTCAATATTTGTTGAATTTGAGAAACGGTAGCCATTAATTGCGACAGACCTTCAAGAGAGTAGTACTCACATTGGATTGGGACTAAGACCTCTTCGGCCACTGTTAACGCATTTACCGTTAAGAGCCCCAAACTTGGCGGGCAATCGATAAGCACGTAATCGATTCGCTCATTTTCACTTTCGCGCAGAGCCAGAAATTTTGTGAGGGCAAGCTTTAACCGCGATTCGCGAGCAACCATTCCAACCATATTAATTTCAGCTTCAGCTAAAGCCCGATCTGCCGGCGCGCACTCTAAATGCGGGAAGCCGGCGACTCGTTTAACGACATCGGCAATATTTCGGTCTTGAACCAAGACATCACACATACCCGCATCGCTGCTGCGATCAATTCCCAACGCTGTACATGCGTTGCCTTGTGGATCTAGATCAATGACTAGGACCCGCAGCCCACCCATTGCTAGCGCCGCGGCGATATTTACGGCAGAAGTCGTCTTCCCGACCCCGCCTTTCTGATTGGCGATGGTGAAGATTCGAGTTTTAATGGGGGTTGGCATGGCCTCTTTTAGCCGGCGGATACCAATCACCGGCCGTTCACCGGCAAGGGCGGGGTTAAATGTTTCACGTGAATCAGCCACGGGCTAAGTTAACCACCCCGACGGACTTCAATTACCCGAGCGATGGGTAGTGGATCCAGTTGAATTTCGTGAACTTGACCGATCCGTCCCTTTTTTAGCTTAGTTTCCGCGAGCTCAACCGCAGCTGATTCACCTTTTATTGCCAAAAGGGCACCTTCTGGTGAGACCAAATGCCATGCCCACGGTAAAAGTTTCGCCAGCGGAGCCACGGCGCGAGCGGTAACAATATCGAAGTTGCCTTTTACGCTCTCGGCCCGTCCCCGAATAATCGCAATAGGAAGATCAAGCTCTTCAACCACCTCTTGCAGAAAATCAACTCGGCGCTGAAGGGGCTCGAGTAGGGTGACTTTAATATCTGGACGATGAAGGGCTAAAACTACCCCCGGAAGTCCAGCGCCGGAGCCGATATCAATCACGGTGGCGCCCTGGGGGATCAAGGTGGCTACCGGAATTGAGTTGGCGATATGGCGATCCCAAATACGATCACCCTCTTTTGGACCAATTAAGCCCCGTTCGATACCAACCGTCGCCAGTAATTCGGCATAGCGGCTGATTTCACCGCCGCGCTCCGGAAAGAAGTTAGAGATTAAGGTTTCACGTGAAACTTCACTCATGGGAGGTTAGGCAGGAAGTACTACCACGCAACGGTTAGGGTCTTCCCCTTCAGATTCGCTGGTTAGCCCGATCTCTTGGATGGTGTCGTGGACAACTTTGCGTTCGAAGGCATTCATTGGGCGGAGTTTGACCGATTGGCCAGTGGATTTAACCTCATCCGCTACCTCGTGAGCCAATTTTGCCAGCTCCTCTTTTTTGGCGCTGCGGAAATTATCAATATCGAGCATTAATCGAGAACGCTCACCCAGTGAGGTCTGAACGGCCAGCCGGGTTAATTCTTGTAGCGCGTCAAGGACCTCGCCACGTTCGCCCACCAAGTGGCTAAGTTTTCCGCCGGCAATTGCCAGTGAGGCGCGATCATTCTCGACATCGATATCAATATCGCCATCCAAATCGACGATATCTAGCAACGCCTCAAGGTAATCAGCGGCAACATCGCCCTCCTCTTCCAACCGGGAGATAAGGCTCTTCTTGCCGCCCTCGCCTTTTGTGGGCTCAAGCTCCTCAATTGCTGTGGTGGTTGCTTCGTTCTCGCTCATCACTCCTCCATCTACCGATCTGTCGGTATTAATAGCATTTAGTAGTTTTTGTACCTTTTATGCATTTTTAAAGTTAGGTTAGCGGCGCTTCTTCTTTTTTCCGGCGGTCTTTTTAGGTTGTTGGCGTTGTCCAATTGGATCAATCACTTGGGTATCGCCAGCTTCTGGGGCGGGAAGTTCGATCCCTTCCTTCTTCGCCTTTTTGGCTTGGAGTTCGTCGTAGGCCGGTGAACCTGGAGTTGGATTTCGCTTAATAACGTAGAACTGCTGTCCGAAAGTCCAAAGGTTTGTTGTCGACCAATAAATCAAAACTCCAACTGGAAAGTTCACGCCAGAGACGGCGAAAATAACTGGAAAGACATAAAGCATAATTTTTTGTTGCTGCAACATCATATTGTTAGAGGCATCCATCTTTGGCATGCCCTTCACCATTAATTGACGCTGGGTAGTGAAGGTGGTGGCAGACATAAAGAGAATCAGACCAACTGTTACCAACTTGGTAGTTAAGTTAGTTGAGGTTAAAAATGTGCTGGAAAGTTTTGCGCCAAAGAATCGAGCTTCATTCGCCGAAAGTAATAAATCGCCTTTTAGAACGCCATGTGGGTGATTCTTTGCGATTCCATTTAACACAGTAAAGAGCGAGAAGAAGATTGGGGCTTGAGCCAAAATTGGCAAGCAAGAGGCGAGCGGGTTGGTCTTGTGCTCTTTGTAAAGCTTCATCATCTCTTCAGATTGCTTTTGACGATCATCTTTGTATTTCTTCTGAATCTCTTTCATATGTGGCTGCAAGGCAGTAAGTGAGCGTTGGCTTTTAATCTGCTTTACAAAGAGTGGAATTAAAATAATTCGGATAAGCACAACTAGGCCGATGATGGACAAGCTCCATTTAATACTCTCGTGGGAGTGCTTGCCCAGGACGAGGCCGAGGATGGTGTGGAAGGCGACCATGACCCAAGAAACCGCGAAATATAAGGGGTTTAGGATAGTTCCCATTTAAATAGCTCCTTTAATAACGCTTCTTTGAGGTACATAATCGACGCCACCATGTGACCATGGGTTACATCGAAGCAAACGCCAGCCGGCCATTAGTAAACCTTTTAAACCATAACCTTGAATCGCAGCCACCGCATATTGCGAACAAGATGGGTAGTACTTGCACCGGGGCGCTAGCCCTGGCGAAATCCATTTTTGGTAGAACTTTATTGGTGCTATTAAAAGTTTCTTCATGAGCTAACCCGAAGTTTTTGTTGAACTTGATTTACGAGCGATGTTAACTCTTCGGAATATTGTGAGCGGTTCTTAAGTACTCGGATAACAATTTGAGAAGTTGTTGGAAAGCTGGCGAGTTCTGGTGAAATTAAGTGTCGAAGTTGTCTTGAGATCCGATGGCGGGTAACTGAACCACCAACTGACTTATTTACAATTAGGCCAAACTTTGGCCCGATTGGTAAATCTGCGCGCGCCAACACATAAAGCACTAAAGAGGGAGAGGTTGCTCTGACACCAGTTTTAGTGGTGCGAGCGAAATCCCTTCCGGTGCGGAGGCGGTTCGCTGCAGGAAGCACGAGCTAGGCAGAGATACGAACGCGACCTTTTGCGCGGCGCGAGGCTAGAACAGCGCGTCCACCGCGGGTTGCCATGCGGGCGCGGAAGCCATGCTTCTTTGCGCGGCGTCGGTTATTAGGTTGGAAGGTGCGCTTAGTCATCGAAAACTCCTTTATATCCCACTATCAAAATTGACAGTTTCTCTTAACGTTCGATCCGGGTAGGGACCGCTCGTAAGCCACAGCAGGTGAGGGGGTAACGGTAGAGGTAGCCGTTGACCAGGGTCAAACTCGGTGTGTCGAGAATTTGTGGATAACCACTTGATTTTCCATCAAATGCCCTCTAGGTTCGCACTCTATCCACAGGCGATACCTCTGATATGGGTCGAAAAAGGCTCAAGTAAGGGTTTAGACCACAGGCTGTGGATAACTTTGTGGATTATTTGGGTTTACGCAGTTGGGGGAGTTTAAGTGGCGTTATTAGAAGATATTGACCTGACCGCGCTTTGGGCGTCAGTAATTGAGACCGTCTCCCTCGAGACTCCGCATCACCGGGCTTTTTTAGCACTCACTAAGCCATTGGGACTGCTCCAAGGTGAAGGTGGTTCAAACCTTTTACTAGCCGCGCCAAACTCCTTTGCAAAAGATGTTCTAGAAAGCAAGATGCGAGCGGTATTGAATGAAACCCTCTCTGAAAAACTAGGGCAGCGAATAAATATCGCCGTCACTATCGATGAGAGCCTTGAAGTTGCACCAAGCTCTGAAGAGGTGCAGGTAGATCCGATTGTAGATATCCAACCAAAATCTGGCACGGGTCGGCCATCAACTAATTCAGCTCCGCACGAGCAATCGCAATTGAATCCAAGATATATTTTTGAAACTTTTGTTATTGGCGCTTCTAATCGTTTTGCCCACGCCGCTGCTGTAGCGGTAGCTGAAGCACCAGCAAAGGCTTATAACCCGCTATTTATTTATGGTGAGTCCGGGCTTGGTAAAACCCATCTATTACACGCTATTGGCGCTTACGCGAAAGAGTTGTATGGGGGTGTTCGAGTTCGATATGTTTCGAGTGAAGAATTTACCAACGATTTTATTAACTCGATTCGCGACGATAAAGCCTCGGTTTTTCAGCGTAGATATCGGGATTTAGACGTTCTATTAGTTGATGATATTCAGTTCTTAGAAAATAAAGAGCGCACCCAGGAAGAGTTCTTTCATACCTTTAACACTTTATATAATGCCAATAAGCAGATTGTTATCTCCAGCGACCGGCCACCAAAACAATTAACCACACTTGAAGATCGACTCCGCAGTCGATTCGAGTGGGGGTTAATCACCGACATTCAACCTCCTGAACTTGAGACCCGAATCGCCATCCTTCGCAAAAAGGCTGCCCAAGATAAGTTGAATGCACCGGATGATGTTTTGGAATATATCGCTAGTAAAATCTCGTCCAATATTCGAGAACTTGAAGGTGCTTTAATCCGCGTCACCGCCTTCGCCTCACTAAATCGCCAACCTGTTGATTTAGGGTTAGCTGAGATTGTCTTAAAGGATTTAATTCCAGATGAAGGTGGCCCTGAAATCACCTCGTCGGCGATTATGGCTCAGACCGCCACCTATTTCAGCCTAACGATCGATGACCTTTGTGGCTCCTCTAGATCTCGGGTACTAGTTAATGCGCGCCAAATCGCCATGTATCTCTGCCGCGAGCTCACTGAGTTATCCCTGCCTAAAATTGGTCAGACTTTTGGCGGCCGCGACCACACCACCGTTATGCACGCTGACCGTAAAATTCGCCAACTTATGGCAGAGCGCCGCTCGATCTACAACCAGGTAACTGAGCTAACTAACCGAATTAAGCTCCAGGCGAAGAACTAGCAGTGCAAATGGCCAAAGGTAAAGAACTCCTTAATAGTTACCCTCAGTCTGGGGGTAACTTGTGGATAACTGTGGATAATTTCGGGAGAAGTGTTGGCGCTCCTGCCGTGCCGGTAGGGCTGCCCTCAGACGAGCTCGGTTTTCCACTAGTTACCCACAGGACAGAATCTAAAGATTTACCGCAGCAACCTGTACTTTCCCCAGTTTTCCACACGGTTGGGGTCTAGTTACTACTAATACTTATATTAATAACAAAAAGTTGGGGAGAGAGAACCTGTGAAAGACTCCCCTTATCTAACGAAGAAGAGGAAGTTATGAAGTTTGTTGCCGAACGCGAAGCTTTGATCGATGCTGTTAATTGGGTGGCTAGAAGCCTCTCTTCTAGGCCGATCTCAACCTCCTTATTAGGAATCATGATCGACGTTTCTGATGTAATTACCTTGACTGGCTCTGATCTGGAAACTTCAACAAAGGCAATTTTGCACGCTGAAATCTCAACCCCAGGCAAAGTTCTTGTGCCCGGAAGACTTTTGGCTGAAATCGCCCGCTCCTTGCCAGCCAAACCAATAACTTTTATTTTAGATGGCACCAGAGTTCTCGTGACTGCTGGCAGCGCAAAATTCACCTTGCCAACTTTGTCTGTCAACGAATACCCAACCTTGCCGGAACTTCCTGAAACTGCTGGAAGTATTGCAACTGATGTATTTGCAGCTGCCATAAGCCAAGTTGCCATTGCGGCCGGCAAAGACGACTCCCTTCCAACACTTACTGGCGTTCACATCGATATCAGCAAAACTACGATCACGCTAGCCGCGACAGATAGATATCGTCTTGCGGTAAAAGAGATCACTTGGAATCCAAATAACCCAGAAATTGAAACTGCGACATTACTTCGCGCTCGTACTCTTTCTGATGCGGCAAAATCTCTTGTGGGAAACCCGGAAGTTATTTTCGCGCTCTCCCAAAGTACGACCAATGAACGCTTAGTAGGTTTTATCTCTAATGAAAAAACTATGACCTCCCGCACCCTCGATGGCACCTTCCCGCCGTTTCGTCACTTACTTCCACAAGAATCAACAGCTCAGGCGACGGTCGAGGTTTCCACATTTTTAGATTCAGTACGCCGAGTCGCGCTAGTTACCGACAAAACCGTGCCACTACGTTTGATCTTTTCTGAAGGTTCACTACAACTTGAAGCCGGAGCCGGAGAAGAAGCACAAGCAACTGAAGAGCTAGAGATTGAATATAACGGCGAGCCGATCAATATCGCTTTCAACCCAACCTTCCTTACCGATGGACTTCAAGCGATTAATACCCCTTATGTCCACATTGCATTTACAGGAGCTAATAAACCAGCAGTCCTTTCAGGTAAAAGCGCTGTCGACTCCGAGCCGATCAGCAGCTATAAATACCTACTGATGCCAATGCGCTACACCTCATAATTATTAAGAGTTAAACCCGTGTATTTATCGCAGCTTTCGCTGAAAAGTTTTAGGTCCTATGAAAATTTGGAGCTAAAACTAACTCCTGGCATTTCCATTTTTATTGGGCGTAACGGCGAAGGCAAAACCAATATCGTCGAATCGATTCTTTATCTTTCTTATCTTTCATCTCACCGTGTTGCCAGCGATCTTCCTTTAGTGCAACTAGGAAATAGCTCGGCCTATATCAGAGCCACCATTACTAATCCGGACCGGGAAGTTTTGGTGGAGTTAGAGATAAATGGTGAGCGCGCAAACCGGGCCCGTATAAATCAAAATCCAGTCCGCAGTCAACGAGAACTTTTTGGTTTAGTTCAAGCTATTTACTTCTCGCCGGAAGATTTAGATTTGGTTCGCGGTGACCCTGGTGAGCGGCGTCGTTTTATCGACCAACTCTTAACACTGCGCTCGCCACGCATGGCTGGAATTATTAGCGATTATGAACGTGCGGTAAAACAACGGAACTCACTTTTAAAATCTAGGGCCGGAATTGAAGCCTTAATTCCATGGGATAAACAAGTTGCCGAATTCGGCGGCAAAATTATTGCAGCTCGTATGAAGACGCTCGCAGAACTAACTCCCATATTTAATAAGATATATAAAGATATTTCAGCGGAGAAACCGACAACCATAAATTACAAATCAAGTATTGAAGAGCCAACCCTTAACCACGAAGAGAACACATATAAAATTTTAGAGCGAATCAACGCAACCAGAGCTTCAGAGCTAGAGCGTGGTTTAACACTGAGCGGACCGCACCGCGATGATTTAATTTTAATTTTAGGGGACCATGTAGTTAAAGGTTATGCTAGCCACGGAGAATCTTGGTCAATTGCACTTTCATTAAAACTGGCTACCTTCCAGCTATTGCAAGATGACGGGCTCTCACCTATTTTGATTTTGGATGATGTTTTCTCAGAGTTAGATGAAGAGCGCCGATTGCGATTGATTGAGCTTGCCCAAGTCGCAGAGCAAACCTTTATTACCGTGGCGGTCGAGAACGATCTACCTAAAGAGTTATCGGGCTTAAGATTTAATGTAAAAGCTGGCCAAGTAACGCAGTTATCGCCATGAAGCGTGATTTGGCTCGCGAGCTCTATCGCTCCTTTCGTGGCCACCCAAAAAAGTCGCCAACTTCTGACAGCCCAGAAAATCGCCAACGAGTTGATGACCCGCAACCGCTTAGTTTGGCCTTAACTGAACTAGTTAAAAGTCGAGATTGGCGACAAGGGATCGCAGAAGGAACTCTCTTTACCGAGTGGGAGAGGGTTGTTGGGACAGAGATCGCAACCCATGCCCAACCCATCTCTTTAGTAGATGGCCGCCTAACCATTCAAACAACCGCAACGGCTTGGGCTACCCAACTCACGCTCATTTCCAGCCAACTTTTGGCCACAATCTCCAGCTCTGCCCCCGGGGCCCTAGTTGAAGAGATCGTTGTAATTGGTCCACATGCCCCATCTTGGAAAAAGGGGATTCGCACGATCCGAGGGGCTCGGGGACCCCGTGATACCTACAGTTAAATAACCTCCCACAGAGACAGGGTAAAAATCCCTCTAGAGCACCCTAAGAGGCGATTTTCGGTAGTTCAAATTCTAATAACACGGTAGGATTCCAAGGTACTGGAATTAAAACCCAAGCAGGTTGCGATCTAAGCCAATTTTTGCTAGCTGTGAGCGCCCGCTAACTAGACCAAAGGAGCCTGGATGCCAACCAAGTCCTATGACGCCAGCGCGATTACCGTTCTGGAAGGTCTAGATGCGGTTCGTAAGCGTCCCGGGATGTATATCGGCTCCACAGGTGAGCGTGGCCTCCACCACCTCGTTTATGAAGTTGTCGATAACTCGGTCGATGAAGCCCTGGCTGGGTATTGCACGGAAATTAAGGTAATTCTGCAACCTGATGGCTCGGTAAAGGTAATTGACGATGGCCGAGGAATTCCGGTCGATATCCACCCCGTCGAAAAGAAACCAGCCCTTGAAGTTGTTATGACCGTTCTTCACGCCGGCGGCAAATTCGGCGATGGCGGCTATTCCGTCTCTGGTGGACTACACGGAGTTGGAATTTCTGTTGTAAACGCTTTAAGCACCGATCTTGCAGTTGAGGTCGCACGTGATGGCTTCCATTGGTTCCAAGAATACAAACTTGGCGTCCCACAACACCCGCTTCGCAAAGGCGATCCAACTGATCTAAAAGGCACAACGGTTACCTTCTGGCCATCAAAAGAGATTTTTGAAACAACGGACTTCTCATTTGAAACGCTTTCTGCTCGTTTTCGCGAGATGGCCTTTTTAAATAAAGGTTTGGTTCTTACCCTTCAAGATCTTCGACCAGGCCATGTTGATGAAAAAGGCGAAGCGCTATTTGCGCGCTATCACTACGACGGCGGAATTATTGATTTTGTAAAACATTTAAATCTTTCCAAAGGTGAGACCCACAAATCAATTATCTCTTTTGAAACTGAAGATTTAAAAAGCAAGATGAGCCTTGAAGTAGCGATGCAATGGAATGGCACTTTTACCGAATCGGTATACACCTTTGCTAACACCATCAATACCCAAGAAGGCGGCACCCACGAAGAAGGTTTTAGAACCGCACTAACTTCGATCGTAAATAAGTTTGGCGAAGAGTGGGGCTATATCCGCAAAAAAGAAGATCGCTTAACTGGCGACGATATTCGCGAAGGCTTAACGGCAATTGTTTCAATCAAAATTGGCGAGCCACAATTTGAAGGTCAAACGAAAACCAAACTTGGAAACACCGAAGCTAAATCTTTTACCCAAAAAGCTATGAACGAAAATTTGACCGAATGGTTTGAAAAAAATCCTGGCGAAGGTAAAGATATTGTTCGCAAAAGCATCGATGCTGCCGCAGCTCGCGTCGCCGCCAGAAAAGCGCGAGATCTTTCCCGAAGCCGAAAAGGTTTACTTGAAGGTCGAGGCATGCCCGGAAAATTGGCAGACTGCCAATGGACCGAACCAGAAAAATGTGAGCTTTATATTGTTGAAGGCGATTCCGCTGGCGGCTCAACAAAAGGTGGACGTGATTCGAGAAACCAAGCAGTCCTTCCTATCCGAGGAAAAATTCTTAATGTCGAGAAGGCTCGCATTGACCGAGTACTTCAAAACAACGAAGTCCAATCGTTAATCACTGCGCTAGGTACTGGAATTCACGACGATTTCGATGTTGCGAAACTGCGTTACCACAAAATTATTTTGATGGCCGATGCCGACGTTGATGGCCAACACATTCGCACCTTGTTGCTTACCCTGCTCTTCCGGTTTATGCGGCCACTGATTGAAAATGGCTTTGTTTACCTTGCCCAACCACCACTCTATAAATTGAAGTGGGGCGGTAAGGAACCGGTTCAATACGCCTTCTCTGACCGCGAGCGCGATGGTTTCATCAAGCTTGGTATTGAAGCCGGTAAACGGCTTCCTAAAGAAGATGGTATCCAACGCTTCAAAGGCCTTGGCGAAATGCCCGCAAAGGAGCTTTGGGATACAACCATGGATCCAGCACATCGAGTTTTAATTCAAGTAACTATCGATGATGCCGCTGCGGCGGACGATCTCTTCTCAGTACTCATGGGAGAAGATGTAGAACTTCGACGTAACTTTATTCAACGCAACGCCAAAGATGTTAGGTTCTTGGATATCTAATGGAACATGACCGCATAGAAACTGTTGACCTTCAGGTCGAGATGGCTCGCTCCTATTTGGACTATGCCATGAGCGTTATTGTCGGACGAGCCCTGCCTGATGTTCGTGATGGTTTGAAACCAGTCCATCGTCGAGTTCTCTACGCGATGTATGACGCCGGATACCGTCCCGATAAGGGCTACTACAAGTCATCTCGTATTGTTGGCGACGTAATGGGTAACTATCACCCACATGGCGACACCGCTATTTATGATGCGGTTGTTCGGTTAGCTCAATTCTGGTCACTTCGCTATCCACTTATCGATGGCAATGGAAACTTCGGCTCACCAGGTAATGATCCAGCCGCTGCAATGCGATATACCGAAGCTCGGTTAGCGCCACTTGCAATGGAGATGATGCGCGATATCGATGAAGATACCGTCGACTTCGTACCAAACTATGACGGTCGCTCTCAAGAGCCACTAGTACTGCCAAGCCGCTTCCCTAATCTTTTAGTTAACGGTAGCGCCGGTATTGCAGTTGGTATGGCTACCAATATCCCACCACACAATTTAAGCGAAGTAATTGAGGGAACTTGCTTTGCCTTGGCACACCCAGAAATGCCAGCGACAGAACTACTTGAAAAATTAATGACCATTATCAAAGGCCCAGATTTCCCAACCAAGGCGCTAATTGTTGGCCGCAGCGGGATTGAAGACGCTTACCGAACTGGTCGCGGATCGATCATCATGCGTGCCGTTGTTGAAATCGAAGAGATCAATAAGCGGACCTGTTTGGTTGTTACTGAACTTCCTTATCAAGTTAACCCAGATAACCTAGCTTTAAAAATTGCAGAGCTTGTAAAAGATGGTCGCATTAAAGGCATCGCTGATGTTCGCGATGAAGGTAATGAACGGCTAGGTCAGCGCTTAGTTATTGTGCTTCGTAACGATGCCATTCCAAAAGTTATTCTCAATAACCTCTACAAGCACACCCAACTACAAGATTCTTTTGGCGCCAACATGCTGGCGCTAGTTGATGGCGTTCCTCGAACTCTTCGAATTGATGAGTTCATCCGCTATTACATCGAGCATCAAGTTGAAGTTATTGTCCGCCGCACCAAATATCGTCTTGCGGAGCGAGAGAAACGCGCTCATATTTTGCGCGGCTACCTAAAGGCGCTCGACGCCCTTGATGCCGTAATTGCGCTGATTCGCGCTAGTTCTACCTCCGAAGAAGCCCGTACCGGTTTAATGAAGTTGCTCGACGTTGATGAACTTCAAGCAAATGCGATTTTGGATATGCAACTGCGGCGCATCGCTGCCCTGGAACGTCAAAAGATTAATGACGAATACGACGGTCTTATGACCGACATCGTTGCCTTAAATGAAATTTTGGCTAGCCCTGAAAGACAACGCGAAATTATTAAGACCGAACTCGAAGAGATCTCGACCAAATACGGCAATGTCCGACGAACCCAAATCATTTTGGGCGACACTGATATTTCGGTTGAAGATTTAATCCCAGAACAAGATGTAGTTGTAACAATTACCCGAACTGGTTATGCCAAACGCACAAAGGCAGATCTTTATCGATCTCAGCGTCGTGGCGGTAAAGGGGTAAAGGGTGCGGCTCTAAGACAAGATGATCTAGTAGATCACTTCTTTGTCGCCTCAACCCATGATTGGTTGCTTTTCTTCACCAACAAGGGCCGGGTCTACCGAGCCAAGGTTCACGAACTTCCTGATACTGGCAGAGATGCCCGAGGTCAGCATGTGGCTAACCTTTTGGCTTTTAAGCCAGATGAAGGAATTGCCCAAGTAATTGCAGTTTCCGATTACAACCCAGATTCCTTCTTGGTTATTGCGACCAAGAGTGGAATGGTTAAAAAGAGCCCATTGACGGAATACGACTCAACTCGTACCGGCGGACTTATTGCCATAAATCTGAAAGAGGAAGATGAAGTAGTTTCCGCAGCGCTCGTTGGGGAAAAAGATGAACTGCTGTTGGTGTCTCGCAAAGGAATGTCGCTGCGCTTTTCAGCAGGAGATGCTTCCCTTCGTCCAATGGGTCGCTCAACGAGTGGCGTTATCGGAATGAAGTTCCGTGGCGAGGATCAACTTCTTTCAATGGCTACTATTTCTGAAACTGAAGTCCAGCAATATGTTTTAACTGCCACTGATGGCGGTTACGCAAAACGAACACCACTTCAGGAATATCGACCACAAGGTCGAGGCGGAATTGGCGTTAAGGCTGCCAAAATTGATGAGGATTCTCGCGGCGTACTTGTTGGCGCAATGATTGTCGTAGCCGAAGAAGAGATTTTGGCAATTACCTCCGGCGGAACAGTCATCAGAACGGCCGCTGCTGAGATTCGCGAGACTAGCCGCGACACTCTAGGAGTTCGACTGGTGAACCTCGGTGATGGGGTCTCAGTGGTCTCTATCGCCCAAGTAAAAGATGAACCTGTGCTGGAATTAGAGGTTGAAGATTTGGCTTCGGCGCCAAGCGTTGAAGTCGAACCCGATCTCGAATCTGAGCCCGAAAGCTAGTTTTTTGCGAGTTGGGCTCTATGTCGGGTAACCTTCACCAGCCCGTTAGCGGGCCTGTAGCTCAGCCTGGTTAGAGCGCTT
>JBAXKZ010000012.1:0-38101 GCA_037135095.1 Actinomycetes bacterium
GAATCCCGATGTTCAATTTCGCCATGAAAGAGCCAAGAGACCGTTTGGAGACCAACGTGAGGATGGCGTGCAACCGACATCGCATCGACAGCCAAAGTTGGACCGTAGTGATCCACAAAGCACCAAGCGCCAATCATCAATAAATCTTTATGGGGCAAAGTGCGCCGAACCTGAGTATTGCTTCTTGTTGTTAATTTAACTTCGCGCGGGCTAAGGGTTACCTCTTCGAGCATAATTTGAATTCTACGCTCTGACTCCAAAATTAAATGGAGCCCCCCGTCAGGATTGAACTGACGACCTTCCGCTTACAAGGCGGATGCTCTACCACTGAGCTAGGGAGGCTAGGCCCGCAATTTCTTCCAGGCCAGTGGGCAATTATGACACGCTTAAATCGGAGCAAAGACCTGCCGTCCAGCCTGGAGCGAAAATGCTAGTAAGTTCGGCTTATGCGCTTAGGGGTTCTTGATGTCGGCTCAAATACCGTTCATCTTCAGGTCGTAGATACCCACCCTGGCGCTCGCCCAAACCCGACCTTTAACTATAAAGAGGAGCTGCGGCTTACTGATTATCTGGATTCGGAAAATAACATTTCCGAAGACGGGATCACGCAATTGCGCCTTTGTATAAAACATGCCGTTACTCAGGCAAAATCTGTGCAGACCGACGAACTTTTGCCCTTTGCAACCTCGGCGCTTCGCGAAGCCAATAATGGCGAGGCGATCATTAAACAGCTGAGTTCCGATTTTGAAATAGATCTTCAGGTTTTAAGCGGTGAAGAAGAGGCAAAGTTAACGTTTTTGGCAGCACGACGGTGGTTCGGTTGGTCCAGTGGTCGGTTATTAGTGATCGATATTGGCGGTGGCTCGCTCGAAATCGCCGTTGGAGTTGATGAGTCGCCAGAGGTTGCAGTATCTCTCCCACTCGGCGCCGGACGATTAACTAAAAACCACTTGATCGGAGATCCGCACACCGATAAAAGCATTCGCAATCTTCGAGACCACATCGAATCGCAACTGGATGAAGTACTGCCTGCGATAGTTCACCACCAAGTTTCTGATCGAGCAATCGCTACCAGCAAGACGCTACGTACTTTGGCCCGATTGGCTGGGGATTGGTATGGCGGTAACGGAAAAATAATTAAAGTGGATGCAATTCGAAAAATGTCGGTTCGTCTAGCCGAGATGACCCTTGATGATCGGACTCGACTCCCGGGAGTATCGGCAAACCGAGCACGGCAAATTGTTGCCGGCGCATTTGTCACCGAGAGTGTGATGCGAAATTTAGATCTTGCCGAACTTGAAATCTGTCCTTGGGCACTTCGCGAAGGCGTGGTTCTAAAGTGGATGGACTGGATGGAATCTTAAAGCGAACTTAAATCGTTGGCGCGGCTAGCCGATCAACTTGAAAGACTTCCTTCCTGCGATGATGGATTACCCAAGCCTCGCCTGGCAACAACTTTGAATCCGGTAGTTCTACATCAACTTTTCTCGTTAATTTCTCTAACATTCGTGGCAAAACTGGGTTGTGGCTACAGAGCAATAGCGTTTCGCTCTTCTTAATCAACTCCTTTGCAAAGTCAATCGCTTTCTCTTTATTCTTCTTAAAGGTGTATTCACTTAGTTGTTGGGAAATAATCGGCTCAATATTTAGCGCCTTAGCCATTAGGGCAACAGTATCCATACAGCGGACGGCATCTGAGGTGTAAATCTCTTCGAGGCCGAATACTTGATAGAGCGAAAGCATTCGTTTGGCTTGCAATTGTCCCGTTAATTCCAAGGGGCGATCATCGTCATCGCCTTGCCATTCTTGTCGAGCTAAAGCTTTCGCATGGCGCAACATGATGAAAGCCTCGGAATCATAAGGTGATTCTAAGAATTTTTGCAGGATCTCGCGATCACTTTCGCGAGTTAGTCGATCAAGTCCATCGGATATTGAAAGCCACTCCATCGAATCAACTTCGTTGTTGGCGCGAAAGGCGTGTTCTTCACCTATTACCTTGGCCGACCAATAGCTAACTTCTTTCAACCCATCTGGAACGTAATACTCAACAGTCCCAATAAAAGGTCCTAACTTAATCTTTAAATTGGTCTCTTCCATCACTTCGCGATACGCGCAAGCAATTAGCGTTTCGCCAAATTCCAATTTTCCTTTTGGCAACGACCAGTCGTCATAGCGTGGGCGATGAATTACTGCGATCGAAATTGATTCGTCCTCGTTCGCGCGCCACACCACAGCGCCCGCGGCTAAAATTGGCGACGTCACCCTCGTACTCGATACCGCTCAATTGAAAGAGTATGTAAATCTTCAAGTGGCGAACCCGCGGAATCCAATTTCGTTCTGCTCCAACCACCGAAGTTATCCATACTCCAATGAGAAATCGTTGGCGATAGATAGTCATCAATTGTTTGAATTAGAAATTTCTTATGATCAGCTTGGACGATTTTGACCATGCTCTCGACTCGCCGATCCAAGTTTCGATGCATTAAATCGGCGCTACCAATCCATAGCTCTTCTTCGCCGCCATTTGCAAAATGGAAAATCCGTGAGTGTTCGAGGAATCTTCCTAGAATCGATACCGCTCTTATATTTTCTGATAGTCCAGGAACTCCTGCGCGAATCGCGCAAATACCTCGGATGATCAAATCAACTTTAACGCCGGCGCTTGAAGCCTTGTAAAGGTGTTCGATAAATTCCTCGTCTAAGATCGAGTTTAATTTCATCCGAATATATGCTGGTTTTCCAGCTTGATGATTCTCAATTTCTTTCTCGATCCGCTCGAGCAACCCGCTTCGAAGAGTTCGTGGCGCAACCAATAGTCGAGAGAAGGAAGTTTGTGGCGCAAAACCTGAAAGCTGATTGAAAAGTTTATTTACATCATCACCTAGAACTGGGTCCGCACTCAAGATTCCAAAGTCTTCATAGGAGCGCGCAGTCTTTGGATTGTAATTACCGGTACCCATGTGAACGTAGCGCCGAATCCCTTTAGTTTCTTCG
The DNA here is from genome assembly GCA_037135095.1 of Actinomycetes bacterium. Taxonomy (GTDB): domain Bacteria; phylum Actinomycetota; class Actinomycetes; order Nanopelagicales; family Nanopelagicaceae; genus CAIMZW01. The sequence goes on from JBAXKZ010000012.1 coordinate 2,995, forward strand.
CGGACAACCAATGAAAGTTTGGCGTGGGTTTTGTAGCCCACCAAGCCATAAACCACATGCACGCCAGCATCTTCGAGCGTCCTAGCCCAGCGCACGTTGGCTAGTTCATCAAAGCGGGCACGAATTTCAACAACAGCAAGAACTTGCTTTCCGGCCTCTGCCGCTTCAATTAACGCTTGCACAATCGGAGAATCACCAGAGGTTCGATAAAGCGTCTGCTTAATTGCAAGAACATGCGGGTCATTGGCAGCGGCTTGAAGAAAACGAACCACCGAAGAGGTAAAGGATTCATAAGGATGGTGCAAAATAATTTCGCGTCGCCTAATCGCATCAAAGAAGTCATCGTTTGAATCTGGGTCGACATCGCGAAGATCTGTAGCAACTTGATTTCGAAACGCTGGAAACTTTAATTCTGGTCGATCAATATCGGCTACTCGGAAGAGACCTGTTAAATCTAGTGGCTCTGGGTAACGACTGATTTCTTGCTCGCGAATACCAAGTTCTTCCGTCAAGGTTCGAAGCAACTCCGGCTTGATTGTAGAATCAACTTCGAGCCGCACTGGTGGACCAAATTTGCGACGAAGTAGCTCCTGCTCCATTGATGCAAGTAGATTTTCAGATTCTTCTTCTTCAAGTTCAAGGTCAGCGTTTCGAGTCACTCTAAAGGTATAGAAATCTTTTATTTCCATTCCAGGAAAGAGCTCAGCGAGGTTTGCAATGATTACTTGCTCCAGCGGAATAAAGCGTTTTGCATCGTATTGTGCGGTTTCAACAAAACGAGGCAAATTGGATGGAACTTTAACGCGCGCAAACAATTCCTGATCGCTATCAGGTTTGCGAACTACCACGGCCAAATTGAGTGACAGGCCAGAGATATAAGGGAATGGGTGTGATGGATCAACCGCCAGCGGTGTGAGAACTGGAAAGATGCGTTCGTGAAAAATCTTATTTACATAGGTTTTTTCTTCGGCATTTAAATCGCTCCACTTAGAGATTTCAATTCCCTCAGCGGTCAGCGCTGGCAAGATTTCACCGTGAAAGAGTTTTGCCTGTCGATCGGTAAGTTCTTGAGTCTTTCGGGAGATCGCGGTCATTAATTGCGCAGGGGTAAAACCGGCGGTGTTGACTTTCGTGATACCGGCTTCCAATTTGCGTTTGAGTGTGGCGACTCGGATCATAAAGAAGTCATCGAGGTTTGCCGAGAAAATGGCTAAGAATCGACAGCGCTCGAGCAAGGGGGTGGCGGCATCTTCGGCCAATTCCAAAACGCGCTCATTGAAGGCTAACCAACTCAATTCCCGATCGATCAGCCGCTCGCGCGGGTTTTCGGCAATCGAATGGGAAGGCATGAGGAGTAGTTTGCTAGAAAAGGGTGAATAACAGGTAACCAAATAGTCGTTATTGCCTGAATTGCGCCCTTAGGAGAGCAAAATGGGGGCGGAATGCTTAGCCGAACGGCCATCTCCGGATGACCTACCCCGAATCCGGCGCCAAACCCAAGGCAGCGCAAAGCCCACTAACCAGGTGAAATCGCTGCGGAAGTCGGCGAAAAAGTTGGATTTTGGCGCCGGCGGTAACGGAATTTTCCATTCTGGGTCAAAGGGCGCGCCCAGAACTTCGAGCACTCCTTGAGCAACCCGCCAGTGTCCGGCTTCGTTCAGATGCAATCGATCGGTAGCCAAAAAGCGGCGATCAGCCAGAAAGAGCGCCACATTCCATTCAATCAACAGGGCTCCGGTTTCAGCTGCCACCCGTCTTACATTTTTATTGAAATCTTTGAAGCGAGCTTCCCAAAGTTCAGCAGTTTTGCCCTTGCCAGTTGCTTTCTCGATCACAGTGAAGAGCATCAAAGTGGCGCCAGTTTCAGCAAGTTCCTTGGCGCCGCGTTCGTATAACGCAAAGGTGATCTCTGCTCGGTAATTGGGTCGCAACACATCGTTGGCACCGGCATGAAAGGAGACCAAGGTTTCTTTACCGGTTATGAATTTCTTGGCAACCGGGATTTGATCTTCTATAACTTGACCTAACAATTTTCCGCGGATCGCTAAATTAAAATAGGTAAATCCTGGCGAAAGAGTTGCCAAAGTTTCCGCAGTTCGATCAGCCCAACCAAGGTAATTGCCATCTTGAATTTCATCGCACATACCCTCGGTCATGGAATCTCCGAGGGCGATGTAACGAGTGAATGGGCTCATTATTGTTTGGCGCGCTCCTGAGCGATCCAATACATAACGACAGCAGTGGCGACGCTGGCGTTAAGTGATTCAACCGAGGATTCCATTGGAATAGAAAGTACCAAGTCGCACTTTTCGCGAGCTAAGCGTGAAATGCCTTTACCTTCGGAGCCAACAATTAAATAGACTGACTCTTTTGCCAATGAAAACGCTGCCAGTGATTCATCACCTTCAGCATCGAGGCCAACAACAAAGAAGCCTGCTTTCTTGGCATCTTCGATTGAGCGAACCATGTTGGTTACCTGCGAAATTGGCAAACGAGCTGCAGCGCCAGCAGAAGATTTCCATGCCGAACCAGTCATCGAGGAGCTGCGACGTTCTGGAATAACCACGCCGTCGGCGCCAAAGGCCGCCGCACTTCGGACGATTGCACCCAAGTTGTGTGGATCAGTGACGCCATCCAAACCAACGATTAACGCTGGTTTTTTGGCATTGGAAATCAGATCGGTAAAAGGTTTGTATTGGAAAGGTTTGATAACCAGAGCAATACCTTGGTGCATGGTGGTGCCGGTAAGGCCATCAATGACCCCGCGAGCGACCTCTTTGATAATCAAGTTCTGATTCTTGGCTAACCGAATTGCTTCAGCCATGCGCTCATCAATTTCAACGCGTTCGGCAATTACCAATTCTTTTGCTGGGATCTTTGCCCGGAGCGCTTCGACAACGCTATTGCGACCGGCAACGGCATCGGCATTAGGCCTTGTTTCTAACCTGGTGGCGGGACGGCGATTGGATGTGCGCTTAGGCGCAGCTTCGGCTTCGCGACGTTTTCTACCGGGACGCATCAACGTACCAATGTCCAGCGTGGGCCTGAGGGCGTATCTTCAATGAGTATTCCTAACTCTAAAATCTGATCGCGAATTGCGTCAGCTGCGGCAAAATCTTTTCGGGCACGTGCTGCTTCTCGTTGGGCAAGCGCCAAACTAACCAAACCATCCATCGCTGAATGTGAAGAAGATTCATCTACCGCAAAGGCGGGATCAAATGGGTCACAACCTAAAATTTGAAGGGCGCCACGAATTTGGGCTGCGGTGTTAGTAATAGTGATTAAGTCATTTGCGGTGACCGCAGTATTTCCTTGACGAAGAAGTTCGGAGATCTCAGCCAATCCGGCAGGAACAGCGAGGTCATCATTCATTGCGACGGCAAAGGCTGGAGAAATTTCGGAACCTGGTTGCGCTCCTAAAAGTTCTTCGGCGCGAAATAGAAAGCCCTCGATGCGGCGAAAGTTGACTACCGTTTCTTCGAGCGCTTCAAAAGAGAATTCCATCATTGAGCGATAGTGCGCGCTACCCAGATACCAACGAAGTTCGATGCCTCTGACCTTCTGAACAATTTCAGAAACTAAAAGAGAGTTGCCCAAAGACTTGCTCATCTTTTCACCAGAGGCGGTCACCCAAGCGTTGTGCATCCAAATCTTTGCAAATCCCCAACCGGCAGATTGGGACTGCGCAATTTCATTTTCATGGTGCGGAAAAATCAGATCAAGTCCGCCACCATGAATATCAAATTCCGCGCCTAGATAGGCGTGTGCCATGGCAGAGCATTCAAGGTGCCAACCAGGTCGACCAGGACCCCAAGGCGTTGGCCAGGATGGATCTCCGAGTTTCGCTGCTTTCCAAAGTGCAAAGTCGCGCGGATCTTTCTTGAAAGTTTCTTCCGAATCTTCAGCCGACTGGAGATCATCTAACTTCTGATTTGAAAGCGTTAAATATGATTTAAGCGAGCGCACTGAAAGATAGACATCGCCATTACCCGGCGCATATGCCGAGCCATTATCAATTAAAGTCTGCATGAGTTCGACCATTTGAGTTATGTGACCGGTCGCACGAGGTTCATAAGTGGGGGCGATGACATTTAGCCTTTGGTAGGCCCAACTAAAAGCTTGTTCATATTTCATGGCAACGGCCCACCATGGAATATTTTCGTGAACTGCTTTATGCAAAATTTTGTCATCAATATCTGTTACGTTACGAATGAAAGTTACATCAAAACCTTTATGAGTTAGCCAGCGTCGCAAAATATCAAAGTTAACGCCGCTTCGAATATGGCCAATATGTGGCGCTCCTTGCACGGTGGCACCGCACAGGTAGATGCTGGCTTTGCCAGGAAGTAGCGGAACGAACTCGGAGACTTCCCGAGTTAAAGTGTTATAAAGATTTAAAGTCATAGCTTGCTCACAAGTGCGCTGGCCATCACAAAAATTCCTTCGCCCCGTCCAGTGAATCCCAAACCGTCGGTTGTTGTTGCAGCAATCGAAACTGGCGCGCCTAGCGCTTCGCTAAGAACCTTTTGCGCTTCCGAACGGCGCGGACCAATTTTTGGTTCTACGCCAACAATCTGCAAGGCCACGTTATTAATCGAAAAATTATTTTCGGCGATAAATTTGCGCAAATGCTCCAGCATCTTTACCCCAGACGCTCCCGCCCATTCCGGCCGATCTATTCCAAAGAGCTCACCGATATCGCCCAATTGGCAGGCAGATAGCACGGCATCACAAAGGGCATGAACCGCGGCATCGCCATCGGAATGTCCGACCAACGCACGGGCTTCTGGCCAAATTAGGCCAGCCAGATGACAGGGCCCGCTCTGACCATATTGGTGGGCATCGATTCCGACCCCAGTCCGGTGGTTAGCGGTCAATGATCAACGCTTTCTACGATTACTTTGAGCGCAGCGGCAACGGAATCTTCTTCTGGACCATCCACTTGAACCACGATCTGGTCGCCAAACTTGACGCCAAGAGTCATAACGCGGAGCACGCTGGCGCCATCGACTGCGGCGGAGAGCTCCCCGCTCTCAGAAACCTTAGCCAGACTCACTTTGCAGCCTGAACTTTTGGCGCTGGCGGCAAAAAGAGCAGCGGGGCGGGCGTGGAGTCCAACGGCGGCGGCAACGGCGGTTCGAAATTCTTTCATGGGTGAATCGTATCTGCAACGAAAGTAGTGTTTAATGTGAACATCTATTCAGGCATCTGCACGAATGTGAAAGTAGGCAAAATGGTCGCACAGTCTTTGTTGATGGGTCATCCGCTCTCTTCGCCGGATCATGCCCGCCATGCCTTGCTATATATGTATCGTATTCGTAAATTCGAAGAAGCTGTAGAAGATCTCTTCGGACGCGGCATGATGCACGGCACAATGCATTTATCGATTGGGCAAGAAGCAGGACCAACTGGAATGTGTTTGGCGCTTCGTTTGGAAGATCAAATTACCTCCACCCACCGCGGTCATGGCCACTGCATCGCAAAAGGCGCTGACTTAACGCGCATGATGGCGGAATTATTAGGAAAGAAGATCGGTTATTGCGGTGGCCGTGGCGGTTCAATGCATATTGCCGACGCTGAAACTGGAAACCTTGGCGCTAATGGCGTCGTTGGTGGCGGTATCCCAATTGCGGTTGGCGCAGCGCTCGCCTCAAAAATGCAACACAAAGGCACAGTGGCAGTCTCCTTCTTCGGCGATGGCGCTATGAACGAAGGCGCCTTCCATGAAGCGGCAAACTTGGCTGCTATTTGGAAGCTTCCGGTAATTCTCTTCTGTGAAAACAACCATTACGGAATGAGCTCCTCCACCGATAAGGCCTTTGCGATTGAGCGCCTGGCCGATCGCGGTCTTGGTTACGGAATTCCCGGCGTCACTGTCGATGGCAATGATGTAGTTGCAGTTTATGAAGCCTCCGAAGCAGCCGTTGCACGGGCACGAAATGGCGAGGGTCCAACTTTGATTGAGGCTATTACTTATCGCTGGAAGGGACATTCACGCTCCGATAAGAATTTGTATCGATCAAAGGAAGAGATAGATGAGTGGAAAGATTTAGATCCGATCCCAAAATTCATTCATCGGGTTCTCGAAGCGAATATTTTGCGCCAAGATGAAATTGATGCGATTCAAAAGCAAGCGACCGATCAGATTATTGAAGCGGTAAACAATGCCGCTGCTGCCGAATCGGCCGAACCTTCTGGATTGTTAGAGGCCGTATTTAAGGCGGTAAGCGCATGAGCGATCGTATGTTGACCATGGCCGAAGCTCTGCGCGAGGCAATGGGTATCGCGATGGAGGAACGACCAGAAGTATTCATCCTTGGCGAAGATATTGGAATTTACGGCGGCGCTTTTGGCGTAACCGGCGATCTCTATCATCGCTTCTCGCCACTACGGGTGCTAGATACCCCAATTTCGGAACTCGGAATTGTTGGTGCTGCTGTTGGCGCTGCGCTCTCAGGTATGCGTCCCATAGTCGAAATTCAGTTCTCGGACTTCACCGCACAAGCGATGGATCAGATCGCAAACCAAGCAGCAAAGATTCATTTCATGCTCGGCGGCGCATTGCATGTTCCGCTAGTTCTTCGCACCCCACAAGGGTCTGGAACTGGCGCCGCAGCCCAGCATTCGCAAAACTTGGAAACTTGGTTTGCAAATGTACCTGGACTAAAAGTTGTTGTTCCATCAAATCCAGCTGATGCAAAGGGACTTCTGCTCTCTGCGATCGATGATCCGAATCCGGTTATATTTTTAGAGCATAAATTGCTCTACAAGATTCCTGGGCGCGATCGCGTCCCGGAAGGTGCCATCCGAATTCCACTTGGAGTATCCAAAGTTGTCCGCACTGGTAAAGATCTCACCTTGGTTGCAACTGGAATTATGGTCAACAAAGCTTACGAAGTTGCCGAAAAGTTGGCTGCCGAAGGCATTTCAATCACGCTGATTGATCCGCGCACGATTTCGCCATTGGATATGTCGCCGATCCTTGAATCGGTTGATAAGACTGGCCGCTTGCTTGTGATTCAAGAAGGTCCGTCACACGGCGGCTTTATTAACGAAGTCATCGCTCGCGTCAGCGAAAGCTCCAGCTTTGGTTCACTAATTGCCCCAATCAAGCGATTGGCTGGGATGAATATTCCAATTCCTTATGCCCCACAACTCGAGAAAGCGGCCGTGCCACAAGTGGCCGATATCGAAGTTGCGGCCCGTGATCTAGTAAAGGCTTGGCGATGAGTTTCCGCTATCCAGTAGTAATGCCAAAGATGAGCATGACCATGGAGACTGGTGAACTAATTCTCTATCACGTTAAACCTGGCGATCGAGTTAGCTCCGGCGACGTGCTCTTTGAAGTAATGACGGACAAGATCGATATGGAGGTTGAAGCTCCAGCCGATGGCGTAATCGAACAATTGATTGGCGAGATTGGCATCGATATTCCGATCGGCACTCCAGTCTTAATTATGCTCACCGATACCGAAGTGATGGCCTTTGATTTCGGCGGCGAAACACCACTTATTCCAGCTCCGCCAGCTCCGATTGCCGAACCAGTAGTGGTTACAGAGCCGGTAGTTCTTATCGAACCTGTAGTTATTCCAGAGCCAGTCGCGCCGCCGGTTCTTCACCACGAAGAAGAAATTGGCAGCACCAAAGCAGTACCAAAGGCTCGTATCGTGGCCGCCCAGAAGGGGATCGACCTGCAATCTGTTGTAGCGACCGGTCCCGATAACACAATTATGTTGGCCGATGTAACACAAATCAGACCATCTGATGAAATTATCAAGCGTCAGAACGCAAACAAGGCGTTGATCGCCAAAGGTGTGGAAATGACGCGGTTACTTCCGCAAAGTTCATTCTCCCGAACCGTATCTACTTCCGTCGATACTGCAGCGTTGCTTGCCGCGTGGGCTAGCGTTTTGCGATCTCGCCCCGAACTAAATATTTCTCCTAAGGATGGCAGTCATCTTTCCCATGTTGGAGTGGCCGTAATCATTGAATCAAAATATGGCAGCGCACTTCCAGTTTTCAAGGATCCGGATTTTCTTGCAGCCCTTGAACTTTCGGAATTGGTTTCAACTACAACAATCGCAGCTGAAAATGGAAAGGTTCCACTCTCTATGCTCGGCGGCGCAACCACCACCATCTTTGATCTGCGTCGTTACCACATGAGCGCCACCACCCCGCTGCTTTTCCCAAATCAATTGACCTCATTAACTATCGGCGAAAATATTGATGGTTCGCAAATCATTTCGCTGACAATTGATCTGCGTTATTGTGACTTTTATGATGGCGCACTATTGCTCGACCACCTTATTTCCGTACTCTAACGAAAAGAGATTTGCGTGATCGCTCTTAATGGTGTTGCCGCAAGCTCTGGTGCGGCGCTGGGACAATTCTTTTTGCTCACCACTGAAATCCCAGCCACCTCTCCTGCGCCATCATCACTAAGTCCGGACGAAGAGAAGCAATCTTTAAGCGCCGCAATTGAATACGTCGGCGCCGATCTGTCAGAACGGGCCGAACGATCAACCGGTGAACTACGCGATATTTTGTTAGCAGTTAGCGAAATCGCGACCGATCCGGCGCTAATTGAAGAAGCCCATACCTTCATTGACCAGGGACACACCGCAAGTTTTTCAATTTCGCAGGCAACCGACATTTTTAAAGAACTACTGGAATCTTCGGGAGGCTATCTAGCCGAGCGCGTAAGCGATGTCGCCAATATCTGCGATCGTATTCTTTGCCGAATTGCCGGCGTCGAGTACCCAGAAATTCCACACTTTCAACAGCCCACGATTTTGATTGCCCGTGATCTCTCACCAGCTGACACCACAGATCTGCAATCTGAACAGATTCTGGCGATAGTCACCGAAGGCGGCGGACCAACCAGCCACACTGCAATTATCGCTCGTTCCCGCAGTATTCCAGCCGTGGTTGCCTGTCCTGGGATCGTGGAATATGCCAAATCTCATTATGGGGAACTGCTCGCAGTAGAAGCAACTACCGGAGAAGTCATCTTTGATCCACCAACTGAAATTCAAAGTCGAATCATCGCCAAGATCGAGCGAATTCGAAAACGAAAAGAGCAACTGGTTACTCGTACACCATTTGGATACCAAACTGTTGATGGCAGAACGGTTCCCATCTACGCCAATATTGGTCGAGATATAGATACCAAAGTTGCGATCGAAGCAGGTGCCGATGGCGTCGGGCTGCTTCGAACTGAACTTCTCTACTTAGATCGAGCCACAGCCCCATCCTTGGAAGAACAAACTGAAATTTATACTCGGCTCTTCCAACCATTCTCTAGCCAAAAAGTTGTGATTCGAACTCTGGATGCTGGTGCCGATAAGCCAATGGCATTTATTAATTTCGATGATGAACCCAATCCAGCACTTGGAGTTCGCGGTTACCGAACAATCCACGGGCACGAAGATCTCATGCGAGTTCAACTGCAAGCGATCGCAGCTGCGATTAAAAATACTGGCACCGATGTTTGGGTAATGGCTCCAATGATCACCCTGCCCGAAGAGGCACAAAATTTTGTTGACCTTGCTCGCAGTTACGGAATTAAAACGGTGGGCGTAATGATTGAGGTGCCAGCTGCCATTTTTCATGCTGACGAGCTAACTAAGATTTGCGATTTTGTTTCAATCGGGACGAACGATTTGGGGCAGTATCTCCACGCCGCTGATCGTGAATCGGCGCCGTTGGCAGGATTTAACGATCCCTGGCAACCAGCGTTACTTCGAGCAGTTCACTTAGTTGCCCAAGCTGGACTTCGCAACAACTGTCCGGTCGGCGTATGTGGCGAAGCCGCTTCAGATGCCGCGCTAGCAGCCGTTCTGATTGGACTCGGAGTGTCGAGTCTCTCGTGCAGCGTCTCGACCTTACGTGACGTGGCTGCTGGCATAACGGCGCTAACTTTTTCTGAACTTCAGCTGGCTGCAGTTGCAGCGCTCGGTGCGCCAACTTCTCAAGCCGCTAAAAAATTGGCCAGAGAACAACTCGTCGCTCTCGACGAGTTAGGTTTGTAGAAGTTACCAATCGGTATTTAATTCTTAAGATTTTTCTCAAATAGTTATGAAATATCCTTGAAACAACGTGTTGCTTGCACCACACTAAGCGAAATGTTCAATGACTGAACGGATGTGACGATTTTGAAGCAACGCGAGACGGAGCTCATCCTTCGCGCTGCCAGGCTCTATTACGAAGAGCATCAATCGCAAGACCAAGTTGCCTCCCTCATGGGAACCTCAAGATCCAATATTTCGCGCATGCTCTCCGATGCCAAGCGCCTGGGGTATGTAGAAATCCGGGTTGTCGCCCCAATTACTCGCAATGAGACCCTTTCGTCGCAACTTCAGAATCTCCTGGGAGTCAAAGAGGTCCAGGTAATAACTACCGATAAGAATGAGCTCACTTTCAGTGCCGTCGGCCGCGCCGCCGCCAACACCCTCGTAAATAGCCTTAGCAACAATCAAACCATCGCGATCTCTTGGGGTCGGGGTCTGGAAGCCACTGTCATAAATGTGCGCAATGAAAGCTTTTCCGGTCTAAAGGTGACGCAGTTGATGGGTTCCCTCTCCTCAGTAACGACCTCTGCCAGCGCCGAAGAAGTTGGTCGCCGGCTCGCCAAGAATCTCAACGCCCAGTTCATTCCCTTCTTAGCGCCAGTTGTTGTAAGCAATTCCAAGACCCGAGATTCCATGCTCGAAGAAGAGAGCATCGCAAAAACTCTGAAAATCGCTCGTGGTGCCGATATCGCACTTATCGGAATCGGGTCCCGAACCTCATCATCTTCCGAAATGGTCTTTAGTGAATTTAAATTATCTAAAGCCGAAAAGGATGCGATCTACGAGCGCTACGCCGGCGATGTAGCCGCTCGTTTTTACGACATCAATGGTCAAGCTCTAAATTCCAAAATGGATAAATGTGTTCTTGGCTTAACGCTTGAAGAGATGTCAGCAATTCCAAAGGTGATCGCAGTTGCTTCTGGTGGCGAGAAAGTTCAAGGTGTAATAGGTGCAGCTCGTTCGGGAATGATCGATACTTTGATCATTGACCTGGTCTGCGCAAATTCCATCATCAAATCCCTAGCCCCATCGGCGGTGAAGAGCGCGTGACTTACCTGACCAAACTCCTTTTAGTTATTGCTGCAATGTGGGCATCACAGTTAGCGCTCGCCTATCTGCAAGCGAAAAAATTCCAAGCGGATCTTCGATCACTTAGACAATACGGAACCGTCGCCATTGGTATGGGCGGACGACGTTATCGCGGCGGGCGGGCTTTTGTTGCTCTAGCTGCCGATGAAAATGGCTTGATCGTGACGGGATTGGTCCTTCGTGGACTCACCGTGTTTGCGAAATCAAAGCCACTCAATACCTACAACGGATTCTCACTGGCCGACATAATCTCGGGTACCCGAGTTGTGCTAGGTGAACCTAAGAAGGTGCAAGAAGCCACGCAAATGGCAGCTCAGCACATTCAGGATCATTTAACACGGGTCGAGCAGGGAGAGTAATGATCGAGAAACTCCAGATGGATCGATCATTGATGTACATCAATCATGTCTTAACTTACTTAGGAGGTGTCTAGTGTTCCTGCATCAACTGATCACGCTATCAGCTGTAACAGTGGACAAACCAACGGGTGTTCTTGGCGCGTTGGCAACTGGCGCTGAAGACTTCATCAAGGTCTTCAACAAAGGTGGATCGGTTCTTCTCAGCCTTATGGGTGGAATCCTTCCAACGTTGATCGTTCTTCTGACTGCAGTAAATGCACTCGTAAGAATTATCGGCGCAGAACGAATCGAAAATCTAGGCAAGGCTGCTTCACGTCCTGGTATCCAGTGGTATCCAGTTCGTTACATCATCCTTCCTTTCGTTGCCGTTTTCGTTCTAACAAACCCAATGGCATACACAATGGGTCGCTTCCTTCCAGAACGCTTCAAGCCTGCGTTCTACGACTCCGCAGTTTCGTTTGTGCACCCAATCCTGGGAATTTTCCCTCACGCTAACCCAGGTGAACTTTTCGTATACCTCGGTATCGCAACCGGTATCAAGGAACTCGGCTTCGGCTTGGGTGACTTGGCTATCCGTTACCTACTTGTAGGTCTTGTTGTCATCTTCATCCGCGGAATCGTTACTGAACGAATCACCGCGCGAATGATGGCTAAAGCCGAAAGGAGTGCATAACCATGGAAGGTTTCACAAACTTAATCGTACGGATCGGCCGTGGCGTCGGTGGAGTAGTAGGAACTCTCTACCAGGCAGGTCGTGATTCGGTAGATACCGTAATCCGTAACGTCATTCCATTTATGGCGTTTATCTCCTTCATCATCGGTTTGATTCTGACAACCGGTATTGGTAACTGGATCGCCAAGGGACTAAAGGGCTCAGCCTCTTCACTTCCTGGTTTACTGCTTATCTCTATCGTCTGCGCAATTCCAATCCTGTCTCCTTTGCTTGGACCAGGTGCTGTTATTGCTCAGATCGTCGGAACCTTGCTCGGTGTTGAAATTGGTAAGGGAAATATCCCTGCGCAATACTCACTACCAGCACTATTCGCTATCAACCCACAGGTTGGTTGCGACTTCATTCCAGTAGGTCTGGCACTCGGTGAAGCCGAGCCTGAGACGGTCGAAATCGGTGTTCCCGCGGTTCTGTTCTCCCGCGTTATCACCGGTCCATTGTCCGTAGTCATCGCATACTTCGCCAGCTTCGGCCTCTACCACACCAGTAAGTAAGCACGATCGAAACCAAGGTGCGGGGCGACTCGCACCTTGGTTCTCGCAAAGCAGTAAGTTGAAACTCACATCCAAATTTAATTTTTACAACATATTCTTGGTTATCAAGATTCTTAACTAGTTCAAGGAGAACAAAATGGGCGAATACAAGAGCGTCACTATCTCGGCCGGTCGAGGCGGATGGGGTGGACCATTAACCATCACACCTACCGACGAAAAGCCGTACATCTATTCGGTAACTGGTGGCGGTATTCACGCTGTTGCGCAACGCATCGCCGATATCACTGGCGGAATTCCATTTGATGGTTTCAAGAGCAGCGTGCCCTTCGACAAGATTGCCGTTGCAGTCATCGACTGTGGCGGTACGGCTCGAGTCGGCGTCTATCCAATGAAGAAAGTTTTAACCGTGGATATTCATGCCACTAGCCCGGCCGGACCACTTGCAATGTTTATTACAAAAGAACTCTTTGTCTCTGGCGTAAAAGCGGATGACATAAAGGAAGGTTAAGTTTTTGTCTAATCTTGTTTATGCAACAACCGTTACAGCAGTTGGCGAACTTGTTCCCGATTTTCGGGAACAAGGCGTCCTAGTTTTCTTTGGTGAAAATGCACCCATCGAACTCCACGAATTTTCTATTCTCCACAAGCCAGATATCGAAGTGCGGGCGCCACTCACGGGTGACACAATTAGATTATCAAATGAGGCATTTAACGTTTTGGCTGTGGGATCGGTTGCCAGTGACAACCTGTTAAACCTGGGTCACTTAGACCTCAAAGCAAATGGTCTTCCCGAGGCAGAGTTGCCTGGAGATGTAAACGTACAAGCAGGCGAATTACCGACGGTAAAAGTAGGCGACCGACTTGAAGTTTTCTCCGCCTAATCGTTTTTCAAGCATGACAACAGAAAAGAGATAAAAGAAGTGGCATATTCCTCGAAACTCAAAGCTCACGCTGAAAAGTTAGGCCGAGATGTAAAGATTGCACTTGTAGGCGCAGGTCAGATGGGTCATGGCTTCGGCTGCCAAGTAGATCGCATGCCTGGTTTAACAGTCTCGTTGGTAATCGATATCGATCCAGCGCGAATCATTGCCCTTTACGCTGACCTTGGTGAAGCCAATCCCGTAATCAGCAGCGATCAAAATGAAATTGCAGCGGCGATCTCTGCCGGAAAGCGAGTGGGAACCACCACCTCTGCATTTCTTTCAGAACTTCCAATCGATTTTGTTGTCGAAGCAACTGGCGTCCCAGAAATTGGTGCGCAGATCACTTACTCCTGTTTAAAAGCCAAGATGGATGTCGCCGTGTTGAATGTCGAAATGGATGTCACTATCGGGCCACTGCTTCACAAAATTGCGGTCGACAATGGTGTGGTTTACACCGTCTGTCATGGTGATGAGCCAATCGAAGCCAAGGTCCTAGTTGATTTTGCTCGCGATCTCAATTTCGAAGTTATTGCTGCTGGTAAAGGCAAGAACAATCCTTTTGAACCGCTTAGCAACCCTGATTCAGTGCGGGCCACTGCAACGGCGAAGAACATGAACCCAAAGATGCTCTGCTCTTTCACTGATGGCTCAAAGACCATGACCGAGATGGTGGCGCTTTCAAATACCACCGGTATACCGTTATCAAAGCGTGGGATGAATGGCCCAGCCGCCACTGTTAAAACTCTTCAAAATGTCTTTGCTCCCAAAGAAGATGGTGGCATCTTGGATAAGAAGGGCGTAATTGATTATTGCACCGGCGATGTCGCCCCCGGCGTATTCGTAATCGTTAAGAGCGATTCTAAATACATCAACCACGAGATGAGCTACCTTGGCATGGGACCTGGTCCTTACTTCGCGCTCTATCGTCCGTATCACCTGGCTTCAGTTGAAGCTCCGCTCTCAGTCGCCCGTGCTGTTGTAGATCGCGAGTCATCGCTATTTGCTACCCACTTGATCTCTGAAGTCGTAGCTATGACTAAGAAGGATCTAAAGGCTGGCGACAAGATCGATGGCATTGGTGGCTACACCGTTCGCGGTTACGCCGACATAGCAGCAGATGCACGTCGCGATAACTTGGTTCCAATTGGCTTGATCCAAAATGCGATTGTTAAGAATGATGTCCCAGTCGGAACACTGCTTACTTATGATGATCTCGAACTCGATGCCAACAGCTTGATAGTCAAACTTCGTAAAGAGCAAGACGATATGGGGCTTACTTACGCTAGCTAATCACTCTCTTCTTTACGGTCTGGAATATGGCTAGTAAGTCCTAACTCTTCCATTAGGCGCCGCTGGCGTTTGGTTAACGGGTCGCGAACCTTCTTAGGTTTTGCGGCCCGTTCGCTTTCTTCGCCGGGAACTTCATCGTGAACAATTGGTCGACTTCCCCGCAACCCCAACTCTTCCATCAACTCTTCCTGAGCCGGCGTAAATAGCCCTTGAGAGGTGCGCTTTGCAGCATGTTTTGCCTTTATCTTCGCTGCTCGTTCTTCTGGGGTGAGCTGGGCAAAGCCCAATTTGCTCCGAAGTGACATAACGGCAAGTCTGACACAATTACCCCATGAAATCCGAAATGCGCGTAGCGGTGGTTGTCTTAGCCGCCGGCTCGGGCTCGCGCTTTGGACATGTAACCAACAAGGTCTGGTTGCCGCTGAGCGGACGAAGAATCATCTCTCGCTCCATTGCCAACGCTGCAAGAAGTTTCCGTGGCTGCCGAACCATCCTGGTGATCAGCCCAGATGATGCCGAGCTTGCCCACGCCACTTTAGAGCGCGAAGTTTCCAACATCACCGTTGAAATAGTGCTCGGCGGCAGCACTCGTCACGAATCGGAATACCGAGCGCTGCAATACCTGGCGCCCCAAATCGAAGCAGAAGAAATAAATGTTGTTCTGATCCACGATGGCGCTAGGCCTTTGGCAACAAGTTCGCTCTTCAAAAAGATCGCCGAAGCTGCACATCGTCACGGAGGTGCACTTCCCGCCATTCGAGTCTCCGCTAAGGAGATGGATATCCAAAGCGGCGAAGTGGTCGTGCGCGTTCAAACGCCTCAGGCCTTCTCTGCGCAGGAACTGTTAACGGCGTATCGTCAGGCTTACGTAGATAACTTTCATGGCACTGATACCGCCGCCTGCATGGAAAAGTATTTTCCAGACATTCACACAATGGCTGTCTCAGGTGAAGTTGCCAATGTGAAAATTACCTATCCCCAGGATTTAGCAATTGCCGAACATGTACTAGAGAAGCGGAGGTACAAAGATTGAGCAACGAAGAACTCGACGTGCCACTTCACTGCACGCAATGTCAGCAAGAGACCGTGCATTACCTTCGCTACGCCGGCCGACTCTTGGTATCTACTACCTGTTCAATCTGCAAGACCCAGGTAAAGCATGAAGATCATGATTTGCGCGTTCATTACACAAAAGATCTACAACATCGAATTGCCACTAAACCTTGGCGACTTTGGAAGCGATTTTGGCGGGCACCAAAAGCGGTCTTCTGGTCATTTCCAAAGAAAGCGCTAGGGCAACCATTCAAAATTTGGCGGGAGTATCGCAATATCGGACGCTAGTTATTAGGATTAGAGGGTGCCTAATGAGAATTTCAAACGTCAATTTCCGCGCCCAAAAGATTTAGCCCCACTTCTACAATTCCAACTCCCCACAATTCATCGAAAGCGGCGCCGGCTAGAGAAGGCACTTACGATCTGGGACCTTCGAGAGATTGCAAAGCGGCGAACCCCAAAGGGGCCATTTGATTACACCGATGGTGCCGCCGAAACTGAAGTCAGTTTGGAACGTTCTCGCCAGGCATTTCTAGATATTGAATTCCAACCCAATATTTTGCAAGATGTTTCTAAGATCGATATGTCGCGTAAAACGCTAGGCGAAACTTTTGCCTTACCTTTTGGCATTGCCCCCACAGGTTTCACTCGGATGATGCAATCTGAAGGAGAACGGGCCGGTGCTCGCGCTGCCGAAAAATATGGAATTCCATTTACCCTATCAACACTTGGAACGACAACGATCGAAGATGTGGTCGCTGCCGCCCCTAACGGCACCAATTGGTTCCAGCTATATATGTGGAAAGACCGCGAAGGCAGCATGGCGTTGGTCGAACGAGCACAAAAAATGGGTGTTAAAAATTTGATGCTGACGGTTGATGTTCCAGCTTCTGGCTATCGAATGCGCGATTACCGCAATGGCCTAACGGTGCCACCGCGGTTAAATGCTTCCACGATTGCCAACGCGCTACCTCGCCCAGAATGGATTTGGAACTTTCTAACCACGCCGCCAATTAGCTTTGCCTCGCTATCTAATTGGCCCGGCACTGTTGGTGAGCTATTGGATTACATGTTCGATCCGACCATGACTTTTGAAGATTTGAAGTGGGTGCGCAATCAGTGGAAGGGCACCTTAACGATCAAGGGCATTCAAACTTTGGAAGATGCAAAGCTCTGTGCCAAATACGGTGTAGATGCCGTGCTCTTATCAAATCATGGCGGCCGACAACTAGATCGCGCCCCAGTTCCATTGCATTTGCTGGGCGCTGTTCGCAAAGAGCTAAAGAGCGATCTCGAAGTTCATCTGGATACTGGCATTATGCACGGCGCCGATGTTCTGGCGGCAATCGCGCATGGTGCGCAGTACACCTATGTTGGCCGGGCTTATCTGTATGGCTTGATGGCCGGCGGTCAAGACGGTGTTGAACGTGCACTTGAGATTATGAAGACTCAGATGGCTCGCTCTATGAAATTGTTAGGCGTTAGTTCACTCGATGAATTAGAACCTAAGCACGCTAAATTCTTGGCAACTCATCAAGGACTTGGTTCACTTCCGAAGTAATTATCGGGCTACGGTTTGTTGCCAATGCAAGAATGACTCCAGCAATGAGAGTTCATCTTCGGAATTAACCCGAATGGATTCGGGGTCAGAATCTACATAACCGATTTGTGCCGATTTTGTAAGCGGTAGGAACCAACCAGTGCTTTTCTTGACATCCTGCAATTTAAAGTCAATTGCGCTCATCCGATAAATTTCCGGCGTTGAAATTCGGCGAATCGAAGTTCGGTCGATGGTGTACTCGATCAATTCGGCCTTCGAAACAGATTTCAAAGTTTCGGTGAAGGCTGACGATGCTCTAACCGCATCTACTTCGGAAAGTAGCGCCTCCAAAGTCCGGTGAAATTGTGCCAACCTGGTTAGTGGTCGGTTGGAATCGTGGACGGCAACCAATTCAAAGAGTGAGCGTTCTGGAGCTAGCGCAGCGGCAAGTTCGATCGGGTTATTTGGATCGCAAATCAAAGGGATGAAATCTATTTGTGCGCCAACCAGTTGGGTAACGACGGCATCTGAAAGTTCGCCAGGCATCGCCACGCTAATGGAAGATTTATCTCCTGCCGCCCGCGCAAATTCACGGGCGACGTTGGCAGCGCAAACCAGTACTGAACTCTCGCCAAGTTTGGCAAGCGCCGTCGCCGAAGTGACAGCAAGAATTACTTTTAGCGGTGGAATACTCACAAGGGTTTTAGTTCGTGAGGATTTAAGAGGCTAGAACCCCGTCGAGGATGATTCCGGCCTTCTCTTCATCAGTGCGCTCAGCGAGCGCCAACTCAGAGACGAGAATCTGCTTGGCCTTTGAGAGCATGCGCTTTTCGCCGGCAGAAAGACCGCGATCCAAATCACGACGATAAAGGTCGCGAACAACTTCAGCTACCTTGATGACATCACCTGAGGCGAGTTTTTCGACATTTGCCTTATAACGGCGAGACCAGTTAGTTGGCTCCTCGGTATATGGCTGACGCAGGACGTTAAAGACCTTATCGAGGCCGGCGCTGTCAACGACATCGCGAACGCCAACTAGATCGACATTTTCGGCTGGAACTCGGACGGTGAGATCGCCTTGGGCAACCTTTAAAACTAGGTAAATCTTGTCTTCGCCTTTGATGGTCCGGGTCTCAATTGCTTCTATGAGAGCCGCTCCGTGATGGGGATAAACAACGGTTTCGCCGACCTTAAATGACATTCAATGGCCTTTCGGTAGGGACCAAGGATACCAGTAGTGAGACTGGGGTCTCTAGCCACCCTTGAGAGTCTATTTTCGGGATATTCACGCTCAGTTGGTAGCCTTCCCCTCATGTCTTCAACCAACTCCTTCGCAAAGCTCGGCGGCGCAAAACGAACAATTAGCGCCCTTAGTTTGGCCGCGTTGCTCGCCATCTCATTGACCGGTTGTGGCGCTACTGGCTCTGAAGCCCCAACCCGCAACATCAAGAAAGTAACCGATGGTGCCGAAGGTGATTCCGGCGCCGTGAAGGTTCGCGATCTACTAATCGTCGCTCAACCAGATGGCTCTGGCGCGCTAGTTGGAACTTTCTTAAATGATGCCGCCGATGATCAATTAGTTGGCATCACGGCTAACGGTATTCCGCTTGCTTCCACGCTTCCATTGCCAATGATCGTTAACAAGCCAGTGATATTTTCCGGTGACTCGGCAACTGCAATTGGTTCATTCCCCGGACTAAATCAAACAGCCGGAAACCGGGTCCAAGTTGTTGTGACTTTCGCAACTGCCGCGCCAATTACATTAAATGTCATAGTTCGCGACAAGACCGATTACTTTGCCAATGTTGGTAATGCAGTTGCTAGCGCTTCACCTTCGCCCAGCTCCAGCAAATAATTAATCCTCGAACTTATAGCCCAACCCACGTACGGTCTGAATAAATACTGGGTTAGCAGGCTCAGATTCAATTTTTGCGCGCAAGCGCTTGATGTGAACATCTAAAGTCTTGGTATCACCGAAGTAATCGCTGCCCCAAACTCGGTCGATCAATTGCGAACGAGTCAACACTCGACCGGAATTTCTAATTAGAAATTCCAATAATTCAAATTCTTTTAGTGGCAGTGGTTGCGTTGCACCATTGATAGTGACGATATGTCGCTCTACATCCATGCGAACCGGACCGGCAGCTAAAACGCCATCGGCAATGTTGTCTTCTTCGCCATGGCGACGAAGTACTGCGCGGATTCGAGCAACTAATTCTCGTGAAGAATAAGGCTTTGTAACATAATCATCAGCGCCAAGCTCAAGGCCAACGACCTTATCGACCTCAGTATCTTTGGCGGTAAGCATTATGACCGGCACATTTGAACGGGTGCGAAGTTGGCGACAAACTTCGGTTCCTGGCAAGCCTGGCAACATAAGATCGAGCAGTACTAAATCCGCACCATGACGATCAAACTCTTCAATTGCTGCCGTTCCAGTGTCGGCTACCGAAACATCAAACCCTTCGCGACCCAAAAGGTAAGCGAGGGCATCTGAGAACGATGCTTCGTCTTCGACAACGAGGATTTTTGTCATGAGTTTGCCTCCACGGCAGTTATCTGTGGCAAAGAGTTGGTCTCTTCGCGAAGTAAAGGTAGCCTGATGGTGAATGTGCTTCCAGCGCCTTCAACGCTCCAGACGGTTACATCGCCACCATGATTGGCAGCAACATGTTTTACGATTGAAAGTCCTAGCCCAGTTCCGCCCGTTAACCGAGAGCGAGCTGGATCCACTCGATAAAACCGCTCAAAAATTCGTTCGAGGTCACGTTCTGGAATCCCAATTCCTTGATCCGAAATTGAAACTTCACAGAGGCCATCGTTGCTACGAAGTGCAACGGCCACGCGAGTTCCTTCTGGGCTGTAGTTGATTGCATTCTCAATTAAATTATGAATCGCCATTGTGATCTGATTTCGATCACCTTGGACTCTGGCTTCAGATTGAGCGCTGTACACAATGGTTATTCCGCGAGCAGCCGAAGTTAGTCGAGATTGATCGATAGCTTCTTGGACAACATCACTTACGGCAAATGTCTTGGCATCTTTCAGCGGGTCATCGTCCTGCAATCTAGAAAGGTCGATGATCTCTTGCACTAAATCTGTTAAGCGCTTCGCTTCGGTCTGCATCCGATTGGCGAATCTTGTAATTGCTTCGGGATCATCGCTGGCGCCAAGTACCGCTTCGCTTAGGATGGAAAGGGCGCCGATCGGGGTTTTTAATTCGTGCGAAATATTTGCCACGAAATCACGGCGAATTGAATCCAATCGTCGCATTTCGCTGTCATCGAAAATTAAAATGGCGATCAAACCTCGCTGGCCAATCGGAAGAACGCGTACCAACAGATCATGAGTACCCGCGCCAATTGGACCGCGAGGAAGTTCCAAAGTTGCTTCCTGCAAGTGTCCAGAACGGCGAACCGCGCGGACTAACAAGATCAGCGAGTCGTTCAAGAGCGCGAACTCTCGAACTAAATTAAAAGTCGCGATTCCGGGGGAAGCATGGATAACCATCTCGCCAGGTGCTACAACTATGGTTTCGGCATCCACGCTTTGCAGTAGGTCAAGAAGTTCTGGGCTCAACTTGAATTCCGGGCTGGCTTCAACGCTCTCGGGTTCCGAGACCATCATTCGCTTTATCCAGGACACAGCCCAATCGTAGGAGGCAACGCACTGCCAAACGATCAAAATGCCCGATTCAGGCTCAGATAGCGCCAACTCTTTACCTCTTGTTTAGGACTTGTTCACCGATCGCGCCAGATCTGCTGCTCAGACCCATTATTCTTTCGCTATGCGTAATGCCTTTCACGATGAACTCGACTCGATGCGGACCGACTTGCTTCGAATGGCCCAACTGGTTGAGGGCGCAATGGGCAAAGCCTCGCAGGCATTGCTCGGTGCGGATTTAACTTTGGCTGAAGCGGTAATCGCTGAAGATGTAGCGATCGATGACATCCAACACGACCTGGATGCTCGCACCATCAATATCATGGCTCGTCAACAGCCAGTAGCCTCCGATCTTCGCACCTTGGTCATGGGTCTTCGGATGAGCGCCGACCTAGAGCGAATGGGCGACCTGGCCGATCACATTGCAAAATTGACACGGATGCGCTTCCCAAGCACTGCTGTTCCGCCAGAACTCACAATGACCATCGATGAGATGGGCAAGTGCGCGGGCCGAATCATAAACAAGATGTCATCTGTGATCGAACACCGCGACATTGTGCGGGCGCTTGAAATTGAAGTTGATGATGATGAGATGGATATCTTGCATCGCAAGATTATTTCGACGCTTTTAGATGATAACTGGAGCCACGGAATTGAAACTGCGATCGATATGACCCTTCTTGCTCGTTACTACGAGCGCTGCGCCGATCATGCAGTTTCGATTGCCCGC
Source organism: Actinomycetes bacterium (assembly GCA_037135095.1). Classification (GTDB taxonomy): domain Bacteria; phylum Actinomycetota; class Actinomycetes; order Nanopelagicales; family Nanopelagicaceae; genus CAIMZW01. Next base: position 24,936 of record JBAXKZ010000012.1, read on the forward strand.
CGGGTCTATTTCTTAGTCACCGGCGAATATTCACCCATTCGCGCTTAAGCGATAGCGGTTATTTCTTTCCCTGATTGGCAACCGCTTCAATAGCTTCGCGTGCCGCTTCTGGATCTAGGTACCGACCGCCAGAAGTAAGAGGCGTGAAGTCATCATCGAGTTCATAGACCAACGGAATCCCAGTTGGAATATTTAAACCAGCGATTGCTTCATCTGAAATTCCATCCAAATGTTTTACCAAAGCACGCAATGAGTTTCCGTGTGCGGTAACCAACACCGTATTGCCTGCAGCTAAATCCGGAACGATGGCATCAAACCAATAAGGCAACATCCGATCGATAACATCTTTAAGGCATTCAGTCTTCGGAAGTTGCGAACCTAAATCGGCATAGCGTGGATCTCCGAATTGGCTGTACTTATCGTTATCCCCGATCGGTGGTGGTGGCACATCAAAGGAGCGTCGCCACAACATAAATTGTTCTTCACCGTATTCAGCCAACGTTGCTTTCTTATCTTTACCTTGCAGCGCGCCATAGTGACGTTCATTTAATCGCCAAGAACGTTTTACTGGGATCCAGTGACGATCTGCAACATCCAAGGCTAACTGTGAGGTATGAATCGCGCGACGCAACAACGAGGTGTGTAGAACATCAGGAAGTAAATCAGCCTCTTTTAGAAGTTCGCCGCCGCGACGGGCTTCTACCTCACCCTTCTCTGACAGGCGCACATCCACCCAGCCAGTAAAAAGATTGAGGGCATTCCATTCGCTCTCGCCATGGCGAAGCAGGATCAATGTTGAGGTCATAGTGGGATTCTGCCACACCTGTTATTACTTTATTAAATGGGTAAAAGCAGCCAAATTGGCGAGCGATTCGCCACGTGATACTCGCCAAGCCCACTCTCTGCGAATTGCATTCGCAAAGCCCAGTTCTAGCAACGGATTAAAAGAAGAGTCGGAATATTGAAGAACGGCGCCGATAATTCGATCCAGCTCTTGATCGGTAACCGCGGCTAGTGGCAACCGGCCCACTAAGAAAACATCGCCAACCTCGTTAATGGCAAAGGTAACGGCATACATCGTGGCATTTTTCTGCAATAACCAGGCGTGAACTTCAGCCACGTTCTCGTCAGGTTTGCGAATCACGAAGGCGTTGATACTTAGTGAATGATCGCCAACAATTAGGGCGCAATGAGTCTGTAGTTTCTTTTCGCCCGGCAGAGTCAGTAAAAATGTATGGGGGTCACTACGTTCGAACTCTAAATCGTGCGATTCCAGAAACTCTTCAATCACTGATACTGGGTCGAGCATGAAAAGTTATGCTAACCAGAGTGATTGGGCACGAGGCTGTGAGATAACTTGATCATAAACTTCCAAAGTTCGCCGTGCTGTCGCTTCCCAGCCAAAGTGTGATGCGTGATCAACGGCGCCAATCGATAACATGACGCGACGTTGTGGTTCGGCGATCAAACGTGAAATAACAGCAGACCATGCCTTCGGATCGTGACCATCAACTAGCGAACCAGAAATTCCGTCGGCAACAGCTGTACGTAGCCCGCCGACTGCAGTAGCAACAACTGGTGTGCCACAGGCCTGAGCCTCCAATGCAACCAAACCAAAAGATTCGCTGTAAGAAGGAACGCAAACTAAATCTGAGGCGCGATACCACTCGGGCAACTGTTCACGAGCAACTGGTGGTTTGAAATGAATAACATCCTCGACACCTAAGAATTTTGCTAAATTCTTTAGGCGATCTGGCTCGGTTGAACCGCTGCCAGAAGCACCGCCAATAATGACCAACGCTAACTTTGCGCGCAGGTGCGGGCTGTGCGAAATCATTTCGGCAACCGCTCGAACTAAAACTTCCGGCCCTTTATGTGGCTGGATTCGTCCGACAAAGGTAAGCATGATGGCATCAGGGGCAACGTTTAACGCTTTGCGAGCAGCGGCACGACCATGTCCCGGGGTGAAGCGACCCAAATCCACGCCAGGTGTCACCACAAAAACATTGTCGGGGCAGGCGTTATACATGGAGACCAAGCTGGCAGCCTCGGAATCGGTGTTAGCAATCAAAGCGCTAGCTGCCTTTACTACTTGCTCTTCGCCAACTGCACGCGTATTCGGTTCTGGGGCTTCACCTTCGGCGAGCGCCTGATTCTTAACTTTTGCCATGGTGTGCATGGTGTGAACCAATGGAATGCCAGTTCGTTCGCTGACCATCCAACCTAGTTGACCTGATAGCCAATAGTGCGAGTGAATCACATCGTAATAATCGGCGGGGAATCTAGATTGTAAATGCATGAAGCTGGAAGTCAGCGCGCACAATTGCGAAGGCAGCTCCTCTTTGGAAATTCCTTCGTAAGGACCAGCTTCTAAATGTCGAACCGTCACGCCAGGTGCGATCACCACAGCCTCGGGTAAATCGGATTTGGTGGCGCGGGTAAAAATATCGACTTCAATTCCAGCCGCCGCCATCTTCATGGCGCTTTCAACTACATAGATATTCATCCCGCCAGCGTCGCCGATTCCGGCTTGTTCCAGGGGCGAGGTGTGCACCATCAAAGTCGCAACCCGGGAAGTCATAGTTCAAAGTCTAGACCTGCTACTAATTTGGCGCTAAAGGAGGGCTTCCATAGTGCCAACTACCCGATCCCCGCCCAGCACTGAAACGGTTTCATCCGGGGTGGTGATCCCCCAAAGCGCAAGCGCCGCTTGAATAATTGGGCCTAGCGCCCGCAGGCCACCGTCAACAACCTTAATTACCAAAGTACGACCATCGGGCAAGGTTGCGACCAATACCGCTTCAGCGCCCTCTTTCATAAATAGACCAGGGATTGCCCGCATCATGCGCGTAGCCAGCCGCCCGTTGCCAGCAACTAAGTGGGGATGAGCTTGGCAGGCCGCGATTATCTCTTGATGAATTGGATCCGTCGAAATCGTCAAGGCGCGAAAGGCTTTTGCAATTCCCAATGTACTTAGGGCAAATAGCGGTGCGCCACAACCATCGGCAGTTACAACCGAAACTCTTTCGCCAGCCAGCGCTTCAATCTCTTGCAAGATCAATTGTTGAAGTGGGTGAGATGGTGAGAGATAACTTTCTAAATCCCAACCTTTAAAGGCAGCGCCCGCCAACATACCCGCGTGCTTGCCACTGCAATTTTGTGTCAATCGAGTTGGTGCTAGCTCCCCCCAAGCTTTTCGTTCCTCATCACCCAATGGCTTATCCACGGCATTGCGTAGCTGATCGATGGTTAAACCGCTGTCGGACAAAATCGTTTCAACAACTGTCAGATGCTCAACAGAACCAGCATGGCTGGCACACATTAGAGCCAACTGTTTTGAATTAACTTTTAACCCGGTTCGAAGAACTCCAGCCGCTTGCAGGGCTTTTAGCGCCGAGCGGCCGTAAATTGGAAGTTCGATTGCGCCTTTTGCTTTTAAGATCGTGCCGTCGCTGTTGAGCGCTACCAAATGGCCGGCATGGATAGATTCAACTAACCCATCGCGACTTAGTTGCGCCAAAACTTCGCCTTGGCTCCGGCTCTGGTGAAGCGGCGACAAAGTCATTAATTTACGTTTTCGGTCTGGCGTTCCATGCTCGACCAGATATGCGCCTGCAAAGTTTGACCTTCAGCTGCCATGTCGTAAGCAAAGAAGAGTTCACCTTCAACTAATCCGTACAAGCGGCTGCCACCAGTGACGATCTTTGCCGTTGGTGCGGAGTAACCCTGGTCCATCGCCAATTGAATCTTTGGGCCATCCATAACTCCGACCCAACCTTCAGAAATTCCGGTGTTATGCGAGAGCACAACTTCCAAGACCTTGTTGGGCTTTGGTCGCCAAAAACCAACCTCGGATGCTGCAGGACGAATGATCTCGTTATTGGAATCAATGATCCAAGACCTCGAAAAGTAATTTAGAAACGGGCGGCCATCATGGTTGAAACTAACTTCTTGCGCGAATTCAAAGGGTTCAATCCCTGGATACTCCCCGCGACCTTTGCCGCGCCAGGTCCCAACTAGCCAAGCAAGTGGATTCAAATCTGGATGTAGCCCTTCGGGGATCGTAAATACCATTTCTAGCCCTTTCGATTTCGCGCATCTTCACGCCAGCTCCGGATAACGCCTCGAACTCCTAAGAAGATCATGGCGAGCCCCATTATTAGCGCGGCAGCAATTAATAAAACCGAGGTTAGCGTCTCCATCGCGCTGCCTCCATAACGGTAAGCGTATCGGGCTAGAGTTCAGATATGGCATCGAAACTTGTTGTGAAGGTAATGGTGGGCGCAAACGATCCGGAACGCTGTGCCCAAGCCTTTACCGTTGCGACCACCGCATTGGCGGCCGGCATTGAGGTGTCGTTGTGGCTAACGGGGGAAGCGGCTTGGTTTGCCCTGCCCGGCAGAGCGGAAGAATTTGAACTCCCACATTCGGCGCCACTTTCGCAATTATTAGAGAGCCTCTTGCTTGCAGGAAGGGTCACGCTTTGCACTCAATGCGCGGTTCGCCGAGGAATTGAAGCCAAAGATCTAATTCCTGGGATTGTTATTGCTGGTGCAGCCTCATTTGTCGAAGAAATTATGGCCGCTGATACGAAGGCTTTAGTTTACTAAACCAAGATCTCTTGCGAAGCCGGGATTCCTTCAGTGGATAAGACCGCATCGGCTGGCACATTTCGTTTGATAACCGCCAGCGCAATTGGCCCTAGTTCATAGTGACGCGAAACTGAGCCGATATAGCCAACCTCTTTGCCATCCCATTCCACTTTGCTGCCATGTGATGGAAGTTCAATCATGCTGCCATCAAGATGAAGAAGAACTAACCGCCGCGGCGGTTGACCCAAATTAAAAACTTTAGCAACCGTCTCTTGACCGCGATAACAACCTTTATTCATATGCACTGCATTATTTAAAAAACCTAATTCGTTGGGAATTGATTTGTAATCGGTTTCAAATAATAAGCGAGCTCGACCAGCAGCAATTCGTTCAGCTTCCAGCGCCCACATTCCAACCTTGGTATTGGTTTGGTTAAAAGCTTCAGCGGTGTCATGAAGTTCATCCCGAGGTACGAGTGCATATGGACCGCCGAAGGCATCAGCAAAACCCGGAGCGCGAAGGACGGCATATTCATCTGATCGATCGCGAACTTCTACGCGCATCATGAATTTCATTTTTTCTAGATAAGCAACGAGATCTTCCGCCCGCTCTTTTTCTAAATGCAACCAAGTGGTTGTGCCATCATCAACTAGAAAAAATTGATGCTCCACGCGACCATTGGGATCCAGAATTAGGGCGGTGCTCCATTGCCCAACCGGCAATTTCTCAAGATGTTGAGTAGTCAGGGCATGAAGCCAAGTAAGTCGATCTTCGCCGGTTATGGAAACGACCGCGCGATGGGAAAGATCAGCCCAAGCGCTTCCGGCAGCGAGTGCTCGTTGCTCATGGTTGGGTTCGCCTAAATGCCAAACTGCGCCGGCATCAGGTCCACCTTCGACCAGTACTTCACTCATATTTGAAGTTGGCAGTTTTCGCAGAGGCCATAGATCGCAAAGTGCGAGACATCGGTCTTAAAGCCGTAATCATCAGCTAGAGATTGCACGAAATTTGCCGCAGCTTCGATTGGGGCATCGCCAACCGAACCGCACTTGCTGCAAACTAAATGGAGATGAGTCAACTCTTCAGCGGCATGGTAGGTCGCCCCACCATGGCCTAGGTGAGTGTGTTGAACCAAACCAACATTTTCAAGGGTCTCGAGATTTCGATAGACCGTAGAAAGATTGATCCCCGGATGCGTTAGTCGAACTTTTTCGGCCACCTCTTCTGGTGTTGCATGTCCTAAATCGCGGACGGCAGCCAGCACAAGCTCACGTTGCGGAGTTAGGCGAAGACCTTTTTCGCGAAGTTCATGTGGTTCGGCCATGGCGCAATACTACCGATTAGTGGCGCGAGCAATCAGCAGGTATAGCTCGCAGCCCAGGCAGAAATTGAAGGCGGCGTTGAGGAAAGCGGCTGCTAGCGCGAAGCTGGTGGCAACCGCGAAGAGAACTGGCGCGCTCAAAATTGCCCCACTTAAAGCAGCGACTGCAAATAAGAAGCCGATTTTCTGCGCAAATTGAGGAGGTCGTACATCTTCCGTCGGCACTTCACCGGAAAGGCGTGGCTTCACGAATCGCTTATAAAGAAAGGCGTACGGAGTTTTCTGTGGTCCGAGAAAAGCACCAATTGCAAATACCAATAACTGCAATCCAATGACGAACGCCGAATGTGTTACTAAAGCGACTGCTAGAACTGCTGTAGTAATCACGGCGCCAAAGCGTGGACCCCGCGCATCGATTAGTCGAGCGCTCTTATTTTCGGTTGCTACTAAATTACGATTAATTGTTGCCATTTTATTTTCCTTTGGTCGAATGGAATGAACTAAAAAGAATTACTTATAATCTTTTAGTTATCGCGCTCGACATAACGAACCAGCCAGGCGCCCAAAATCAATGATGCGGCGCTTGGTGAAATGCACTGGCTCGTGGTTAATCACTTGCTTAGAATAAATAATTGAAACCTAAAAGACTAATTGCGATGCATTCGCAGTTGCACTTCTACAGCTTTATCGCCGCAAGCGCACTGATAACTTGATCCCGTTTTGGAGCGCCGACGGCTCGGCCGATCTCAACGCCATGGCGATTCAGGATCAATGTGGTGGGCGTCGATCTGATATCTAATTTTCGAACTAACTCAAGATGACTTTCGGCATCGATATCCACGTGGACAATATCGGGCTGGTCGGCAGTGATGTCGGTCAGTAGTGCACGGGTGGCCCGGCAAGGCGAGCAGAAGGCAGAAGAGAACTGCACCAGTGTTCCGCGGGTGCCAAGTTCGACCCCGATCTGCGATGGGGTCAGCCCCGAAGGGTGCGATTCTGGCGACTTTTTGGCCACAACTCGGCCGCGAGTACGGCGATACCAGAAGCCGTAAGCCGAGGCGAGTAGCAGCACGAGGGCGAGTGGAGCGAGGGTTCTCACATGAGTATTCTTTCACCCTTATGGCACGCATTCTACTTTTGACGAACACCCAAGGCGCCAGCGCCGAGGTGCTCCCTAGCCTGGCGCTCTTGCAGCACCAAGTTCGAGTAATGCCAGCCGAAGCCTCAATCTTGGTCGATGTTCCAGAGGTCGATTGCCTATTTATGGATGCTCGTCGCGATCTTCCAGCAGCAAAGTCGCTAACGCGATTGTTGAAATCAACCGGTATCGATTGCCCGATCATCTGCATTGCAACCGAAGGTGGCTTATCTGCCATGAATGCAGATTGGGGAATCAGCGATGTCATTTTGGACACTGCCGGCCCAGCCGAAGTTGAAGCTCGAATTCGTCTAGTTACTGGCCGCAAAGAGTTAGAACGTGTTGCAACTGATCCATCACTTCGCGAGATTCGCACCGGCGATATCGTGATCGATGAAAATTCTTACACCGCCAAAGTCCGCGGTCGCACCTTGGATCTCACTTTCAAAGAGTTTGAATTACTAAAGTTTTTAGCCCAACACCCAGGTCGCGTCTTTACGCGCGCGCAACTGCTTCAGGAAATTTGGGGCTACGACTATTTCGGTGGCACCCGAACCGTAGATGTTCATATCCGGCGCCTTCGTTCCAAGCTTGGTCCAGAATTTGAAGCCCTGATCGGAACTGTTCGAAATGTCGGCTACCGTTTCACACTTCCAAATTCGGGCAAAGAGAACACAATCTCCGAACTCGTCTAGTGCAATACCTTCTACATCTAGATGATCAACACCGGGCTGGTGTTTTAGCCCTTATTACTGCTGCGCTTGATCATGATGGCGTTCCACCAATATCCGAGCACGTGCTACTGCACCTTCGCCATGGCGGCGATAAAGCTGACTGCCACATCATCTCTTGCGACGGTCCAACCGTTGTTGGCTACGCCCATCTGGACCTAACCGATGAAGTCGAGGGCCCTAGCGCGGAAATTGTGATTCACCCGCAATATCGCGGCCAAGGTTTTGCCCAAGAAATTCTTACAAAGGCTCGTGAAGTTGCCGGCGATCGAATTCGACTTTGGTCGCATGGCGATCTACCGGCCGCGCGCGAGCTCGCCGTTCACAATGGTTTCAAGCGAATCCGAACTGTTATTCAAATGCGTCGCTCGCTAGCTGAAGCATTGCCAGCAATCGATAATCAAATTGCAATCCGGACCTTCTTGCCTGAAATGGATAACGAAGAATGGTTGGCGCTAAATAATCGATCCTTTATCGCTCACCCTGATCAGGGCAATTGGGAGGCCAAAGATCTTGCGATTCGCACCCAAGAGGACTGGTTCCAACCTACTGGATTCTTTATTGCCACGATCGACGCGAAGATGGTGGGATTTTGTTGGACCAAGATTCACGGTGGTCATTCACATGAGCACGAAGGTGAAGCCGGTCAACACGACCATGATCCGATTGGCGAGATTTACATTATGGGAGTTGACCCATCCTTTGCTGGCCATGGTTTAGGTAGAACGATCACCTTGGCAGGTCTGCGTTATCTTCGCCAAAATGGCTTGCTTTCGGCGATGCTTTACGTGGACTCCGATAACGAGGCCGCGTTGGCGCTCTATGAGAGTCTAGGTTTTGCCGAATTTGGTCGCGACGTTTTATATCGTTTAGACGCTCACTAGCTCGGCACACATTGCTCTAAACGCTGCGGTGTGAGCATCGACTTCAGCAGCCGTTGTTTCCGGAGACATCAACGCCATATTGTGAAATGGTGTCAACAAGAAGCCATCGTTCAATAAGCGCAGGTGAATGTATTGCTCAAGTTCAAAGTCACCGGCAGCTGCAGCTTCGGCACCAGTGCGCGGCGCTGTAGCTTGAAATAAATACTCCCCGCGGGCTCCAAGTCGACTGCAATACCAAGGCAGATCAAATTCTTTGATCGCAGCATCGACGCCATCGCACCAACGGCGCCCCAAAGGGATCATCGCCGCAAAAGCCGAATCGGTAAGAACCTGAGTCAGCGTTGCACGCATTGCCGCCAAACTCAAAGCATTGCCGGCTAATGTTCCACCGATTCCGCCGGTGTCGATAATTTCGCGCTCGACCTTTGCCTTAATGCGCTCGGCCACTTCAGTAGTCATTCCGAAAGTACCGGTGGGAATTCCACCAGCAATTGCTTTACCGATTGTTAGAAAGTCGGGCTTTAAATTAAACATCGCAGTCATTCCGCCAGGACCAACTGAAATTGTATGAGTCTCATCAATAATCAACAGGGTGCCATATTTGGTGGCTAACTTTCGAACCTCATCCAAATAACTTTCATCCGGCAAAACAATCCCAATGTTGGTCATCGCCGGCTCCATCAAGATTGCCGCAACATCACCATGTGCCAGCGCCATCTCCATTGCTGCTAAGTCATTGAACTCAACAACCCTGGTGGTTTGATCCAATGCAACCGGCGCTCCCAAATTTCCTTCGCGAACAACAGTGTTGCCATTTGAATCCAGCGTTGCAAAAGTTTCATCAACGCTTCCGTGATAACACTTATCAATCACTACAATCTTTGATCGACCTGTAATTAAACGCGAATATCGAATAACATGGCGGTTGGCATCGGTCGCCGAAACCGTATATTGCCAATACGGCAAGCCAAACCGGCGCGCTAATTCAGTGGAAACTGTAACCGCATCAGCCGTCGGCAACATCGCGGTGATTCCAATTTTCAATTGCTCATTTATAGCAGCGACCGTAGCAGCTGGGGAGTGCCCGGTCATTGAGCCGGTATCGCCCAAACAAAAATCAATATATTCGTGGCCATCAACATCTGTAAAACGAGCGCCGTTGGCTGATGCCACGAAGATCGGATACTTGCCGGGCCATTTCGCCATCCACGACATCGGCACGCCGCCTGGCATCACTTTTGAAGCTTGCGCAAAGAGGTCGCCAGATTTTGGATGAAGTTCCAAAAAGCGGGCTTCTTCTCTGGCCGTCAGATTCTTTAAATGTTCGCGATTTATGATTTTCATTTGAGATTAATCCTCCGAAAAGGTGAAGAGTGCTTCAAGGTAATGATCGCCAATGATTCCCAGGTTCTCGGCATCAGGTGGCGCAGTCTGTGGTTCAACGGCAATGCCTTCGGTATCTTCATCGTAAACCGTCCACCATGGAGCATCGGATTCAATTGTTAAACGAGCGGCGCCGCCCCAAACGATGGTGGGCACGCCTTTGATTTCAGTGAAGCAGTCATCCCATGGTCCCTTAGGCATCGGAACTAGTTCACCAGTTGGCAGGCCATCCTCATCGCGCAACAACATTTTGCCCGCGCTAAATTCCAGTTCCGCCTCATCGCCGCGCGAAAGTTCCCTTGGAAACCAAGGATGCATCCCAAGCCATGCCGGCAAGGTGCAACCGTTCGCGTCGTATTCCAGAATCCAACGAACCGCATCATCCAAAATTTCAATGGTTTGATTTACTACGGCACCGTTATATGGCGCCGGTAATTCCAAGCGCGCTCGGCCGTGACCGGTCTCTTCCCATGATGAAACAAAGCCATAGCCATGAATCGCATTTGGTGGATCCCAAGAAGTTGGCAAGGTGTGGACTTCGCCAGCGCCATCAACGATTAAGCCGTCACGAATTCGACCAGCCCAAGGAGCCATTGGATACCAACCCCACGAAAGCGGTGTGCCGCGAAAGGGAACCGAAAATTGCAGGTCACGCCATTGCAGCGATGCAATCCGACCACCTTGATCCAAATCGATCGATACCGAAATCTCGGCGCCATCCATGTGTTGCATTTAGTCCTCTAATTCTGCCGAAGTCGGGGGCTTCGCCCCGGCCCTGGAACAGGTAATCGATGCAGCTTTTGCCGCTCGAGCCAATACTTTCGAAAGCTGGTCGCCAGTTAAATTAGCCAAGCCAAATTTCAATAGACCTTCAACCACCACGGCACCAACGGTATCCCCTGCCCCAACGGTATCGATCACCACGGTTGAAACTCCAGGCACTGTAACTATCCCATCAGCGGTTACGCCCACCAAACCGGCAGCACCCTTTGTGATCACCACAAGCGCCACGCCTTCGCGTATCCATTCTTGCGCAATCTCAATCTCGTTAATCCCCGGATAAAGCCAAGCCAGATCATCATCGCTCACCTTTATGACCGATGAGATCGCAGCCCATTTTGCCACCGCAGCTTCATACAGATCTCGATCGCCCAAAACCGAGGAACGAACATTGGGATCGAAAACGATCGGCGCATACTCGGCAACTTTGCTGGCCCACTCGTGCACAATGCCGGCACCTGGTTCGATGATCGTCGCCAAGGTTCCAATATGCAGCACGGCTGGTGGCGAAGTAACGGGATCGGGTAACCAGTCATGAGAGAAATCAAAAGTTGCGGTTCCGTTGATCGTGAAAATGTAAGAGGCGCTTCCCTTTTCATCCAGCGAAACTTCAGCAGTACATGTTGGCAAGTCAGAAAACTTTACATAATCTAACTTCACGCCATCGGCCAAAAGTTCGGCTTTGGCGCTTTGCCCATAAGCATCAGTAGAGATGCCATCGATAAAGTGCGCATCGAATCCCAATCGCGCCAGCGCCTTTGCGGTATTAGCGGGGCCGCCGCCAACTACCGCCAACTTTTGGAAATCGCGTGGAATTAAATCAATTAACACTTCACCACAAATCCAGATTTCCTTACTCACAGCATTTCGCCTTTACGTGCCAAATATTCAGTTAGAACTTCGATTCCAAATAGGTGATCCTCAACTTGTGGGATGCCACTCACTAATAGAATTCCTTGCACTCCTAAACCGCTTACGCGAAGCGCCTGACCGCCGCCATGAATTGCATAATCGGCTTCAGAAAAACCATAAGTTTCATGCCAATTGATTCCCTGCTCTTCAGCCAGGACCCGTTCGAACATCGTGGAATGACCCCGGGCCATTACAACCCGAGCTTTGCGGGCAATCCACTGATCATTCTCGGGCTTGGAACCCGGCAGGCTGACATGAAATACCGTCCAGTCGCCCAACCGAACTTCAATTGCCAACGGCAGCGATCGCGCCAATCCCAGTGCCACGCCAATTTCACCGATCTCAAGCGCATCGGCCATTGATAGCGATGGGAGGGTTAAAAGCTCCTCTTCGCGCGCCAATTCTAAGCTGGTGAAGCCGCCAGTAGTCATGGGCAAACCTTATCGGTTTCGATTTTCCACCTCTGCCCGAGTAGTGCAGAATCTCGGCATGAGCCAATTAATCACCATCCCGCAGACCGATCTTAAAGTCCATCCGCTTTGCCTCGGGGGCAATGTCTTTGGGTGGAGCGCCACCGAAGCGCAATCTTTCGAGATTCTAGATGCCTATGTTGCGGCAGGTGGAAACTTTATCGATACCGCCGATATCTATTCCGAATGGAAAGAGGGCAACAACGGCGGCGACAGTGAAACCATTATTGGTAACTGGATGAAGGCGCGCGCAAATCGGAGCCAAATTGTGATTGCAACCAAGGTCGCAAAATATTCCAAGCGTCCGGGGTTAGCGGCAGAAAACATTCGCAGCGCTGCGCGTGATTCATTGCACCGGCTGCAGACTGATTACATCGATCTTTATTATGCCCACGAGGATGACGAAAAGGTATCGATAGTTGAAACCCTTCAGGCTTTTAATGAACTGGTAACCGATGGCAAGGTTCGATATTTGGGCGCATCCAACTTTACCTCAGCTCGATTACGCGAATCGTTACAAACTTCGACGGAAAATAACTTTGCCAAATATGCCGCGATTCAAAATCATTACAACTTAGTAGAACGCGAAACTTACGAAACTGATATGGCCCCGACCTTGAAGGAATTTGGCATTTCTTGTATTCCATTCTTCGGTTTGGCCCGCGGCTTTCTCACCGGAAAATATCGTGAGGGCGTCACCGTTGATTCGGTTCGCGCTGGTGGCGTTGTTAATTATCAAAATGAACGCGGCTGGAAAACCGTTGCGGCACTTGCAGAAATTGCCGCGGCTCATCAGGTTTCCCTCGCAGCAGTTGCTCTGGGATGGCTACGGGTTCAGGAAACTGTTTCGACCCCAATTGCCAGTGCCCGCACCGTAGAACAGCTGCGCGAGATCATGCCCGTCGTCGAGCTCTCATCAAGGGAGCTCGAGATCTTGTCCGCGATTACCGCTTAA
>JBAXKZ010000013.1:0-36982 GCA_037135095.1 Actinomycetes bacterium
CGGCGACCTACCGCTTAGGAGGCGGTTGCTCTATCCACTGAGCTACTGGGACTAATGCCACCTATTTAGGCGGGGTTACTGGAGCAGTTTAGTAAAGACTTGTGGGAAAAAATCCCCTCAGTTAGACTCCTTAAAAATACTCGTTTGGAGTTGGTTTTCATGAAGGCCCTCGTAATAGGTGCCGGTGGCGTTGGTAGCGCAATTGCAAATATTGCCTCTCGCCGATCGTTCATTACCTCAATGGTTGTCGCAGATCGCATGCTCCCAAAGGCAGAAGCGGCCGTGGCTCGGTTAAAGGACCCCAGGTTCTCGGCGGCGCAGGTTAATGCCGCAGAGCTTGAAGATTTGCGCGAGCTAATTCGCAAAGCTGACCCGGATGTCGTCATTAATGCGGTTGATCCGCGTTTTGTGATGCCGATCTTCTTGGCCTGCGAGATTGAGAATCGTAATTACATCGATATGGCGATGTCCCTTTCTAGGCCGCACCCGCACTATCCAAATACCGAAACCGGCGTGAAGTTGGGCGACGAACAATTTGCCCGCGACTGGAATTGGTGTGAACGCGAGATTTACGCCTTAGTCGCCATGGGTATCGAGCCTGGTATGAGCGATATTTTCGCGAAGTACGCCGACAATGAACTCTTCTCTCGAATTGATTCGGTTACCATTTTTGATGGCTCGAACTTGACGGTCGAAGGCTATGACTTCGCGCCCTCGTTTTCGATCTGGACCACTATTGAAGAGTGCCTCAATCCCCCATTGGTTTGGGAAGATGGTCGTGGCTGGTACACAACTGAACCATTCTCGGAGCTGGAAGTATTTGATTTCCCAGAAGGAATTGGCCCTGTCGAATGCGTAAATGTGGAGCACGAAGAAGTTGTGTTGATTCCACAAAAGATTGATGCGAAGAAAGTTAACTTTAAATATGGCCTCGGCGCGCAATTCATCACGATCTTAAAGACCATCAATATGTTGGGCATGGATCGTAAGGAAACCGTGGAAGTGCAAGGCGTTCAAGTTTCACCTCGAGATTTGTTGGCCGCTTCACTTCCTGACCCAGCAACCTTGGGTTCGCGAATGAAGGGTGCTACCTGCGCTGGAACTTTGGTAAAGGGTTTGGATAAAGCTGGTGAACCAAAGGCCGTTTATATCTATAACGTCGTAGATAATGCCTGGTCCATGAAGGAGTATGGCGATCAAGCTGTTGTATGGCAGACCGCTATAAATCCGGTCATTGCGATGGAACTAATCGATAGCGGCATCTGGAAACCGGCAGGCGTCAATGGGCCGGAATGGTTTGATCCGATTCCATATTTGAATTTGCTGGAATCTTATGGAACCAGTTGGCATATTCGTGAAGAAGATACTGCAGGGATCGAGCGTTAACTCTTGGCAACTGCGCTAATCACTGGAGCCAGCGCTGGTATCGGTGAAGCCTTCGCTCGGTTGTTAGCTGCGGAGAAATTCGATTTAGTTTTGGTGGCGCGCGATGTGGCGCGGCTGGAAGCTAAAGCAACCGAACTTCGAAATCAATTCGGCATTGCAGTTGAAGTATTGCCAGCCGATCTTTCAAAGTCTGAGCAACTTTTAAAAGTTGAAGCGCGCCTGCGCGATCAAAGCCGCCCGATTGAGGTCCTAATAAATAATGCGGGCTTTCGCCTGATTGATAACTTCTTTCATAGCGACATCGCAGCAGAGAATGAGCTTCTGGAAGTTTTGGTCAGAGCGCCGATGCGTTTGATGCATTCGATCTTGCCAGCCATGCGCGAGCGCAACAGTGGCATTGTCATCAACGTCTCGAGCGTTGCTGGTTGGACCACGGGCGGAACCTATAACGCTTCAAAGTCCTACCTGACTGTGCTCTCCGAATCGATGCACACCAAACTCTTGGGAACCAAGGTAAATGTGATGGCCCTATGTCCAGGCTTTACCCGCACCGAGTTTCACCAGCGCGGAAAGATGACAATGACCGGCCTGCCAAACTTCCTTTGGCTAAGCGCAGACGAAGTTGTTTCAAAGGCTTGGAAGGGTGCACAGGCAGGCGACCCGTTATGCGTGCCCGGTTGGCAGTATGCAATTTTGAGCACCTTTGCGCGGTTTGGACCGCGGCCAATAATCCGTCGCTTGGGCATTAGCCTGCGCTCTCGCCGGGGTATCAAGGGCTAATTCACAGCAATTTCACCGACCCTCAGGGTGATCTGCCGAATCTGGGGTACTACTCTGATCTAGAATAACCGCAGGAAATCAAAGAAATATCCACAACCGCACTGGAGGCTCTCGTGTTTAAGAAGATCGCTACCGTGGCTCTAATTGGAGCTCTACTTTCGACCGGAGTCGCAACCTCCCATGCCGCCACTCTAAAGTCTGGCGCTGCTTGCACAAAGGTTGGGGCCAAGACCAAGGTCGGTACTAATTCCTATACCTGCGGAATAAACCCAACCGTGAAAACCACAAAATTAACCTGGCTACTAAACGATTGCTTGACCGCAAATAAGCTCTATGTTGCCGCCGTCAACAACCAAACAAACTTTACCGCTCAGGTCACCAACACTTTGGACCAACTAAAGAAGAGCATTGCAACTTGGCAGGCAGCTAGCGATCTTGCAGATCAAAAATTGAAGGCGGCAAACGCAGATTTCCCAGCCAAGATCGCCGCTATCCAGGTGAAGATTGATGCTGCAACTGTGAAGTCCACAAATGCTCACGATAAGGCTAAGACGGCAACTGGTGTTAACTTGTTGAACTGGACCAAGGCTTACACCGGTTATGACAACAACATCACTCGTTACAAGTCAGCGATTGATTTGCTAAACAAGGGAATTGCTCGTCTGCAGTCAACAAAGGACCGTGCAGTTTCTCAAATTACTTCACTTAACGCACAGCTAACTAGCACCATGGCTTCACAGCCAGCGCTTGCTGCTCAAGTTAAGGTCAGTGTTACTCAAGGCTTGACTCAATTAAAGCTTGCCTGCAAGGCTGGTCTTTAAGCCTTAACCAATAATTACCGCTGATGAAGTTGCCTTTACTGGGAACTTCATCAGCGCGCTTCGCGCAGGGCCATTAATTAATTTTCCATTGAGCGCATATTGCGAGCCGTGTGCTGGACATAACCAAGCGTTTCCATTTTGTTGAACGGTAATTCCTTGATGGGTACAACTTAGATTTAACGCGGTGAAGCCAGTAATAGTCTTGGCTGTACGTACCAATGCGATAGAAGAGCCATCCGAAAGGTCGATGGTTACCACCCCGCCTACTTTGGCCAAATTCTTATTAACCTTTAGGTCAACCCGAATCTTCTTATCCTTGGTCTGGGTTACGCCTGTGGCAGCAATAGCTGCTTCCGGGACGAAGCCAAAGGAGATGACGGCCACGCCACAGAGAATTGCTCTGCGAGATAGGGGAGAGTTAGCAAGATCAAGTTTGGCTTGGTCAGACATTAAGTAAACCTTCCGTTTTAATGATGAGAGTGAGCCCTCTTTTGGAAAGGTTGGGCTGCTCTTAAAATCTCGTTATGAGGGTTTTCCCACCGACGAGTCGGGCGAAAACCTACCCCACCTTTCGCCTGACTGCAGTACTTATCCTCAGCCTGCATCTGGGAATTCGCTTAATCTTTCCCCAGCCAGCGATCTTTCCCGACCTGTTCCTTTTCAATTCCGCTGCAATTTGCGCTGCATTTGCAACGCTTTATTCACCGCTATTTAATGATCACTGGGCTAGTACTAGCTTGGGCTCGGCCTTCTTGCTTTGGAGTATTGGCTCTATCGTATCCACCGCCAACTCATTTTTTAGTTTTACGGTCTGGCCAAATCTGGCCGATATTTGTTATTCGCTCTTTTATCCATTTGCCCTCTTTGGCATAGTCAGAGCGCTAACGGCACGACGGAAAGTTAAGTGGCTCGAACTATTAGATACCGTGATTCTGGCACTGGGTATCACCAGCATTGTTGCCGGTTTTTTGATTAAGCCCGCAATGCTTCATTTCTCCGGTAGTACTGGCTCGGTCTTTCTCTCGCTCTTATATCCAGCGGGTGATATCTCGCTATTGGCGATCACTTTGGCCTTGGTGCTTTTAACCAGAAAGTCGTTGCGTTCGATGCTCTTGCTCCTTGGGGTAGCAGCATTTACCGCAACCGATCTGATTTTCTTATTGATGTCTGCGAATTCCGCTTATCCATTCGCCTCGCTGAATGACGATGGTTGGATCATTGGCATGATTTTGATTGCCGAATCGTTGTATCACCATGGTGGCGAGATTGAACTTTCAGAACGCTTCGCCCCAATAACAACAGTATTCGCGGTAATCGTCAGTTCGGTTGCACTACTGATCGCAGCAATTTCCCCAACGTATTTACCAAAATTTATTTTGATTCCTGGATTTGCAACTATCGGGTTTGCCTTTCTGCGAATGCAAGCGGCAATCAGCGATGCGAAGAACACCAATGAAGAACGAGAGTTAGCGCGCACTGATGAGTTAACTGGTCTGCCGAACCGAAGACGCTTCCTCTTGGAGTTGGATCTACTAATTCGCAAAGAGGGCACGCTCTTGCTCTTAGATTTGGATGGTTTCAAAGCAGTGAATGATGGTTATGGACATCCAACCGGTGACCAATTGCTGAAACAGATCGCAATCCGTTTTAGTAGAGCGCTTCCCGCCAATGCGCTTTTGGCCAGACTGGGTGGCGACGAATTTGGGGTGATCGTCTTTGGCGATCCTGAAATTGGGCTGGAAACGGCGCTGGCGCTTCGAGCAACACTCACTTACCCTTTTGCTCTACCAGCCGCCACCGTGGAGGTTGGTGTCAGTATTGGCCGAGTAATAACGCAGGCGGAGCGCTTTACACAGGAGGATCTGCTGCGCAGAGCGGATCTGGCAATGTATGAGGCGAAGCGAACTCAAGCGGGAATAGTGCTTTGGAGCGACTCGTTAATAGGCAGCTAGAACTTTGGCGCTTCAGGTTTGGCTGCTTTTATCTCCTGAAGCCTCGCTAGGGACTCTAGTCGTTCAGTGGCGTGGTCAACAATTCTTTCGGGGTAGTCGTGCAAATAACCATCAAGGAAATTCCAAGGTTCGTGAATTTCGGCGCTAGACAAATGCGAAAGCTCGGGGAGAAAATGACGAACATAATCGCCATTGGGATCGAATCGTTTTCCTTGTTCGACTGGATTAAAGACTCGGTAGTAAGGCGAGGCATCGGTGCCGCAACCCGCAGTCCACTGCCAGCCGTGCGAATTTGAAGCCACATCGTTATCGATTAAATATTTCATAAAGTGATTAGCGCCGTGCTGCCATTCGATATGCAGGTCCTTAACCAAAAAGGAGGCAACTACCATCCGCACGCGGTTATGCATCCAGCCTTCAGCGCGCAGTTGGCGCATACCAGCATCGACAATTGGATAGCCAGTCTTGCCCTCACACCAAGCAGTGAATTTTGAACCGGGTTTGTCATATCGCATAGTTTCGTAAACTGGCGAATAATATTCGCGCGAAGTAGTTGGATAGTGATGAAGGACGTCGGCATAGAACTCGCGCCAAGCAATCTCTTTGCGAAATACTTCATGAGCCGAACTTTGATTTAATTCGGCCAGAATTGTCCGCGGATGAATTTCGCCCCAACGAAGATGTGGGCTGAGACGACTAGTGCCGGCGATCCCCGGAATATTTCGGGCCTGGTCATATTCAGCAAGCCCACCTTTTTTGTAGGCTTGCCATCTGGCTAGGGCTGCAACTTCGCCAGCTTCCTGAAGATCAACGCCTGCAGGTGGATGCCACTTCGGAAAATTCCGATCTGCCTCTTTTGGGGTAATGAAGTTTGGGTTCTTCGGAGCGGCAACTGGCCCGCGCCAACCATGAGTCAACCAACTTCGAAAGAAGGGGGTGTAGACGCGGTAATTAGTGCCATCGGGTTTTCGAACTCGGCCAGGTGAAACTGCATAACCACTTCCAGTTTGTTGCAATTCAATTCCAGCTTTGGTTACTGCCAGATCGCGTGCAATGCCATAGGGGGCAAATTCCTGAGCCACGTAGACTTCTGATAAGTCGTGGCGCTTCATAACATCTTGCAGCACTGAAACGGCAGGACCAGCTATTACTGCAAGCTTGCCGCCCAGAGATTGATCCAGGGCTCGAAGCGAATCCGCCAAATAAGCCCGGCGGTACTCCCCAGCTCGTTCGGCGATCTCTTCATCGATGATAAAAAGCGGCAGTACAGCGTCACTATTAGCCAAGGCTGCTAACAGCGCGGGGTTATCTGCCAACCGTAGATCCCGCCGAAACCAAAAGAGAGAGCGGGTCGAGGTCATCCCCGTATCCTTTCACTATGGAGATCGTTAAGCGCTTTGGAATTCGCCACCTCTCCGAACCAGTCACCCGAATTAACTTTGCCGGCCGAACCGTTGATTTTTGGGCACCAGCCGAGCCCGCCACCCATTTAATCGTTGCGCACGATGGTCAAAATATTTTTGATCGTCGAACCGCGACTCGGGGACGAACCTGGCAGTTGGCGCAGAACGCCAGCCGAGTCGCAACGGAATTTGGAATTTCAGCTCCCTTGATCATCGCGATATTTCATGGCACTACCAAATCCAATCCCTGGGGCCGTGCTCACGATTTGGCACCACAAGAACCGTTTCAAGCCGGCTTGGTGGTAGCACAACCGAAGTACCGCGATGTTTCACTGGCGGATTTGCAAGGCGATAACTATTTGGAAACGATTGTTAGCGAAATTGTTCCCGCAATATCGCAGAGCGTTGGTTTCATTCCGGAGCCCAGCAAAACGGCGCTCCTTGGTTCAAGTATGGGCGGACTGGCAACGCTCTATGGCCTAGGCCGCCACCCAGAATTTTTCGGCGCCGGCTTGGCATTCTCACCGCATTGGATAATCGGGGAAAATCCATTGGTTGATGCGCTGCTTGACGCCCTCCCAATGCCCAGCAATCACAAGATCTGGCTCAGCCGCGGAACTAAAGGGCTTGATGCCGAATACCAACCATTTCACGATTATTCGATCTCGAAGTTAAAAGAGTTGGGTTGGCAGGAGAGCGAGCAATTCGAAGCCAAAATATTTGCAGGTGGTCGCCATAATGAACCTTCATGGCGTCGGCAAAGTGATGAAGCGCTGCGGTTCTGGCTTAGTTAATTGATGGAATAGCGAATAATCTTCGATGCCAAAGTTGCGCCAGCAGAGTTCTTTACGACGGCAACCAAGTTCAGCACGGTTCCCTTTTTATAAAGAGCTGGATGCAGATAGCTTCGAAATAATCCACCGGCAGTTTGAGCAGTCTTAAAAGTACGGTGATCGCTGGTGCCAAGGCTCTGCCACGCCTTACCTGGAACCTGCACCGCAAAGGTGACTTGATCAAAATCGCTGCCAGGAACGGATGCGGTAATTGGAATCCAACCATCGCTGTTGCCATCGGTCTTTGGCGGCAGGATCGTAATCTTGAGCGTTTGATTTGGTACAAATTTATTGGCCGCTTTCAGGACAATAAAGCCATGTGGCGGCAGAGTGATATCTAGCGAATTAGGAGAAGAGCTGGTCGATGATCCGAGACCGAAGATCGGCTCCCAAGCGCTTGAAAGCGTAGCTACCGGAACCGTGGCAGTTGTGGGCTTGTCATCCGAGTTGAAGGCAACAAGAAACTCTTGATCTGAATTGAATCTACTGACCGCGAAGAAATTTCCTTGGGCATATCGAAGTTGTTGCGTTCCAGTCTTTAAATCCGGATATTGAACTTCGAGATTTTGCAGTGCAACTATCTCATCCTGAATTGGATTGGCAACATCAAATGAACTTCCATCTCCGATCGGCGCAGCGCCAATGCGCGTTTCAGTCTTCCAAAGATCGACTTGTGTAGGGAACATATCCTGCCGAGCGAGTTTGTCGCCACCACCGCCGGCCATTCCCTTTTCATCGCCATAGTAAACAATTGGGCCACCGCGAAGTAAGAAGAGCATGGCATGCGCCAGCTTGTCGCGTTCCAGCAAAACTGTTTCGCCATCCCAAGCCGCGGCTTTCGTCAGAAAGTATCCAATTCGGCCCATATCGTGATTGCCTAAAAAGGTTGCCAATCCATAGGCGCTTGAGGTAGCGCTGGTGTACAGATCATCACCGTTGAAAAGTTCACCCAGCGGCCCTGCCTGCCCAAATGATTTTGCATAATTTGTAACCGCATTTTGAAACGGGAAATCTAGCGCTGAAGGAAAACTTTGTTCAGTTACGAAAGGTGCGACCGCTTCCGGGTTCGCGTCGGCGATCTCGCCAAAGATTGCGAAGCTGCTCTTTCCAACGCTCTTTGCGGTCTTGAGAATCGCTGGCAGGAATGATTTCCAGAAAGCTTGATCTACATATTTGGCGGTATCAATGCGAAAGCCATCGATGCCATATTTTGTGATCCAGCTCGACCATAAATCGGTCCAACCTTGAACCACTGCTGGTTTGCCGGTATTGAGATCATCGAGTCCATAAAAATCCCCAGCGAGGGTTGTGGCTTTTGGGCTCGCACCAATATCGCCCACATTGTGATAGTTAGCCATCGTATTTAGCCAAGTTGGCTTCTTTACCTTCGCTAAACCAAGTGGAATATAGGCACTTCCGTTATCGCGATATTTAATGATATCTGCGGTGTGATTTACCACGATGTCGACGATCACTTTTAGTCCAAGGGCATGAGCTTGGTCCACCAGATTTTTAAAGTCAGCTTCCGTGCCTAAATGGGGGTCGATAGTTGTGAAATCAATTCCCCAATAACCGTGATAGGCCGCAGATCCGCCTTGAACATATTGTTGTTTTACCGGTGGGGTTATCCAGATTGAGGTAAAGCCCATCTTCTTTATATACGAAAGGTTTTGAGTTAGCCCTTTTAGATCGCCGCCGTGATACCAACCGGGGTCACTTGAGTCATAACCGCTGGTGAGACGAAAATCGGCAACGTGAGCCAGATCGTTTGAAGGGTCGCCGTTGGCATAGCGATCGGTCATCACAAAATAAATAGATTGAGTGTTTAACGCGCCGCGGACTACTGGCTTGGCTAAAGCAACCAAACTTGGCGCACCTTGAGAAACTGTGACAGAGCCGAGGATCAGCCCGGTGGCAAGCGCAAGCGCACCGAGTCTTCTAGCCGCCAGATTCAACGGAGTTTCCAAATCCCGATAACTGCGCTCTTGGAATCAATGCTGATGGAATTTCCATTACCTAATGGTCCGTAGAGTGTCTTATCAATTTCATATCCCCAGTTAGCGAGGTCAATCTTTCGCTTGATACCTTTGCGGGAAACAAAAATGAGAAGGGTTTCTTTTTTAGATTCCCGAAGGTAGGAGATGGAATCGGCAGTGACATCAACCCATCGCAAGCCACCATGAGCTAAGGCATGACTGGAGCGGCGAAGCTTGACTAACTTTTTTACCTCGGTTAAAAAATCAATATCCCATCCGCTCTTATCTTCCCAATTGATGGTTCGACGGGCATCTTCGCCCCAGGCGCCTTCAAGACCGATTTCATCACCAGCAAAGATGGATGGCACTCCCGGATAGGTCAGCAACATCCCCATCGCCGCAAGATGTCGAACTGGATCTTTACCAACGATGTTTCGAAATCGTGGGGTGTCATGAGAATCGAGCAGAGCCATACTGGCGGTAAGCGCACGCCAAGGAATCATCGCGTTAAATTGTTGAATGGCAGCAACGGTTTGGGCGCCGGTAAATTCTGGTAACCCTTCCGGAAATCCGTAATACTCTGGCTTGGTTTCGGGCTTGTGGGCGAACCAACCCCACAGCACCCGGCCAAAGCCGTTGTAATTCATGGTTCCATGCCACCCAAGGCCATCAAGGTCAGTTGGGAAGTTATCGGCATTCTCGGCCACTAACCAAGCGTCGGGATTTACCTCATCCATCGCTGTTCTAATTCCGCGCATGACTTCTTGGTTAATGTCCTGGTCCAAATATTTCCCGGTCATATTTCCGACATCAATGCGCCAGCCCGCCATTGAAAAAGGTGGGCGAAGCCACTTACGAACAATTGAATTGGTTCCCTCGTACATCGCCTTTCGAAGTTGTGGCGATGAATAATTTAATTTTGGCAGTGATGCCAGACCCCACCAGCCTTCATAACCATGAGTGGATCGATCATCCCAATAAAAATAACTTCCCTCTTTTGATTCGCGGTCAAGCAAGCCTTTGGCAAGCCAAGGGTGGCCGGCGCCGCAATGATTTGTGGTGAGGTCGCCCAGCATCCGAATACCTTTTTTACCGGCAGCAGCCGCCAGCGAAAAGAGGGCCTCATCTCCACCTAGTAGCGGATCGACAAAATCAAAACTGCTGGCATCGTATCGATGTGTAGATCGCGCAGGGAAGAAAGGTGTGAAATAGATGCCATTGGCACCTAATCCGACTATGTGATCTAGGTGCTCCTGAACTCCTTCTAGATCGCCACCGAAATACTCAACTCCAGTTGTGGCATCTCGACCCTTCGGCAGATCGTTCCAATCGCGAGGTACATATTGTGGTGGGATCTCTCGCTTCTTACCAGAGCTAGCAAAACGATCAGGAAAAATTTGATAGAAGACTGAGGAATGGATCCACTCTGGGTATGCCGGTTTTGCAATCAAAAAGAAATCGGAGGTGCTGGTTACATCATGGTGAGATATTCCACCCGCTGTTAACCATTCTTGCTTCTTGCCGCGAAAGATCAGAAACCGATATCGATGTACCGAATTGGTGACCAAGGCTTTTGAACTCCACCACTCTTCATGAGTCGATGACTTTTTTAACCCCAGCAGAAATAGTCTGGGCTCGCCATCAATAAAGATTCGAAGATAGATTTTGGAGACGTTATAACGCTTTGGGATTCGAACCCTAATCTCAACGGTGTCGCCGATTTTTGGCGCAGTGTCGCTGAGATATAACGAGCTTCCATCATGGTGTGGCAATAAAGAAGCACTCACATTTAGCCCTTAGTCGCCCCTTGAGTGAGGCCGCCAATAATGAAGCGCTGTAGGGATAGGAAGACGATAACCAAAGGAACCGTGGCTATTAAGGAGCCAGCGGCAAATGGTCCCCAGTTCTGACCGAACTGAGCGCCAACGAATTGTTGAAGTCCTACTGCAACAGTTCGCTTATTAACATCTTGCAAGAAGAGTGAGGCTAGAACGAACTCATTAAATGTTCCGATGAATGAGAGCAAGGCGGTGACGGCCAAGACGGGAGCAGCCAATGGGAAGAAGATCAACCAATAAACCTGAACCGTGCTGGCGCCGTCAATGCGGGCCGCTTCATCCAACTCCATGGGGATGGTGTCGATGTAGCCCTTTAGCAACCAAGCGTTAACGCCCATCGAGCCACCGAGATAAATAAGAAGCAAGCCACCAAGACTTCCAAGACCGATGGCTGGGAAGACGGTGTAAACGCGTTCCATCATTACATAGATAGCAGCGAGAGCCAGAAAGGAAGGGAAGACCTGGATAAGGAGCAGCGTTTGCAGACCAGCTTTACGGCCCTTGAAGCGCATCCGGCTGAAAGCGAAAGCGGAGGCGGCGCCAATAAATACCGAGATCAACGCGTTGGCACTTGCGATCATTACCGAGTTACGAATCCAAGCGCCATATGGAACAGCAGGATTATTGAAGAGCGCCTTGTAGTTCACCCAACTGAATTTGCTTGGAACCAGCGAAGAAGATGCCAGAGAGCCGGTCGGGTTAAATGAGCTCTCAATAACAATGTAAATCGGAAAAAGCGTGAAGACGATCAATATCCAGATGTAAACGTGCTTCCAGAGGTTTTTAGTTTTCATTAAAAACCATCCAATACTTTAGAACGACGAAGGCTCCAGAGCGAAAGGCTGCCGACGATGAAGAACATAATCATCGAGATCGCGCAGGCCAAGCCCAGGTTCTGTTCGCTAGAACCGAATGCCGTTTTATAGGTGTAGGTAATCAAAATATCGGTAGCACCTGCCGTCTTCCCATGAAGGACATCGGTTGGACCACCTGCGGTGAGCAAATAAATCAAGTTAAAGTTGTTAAAGTTAAAGGCAAATGATGAGATCAGAAGCGGCGAAAGAATTTGAAGCATCAAAGGCAACTTGATCAATCGCAACACTTTGCGAGGTGAGGCGCCATCGATAGAGGCAGCTTCTTCGAGCTCGACCGGGATCGCCTGAAGTGCCCCAGTGGAGATCAAATAGAAGTATGGGAAACCGAGCCAGAGGTTAACCAACAAAATAACGCCTTTGGCTAGCCACGGACTGTTGAACCAATCGATATTGGTGTGGAAGAGGCCATTTATGGCGCCAAACTGTCTATTAAAAAGGCCATTCCAAATCAAGATACTCATAAAGGATGGAATTGCATAAGGCAAAATTAAAATTGAGCGATAGAAGCGACGGAAGGCAATTTTCTTATCCAAGGCAATGGCTAATAAGAATCCGACACCGAACATCATGATGACCGTTAAGAAGGCAAAGGAGACGGTCCAAATAAAGACACCAATAAATGGACCTCGAACTGTTGGATCACTGAAGAGGTGGGTGTAATTTCTAAAGTTATTAAAAGCTCGCCAGCCGGGCGACAATTTCTCGGTCTTATCTGCAATATTGGCGAAATTACCGTCGCCATTATCTTTATAGGTCCGCTTTAGCGTGGTATTCGTAAAGGTGTCGGTTTGCTGGTCATAGACCAGTGATTGTGTCAAAAGAACTGCAACATCTGCCGATTGCGGCGCGATAAATTGACCATTCCCAAGCGGGAATTTCAGCGCGCCAATCACGCTGTCCGCGCTGGCAGTTTGTTCGGCGGTAAGCGGCACAAAGCCTGGAGCCTTCCCTGCAACGCCAATTCCATTGAGTGAATAAGTGCCCTTTTCAAGCTTTGTAGTTCCGCTTTGGGTCCCGAGATAAACCTGCTGGGAACTTTGTTCGGTAAGTAGCGCCGCCCAATCGCCATTCTTCTTACCCAGAACCATGTCGTAAGAGGTATTTGCAGCATCGGGGGCCAAGCCGGTTTGAAGCAATTGGGTAATCGCTTGTCCCTTGCTGATTTCATTACCGGTCTTGTAATTGAACGCCGACATTGAAATTGTGTAGAGAATCGGGACAACTACAAAGACTACGAGAAGTACCAGGCCCGGAAAGAGAAACTTAAAAGGCAGGGTAAATTTCGCAAAATAAACAAAGTTGGTTCCGAAAGCCACCAGAGCTATGACGATTGCCAATGAAGTTGCATGCTTGTGGGTTGAGGCAAAGAACATCGCGACCAATATCGCATCTATGATTGCGATAAAACAGATTTTAAATATTTGGGCGGGAAGTCCAGTGAAGCCTGCCAAACGATTCATACCCAGACCCCCTTTCACACCCAATAAGCGCAACTTAGCAAAGAATGAAAGTGCTGAACAGATTATCTCGTGAAGAAGGCAGTTGATGTGAAGTTCACATCAACTGCCTTCTCGCTAATTCCTAGTAACTAGGAAGTTTTATTAGAGATTCGCTGCAGCGTCAGCGAAGTTCTTGGAAAGAATGGCAGCAGCAGCATCGAGAGTTGCTGATACATCCTTACCCTTTGTGAAGATGTCGGTGTAAACCGAACCAAGCACGTCGTACCAGTTAGAACCGCCAGCCTTGTCATCAAGTGCTGGTGATACCTGTGGGGTACCAGTTAGAGCAGCGGTTGCAACACCCAAGGTGTTTGCATCAGTGATCTTTGCAGCAGAGATGCGGTTTGCTGGTGGTCGGCCTGATAGCGCGCTCATAGCGGTCTGGCCTTCTGGGCTGGCAAACCATCCCATAACAAGCTTCTTTGCGCCAAGGTCTACACCGTGTGCCGAAGCAAAGGTGGTGACATAAGAGCCTGAGTAGTTAACCCATTGCTTTCCGTAAGAGCCGGCAACTAGTCCTGGAACTGCGCCGATTCCGAAGCTAACTCCAGCGGTCTTAATGCCGTCAAAGTTCCAAGCGCCAGTGTTAGCGAATGGAATCTTTCCGGCCTTGAATGCATCGCCGCAACCATCCCATTGGAAGAAGCCATTGGACTTGCCATCGGCGCCCAAAAGAAGGGACTTAACATTTGCCTTGTAAGCAGCAGAGTTCAATAGAACCTTGCTGTAATCAGCATTGGAACCCTTTGAAACCCAAGCGCCGCCACCAAGTGCGGTCAAGATTGGTTGTGATCCCCATGTGCCTTCAAGGGCACAAATTCCGCCGGTCAAACCCTTTGAAACTTTGTTGGCAGTGTAGTAATCAACCATTGCCTTGAAAGTTGTAGGAGCAGCAGCACCGAATAGTGTCTTGTTCCAAAGGAAGGCTGTGGTGTCAACATCAAGTGGAACGCCATAGATCTTGCGCTGGAATGACATTGCTGCAATGCCAGCTGCTGGGATCTGTGACTTTAGAAGAGCTCCATATGGAAGTGGAGCAAGCTTTCCTGACTTTGCACCTTGTGATGCGAATGAGGCAGGACCTGTGATTACATCTGGACCACCAGCAGCGGTGGCTTTATCCCACGCGCTCTGAAGAGCGGTAAGAGCTGAAAAGAACTTGACCTGGATTTTATATCCGGGTGCAATGGTGGTGTTGCCATCAATCAACTTTACAAGTTGTGGTCCGCGAGTTTCATCGGCCCAAACAATGATGGTCTTAGTCGCGGCATTTGCACTTGGAACTAAAAGTGCAGAAGCCACGAGGGCGGCAGCAGCAAGAACGCTAGCCGCGCCAAGGCGCTTTTTCATCATTAATAATCCTCCATGTATTGGTGCTGCCCGAGGGAGGCAACGGCGTAATTACACTGGAGTAAATGGATATAGGCAAGCCTAACGTGCGAGCCACCCCGTTAATCAGGCGGTCGTTACGAGATTGTTATAAAAAAGCCCTTATTTAACGCGATTTCTCGCTAATTGTGAGGGGTGCTCTCAGGACCCTACCAGCCAGCAACTTCGCTAGCGGGACGAGTTCCATGGCCAACATATCGAGCCGAAGGACGAATCAAACGGCCAGTTTTCTTCTCTTCCAAAATGTGTGCCGACCAACCCGCAGTGCGGGCAGAGGTAAACATGGAAGTAAAGAGATGAGCTTGAACTTCAGCAAAGTCCAAAACAATTGCAGCCCAGAATTCGACGTTGGTTTCTAAGACTCGCTCTGGATGGCGTTCATGAAGTTCAGCGAGCGCCGCTTGTTCTAGCGCTTCAGCAACGGCGTAGCGCGGAGCTTCAAGTTCACGGGCGATGCGACGCAGAGTGCGAGCGCGTGGATCTTCGGCGCGATAAACGCGATGACCAAATCCCATCAAACGTTCGCCGCGATCCATGATGCCCTTTACATATGCGCGAGCATCGCCAGATTTTTCAACATCTTCGATCATTCCAAGAACGCGAGATGGCGCGCCCCCGTGAAGTGGACCAGACATGGCACCGATCGCACCGGAAAGTGCTGCGGCAGCATCGGCACCGGTGGAGGCGATAACACGAGAGGTAAAGGTAGAGGCATTCATGCCGTGCTCTGCAGCGGAAACTAGATAGGCATCGATTGCCTTTACATGCTTAGGGTCGGGTTCCCCGCGCCAACGAATCATCATTCGCTCAACAGAGGTTGTGCCTTTATTTACTTCGGATTCTGGAACAGCAGGAAGGGAATCGCCACGAGCTGCTTGTGCAACATAAGAAAGAAGTAGAGCGGAAGAGCGCGCCACATTGTCTCGGGCTTCTTCGACAGTC
Organism: Actinomycetes bacterium; assembly: GCA_037135095.1. Classification (GTDB taxonomy): domain Bacteria; phylum Actinomycetota; class Actinomycetes; order Nanopelagicales; family Nanopelagicaceae; genus CAIMZW01. The sequence continues at coordinate 15,695 of JBAXKZ010000013.1, forward strand.
GAATCTAGAAGTGGCTTGAAGCCAAACTTTGGCGCGAGCAATGCGATCGCAGCTTGAACGTCAGCGCGCACATCACCAGAATGAATAGGAAGCACTTCTGGTTCGGCAACAGGCAACCCTGGCGCAAATGAATCGTCAACCAGTAAACCCCAGACTTTGCCGAATTCGACTTTACCTACGAGGTCTTCAATATCTACGCCGCGATAGCGAAGGGAACTGCCCTCTTTGTCGGGCTCGGCGATGACCGATTCAAATGCAATAACACCCTCTAAGCCTGGCTTGAAATCTTCGCCCACAGCGCACTCCCCTTGGAAATTAAAAAATTCGACGCTCGTATTCTGCTCTTATATCTAGACACTTCCAAACCAAATTCGATGCGAAAAAGGGGGTAAGCGAGTGACCTGCAATACATCCCGCGCTGATTCTTGGCGCGGTGAGTAAGTTGTAGCCATGACCGAATTGGATAAAGCCACAATCGCAGCCATGCGCCGTTCCTATGGCGAAGCCGGGCTAACGGAGGGCCAAATTTCACCTGACCCAGTTGCCCAATTTCATAGTTGGCTCCATGAGGCGGCCGCCAACGTAGTGATCGTCGAAGCAAATGCCATGGTCTTATCGACGGTAGCCGATGGCCAACCTTCGAGCCGAACCGTCTTGCTAAAAGAGTTATCTGCCGCTGGTTTTAGTTTCTTTACCAACTACGGTTCCCGAAAGGGGCAACAGATCGCAGAAAATCCTGCCGTTAGTTTGCTCTTTCCTTGGTATGCCATGGAGCGACAAGTAATCGTCTTAGGCCAGGCGAGCAAGATCGCCGAAGCTGATTCCGATAATTATTTTGCGAGCCGGCCATGGAGCAGTCAGATCGGTGCTTGGGCTAGCTCCCAATCGGAGCCGTTAGAAAATCGAAGCGAACTAGAGGCAAAATTTCAGGAGTTCAGCCTCAAATATCCAGAGGGAAGTTCGGTTCCTAGGCCACCCCATTGGGGCGGTTACATGGTGGTTCCCACTAGTATCGAATTCTGGCAAGGACGATATTCCAGGTTGCACGATCGCCTTAGGTACGAGGTCACAGATAATGGTTGGAAGGTGCGCCGCTTCTACCCTTAGGCTTACGAGGTGACTGATATCCAAATCCCAGAAAATATAAAGCCCTCAGATGGTCGTTTTGGTTGCGGCCCATCAAAGATTCGCCCAGCGGCACTAAGCGCGCTCGCCGCTAGCGGCACCACCATTCTTGGTACCTCTCATCGCCAAAAGCCAGTAAAGAACGTGGTTGGTCGGGTTCGTTCTGGCCTCTCCTCTTTATTTAACCTTCCCGATGGATATGAAGTTGTCTTGGGCAACGGCGGTTCAACTGCATTTTGGGATATCGCAACGTTTGGTCTGATTGAGAAGAAATCACAGCACTTAGTGTTTGGGGAGTTCTCTTCGAAGTTCGCGGCGGCAGCAAAAGAGGCGCCGTTCCTTGATGAGCCAACTGTCATCAAATCCGAACCTGGCAGTCATCCGCTTTCAACCGCGCAAGCCGGCGTCGATGTTTACGCGCTAACCCACAACGAAACTTCGACCGGCGTATCAATGCCGATCATCCGCCCCGCGGGAAGCGATGGCGCACTAGTTTTGGTTGATGCCACAAGCGCTGCCGGCGGTCTGGATGTAGATATTTCGCAGTCCGATGTCTATTACTTTGCACCACAAAAATCTTTTGCCTCTGATGGTGGTCTCTGGATCGCAATCATGAGTCCAGCTGCAATCGCGCGCGTAGCAAAGATCAAAGAGTCCGGTCGTTGGACACCAGCCTTCTTTGACCTCACAATAGCCATTGAAAATAGCCGATTGGATCAGACTTACAACACGCCAGCGCTGGTCACTTTAATGTTATTAGCGGAGCAGGTCGATTGGATGAATCACAATGGTGGTTTGAAGTTTGCTGCCGGTCGCTCTGCTGATTCTTCCTCGCGGCTATACAACTGGGCCGAGAAGACCTCGTACACCACACCATTCGTTAGTGATCCCGCAATGCGTTCCAAAGTAGTTGGCACCATTAACTTTGATGATTCAATCGACGCCCTTGAAATCGCAAAAGTTCTGCGCGCCAATGGAATTGTTGATACCGATCCATATCGAAAACTTGGAAAGAACCAGCTACGAATCGGCATGTTCCCGGCGGTAGAGCCATCAGATGTAGATCATCTAACTGCCAGCATCGAGTACGTTGTCGAACGCTTAGGAAAGTAAGTACAAAATGAATTACAAGATCAGAAGAGTTGTGACCTTGGCGGTCTTAATTGGTCTAACTCTTCTGGTTTTGAGCGGCTACCGAAAATAACTTATTTGGCCCTGGGATTTTTTTTAACAAAGCGCCAATAACCAAGCAACGCTGGAATAACAGTAAATAGACCACAGATCGCTAGCGCTTCTCGAATTCCAATTTGAGTTGAAAGCCAACCTAGAAGTGGTGAGCCAAATGGCGTACCGCCCAGGAAAACCATCAAATACAAACCCATGACCCGCCCCCGCATTTCCGGGTCGGTCGTTGTTTGAACGTAGGAATTTGCGGCGATCAATGTAGTCAGCGCCAACATGCCGCACACCGGAAGTAACAGGGCGTAGGTGGAATAAGAAGGGGCTGATGACAGAACTATTTCGGAGCTACCAAAAGCTGCCGCGAAGAACATAATGAATCTGGGACTTCGGCGCTTATCTAACTTAGCTGAAAGAAGGGCGCCTGCGAGCGATCCGATTGCCAAAATACTTCCCAGTCCGCCATAAGAGGCAGCGCCTTTATGAAAAATCGTAGTAGCCATGAGGGCATTAAAGATTTGAAAATTCAAACCAAAAGTTGCAGTGAAGAAAACGGTAACCATCACGGCGATAATGTCCGGCCTAGTTTTAATATATTTCAAAGCATCTCTAATCGCCGCCTTTGATTGCGGCTCTACTTCGATATGTAAATCGCTCTCTTTCATAAATAACAATCCGGCAATAACAAATAGATAGGAAGCTGCATTGAGCATGAAGGATGGGCCAGTTCCAAACCATGCGATCAACAACCCTGAAAGCCCGGGACCAACCAATCGGCCGGCATTGAAGTTCGCAGAGTTCAAGCTGATGGCATTTGCCACATCGCTTTTACCGACGATTTCAGAGTTGAATGCTTGACGAACTGGCGCATCAATTGCGCCGAAAGCGCCAAGGGAGAGCGCCAGCAGATAAACGTGCCAAAGTTGAACATGGTGCGAAATGACTAAGGTGCCCAAAATCAGCGAGGTCAGTCCGCCCCCGATATTTGTTAGCAACAAGAGCTTTCGCTTATTGAAGCGGTCCGCCAGTGATCCGCCATAGAGGCTAAGCACCAACGAGGGCAAGAATTGCAATCCAGTAACCAAGCCTAAATCTCGGCCGCTGTGGGTTAACTGCAGAACTAGCCAATCTTGCGCGACTCGCTGAGCCCAAGTTCCGATATTGGAGATCGAGTTGGCGGCGAAGAAGATTCGGAAATTTCGATGTCTGAAGGCTCGGAGCGAACCAGAGTCAGAGACCATTACTTAAGGATAGCCACTTTCAATTAGGCTAATCCCATGAGATCACCGGTCTTCGCAATCATCGTGGGCACCATAATGTGGGTAGTGGCTTTTGTTATCGCAATCGCAAGTAATGCGACCACAAATACGATTTGGATCTGCGTAAGCGGTGCGGCACTTGGCCTAGTTGGCTTGCGATACACAATCAGGCGTGGGCGACGCGGCCAACTTTAGATTTTTTCTCGGGTTTATCAACCCTCGAACTGTCCGGCAATGCCGCGCAACACCTTCGCTAATCTTTCAGCTTCGGCGCCTTGAGGGTGACGACCATGTCGCAGACCATTTCCGACTTTGTCCAAAATTTTGATGGTGTCTTCAATCATCGTTGCCAAATCGTCGGGATTGATCCGATTATTTTCTACGATCGAAGCTGGTGCTTCGATAATGCGCACGGAGAGCGCTTGTGGGCCACGACGACCTTCGACGATTCCGAAATCTAATTTTGTTCCTGGCTTGATCGTTGTAATTCCATCAGGAAGCGCCGCGGCAGCAAGGTAAACATCTTCGCCCTCTTCGGAGGAGATAAAACCAAAACCCTTTTCGAGGCTAAACCATTTCACTCGACCAATTGGCATGGTGAACTCCATTCTTTTATAGCGCTGCGTTAGGCCGAATCAAATCGGGCAGAAGGTGAGTTTAACCCACGCCGATTGAATGGCGAGAGGTTATTCGGGAAGTACTAAAGCTTCAGAATGCGCGCCACAACCGTGATCAACTGAGACAACTCGGGCATCTTCGGGTGAAATTGCGTTGGAGCAGACGCCAAAGGCGGAGCGAAGGGAGCCGGCAATCGGGATAAAGAAGCCACACGAGGCGCAAGGTAGCGGTGCCGCCATGGCCAAGGGGGATTTAGGTCCACGGTCGCCTTCATACCAACGCTTGCTGGCTTGATCGCGGCCGATGATTGAAAGGGTTCGGGCTCGGCCTAAACCAAGCTCCCACAGTTGAACTGCTTCGAGCTCTTCCTCCCCTGGCAGGGCAGCAAAACCTGGAACTAAGCGCTCATCATCGGCAGAGGTTGGGACGATATCCCCCACGCCGACATCGCCAGGCTGGATTCGATCGATATAAGGCACCCATTCAGGTGCAATCAGCGATTCAACGCCCGGAAGTAGAACCACATCGCAGAGGGTTGCAGTGGCCTGGTCATCAACTTTGGCGACCGTAACCGCCCAGCGCCAGCCGCCGTAACCGGGCAGGTTCGCTTCAAAGAGATAGGTGCCGATTCGCTCATCTTCGGAGTCGATCGAGACTAGTTGGCCAACAAATTCGGCGTTCTGGGCATCCTCAATGGCAGCGGCGCGCGCGATCTCAAGCGCCCCGTAGAAATCCTGCTGGTTTTTACCCTGATTCATACCCATACCTTAAAGCAAAAAGCCCCCGAGCAAATCGGGGGCTTTTTGGCTTTAAGGCTGAAGAGAACTTTAGAAGTCCATATCTCCGCCACCTTGCTGGGCAGGTGCTGGACGCTTCTCAGGAATGTCAGCAATAACTGCTTCAGTGGTTAGGAAGAGAGCTGCGATCGACGCTGCATTTTGGAGCGCAGAGCGGGTGACCTTGGCCGGATCAATGATCCCAGCTTTGATCATGTCTACATATTCTCCAGTTGCCGCATTAAGACCGAAACCGGTTTCCAAGTTTCGAACCTTCTCTACGACGACGCCACCTTCGAGGCCGGCGTTGATTGCGATCTGCTTCAGTGGGGCTTCAATAGAGATCTCCACGATGCGAGCACCAACTGCTTCTTCGCCAGTCAGGTTCAACTTTGCAAAGGCAGCGGTTGCTGCCTGAAGAAGAGCAACGCCACCACCGGCGACGATTCCTTCTTCTACTGCAGCCTTGGCGTTTCGTACTGCATCTTCGATGCGGTGCTTGCGCTCTTTTAATTCAACTTCAGTTGCAGCTCCGGCTTTGATGACGGCAACGCCACCAGCAAGCTTCGCCAAACGCTCTTGGAGTTTTTCCCGATCGTAATCGGAATCGCTCTTTTCGATCTCGGCGCGAATTTGATTTACGCGGCCCTTGATCTGCTCGGCATCGCCAGAACCTTCAACGATTGTGGTCTCTTCTTTTGCAATGACAACTTTGCGAGCATGTCCAAGTAGATCCATGGTTGTTGCCTCGAGCTTGAGACCAACTTCCTCGGAGATGACAGTGGCGCCGGTAAGGATTGCAATGTCTTGCAACATTGCCTTACGTCGATCGCCAAAGCCTGGGGCCTTTACGGCTGCAGAACGGAAGGTGCCGCGGATCTTGTTAACAACCAAAGTTGCAAGGGCTTCGCCTTCAACATCTTCAGCCAAGATAACAAGTGGCTTTCCGGATTGCATTACCTTTTCCAAGATTGGAAGTAGGTCCTTAATGTTTGTGATCTTGGAGTTCGCGATCAAGATATATGGATCTTCAAGAACGGCTTCCATGCGATCGGTATCAGTTGTGAAGTAAGGCGAGATGTAACCCTTATCGAAACGCATACCTTCGGTGAGCTCAAGCTCAAGTCCGAATGTGTTGCTCTCTTCGACAGTAATTACGCCTTCCTTGCCAACCTTGTCCATTGCTTCTGCGATCATTTCACCGATAGTGGTATCGGCAGCAGAGATAGAGGCGGTTGCAGAAATCTGTTCTTTAGTTTCAACTGGCTTGGCCATCGCTGAAAGTTCAGCTGAAATTGCTTCGACCGCTTTTTCGATGCCGCGCTTTAGCGCCATTGGGTTTGAACCGGCAGCAACGTTACGAAGACCTTCGCGCACAAGGGCCTGAGCCAAAACGGTGGCAGTGGTTGTTCCATCGCCAGCGACATCATCAGTCTTCTTGGCAACTTCCTTTACAAGCTCAGCACCGATCTTCTCCCAAGGATCATCGAGTTCGATCTCCTTTGCGATTGAGACGCCATCGTTGGTGATTGTTGGGGCGCCCCACTTCTTCTCTAGAACCACATTTCGACCACGGGGTCCGAGGGTCACTTTCACAGCATCGGCGAGCACGTTCATTCCGCGCTCGAGACCGCGGCGGGCCTCTTCATTGAAGGCAATCATTTTTGCCATAACGCAATATCTCCCTTATTCACTTCAAGTAAATCGATTGGGTTTATCTACCTCTGGCGGGGCGAGTTATCACTCACACCGTCCGAGTGCTAACGCCAAATCTAGGGCAGGGGCGAGCAATGGGCAAACTCAGATTGAGGGTGAAATAAGGCTTTCAGCCAGTGAAACTGGCTCTTATTGATTTCAGCCAGTGAAACTGGCAGAACGGGCGCTGGTCCGGGCTTCCCGAAGGCGGCGCAGGCGCTTAACCAGCATTGGCTGGGCCAAAAGGGCATCCTCGCGGTCGATCAGGTTATTTAGAAGCTGGTAATAGGCAGGTGGATTGAGGTCAAAGAGCTCTTTAACGGCGCTCTCTTTGGCTCCGGCGTAACGCCACCATTGGCGTTCGAAATCCAAGATCCGAAGCTCGAGATCGGTCAAATTTGCGGCCGAGTTTCCAGCAGCGGCGAATTCCTGAGAATTCAAAGCCAAGTTTTCCATTCGCTAAGCATAAGAGGCGGGTGGGACAAATTCGGGCATTTCTGCCAGAACCAGCGTTTAATTTTCGGTTCGAAAGATCACAGCGTTTCTAGGATCGCTTCTAGATCGCTCTTCTTGGTCCACGGATTAACTATGGCAAATCGCAATATTGGTTGACCCTTATGAGAAGAGGGGGTTACAAAACCGATCTGATCTTCCAATAATTTGTCGGACCAGATTTGATAGGCCGGGGCCGCCCAACCTTTTCGAGTGAAGGCGACAACTGACAAGGTTGGCTCAACAACTAGCTCCAAATTTGGATGGCTACGAATTAAATCGGCAGCGATTCGTGCCATCTCCATTGTGGCTTCAACTGCTTCTTCATATTCATTGGTGCCATGTGCTGCCAACGAAAACCAAAATGGTAATCCGCGAGCGCGACGGGTCAAATGAATCGCGTAGTCGGATGGATTCCATTCGCCGTCGTCGTCCAAGGTATCTAAATAAGCCGCATGTTGCAGATGCGCTTTCTTGCCAAGCTCAGGATTTCGATAGATCAGCGCGCAAGCATCGAAGGGCGCGAAGAGCCATTTGTGCGGATCAACAATTAATGAGTCCGCCTTCTCTACCCCTTTAAATAGCGGGCGTACTTTTGGCGCGCAGAGCGCCGCCAATCCGTAAGCGCCATCGACATGGAACCAAATTCCGCGCTCCCGAACAACATCGCCGACCGAATCCAAGTTATCAATGATGCCCAGATTTGTCGTTCCTGCAGTTGCAACCACGGCAAAGATTTGATGGGCTGGATGTTCGGCATGATATGAATCGATTGCCGCAGCAACGGCTGCACCTTGGAGTGATCCATGTTCATCCGGATTGATCAAAAGAATTTCGACATCCATCACATTGGCGGCCGCTTTAATTGATGAGTGCGCTTCCGAACTGGCTGCGACGACCCAACGAGTTACATCACTTCGTTTTTCGCGAAAGTGAGTTCGGGCTGCAACTAGCGCAGAGAGATTTCCAATCGTTCCCCCTTGAACGAAAACACCACCGGCGCTTTGAGGCAGTCCAGCTAAATCGGAGATCCAGCGAAGCGCTTGGTTCTCCGCAAAGACCGCACCTGCACCTTCCAGCCAAGAGCCGCCGTATAAGGCAGTTGCGCCGACAACCAGATCAAAGAGGTTGGCATATTCACTTGGTGCGCTGGGAATGAAGGCTAAGTAGCGCGGATGATCGGTAGAGATACATGCCTTGGCTAACACTTCGCGAAATAACTCCATCGCCGCAGGGCCGCCAAGCCCTTCTGGCGTAATGGTATTTCCAGCTAAGGCAAAGAGTTCTTCAGGCGATTTTGGTCCATCCAGGGGTGGATCAGATTTAAGTCGATAGAGGCTGTATTCCATGACCTCGGCGGCCAGCGCTTCGACCTCGGCGTTAAATTCATGCATGGGCTGATTGTGCCAGTTAACTCAGATAGTTAATCAATTGCCCTTTTTACTTATCGAGTTCGCTTTCGCGCCCGCTTTAACCAAATTCCGAAGCATGGTTGGGAAGACGATGCCGTGAAAGGGAAGGATGGCGAACCAATAGAGCTGACCCCCAAGGCCGCGAGGTGAGAAGGTCGCCTCTTGTTCGATTTTAGTTCGAATCTTTCCAGCTTCTTCAATTTCAGTAACTCGAAATTCCAGCCAGGCTTTGCCCGGCAAGACCATCTCGGCATACAGGCGCAACTTTGAATTGGGCACTACCTCTTCAACGCGCCAAAAATCTAAGCTATCGCCAACCCGCAGATGTACCGGATCGCGTCGTCCGCGACGCAAACCAACGCCACCGAATATTCGATCCAAGAAACCACGCAACCACCACAAAGTATCGGCGCCATACCAACCGGTGTCGCCACCAATACGTTCGATAGCGGACCAAATGTCAGCGATGGGAACCTCAACAATTTTGCGCTGATAGTCGCGATACAACGTTTCGCCAGCCCAATCCGGATCGCTCTGCGCTTTTTGCCACGGCACTGATGGGGCAGTCGCATCAGACCACCGAGTCTCAACTTGGTTTGAAGTAATTCGCGAAAGTGCTAGTTCGATTGAAGTTTTTAGGTCGACTAACCCCTCTTTTGGCGGCGGAATGATGGCATCGATGCTCTTTAGTGGATCGGCAACTACTTCACTGATGAGTGAACCAACTAATGGCCGCGCCAAACTAGTTGGAACCGGAGTTACCAATCCAATCCAGTGGCTTGAGAATCCCGGCGTCAAGACGGGAACCTTGATGATGATTCGCCTAGGCAAGCCCGATAATTTTGCAAAGGTCTGCATCATGGCTTCATATGAAAGTACTTGGGGACCACCAATATCAAATACTCCCGCAACTGGTTTAGGGAGTTTCGCAATCCCAGTCAGGTAATACAAAACATCTCGAATCGCAATTGGTTGGGTGCGATTAGAAACCCACTTTGGCGTAATCATGATCGGTAATCGGTGTGTTAAATGGCGCAGCATTTCGAATGATGCCGAACCAGATCCAATGATTATTCCGGCACGAAGTTCGGCAACTGGTACCGAACCGGCCGCCAAATCTTCCCCAGTTTGTTCGCGAGACTTTAAGTGTTTACTTATTTGTTTGTCGTTTGCAATTCCGCCTAGATAAACAATCTGCTTTACCTGCGAATCACTCGCAGCCCTTGCGAAGTTACGCGCCATCGCCGATTCTAATTCGTCAAAGTTTGAACCCTGGCTCATGGAATGGAGTAAGTAAAAGACGGTATCTATACCAATGAGAGCCTTGCTAACTGATTCGAAATTGTTTGCATTGCCCTCGGCAATTTCCACTTCCCCAAACCAAGATTGTCCTGTGATCTTCTTTCTATCCCGCACGAAAACTCGAACCTGGAAACCTTCCGTTAACAATTGGCGGACCAGTCGGCCACCGACATATCCAGATGCACCCGTTACAAGTATTAGTCGATTTTTTTCGGGAGCTCGGTTCATGTAATTAACAGTAGACTCAGCACTACCTTTTCGACACTTGAAATGACGGGAATCACTTTATGACTAAACCTCGCGTGTTGATTCTAGGTGGTGGCTTCGGCGGGTTAGCTACAGCCAGAGCGCTGGGATCACGTGCGATAGTGACAGTGGTGGATAAGCACAACTATCAAACATTTCTTCCGCTGCTCTACCAGGTTTCGACGGCTGGACTTGCGGCAGATCACGTTGCCTATCCAATTCGCGGAGTGCTTCGGGAATTTCATGGCAGCTTTCGAATGGGTTCACCAATTTCCCTTGACCACAAGAACAAAGCGGTGAAACTCGATAGCAGTGAGACGCTGGAATTCGATCATCTAGTTGTTGCCATGGGATCGGTTACTGCTGATTTTGGAATTCCGGGAGTCGCCGAAAATGCACTTGGGATGAAGAGCATCGCGGAAGCTCTGGAAATTCGCGCCGAAGTTATGCGCCGTTTTGAAGACCTTTGCCGTTTTCAAGATGAGACCAGGCTCTCAATTGTTGTAGTCGGTGGCGGCCCAACCGGAGTGGAAATGGTTGGCGCTTTGGCCGAGTTAGTACGCGGTCCACTTAAGAATGATGAAGCTCATGCCGCCAAACATATGGATATCTATTTGCTCGAAGCTGGACCGCGATTGTTGCCAATGTTCTCGGAGTCGCTCTCGGAAAAAACAAAGAAAACTCTCGAACGGATGGGAGTAACAGTCCTTACCAACACGGCGGTAAAAGCGGTTGAGTCTAGGAAAATTTTATTGGGTAGCGGTGAATACCTGCCTTCCGAGGTCACAATTTGGGCGGCGGGCGTTAAAGGATCGCCAGATTCGGAATTTCTTAATATCCCTCTGGCTGGCAACCGAGTCGATGTTGATGAAAACCTGCAAGTTCGTCACTATCCAAATATTTGGGCGGTCGGCGATATCGCCGGCGCCAAAGGTGCTGATGGGCGCTTTCTTCCAATGGTCGCTCCAGTGGCGATGCAACAGGGTCGATTCGTTGCCGAACAAATTATTAGAGCAAATAAAGGTTTAGCACTAAAGAAGTTTTCTTATAAAGATAAGGGTTCCATGGCCACTATTGGCCGAAACAAAGCCGTAGTCGAAGCTGGTCCAATTAGGTTTTCAGGCCCATTGGCCTGGAGCGCTTGGCTTTTTCTTCACCTCTTTTATTTAATGGGCGGACGAAATCGAATTGGGACTATCGCTGATTGGTTCTGGAATTACCTCACCTTCGACCGTGGCAATCGCCATATTCTGGATTCGATCTAACTATGTCCCAATTACTAACTGCTGGGTATTTGGAGCTTCGAGGTCACAAGACTTGGAGCAAAGAGTGGGCTAACAATGGCGAACCTGCGCTGCTTTTGCATGGCGGTTTAAGCGCGACCGAAGATTGGGAAGAAGGCATTCTTCCTGCAGTTGCCGCTGATTTTCATGTTTTTGCTTACGACCGAACTGCTCATGGCCGAACCGGAATTCGCGAAGGCTTTTATCATTTTGATTTCCAATGCGACGAGGCGATTGCCTATATCGAAGATGTTATTGGCGCACCAACTCACCTGTTGGGCTGGAGCGATGGTGGCATTATTTCTTTATTGGTCGCGCTGAAACGACCAGACTTGGTTAAAACGATCGTCGCAATTGGTACCAACTACCATTGGGATTCCGGAATGCCTTTTAATGATGAACCCATAGTTGTCCACGTCAGCGAAGAAGATGCTGCGGAGTTTGCCGATCGTTCCCCTGATCCAGCTCACATTCAAGCAGAAATAATTCAGCGGGCTTTCGAAGTTTGGCGCTCGGAACCAAATCTAACTACCGCTGAGTTGGCAAAGATTACATGTCCGGTACTAGTTCTAACCGGTGATGATGAACCATTTTCCAATCATCACACGGTTGAACTCTATGAAGCGCTTCCTAACGGTCGGCTCGCTATTATTCCTGGTGCTTCGCACTATGTAATCAAAGAGAAGAACGAACTTTCAGTTGCAACCATACGGGATTTCTATCAGCACCCAGAATTTCCCGATACCAAAGCGCCCAGGTTGCGAAAACGCGAAACTAGTTCGGAAGCCTAAGCGCGCCAATCGCGTGAGTGGGGACAAAGGCGCTCTTTGGCGCGATCGCCGGGACCTTTTGGTAACTGGCTGATTGAATCGGTCTAGGGTCAGCTTCACCCCGGTTAGGCCACATCGAAAATGCGCGTTCGGCTTGCGCAGTGATCGTTAGCGATGGATTTACGCCAAGGTTTGCTGTGACGCTTGAGCCATCGACTATATGCATCGTCGGATAGTTCCAAACGCGATGATACGGATCGATAACCCCTGCTTCGGCACTGGCACCTATTACGCAACCGCCAACAAAGTGGGCAGTAAACGGGGCATTTATTAGATCCCCTAAATTTCCACCAGCTATGCCGCCGCGGTTTGCCGCTATTCGTCGAACGACTTCGTTGGCTTCCGGGATAAAGGTGGCGTTCGGGTGCTCTGAATTATTTTCTGAAGTCAATCGCCAACCAAAGATTCCGCGCTTGCTTGAAATATTTACCGAAGAATCCACATTCTGCATCACCAATGCGATAACAGTTCGTTGGCTCCACTTACGGACATCTAGGATTCGCAGAACTTGTGATGGATGGCGAAATGCAATCCCCCACCATTGTCGCCGGCGATCTTTCGCCTTGGCGCCATCGGTCATCAGCGTTTGCAGTCCGCCCATCAAATTGCTGCCTTTGCCGTAACGAACAGGCTCGACATGAGTATGTTCGTTCGGGAAAAAGGATGATGTAATCGCCGAACCTTGGCTAAAGTCAACATCGGTATTTGGCATCAAAGCGCCGACCAGTGATTCACTATTGGTTCGCGAAAGTTTGCCAAGGAAGTTAGAAATTTTCGGCAAGGTGCCATCAGCCTTCATTCGATGAAGCAACTTCTGTGTATTGAAAGTACCGGCAGCGACTACAACTTGGCTGCTGGTAAATACTCTTGACCGACCAAACCAAGCTGAACTTTTTCGAACCGAAATTCTCCATGAGCCATCGGTGAGTTCTTCGATTTTCGTAACAGTATGTTCTGGAAATACTTGCGCCCCAGCACTTTCGGCCAACCCCAAATAATTTTTAGGTAAGGTATTTTTTGCATTGAAGCGACAACCAGTCATGCAGCCACCGCATTGGGTGCAACCATGTCGATCAGGTCCCACACCCCCAAAGTACGGATCCGCGGCAAAGACACCTGAGCCTTCTCCAAAGTGAACTCCCAATGGTGCCATCCGAAAGGTGTGGCCGACTCCCATCTCCTCGGCAACTTCTTTCATTGCTTGATCAGATGGTGAAAAATATGGATTCTCTTGAACGCCCAACATTCGCGAAGCCTGGTCATACCAAGGCAAGAGTTCAGCTTTCCAATCGGTAATCGATCGCCACTGAGCGTCGTTGAAATAGGTTTCGGGCGGGAGATACAACGTGTTGGCGTAGACCAACGAACCGCCCCCAACGCCGGCACCAGCTAAAACGAGGACATCGGGAAGGGCGTGAATTCGTTGAATACCGCGAAGTCCCAAACGTGGGAGGAAAAGAAATTTCGAAATCCGCCAAGAGGTCTTTGGGAAATCGTTATCGGTGAATCGTCGGCCCGCTTCTAATACTGCGACTTTGTAACCTTTTTCCGTTAATCGAAGGGCGGCTACCGAACCGCCGAAACCCGATCCAACGATTAGAACATCAAAATCCCGATCCATCCCCCAGTCTTACCACGCAATGGTGAGTAAAAGAAGGATTATTCGCGCTCCAACCAGAGATAGCGATTGCGATCGCCAGGTTGCCCGGCCATAAGTTCAACATCAAAGTCACCAGATCGGCGCTGCCAATCATTGGCTGACAACAACCTCGATAGCCCGGCAAGGTTTACTGGGTTATTCAGATCCGAAACGGCAACTTCGAGTTCGACCGGACTCTGGTGATCGAAAACTGATGTCGCAATAACGATCTTCGAATCGCTCTCCAAGATTTCAATTATCCGACCTTGTTGCGGCCAATCGATATTTGAGGCGGTCTGGATATGCCAAAACCCGCGCTTGCCCTCGGCGCCAATAAAGTCCACATGGTGTTCGTGGTTGTGTCCGGCTAACCAAAGAATTACCCGAGGTTCGTTTAAGAGTAAATCGTTTAACTCCGCTTCGCCGATTCGGGTTTCAGCACCTTCGGGTGAATAAAGATTAAAGAGGGTCTCTGCTGGGTGGTGCGATAACAAGAGAAAGTATTTTGGCGTTGGATCCGAAAGTTCATGCTTTAACCAGTTAAATTGGGTTAATCCAAGTGAGCCTTGCCAACCACCATGCTCGTTAACGGTATCCATCGAAATCAGCCGAACGTCACCTATGTCGCGGGACCAATATTTTGTCCCGGCTAGCGCATTCTCCGTTTGGAGACCATGGCCATGACCGCATTCCAGATGAATCTTCGCCCAATCGGCTGCCTGGTTAATCCGCCGTGACTGATCAGCAGTTATATAGCGGAAAGTAGAACCAGAGGAATCCGGATAACTTGTTGGGCCAACCATTTGAAATTTGCCAAACATCTCAACCAAATCCAGATCTGGATCTAAAGCCGTAACTCTGCGGTCACCAACTGCAAAATTATTGATGTACTCATCGGCCGCCACGGTCCCTTGCAGCAGTGCGTCATGATTTCCATGTGTTGCAAACCATTGGTGCACCAAACCAGTTGCTTTAAAGGGTTTGCGAACTGCAGACAATAAGCCTGGCACTACTGGCAGGCCGTAGAGAGCGCGTGGATAATCTTCAATGCAGCCCACAGGCGTGCCTTCGGGATTCCAGTATGAAGGATCGTAATTACTGGGATCGATGCTTGCTGCACCTTCCCAAGCCTTCAAATCGCCAGAGTCAGGGTGGACTTGGCCACCATCCATAATTGCTAAATACCAAGAGAGCTCATTGTTCTGAGCATTATCAGTTACATCGCCAGTGATCACAACGGCATCGATTGGACGATCGGTGACAATCCCGGTTTTAATCGTGTTAATCGTTTGAACCATTGCTTCTAGAGTCTGCGTTGTAAGTATTTCTTGCGCGCGATAGGTTCCAACGTATTTTACGTATTGCGAGTACGGATTATGCGGATCGGCAAATCTATCCAAAATTTCAACTCGAGCCGGTGATTGGGCATCGCAAATGTGAAGATCTGAAATGTGAATCAAACTAAGAATAGATTTGGAATCTAATGCCGGTAAATCCCCAGCTAAGGCTTCACCCACTTCAACATTTATGGGGCGCCAACCCTTTTCATTAGCAGTGCCTATCGCCAATCGACCAATTTGTGAGTCTTGGTTAAGCATTGGCGACCATGAGCTCCTCTGAAGTAATTTTCACTGCAACCCGGTTGCCGACATCAATTCTTTTGGCATCTTGGCTGGTCAAGTTTACATAGACCAAGTTTTCGCCACCTAAATCCAGACCAAGTTTGGTCATAGGGCCAAGAAAAGACTTCGTAATAATGAGTCCAGATTTTGATTCTGGGTCGCCATCGGATGCGATCGAAATATTCTCTGGACGAACTAGAGCTATTACCGCTGCTCCAGATCCAAATTCTGCTGAATTCTTTGATAACTCGATATCTTGGTTGAAAACTTTGACTCGACCATTTCCGCCTATCTGAGCGGAAATCTTGTTGGTAACTCCCACGAATGAGGCGACAAAGGCACTCTTTGGCTTGTTATAGAGGTTAGAAGGTGAATCAATTTGCTCTAACTGTCCAGCGTTCATGACGCCAACTCGATCGGAGACCGACATCGCTTCCTCTTGATCGTGTGTTACAAAAAGCGTTGTGGTTTGGGTCTCTAGTTGAATACGACGAATTTCTTCACGGATCTGCACACGAACTTGGGCATCAAGTGCTGAAAGAGGTTCGTCGAGTAAAAGTACTTTAGGCGCAATAGCAAGAGCTCGGGCAAGGGCTACTCGCTGCTGTTGACCACCGGAAAGTTGATTTGGATAGGCATCGGGACGGTGACTTAAATGCACCATCTCTAAAAGTTCCATGCTTTTCTTACGCCGAATTTCCGGTGCAATCTTGCGAACCCGTAGGCCGTATTCAACATTTTCAGCCACAGTCATATTTGGAAATAACGAATAAGCCTGAAACACCATTCCCATATTTCGCTTATCCGAAGTTGAGCCGGTGATGTTTTCGCCATCAACATGAATCTGGCCGCCATGCTCTGGATCTAATCCACCTAATATCCGAAGTACCGTGGTCTTTCCGCAACCTGATGGACCAAGAAGCGAAACCATCTCGCCAGTTCTCATCTCTAACGAGAAGTCCACGAGCGCTGCAACATCTCCGTAGTGTTTGCTCAAATTTTGCAAACTGACTTTGCTCTCGACGTTATTTGCGCTCATACGAGTACCTCTTCTTCTTTTGATATTTCGGGCGCACTCTTCTTGAGTTTGATGCCCTTCCAATTTTGCGCCGTTTGTACGCCGATCAATAGAACCCAAGCGCCAATTAAAGAGAACATAGACAATGCGATGGAGCCCAATACGTTGCCTTGAGAGGCTCGCGTGATCCAGACTGGGAAAGTTTCCCAGTGGAGCAACGAGGTCAAAGTGAATTCGCCGAAAGATAAGGTGATTGCCAAAAAGAGCGCAGAGTTAATTGAGCCTCTGATGGCTGGAATAATTACGGATAAGACGGTGCGCGTGAAACTAGCTCCAAGACTTCTGGATGCCTCCACCAAGGTTTTTAATGGGATCGAAGATAGACCAACGTTGAGTGATTGGAAGGTGTAGGGGATCGCAATAACCACATAAAAGAAG
The DNA here is from genome assembly GCA_037135095.1 of Actinomycetes bacterium. Classification (GTDB taxonomy): domain Bacteria; phylum Actinomycetota; class Actinomycetes; order Nanopelagicales; family Nanopelagicaceae; genus CAIMZW01. The sequence continues at coordinate 32,629 of JBAXKZ010000013.1, forward strand.
GCCAATTCATACTGACTATTCTGAATAAATGTCGGCATCGCCTTTTGGGCACCAATTGCCAATGAGACTACTGGTACTACGAGTGGCAAAATGGCAAGAAATTCAAAGACTCTTTTATAGCGTGCACCTTCAAGGTGCAAGAAGGTGACGGCCGGAACGACTGTTATCAAGGTTAATAGTGCAGCCACAATCGCCAATTTGAGCGAGATTCCTAAATTCGTGAAGAAGTCGTCCTGCTGAAAGATCCATTGATAGTTCGAGAGGTTGTGGCCCTTGTTGCCGTAGCTTCGCAAACTGAATTCGATCGCAGAGGCAACGGGAAGTATGAAGAACATGAGGCCCAGCGCCAGAACGGCATAACGAAGGTAATTCAAAGCTCTGGTTTTCATCGTCTCGCCCACTTCAAAGAGAAGCCATAGAAACCCATAACAACGGCAGAAACGACGACCATGCCTACTGCAAGAGCGTCTCCGAGGTTTGCCTGATTAGTGGTGATATTTCCATCGATGAGCGAACCGATGACAAGGGGAACTAAACCAACGCTTCCGCCCGTTAGCGCACGCGCAGTTGCAAAGGCCGAAAAGGCACTTGCGAAAAGCAGCAGCGTAGATGCCAAGAATGCTGGGAAGAGAACGGGGATTAGAACCCAACGGATGAACTGAAAGTTACCGGCGCCAAGAGAGTTACTCGCTTCGTGCCATTCGTTACGTAGACCTTGTAGGGCCGGAGTAAATACCAGCAGCATTAGTGGAATCTGGAAGAAGCTATATACCAAGATCAATCCTGTAAGACTATAAAGGGTAAAACCGTGAGCATAAATATCAAAGCCAAGCTTTTTCAGCATCGTGACGATTCCACCTTGAGCGCCGAAGGCTGCAATAAACATGAAGGCCAGCGGAACGCCACCAGAGTTAGCAAGCACACCCGACAACATCGCAATACCAGATCGCAATCCGGAACTCGCTCGATATACATAGAAGGCGACGATGGCTCCAATTATTCCGGCTGACAAAGCGGAGAAAAAAGAGAGTTGAAGCGAGACGGAAAAGGCGTGCATATACGGCTTGGTGAACATCAAGCGATAAGCGCTGAGACCATAGTGCCCTTTACCTTCAGACAAGGAATTTCGAAAGATCTGAAAAATTGGCCAGCAGAAAAAGAAAAGGAATATTGCGGAAAAAGGAGCTAAAGGTAGCCCCTTCATAATGAGAGCAAAGCCACCGCCCTTTCGAGCGGTGGCTTGCACTTGTTGACTCATATTAGAGATTTGGCCAAGCTGATACGAGGATCTTATGTGCAGCATTCTGCGCATCCACGTTTGGTGTCACGGCTGCAAGGTTGCCAGCATATGACGTGATCGAAGCTGGTGGTGCCACGTTTAGCTTCTTTGCAACCATTACAGGGAACATGATTGGAGTTGCGCCACCGGTGATAAAGATGTTCTGTCCGCCAAGAATCTTTGCGAACAATTTAGAACCTGAGAGCTTGATGTCAGCAGCTGTTAGTTGGCTGGTGATCTTGCCCTTGTTCTGTGAGTACATGAACTCTTCCCACAAGCGAGCACATGCTGGGTGAGGAGCGTTCTTGTTGATTGCCTGGTTGTAAGGAGTTCCTTGTAGAACTGCATCGGAAGGAATGACGAACTTAACATCCTTGCCGAGTTGCTTTGCAGCAGCAACAGTTCCTGGACCATTGAAGTTCCAGTTAAGTACAACCTTGAAAGCACCAGCAGCAAAGTTGGTGGTGTTTCCGTTGGCGGCAACAAAGTTTCCGTTTGCCTTCATCTTCGCGTAGAAGTCAATTCCTGGCTGGATGTTGTTTACAGATCCACCGTTAGCAACTGCAGCTGTGAAAACGCTCATCAGTGCTTGCTGTGATTGGGTTGGATCGCCAGAGATTGCGACAAGGCCCTTGAATTCTGGCTTCAAAAGATCCTTGATGGACTTTGGAGCTACCGGGATTGAGGTGTCGTACATGATTGCGATCTGACCGGCATAATCACCGTAGTAAGTGGCGTTCAAATTATCCTTGTACTTGGTTGGAATGTCATTCCAGTTAATAACACGATATTCAGCGAACAAGTCGTTTCCGACTGCATCGTCAAGAACTGAAGCGCCGACGTCGACAACATCTGGTTGCTTTGATTTTGGAGCGGTCTTGATGGTCTGAATTTCATAGGCTGAAGATCCATCGGGATTGTCATCGTAGATCTTTACGCCGAAGGCCTTGGAGAACAGATCCATAGCTTCGCCAAAGTTCGCCCAGTCGCGAGGAATCGTGATTACGTTTAGGGCTTTTTCCTTCTTGCAAGCGGTAACCAAACCATCTAGTCCACCAGCGAAATCTTTAACGGATGTTGCATCGGATGCCTTTACGGCTCCTACTGAGGCAGATGAAACTGCCACTGGGAGAATCGCAACAACCATTGCTGCAATTGCTCCAAAAGCTACATGCTTACGCATAAGTCCTCCTTGAGAGATGTAGGGGTAGCAAAGCCCCCCAAGTTTTCAAGGAAGGGCATTTTTGGGATTATTTTGGTTATCGGAAAGTTAACATTTGGATTTAATTCGGAAAGTTCATTCTCGAAACTAGTTAAGGAGTGAAAGTAACTCCGTGCTCCCAATCAGTACGGTGGTGGCCCCGGCTGAAGCTAAATCCTCGGCAGAGTGTGCGCCAGATGTCACACCAACAACCAACGGCGCTCCAGCTCGAACCCCACTTTGCATATCGGCCTGAGTATCGCCAACCACCACAATCTCTTCGGTAGCGACATTTGCCCCAGTAGTCACATTGAATAGTTCTATGGAGCGGAAGATCATGTCTGGCGCGGGACGGCCTTCATCCACTTCCGAAGAAGCAACTGAAACATCGATCAAAGGCAACCAATTTAAATTGGTCAAAATTCGATCCAAGATCTCTCTTGGGAAACCGGTTGTGATTGCAATCCCAATTCCACGTTTACGCAATTCCCGAAAGAAATCACTGATTCCGTCAAATTCTTCAAGCTCGCCCGCTGAGACTAGCTCGATGTATGCGGCAACAAACTTGTCGTGCGCCTGATTGGCCAAATCTAAATCGCCATCAAAGAGATGAAGGAAGACATCGATTTTGCGCTGACCCATCGTGGCATTTACGTAATCGGTTTTTTCGGCAAGGTCAGCCGAATCGGGCTCAACGCCCATGCCAATTACCGCTTTCTGAAAGGCACGGACGACTAGGTCATCATCCTTCGCGGTAGTACCTGCTACATCAAAAATTGCTAGTTTTATTTGCGCCATTGAATCATCGTCTCTTCCGCTATCGCTGGCGACAAGGTATTTCCTCGACCGCCGCCACCCGTTATGACAACCGCGCCAGGTGCAATTGCCTTTCTAAAATATGTTTCGGAGCTGGTGGATTGGCTGTAAACACCATCCCATCGACGGGATACCACTGGGGCAGTTCGTCCAAAGATGGCGGAAATAACACCTGAAAGATGCTCATAGGGCTCTTCCAAGATTTCGTGGTCAAAGGGTTCGTCATATTCATGTGTATCTCCAATGGTTAAAGTGCCGTCTAATCGTTGGACCATGAGTAACTGCATCTTTCTGCGAGCCGCGATCTCCGTTTGTGGCGGCAGCGCAGCAAGGGATAAATCTTTAAAGGCTGGGTAGTACCGAAGGGAATCGCCATCGGCCACCGAGTGACCAAGTTTTGCCGGCAGTGGGACGGTCGCACCCATCTGCAATCGGACCCGACGGACGGGAGCATCGGCAAAGAAACTAGAAAGAAAGCCTTGGTGTGAGGAACCTGGGCACATAACCATCAGGTCGCCAGAAATAGTTTGACCCTTTACATCGATTATGTGATTGCCAGTTTCACTGTGGTAGAAATCCATTACATCAAAATTCGGCATCCACCGATAATTTTCATCGGCTTTCAAATACTCGCGCAATGAAACCAGGAGTCGATTTGGTTCGGCAGCAGCGTCTTGGGTGCAGCGCAAACCCCCAATGAAATCTCCGGCCAGTACGGGCTCTAGAGCAGTAACTTCCTCTTTAACCAATAGGGAGAAGCCACGAAGATCGGCATCCGGCATGGCTGCTGCCTCTTGTAGCACTTGCCACTCGGCTTCATTGCGAGCGATCGTTATTGAGCCATTTGCTCGAAAGCCAGTGGCTGGAACGGCAGCCCCGACTTCGCCCCAAATTTCTCGGGCTCGCAGAGCCATCTCGAGTTCGGCGCCAACTTCCCGACCGCTAACCCAGATTAAGCCAAAATTTCGAACCGAGGCTGATCTAGCGATTTGTTCGCGTTCGCACTGAATTACGGAATAACCCTCTTTAAGTGCCAAATAGGCGTGCATGGTGCCGAT
>JBAXKZ010000014.1:0-35108 GCA_037135095.1 Actinomycetes bacterium
ATTCGAAAATGAAAATACAAAGGAATTTGAACCTCTATGAGGTTCGATTGGCATTGATTTTTGCACGTTGTTGAGTTCTCAAGGTACGGATGCGCACTGGTCCCGAAGTTTCCTCCGTTTTCAGGGCAGACTGACAAACTTAGTGGAGTGCACGCAGAAGGTCAATTCCGCGAGGTAACACTGGATTTGAAGTCATTCGCGGCTCGGCCTTTACGGTAAAGCACAGTCCGTGTCGCACGCGAGGTAGAAAGATAACCCAATGTTCACTTGAGGGTCAAATCCGCACGCTCAAAAATGGCACTTTTCAGTAGTCGGCTAGATCACTAGCTCTACTGCCGCCAAATCCCGCTTTCCTTTGCGAAGCACGATAAAGCGACCAAATAGGAAATCTTCTTCAGTCGGGGTGAAATCATCCCCGACAATCTTGACATTGTTCAGATATCCGCCACCCTCATTTACGATCCGGCGAGCAGCGGATTTGGAATCAACCACTCCCGTAGCAACCAATAGGTCAATCCAAGTCGGAATCGGTGAACCTGCGGAGATAGTTGTTCGAGGTAGTTGCGATAGCGCTGAGGCCAAAGTGGATTCATCAAGTTCGCCAAGCTCTGCTTGCCCGAAGAGCGCCTTTGCCGCGAGTTCAACTTTGGTTGCTTGTTCAGCACCATGAACCAACGAGGTTACTTCGCGAGCAAGCTCTCGATGAGCTTCGCGAGCACCAGGATTTGTTTTTACAGTCTCGCTCAACCGATCAATCTCTTCATGAGATTTGAAGGAAAATACTTTCAAATATTTTTCGACATCGCGATCATCAGTGTTTAACCAGAATTGATAGAAAGCGTATGGCGTAGTCATTTCAGGATCCAACCAGACCGTTCCGGTTGCTGTCTTTCCAAATTTACTACCATCGGATTTAGTCATCAATGGAATAGTTAATGCATGCGCAGTTCCGGAATCGGATTTACGAATTAAATCTAAGCCGGCAATAATATTTCCCCATTGGTCGCTGCCGCCGAGTTGCAGAATACAATTGTGACGACGATAAAGTTCAAGATAATCAAAACCCTGAAGCACCTGGTAGGAAAATTCGGTGTATGAAATGCCGCCACTTTCGAGTCTGGTAGAAACCGAATCCTTTGCCAGCATCTGATTAACGCTGAAATGCTTTCCGATATCGCGCAGGAATTCGAGGGCAGAAAGCGATGAAGTCCAATCTAAATTGTTCGCCATCATCGCGGGATTTACTTCAGTGTGAAAATCTAAAAATTTCTCTAGTTGCGTTCTAATGCGCAGTACCCACTCGCCAACCAACTCACTCGCGTTGAGAGTTCGCTCTTCGTTTCGTCCGCTGGGATCGCCAACGAGCCCGGTGGCGCCTCCAACTAGCGGAATTGGGCGATGCCCGGCGAGTTGAAAACGACGCATAACAAGCAACACAACCAAATTGCCAAGGTGCAAACTGGGAGCGGTCGGATCGAAACCCAGATAGAAACTGATCGGTCCGGCATTTAAATCGGCCAAAAGGGCGCCGCGGTCGGTAGTTTGCGAGATTAACCCTCGCCACTCTAGATCGGAGATCAGTTCAGTTGTCATAGGTTCATCATGCCCGAAAAGCGTTCTTTCTCGCTTTCAATCCAACGAAGGGCCTGGGTGTTCTCTTGTCCGAGTTCGGCTAATTGATTAATGAGACTCTCGGTCGCGGTTCCCATAATCGAATTTCGAGAGGCGATTGCACCCTCAGCGACCAAATGTTCGCGAATTTTGCCGGGCAGAATTGGATTGATCGCGGAAAATTCGGAATCTGATAGTTCATGCAACTCGATCCCCTGACTGTCGCATAGCTTTACACAGGCTCCGGCCGCTTCGTGCGCTTGAGAGAAGGGAACGCCAGCCCTGGCTAGGTAATCAGCAATTTCGGTCGCCAGGGAGTGGCCTGCCGTTGCTCCTGCGGCCATCTGATCGGTACGAAATTTTGTAGTGGCAATCATGCCAATAACTGCTGGAAGCAGAATTAATAGGGTCTCGACGGAATCAAAGATCGGTTCCTTATCTTCCTGAAGATCTCGGTTGTAAGCGAAAGGTAGGCCTTTAAGAACCACCAAGAGCCCCGTGAGATTTCCGATCAATCGACCAGATTTACCTCGGGCAAGTTCTGCAATATCCGGATTCTTCTTTTGCGGCATGATCGAAGAGCCCGTTGAGTAAGCATCGTCGAGAATCGCCCAGTTGAACTCGGTAGTGCTCCAGAGGGTGAACTCCTCTCCGATCCGAGATAAATGCACTCCAATCATGGCGAAGATAAATAAGGCTTCCGCGGCGAAGTCGCGGTCACTTACAGCGTCGATGCTATTTCCAGCTACGCCGATGAAACCTAGAGTTTCCGCGGCAATCTCAGGCCGAGGAGCAAGCGAAGATCCCGAAAGTGCCCCAGCGCCCAATGGCGAAATTGAGTTTCGTTCTAACCAATCACCTATACGGTCGATATCTCGAAGCAAGGCATGCGAGTGTTTGGCAAGTTCGTGTCCAAAATTTATTGGCTGTGCATGTTGCAGGTGCGTGAAACCGGGCGCCACGCTGTCTTGGTGAAGATCGGCCTGAACATTGAGGGCGGAGACCAAAGCACTTAAGCCACTGGCCACTTCCAAGATGTGGTCGATCAAATAGAGTTTGAAATCAGTTACAACCAGGTCATTTCTAGAACGTCCAGCCCTGATGAAACCGCCGATATCGCCGATCTTCGAAACCAAGCCCCGCTCAATAGCGCTGTGGACATCTTCATCAGCGGCATTGAAGCTAAAGGAGCCAGAATCGATCTCCTGTCCAAGTTCTACCAGGCCGGCTCTAATCTTTTCACCACTCTCGGCGGGTATTACTCCCCCAGCCACTAATCCAGCAAGGTGAGCGATATTTACTTTGACGTCATACGGCGCCAGGCGCCAATCAAAATCAACGCTCCGAGATAAGGCGGCAACCGATTCGGCTGGTCCTTGATTAAATCTTCCGCCCCATAAGGCCATTGCTTTTCCTATCTAAGTTCACCAATTACGAGAATTCTCGCAATTCTGTTGCTAATCCTGCCCCACCTGTTGCAGTTCGTGCGATCACCAACACCGTGTCATCACCAGCAATTGTGCCAATTACAGATTTGAGTCGACCTGAGCTGGCGGCGTGATCCAACGCGCTGGCAAGCAGTTGTGCACCACCCGGCGGTGTCCGCACTACTACAAGGTTCGCACTGGGCTCAACGCTCAGAATCAAATCAGATACCCGCCGAACATTCTGTGCTCCGGAAACTGGCAACGCATATTTCATTTCAGAGCCGCCATTTTTACTTCTTACGGCACCTAGCTCTTCTAGATCACGGCTGGCGGTTGCTTGGGTGATTTCAACTCCTTTGCTTCGAAGCAGTTTTATTAATTGCGATTGCGAATGGACTTCGCCGGCTGCGATAAGTTCGCTGATTAAAGATTTACGGGCCGCCGCCGTTAACGTCGATTTCTTAACCATGAGAACCAAGTTGAACTGAAGCCAAAGTGACTTTGAATATTTCCACGAACTCAGAAATTTGTTCCTTGGTGACGATGAGTGCCGGTGCGATTCGAATTACATTTTGTGTTGCCGCGTTCACCAAAAGTCCTGCTTTCAATAGCGCTATTTGCAATTCTTTGGCGATATCTGCAGCAAGCACGATTCCCAATAGCAAACCTCGTCCTCTAACTTCCGCCACTCCAGGCAGTTCTGAGATCGTTTGCTTTATCGCATCGCCCGAAACTTTTGCTCGAGCAACAAGCTCTTCCTGTTCTATTACTTCAATAACGGCATTGGCAGCAGACAAGGCAACCGGATTGCCCCCGAAGGTGCTGCCATGATCACCAGGTGCAAAATTAACTTTTGCGCCGCCTAAAGTAATCATCGCCCCAAGTGGAAGCCCCCCGCCCAATCCTTTCGCCAGGGTAATAACATCGGGACGAATGCCCTCATGTTCAAAACCGAACCACTCTCCGGTTCTACCCATTCCGGTTTGCACGGCATCGATTGCAAAGAGCACATCGTGCTTATCGCATAATTCGCGAATCGCTTTCAAGTATCCAAGTGGTGGAACTACAACGCCGGCTTCACCCAAAATCGGTTCTACGATCACCATCGCCGTCTTCTTCGAGATCGCGGCTTTCATCGCTCCGATATCGCCGAATGGCACATGAGTTATCTGCTTGAGAAGCGGCTTAAATCGCTTTCGTTTCTCTGGTTGTCCCGTTAGCGAGAGCGCCCCCATAGTCCGACCGTGAAAAGCGCCAACACAGGAGATGACCTCCTTCTTACCGGTCAATCGCGAAAGTTTTAACGCCGCCTCATTCGCTTCAGCCCCGGAGTTGCAAAAGAAGGTGCGAGCGAGATTGTCTCCAGTAAGCGCTTGCAATTTCTCCGCTAGCGAAACTACCTGCGGATGGGAATAGAAATTACTGACATGCCCCAAGGTAGCGATCTGTTTAGAGACCGCTTGGACAATTGCTGGATGAGCATGTCCAAGAACGTTGGTTGCAATGCCCCCTAAGAAATCTAGGTACCTTTTCCCTTCCACATCCCAAACCTCTAAACCATTGCCATGGACTAATGCGATCGTTGGTTGCCCATAGTTGCCTTGGACTGAATCTCGCCATCGCTCCTTCATGATCTGGTTATTCATTGGGTAATCACCGTCCCACCAATCCCACTGAGGGCCCGCTCTAGAACTTCCGCGCTGCGACCGTCGACGATCCGAACCTGCTTAGCGCCTGACTCGAGGGCAGATATGGCAGCGGTAACTTTGGGAATCATCCCGGTAGAAAAGGTAGGGGTGATAACTCGAAGGTCAGCAAGGCTGATCTTGGCGATCACCGAGTCAGCATCGGGAAAGTTGCGGTAAATTCCAGAGACATCGGTCATGAAAATAACTTCATCCACTTTTAACGCTCCGGCGATGGCCCCTGCAGCTACGTCGGCATTCAAGTTATAACCAACGCCATTCTCATCGGTGGCGATCGGAGAGATGATTGGAAAATAACCGTTCTTTAGTAAATCAAATAAAATAGTGGGATCAACGGTTGCAGCTTCACCAACCAACCCAATATCCACACTTTCGCCTTCGACAACAAGATCAAGGGCTTTGGCACGAATCAGATTTCCGTCCGATGCTGAAAGACCAATTGCCTTAATGCCTTGTGCAATGAATTGATTTACAAGAGTTCGAAGAACCGAGCCCGAAAGTACCTTTTGAACTACTTCAAAAATCTCCGGTGTTGTCTTGCGATATCCGGAGATCATCTCGCTTTCAATATTGTTCAAATCCAACTCAGCTTGGATTTGTGGACCACCACCATGTACCAAAACTAGATCGCCATGCAATTTAAAGTAGTCTGCCAAAATTGCAATGATCGGATCATGAGAACCTGGTTTAGGAATCGCGTGGCCACCATATTTAATAAGAATCATGAGGCATACGACGAATTCTCGTGAACATACATCGCCGTTAAATCATTGGTCCAGATTGTCGCATCGGAGTTGCCAGCATGTAGGTCAATGATGATCTCAATCGATTTAGCCGAAAGATCAACGTTTGAGCGGTCATCTCCAGGTGAACTGCCACGACAGACCCAGACTCCGTTTAAGGCAACATCAATTTGGTACGGATCAAATTCCGCATCTACGGTGCCAACGGCTGCGAGAACTCGGCCCCAGTTTGGATCTTCACCGTGCAACGCGCATTTGAGCAAATTATTTCGGGCGCATGCTCGACCCACTGCCACCGCGTCGGCTTCGGATGCCGCGTTTTTAACGATGATGGAAACGGTTTTGCTGTGCCCCTCAGCATCACCGATTAGCTGTTGCGAGAGATTGGTGCAACATTCCATAAGCATTTTATGAAGTTGCGCCTCACTAAGCTCAACTCCCGAAGCTCCTGACGCCATAAAGAGAACGGTGTCATTGGTTGAGGTACAACCATCAGAGTCGATTCGGTTGTACGTTCTCGAAACTACATCCGCGAAAACTCTCCGCGCCATGGAACTATCAACAATGGCATCCACAAGGATTACCGAGAGCATGGTCGCCAGGGAAGGAGCGAGCATGCCAGCACCTTTTGCCATTCCAAAGATATTCACACCTGAATGACCACCAACATAGGTCTTTGCGTGCGAATCTGTAGTCATAATTGCCTCGGCTGCCGCCAGACCAGAATTTGGCGAGAGGGCTGATGTGGCCGCAACAACGCCGCTCAATAAGAGGTTCATGGGAAGTCGAACTCCGATAAGGCCGGTTGAGCAGACGACTACATCGCTGGCATTGTGACCTAGTTGCTCAGCAACAACTTCGGCGGTCTTATGCGTGTCGAGAAAGCCATCAGAGCCAGTGCACGCATTTGCCCCACCACTGTTTAGGATCACAGCAGAGACAATGCCATCAGCGATTGCCGCCCTGCTCCAAGTTACAGGTGCCGCTTCGACTTTATTTGTGGTGAAAACTGCAGTGCCAAATAGCTGCGGCCCATCGTTAACTATCAAGGCCAAATCCTTGGCACCAGAATTTTTGATGCCAGCGGAAATACCAGCGGCCCGAAATCCTTTAGGAAGATTCAATTCGCTCATGGTGTTCCCGACATCGAAAGGCCAAGGTTCTCTGACAAACCGGAAATCAGGTTTGCATTTTGAATGGCTTGTCCCGCTGCACCTTTACCCAAGTTATCTATCGCGCTGGAAATCACCAACCTATGAGTGTGATGATCGACGGCGACCTGAATTTGGATCGCATTGCTTCCCAATACTGACGAAGTTTTCGGAAGTTGTCCTTTGGGTAGAAGAATCACAAACTGTTCGTTCTCGAAATAATTGCGGTAGCGCGCGCGAACAGTTTCTTCGATATCAGCTGAATCCGAAAACTCTGGAAGCAGCTTTGCAGTTATCGTCGCCAATATTCCTCTTGGCATCGGTGCCAAGATTGGCGTGAAGGATACTTTCACTCCGCTGCCACCAGCCTTTTCTAACGTCTCCTCAATCTCTGGAGTGTGCTGGTGTATGCCACCAAATTTGTACGATGAGAGTGAGTTCATGACTTCACTTCCCAAGAGGTTTGCCTTGGCACTTCGTCCGGCTCCGGTTGTTCCGGATGCCGCAACAACGACAATATCCGTGGGATCGATTACACCAATGGCTGGGGCGGTGGCCAGCGCAATTGCAGTTGCATAGCAACCTGGATTTGCGATGCGATTTGCGGCAACAATTTGAGATCGGAGCCCAGCAATTTCTGGGAGCCCATATGTCCAAGTTCCAGCGTGAGCGCCGCCGTAATATTTGGCCCAAGAATTGGCCGATGAAAGGCGGAAATCGGCTCCCAAATCTATGATCTTAAGATCGGCGCGCAATTTCGAGATGTATTTGCTTGACTCCCCATGAGGCAGCGCCATAAAAAGTAAATCACAGGCGCTCATATTCGCCACGGAAGTCTCTTCGAAAGTTCTACCGGCGAGGGTTGGCAACTGCGGGTGAATAGCTGTGACTAACTCCCCCGCATTTGAACCTGCTGCAATGTAGTTCAGCTCAAATTCGGGATGGCCGCCCACCAACCTTAGTAATTCGCCGCCGGTATACCCGCTAGCGCCAATGATGCCTATCTTCATTCCGATAGCCTATGGGAAAAAGAATATTTATGCAAAAATATGTATATAAATACACTAACTACGGATTGTGGCTCCAACGGCGGTTACCGCCGCCGCGCCAGCTGACTCTCGAAATGCCGAGACTTCGGCTGCAGTTAGCGTGCGATCGGGAGCCCGGAAGGTTAAATTGAAGGCGAGCGAGACCTTCCCATCGCCAAGTTGGTCATAGCGGTCGAAGAGGGTGATAGCTTCAAGAAGTTCCCCGGCGCCGGCTTTCAGGGCTGCGATGACCGCCTCGGTGGTGATATCGGCCGAAACTATGAGCGAGATATCTTGAAGTGCTGCTGGCATCGTAAAGACTGGCGTAGCTCGCGTAACTGCGTGGAATGGCAACTCGCTCAAAAGAACTACAAAGGCACAGGTTCGCTGCGGCAAATTGAGCGCCGAAATAACGCGCGGATGAAGTTCGCCGGCGTGGGCTACCGCTTTACCTGCCACAAGTAATTCAGCGCATCTACCGGTATGCCAAGGGGCAAAGTCCGAACTTTGAATCGTTGCGGTGTTTCCGGTCTCTTCGATTATGCGAAGCGCGGCACCAATGGCATCGCTCCAATCAAATTTGCGGCCGTTCCCCCACCAACCCGCGAGTTCGGCACTTCCGGCCACGACTCCGGCAATTTGAGTTGGTTGATACGGCACGTTTGCATAAATCGCAGCTAATTGGGAGTCGGTGGGTTTAGTTGCAGTCGAAATATCTTCTGCGATTGCAAGCTCGGTCGTATTTCGAAAAACTGAACCAACCTCGAAGATCGAAACATCTTTTGCGCCACGAGCCAAGTTGCGCTGCAATGTGGTCAACATTCCGGGTAGCAGATGAGTTCTGAGTAATGGAAAGTCTTCAGACATGGGGTTAGCTAACCTGAATGCCTTGGCGCGATCGCCAACAAATCCTAAAGTCGCCATCTGCTCCGCGCTTACAAATGGTGATGACATAACTTCGGTATAGCCCTGATTGGCCAAGGAGATACTTGCGGCTCTGCGTCGTTGTTGTGTTGGCGATAGCTTGGCACCTTGCTTGCCGATTGGCAGTCTTGATGGAATTGCATCAAACCCAACTAGTCGCGCTACTTCTTCGACAAAATCTGCTGGCGTCGAAAGATCGTGTCGCCATGAGGGCGGGTCAACTCGCCAAACGGTATTAGATATTTTTTCAATATCGCAGCCAACAATAGTCAGTTTGCTCTCAACCACATCCAGTGAAATTTCGGTGCCTAGCAGCACGCTGATGTAATTTGGATCGATCTCAATAATTGGTGCGAATCTTGGTTCGCCCGCTTTTGCCGATGCCAAGTGTGCTGCGCCACCAAATTCGACTAATAGATCCACAACTCGCGCAGATGAAAGTTCTGCGAGTGAAGGATCAACAACTCGTTCAAAGCGACGTGAGGCTTCAGAGGAGAGTTTGTGGCGGCGAGAATTCTTGGCAATCGATAACGGATCAAAGCGAGCCGCTTCAATAACCAATGAATTCGTTCGTTCTGATATTTCAGAGTTCGCACCACCCATGGTTCCAGCTAGCGCAAGAGGTGATTTATCGTCGGCTACCAATAAGTCATCGGGATTCAATTTCCGAGTTTGGCCATCGAGAGTTTCTAGATTTTCGTCAGAACCAGCTCTACGAATATGCAAAGCGCCATCAATTTTATCGCGGTCAAAAGCGTGAAGCGGCTGACCGAGTTCAAGCATTACGTAGTTGGTAACATCAACAGCCAAAGAGATCGAGCGCATGCCACACTTTTCAATTCGACGTCGCATCCAGATGGGTGTTTGTGCGGCAGTATCGAATCCAGTAACGGTTCTGAGGTAGATAACTGATACCGCTGTTGGATCCTCGATGATTGCCTGAACTCCCGCGGTGCCGATCGCGTACTTAGATGCATCAACTGATTTGGCCGGGTCGTTATAAGGCAATCCAAGTGCGGCCGCTAGCTCTCTAGCTAGTCCGCGAGCAGAGAGGGCATAACCCCGATCGGCCAGAATCGAAAGATCAATTATTACATCCTTGATTTGAAGCAACGAGATCGCGTCTTCGCCGACGCTCGCACTAGCCGGAGCCAACACAATAATCCCAGCATGATCCTCGCTAATGCGAAGTTCTTTGGCGGAACAGATCATGCCGTTGCTGGTCTTGCCGTAAGTCTCTCGGGCAGAAATTGTAAAATCGCCTGGCAAAATTGCGCCGGGCAATGCGGCAACAACCAAATCATCGACTGCGAAATTTGTGGCGCCGCAAATCACGTATCTAAGTTGGTCCTCGCCACAATCAAGAGCGACGTAGCGAATCGGCTTCTTGAGCCCTTCAAGTTGTTCAATGCTTTTAACTTGAGCAACAACAAGCGGGCCGACCAGATCTGCACCGGTCACATCAATGGTTTCAACTTCAAAGCCAACATTTACAAAGGCAGACTCAAGCTCAGTTATCGAAATATCAAATGGGACCGGGGTGAATTCCCGTAACCAGGACAGTGGAATTTTCATACCCGACCCGTTCCAAATTGTCGGGTGAAGCGCAGATCGCCTTCAACGATGTCGTGCATATCGGTGATTCCATGACGCACCATAAGAGTGCGCTCTAGCCCCATTCCAAATGCAAAACCCGAGAATTCTTCGGTGTCGATACCTGCGGCTTTCAGGACTTTTGGATTGACCATGCCACAACCGCCCCATTCGATCCAGCGGCCTTGAAAGAAGAAATCGACTTCGGCACTGGGTTCAGTGAATGGGAAGAAAGAAGGACGAAGTCGAGTTTTTACTTCGGGGCCGAACATTGCTTGCGCAAAGTGGTCCAGCGTTCCCTTTAGATCAGCCATCGTGATTCCGCGATCTACTACTAAGCCCTCGACTTGCCCGAATACCGGCGTATGAGTGGCATCTAATTCATCGGCACGATAGGTGCGACCTGGACAGATAATGTAAATCGGCGGCGCTTGGCGCAGCATGGTACGAACTTGGACCGGTGAAGTGTGAGTTCGCAAAACTAATCGCGCGGTTAGCGGTTCGACAAAAAACGTGTCTTGCATAGTTCGTGCGGGGTGATCGATTGGCATGTTTAAGGCATCGAAATTTAACCACTCGGATTCCAGTTCCGGACCCTCTTCGACTTGATAGCCCATTCCTAAAAATAGGTCGGAAATTTCGTTAGTCAAAATTGTAAGTGGATGTAATCCACCAACAGGAGTACGCCTACCAGGAAGAGTTACATCGACCCGTTCCTCTTCTAAAATTCGCCGATCGCGCTCAACTTCGAGTTCGATTTCACGAGCGTCATACACAGTATTCACGCGAGCTCGCTCAACTCCAATAATCTTGCCGAATTCGGCTCGATCTTCCTTGGGCATCGTCGCTAAAGCTTGATTGGCCTTGGCGAGTTCGGAGCGATCCCCAACATGTTCAATTCGAACGGCTTTTAACTCTTCAAGGTTCTTTGCGTTTTTGATGGCGGTAATCGCCAAATCGGCGGCGGCAACGAGAGAGCTAGTTGTAAGCGACATAATGAGCGGAGTCTACCGATAGCCTCTGGTTAGCAGTGTCCTATTTAGGCGTGGCTTGAATTATCCCGCAATTAAACATTGCAATCGCGGCGGCGCTGGCAACATTCAAACTCTCCGAATGACCAAGCATTGGAATATTGACCCGTTCGACCGATTCGGGAAGTTCTGGAAGACCCCGAGCCTCGTTGCCGAAGATAAGAATGGTTTTCGCTGAAGCTTCTAGATCAAGAATGCTTCGAGAGCCATCGCCAGCAAAGGCGGTGGTCATAAAACCGCCTTCGGTAGCGAATTCAAGTAGCTCGGTTAGCTCGATACCCTCGACTACCGGAATGTGCCAGAGCGAACCAACCGTCGCGCGAACTGTCTTTGGGCTGTAAGTATCAACGCTGCGCGGCGAGAAGACCACGGCATCAAACCCGCAGGCATCGGCGGTGCGGATCACTGTTCCGGAATTGCCCGGATCCTGAATCTCCCAAAAATAGGCGATGCGTTTTGGAGCTAATTGGCCGATTTTATAAAGTGTGAATTCGGTATAGGCGCAAAGAGCCAAGATCCCTTGTGGGCTTTCGGTATCGGCCATAGCCGCCATGACCTCATCAGAGACTGGAAAGAGATCAACGGCATCTAATAACTCATCAGAAATTTCGGCTTCTAACTTTGCGAGTCCAACCTGGGTGACATAAAGCTTTTCAATTCTTGGCGCCTGCGGAAATTTCGGCGAGAACGCTTCTCGAACGGTTTGCAACCCATCGGCGATAAAGACCTTATCGGTCTGTCGAAATTTTTTACCTCGAGAACCCAAAAGAGCCTTCACCCTCTCGACATGCGGAGAGTGAAGGCTCGTTATTAGTGAATTAGGCATTGATTACGTGCTTGCGAGCAATTTCAACCAACTGCGCGAATGCGGCAGGTTCGTTGGTTGCAAGTTCAGCAAGTACGCGACGATCTACTTCTATTCCGGCACCCTTAAGGCCCTGGATGAAGCGGTTATAGGTAAGTCCATTTTCGCGGGCGCCAGCGTTAATGCGCTGAATCCAAAGTTTGCGAAAATCACCCTTGCGATCTTTGCGATCGTTGAAAGCGTAGACGAGGGAGTGAGTTACCTGCTCCTTGGCCTTTGAAAATAGGCGCGAACGTTGACCGCGATAACCCGCAGCTCGTTCTAGTGTTGTACGACGCTTCTTGGCGGCATGGACGCCACGTTTTACTCTTGCCATGGTCTATTTCTCCCCTGTCCTTATTTCAAACCGAGCATACGTTTTGCAGTTACTGATGAAGGAGCACTTGCTGTGGCATCCTTGCTGAGTCGACGAGTCACGCGTGATGACTTGTGCTCCAAAAGGTGGCGCTTGCCGGCGCGCTCGTGCATGACTTTTCCGGTACCAGTAAGACGGAATGTCTTCTTGGCGCCACTGTGAGTCTTCATCTTTGGCATCTGTTGCTCCCTAACCTCGTGACTTTTCTAGTAGATCAATTACAAGTTCTCTTAAAAATTACTTTACTTCTTCGCTCTCCGTGCTTTCGGAATTCGGTTCTTCAACAACTGAGCTCTTCTTAGCGGCTCGTTGTTGTGCAACGGCCTGATTCTTCTTTACTACTGGACCAAGAACCATCGTCATATTTCGACCCTCTTGTTTAGGGGCGAACTCAACGAAAGCAATTTCAGAAAGGCTCTCCGACAATTTCATGAGCAAGCGATACCCGATCTCGGGACGAGCTTGTTCGCGACCGCGGAATTGAATAGTTACCTTTACCTTGTCGCCACTTTTAAGAAACTTTTCGATATGGGATCGCTTAGTTTCATAATCATGTGGCTCGATCTTTGGTCGAAGTCGCATCTCCTTGACCACAATGTGGGTCTGGTTCTGTCGGGCCTCACGTGCTTTTTGTGCGATCTCGTATTTGTACTTACCGAAATCCATCACTTTACAAACGGGAGGTTTGGCTTCTGGAGCAATCTCGACGAGGTCTAGTCCGACCTCTTCTGCCATGCGCAATGCGGTGTCAATATCGACAACCCCAATTTGCTCTCCATCAAAACCAATCAGACGAACTTCCGGAGTCCGGATTCGATCGTTGATACGTGGCTCGGTGCTGATAACTGCCCCTTCCTTGTTGAACACCTGAGATAAGAATTCTTATTCAGGGCAAAAGGAGACAGCCGCACAATTAAAGGCTCATAAAAGACCCTGGCTAAACCAGAGCCTATTTCGAACTTCAAATGACCTGTCCGCCAGAAGCGAGAAGGTGGGAGCGGCTAACTCCACTTGGTTGCCTTAGGGTACCCGAAAGCCATGATTAAGCGAAAACGGGGCAAGCTGAGTTAGCCACCGATAGCGTGGACGCCACCATCGACATGGATGATCTCGCCTGTGGTCTTTGGGAACCAATCCGAAAGCAAGGCGACAGCGCCCTGGGCCGCTGGAATTGGGTCGGTCACATCCCACTTTAACGGAGCCCTGGAATCCCAAACTGTCTCAAACTGTTCAAAACCTGGGATTGATTTGGCGGCAATAGTCTTAATTGGGCCAGCTGCAATTAGGTTAATCCGGACATTCTCCTTGCCGAGGTCTCGAGCTAAATATCGGGAGGTAGATTCTAGCGCCGCCTTCGCCACACCCATCCAGTCGTATTTTGGCCAAGCAACCTGAGCATCAAAATCCATGCCCACGACGCTGGCCCCATTTGGACCAGTAAAAAGCGGTCTTGCCGCCATCGTCAAAGATTTGAGCGAGAAGGCCGAAACATGAACTGCTACCGCCACATCTTCCCAAACGGTATTTAGGAAATTTCCACCCAAGGCCGCTTCGGGTGCAAATCCAATTGAATGAACCACGCCATCTAGGTGCGGAACAAATTCTTTGACCTTCGCCGCAAGTTCGGTCAAATGAGCTTCGTTAGTTACATCAAGTTCAATTACTGGTGCTGGAGCGGGAAGTCGAGCGGCAATTCGAGTGGTTAAACTCAACGCCCGCCCAAAGGAGGTAAGAATTACGGTTGCGCCTTCTTCTTGGGCAAGTCGGGCGATGTGAAAGGCAATTGAGGAGTCGGTAAGGACTCCAGTCACCAAAATATTCTTGCCGGCCAAAATTCCCATCTTTAGTGCCCCATTCCTAATCCGCCATCTACTGGAATTACCGCTCCGGTGATGTAACTGGCAGCCGGTGCTGCCAAGAAAGTTACGACGCCTGCCACTTCTGCTGGAGTGCAGAGTCGCTGCAGCGGAACTGCCCCGACTATTTCTTTCCGACGATCTTCGCTTAGAACTGCCGTCATGTCGGTCTCGACAAAACCTGGGGCCACAACGTTTGCGGTAATCCCCCGACTTCCAAGTTCGCGCGCAAAGGATCGCGCCATCCCTACTAAGCCACTTTTAGTAGCCGCGTAATTAACCTGACCAGCTGAACCCAAAGCACCAACGACCGAACCAACAAAGATCATTCGACCAGAGCGCTTCTTTAACATTCCGCGCGTTGCCGCACGCGCCACTCGAAAGGCACCGGTCAAATTGGTATCGACCACGTCAATGAAATCCTCATCGCTCATCCGCATCACCAGACCATCTCTGGTTATACCCGCGTTCGCCACCAAGATATCCACGGAGCCGTAATTTGCTTCGATCTCTTTGAATGCCAGATCCACGCTAGTGGTGTCAGTGACATCCATTTGTACCGCGAGCAAACCCGCTGGGGCGGTGCCGCTGCGATTGGTGATTATCACGGTGTCGCCCAAAAGTTTAAATGCTTCGGCAATGGCCAGTCCAATTCCTCGGTTTCCGCCAGTGACTAAGACGACCCGAGGCGAAATCTCTTGCTCTGGTGCGTTCATAAGAGGTGAACTTACCCGTTACCGACGCGTACCCAAAGCCTGCCACCGCCATAAAAAGAAAAGTCTCCCCATAGTCAATAGGCTTCAGACATGTTCAAGCGCGATAACGCCCCACACGAGCCAGAAATGGTCTCAATTACCACGGCACAAGAGTCGCTTACAATCAATCAAGCCGGCAGGGCTCGTCGGTATTTCATATCGATGATGATCAGGACGCTTTGTTTTATCCTGACTGTCGTGCTTCCCAGCCCATACCGTTGGATTGCACTCTTCGGGGCGGTAGTACTTCCTTATGTGGCTGTAGTCGTTGCCAACGCTGGCCGAGAGAACTCCTCCAGAGGTGAAGCAATTATTATTGATAGTCAAAAGAGTATTAATTAGGTGAGACGCTTCTTCTCCCCCGTCGGATTATTCCAAAGTTTTGTAGCGCTAGTTCTGATTGGGCTATGTCTCATCGCCGGACAGTGGCAATTTCATAAGGGTCAAACACGGGCAAACCAGAACAGCATTATTACCAAAAATCAATTGCATCCAGCTGTAGACGAAGCCACCATTGCCAACGGCGATCCAATTGCCAATCAGTGGCGCCTAATGAAACTTGATGGCAGGTTCTTGCCCGGCCACGAGCTCCTTCTTAGAAATCGTTACTTCGAAGGTCGCTATGGCTTTGAGGTATTAGACCTTTTTAGTGCAACATCGGGTAAGAACTATTGGATCGATCGTGGCTGGGTAAAAGCGGGAGTAGCGGCCAATATTGCGCCAATTGTTCCAGCACTTATTTACGATCCGACTTCGTTAGTGGTTCGTATTCGCGCTGACGATATCAGCCGCCAAGTCGAAGGCTCTCTTTTCGCATTGCCCGGAACTAAACGTGTAACAGTCGATCTTTCCAACGTAGAAAAGATGCCGGCCCTTCCCTACTATGTAGATCTTATTTCGAGTGAGAATCCGAAAATTTCACCGCTAACTTCGATTACGCTCCCAGATTTAACTGGCGGGCCACATTTCGCCTACGCCTTGCAATGGTTAGCCTTCGCCTGCCTAATTTTGGTCGGAAGGATTTTGCTCTTCCGCGAAACTAAGTGATTGTCTCTGATAAAGATCGAAGTACAAACCCTTCTTGCTAACCAGCTCATCGTGTTTACCACGTTCGACAATTAAGCCATTCTCAAGAACTAAGATTTGATCGGCTTGTTGAATAGTTGAAAGCCTGTGAGCGATCACGATGCTGGTTCGGTTGACTAGCGCACTCTTCAGAGCTGCCTGGACTAGCGCTTCGTTCTCAGAATCCAGATGAGCAGTTGCTTCATCCAAAATTACAATGCTTGGCGCTTTCAGCAATAACCGCGCGATCGCAAGTCTTTGCTTTTCCCCGCCAGATAAGCGGTGCCCTCGCTCGCCGACTATGGTGTCGAAGCCATTGGGCAAGCTTTGAATAAAATCCCAAATTTGAGCGGACTCACATGCTTGCTGCATTTGGGCATCAGTGGCATCTGGTTTCGCATACCTTAGATTGGCTGCAATGCTGTCGTGAAACATGTGAGAGTCTTGCGTGACCACGCCAATTTGGTGACGCAAAGAGTTAATGGAATAGCTTCGAATATCAACACCATTTATTAATATCGATCCATCGGTCACATCGTAGAGTCTCGGTACTAGCCCTGAAATCGTGCTTTTCCCAGCGCCAGACGGGCCAACGATCGCAGTTAGCGACCCGGGCTCTACTTCAAAGGAAATTCCCTTAAGCACTTGACCGCTATCGACCATTTCGGCTTTTGCAACCATCTCTAACGAAGCTAGAGAAATCTCAGCAGCCGTCGGGTAGGCAAATTTAACTTCATTGAATTTAATTGTTGGTCGATCCTCGCCCAAAGTCATCGCAGTCGGCAAGTCTTTAACCATCGGCTCAAGATCTAGCAATTCAAAAACTCGCTCAAACGAGACCAAAGCCGTCATCACATCTACCCGAACATTAGAAAGTGCAGTTATAGGTCCATAAAGTCGGGCCAGGAGGGCAGTTATTGCTAACAGGGTGCCGATCGAAATCTTTTGAGAGATTGCAAGGTGACCGCCAATACCGTACGCAACTGCGGTCGCAACGGCCGCAATGGAAGTCAACGCAATAAAGAAAATGCGATTCAGAAGAGCAATTGTGATTCCCATATCAGCAACTCTTCGAGCGCGAGCGGAAAAAATATCACGTTCGCTTTTGGAATCTCCGTAAAGCGATACCAGGAGTGCGCCTGAAACATTGAAACGCTCAGTCATGGTGGCTGACATCTCGGCGTTAAGTTGGAAAGATTGTCTGGTGTAACTCTGAAGTTTTCTGCCAACCCATTTGGTCGGGATGAGGAAGACTGGGAGCAAAAAAAGCGAGACGACTGTTATTTGCCATGAGAGCGTGATCATGGTGGCGGCCACCAAAATCAAACTAAGAGCGTTGCTAACTACGCCAGATAGGGTGGAGGTAAATGCCTGTTGGGCACCGATCACATCGGAGTTGAGGCGAGCGATAAGCGCACCAGTCTGGGTTCTGGTGAAGAAAGCGATTGATTGTCGTTGCACATGTTCAAATACTTGAGTACGTAAATCGTAGATTAAGCCCTCGCCGATCCGGCTTGAGAACCAGCGACCAG
This sequence comes from Actinomycetes bacterium, assembly GCA_037135095.1. Lineage (GTDB taxonomy): Bacteria > Actinomycetota > Actinomycetes > Nanopelagicales > Nanopelagicaceae > CAIMZW01. Next base: position 17,643 of record JBAXKZ010000014.1, read on the forward strand.
CCATATTGAAGATCGCATCCAATATCGCTAAGCCTCCAACGATAATCGCTAACTTGGTAACCAGAGAGCCGTTATGTGGTGCGACCCCTTTATCAATCAACTCGCGAAGTAGAAGTGGGGTTGCAACCACCAACATGGCATCGATTACAACCGTGACAAGAAATATGGCAAGGGAAGATTTGTATGGTTTGGCAAAAGAGACTATTCGCCGAAAGGTTCCACTCTTCAACTTCTGATTCTTGATCGATTGATCAGAAGAGAGCGAGCGAAGCGCCTGCCAATTACCTTGCATAGACATAGTTAGACCTTAACTGAGATATTAGTTAAACCGTGAACCCAATGGCCCGCAATTGCTCGCGGCCATCATCGGTAATACGGTTCGGCCCCCAAGGCGGCATCCATACCCAGTTAATTTTGACGTCGGCAGCCAAGTCCTGAAGAACTTGGTGAGTTTGATCTTCAATTACGTCTTGCAACGGGCATGCGGCAGAAGTTAATGTCATATCTAATATGACAACATTGCTCTCATCGATGCGCATGTCATAGACCAACCCAAGATCGATAACGTTGATACCCAATTCTGGGTCGATGACATCCTTCATTGCCTCAGTGACATCGTCAACGCTTGCTAGATTTGAACTCATTCTTCTCCTTTTGTCTGATCTGCATCCTGAATTAGTCCCTGAGCGGTTGCATCTTTAAATGCCATCCAACCCAGCAGTGCGCATTTGATTCGAGCGGGAAATTTCGAAACTCCGGCTAGCGCAACGGCATCCTCAAGAACCTCTTCATCGCCTTTTTGGGTGCCCTTGCTTTGCATAAGCGTCATGAAATTCTCCAGTATCGAAAAGGCATCGGCCACACTTTTGCCGATCATTAGTTCGGTCATGATCGAAGTGCTGGCCTGCGATATCGAGCAACCAACGCCATCCCAACTAACATCTTTCACTGCTTCGCCCTCGAGCAGGACGTTCAGCGTGATTTCATCGCCACAGCTTGGGTTTATGTGGTGCACTTGCGCACTGAATTTGGTCGCTAACCCTTTGTGGGCGGGTTTCTTGTAGTGATCTAAAATCACTTCTTGATACAACGAGTCGAGTTCCATATTAAACCTTAAAATATTTCTGGACTTGGCGGATGCCATCGACCAAAGCCGAGACATCTGCTTCTGTGTTGTAAAGATAGAAAGATGCCCTGGTGGTGCCAACTACGTTTAACTTTCGCATCAATGGCCATGCACAGTGGTGACCAGTACGAACTGCGATTCCATATTGATCCAGCACCTGTCCAACATCGTGCGGGTGAACCTGGTCCACGGTAAAAGAGATGACCCCGCCTCGAGAATTCGTATCTTGTGGTCCGATTACTTTAATGCCTGGGATTTCTGCTATTTGAAGAAGGGCACTTTTAGTAAGCGCCATCTCGTGGTTGTGAATTCTATCCATGCCGATGTCGGTGAGATATTTTAGAGCCGCCGCTAATCCAACTGCCTGTGCCATATTGGGCACCCCGGCTTCAAATCTTCGAGGCACGGGGGCCCATGTGGCGTCAGTCATCGTTACGGATTCAATCATCGATCCGCCAGTGAGAAAGGGCGCCATTTGATCGAGTAATTCGAATCTGCCCCAAAGCACACCAACACCAGTAGGTCCGAGCGCTTTGTGACCGGAAAAGGCTAAAAAATCCACATCCAATTTGGTTACATCGATAGCAAAATGCGGCGCTGATTGGCAGGCATCCAGCACAACAACGGCCCCGACTTCGTGAGCGCGTTTAACGATCGCTTCAAGCGGAACGATGGTTCCCAGGACATTAGATTGCTGAGTGATCGCAACGATCTTCGTTCGATCGGTAATAACTTGATCAATCGAATCCAAATCCAATCGGCCATCTTGTTTTAGCGCAAACCAAGAAAGGGTTGCTCCAGTTCGTTTTGCCAATTGTTGCCATGGAATCAAATTTGCGTGATGTTCCATTTCGGAAACTACGATCGAATCTCCGGGTTTAAGGGCAAGTTTTGAGCCGGGTTCAGCGTTACCAAACGAATAAGCCAATAAGTTAAGCGATTCGGTAGCGCTCTTAGTGAAGATTATTTCATTTACATCCGCTGCTAGAAATTCGGCAACCGTGGCTCTGGCATTTTCATAAGCTTCATTAGCTTCTTCAGCCAAAAGATAAGAACCTCGGTTTACTGCGGCATTAGTAAATTCGTAAAAATGTCGTTCAGCATCTAAGACACTTCGTGGCTTTTGACTGGTCGCCCCGCTATCTAAAAAGACTAGGGGCAGACCACCGCGAACTTTGCGATCAAAGATCGGGAAATCCCGTTTGATCACTTCGGCGTCAAAGATTTGATTATTCATAAGTTAGGCAGAGATATACTCGGCGTAGCCATTCTCTTCTAGCTTGTCAGCGAGTTCCGGTCCGCCTTCTTCGACGATTCGACCATTCGCGAAGACGTGAACAAAGTCGGGCTTTATGTAGCGAAGAATTCTGGTGTAGTGAGTGATCAGCATAATTCCGAGCTCGCTATTTTCCTTTACGCGATTTACGCCTTCGGAGACGATGCGCAAAGCATCAACATCAAGTCCGGAGTCGGTTTCATCCAAGATTGCGATCTTTGGCTTCAACAATTCAAGCTGCAAAATCTCATGCCGCTTCTTCTCCCCGCCCGAGAAACCCTCATTTACATTGCGCTCGGCGAAGGCCGGATCCATATTTAGTTCGGTCATGGCACTCTTTACTTCGCCAACCCAAGTTCGAACCTTTGGAGCTTCGCCTCGGATAGCGGTGACCGCTGTGCGAAGAAAGTTGGAGACCGATACGCCTGGTACCTCGACTGGATATTGCATAGCCAAGAACAAGCCAGCTTTTGCGCGCTCATCTACCTTCATGGCCAAAACATCCAGACCATCTAAGGTCACCGAGCCACCGGTAATGGTGTACTTAGGGTGCCCTGCGATTGAGTAAGCCAGGGTCGACTTACCAGAACCGTTAGGTCCCATGATTGCGTGAGTCTCACCTGACTTAATCGTCAAATCAACGCCGCGCAAGATTTCGGTAAAGCCCGCCTCAGTCGCAACCGATACCTGCAAGTTCTTAATCTCTAGTGTGCTCATGCTTTCCTCACTTAGTCTTTCGAATGTTGATGGTTTCGCCATCTCGGGTCACGTCATATTTCTTCACAGGCATAGTTGCAGGCGGAGTTAGTGCATCGCCGGTGCGCAGATCGAATTCAGCGCCATGTAACCAACATTCGATTTTATAGCCAGAGATTTCACCTTCAGAGAGCGAAGCCTCAGAATGGCTGCAGGTATCTCCGATCGCAAAAACTTCATCACCGATTAACGCAACGCAAACTGGGTCACCATCGACTTGAATTTTCGTTGGCTTGCCTTCAGATAAGGTAGAAAGTTGAATGCTGCTCACTTACTCACCCACTCTTGCGAGTTCATTATCAATTCGCGCCATTAAGCGTTCTTCAATTGCTTCGATTCGAATCTTGGAGATAATCTCAGCGAAGAAGCCACGAATAACGAGGCGACGAGCAATCTCGGCTGGAATACCGCGACTCTCTAAATAGAAGAGTTGTTCGTCATCAAAGCGCCCAGTTGTGCTGGCATGACCAGCGCCGACAATCTCGCCGGTTTCGATCTCAAGGTTCGGTACCGAATCTGCACGAGCACCGTCGGAGAGCAGAAGGTTTCGATTCAATTCGTAGGTGTCGGTTCCTTCGGCAGCGGCGTGAATATAGACATCGCCAATCCAAACGGTGTGCGCATTTAAGCCAGACAGAGCACCTTTGTAATTTACTCGAGACTTCGCTTTGGGAAGGTTATGGTCGACGTGAATTCGATGCTCAAGATGCTGACCGTGCGTTGCAAAGTAGACGCCGTTTAGTTCGGCGCTGGAACCAGGGCCGGCGTACTCAACAGTTGGGAGTAGCCGGACTACAGAACCCCCGACAGTAACCACGAATGAAGTGAAGGTGGCATCCTTCCCAATAACGGCATGGTGGCGGCCAACGTGAACCGAATCGTTCTCCCACTCTTGAAGTGTTATGAAGGTGAAGTTAGCTCCTGGTTCGAGAATGATTTCGATCTCCTCGGCAAGGATTGCAGATCCGAGGTTTTCAATAATTAGAGTGGCTTGAGAGTTGGCACCAACTTTTATGACGCTTCGTGCAAGCTGTGGTTCAAATCCGTTGTTGTTGCGCGCCAATTTGATTGGTTCGGCAATTTCGCAATCTCTGGCAATTTCCAAAACTAAAACTTCGGAAATGCCTTCGCGAATCCTTTTGATAACGATGTCATCGGTCTGCGAAACTGGAAGTTGAGCCTCTGATGCGACTTTTTTCAAAGTTACTCCGGCGGAAAACTCTTGACCATTAAGCGAAATGACATCTCGCACCTCAACAGCTGGATCGTGAAGTCCACCGAGTCGAGATAGCGGGGTAAACCGCCACGCTTCTTCCCTGCCAGAGGGAGCCAAGAAATTTGTAGTTAGGGTAGACATTAACCAACAGCGCCTTCCATTTGAAGCTCAATAAGTCGATTTAGTTCAAGGGCATATTCCATTGGAAGCTCCCGCGCAATTGGTTCAATGAAACCTCGAACAATCATGGCCATTGCCTCATCTTCGCTGAGTCCGCGCGACATTAGATAGAAGAGTTGGTCATCGCTAATCTTTGAAACTGTTGCTTCATGTCCCATAGAGACATCATCTTCGCGAATATCAACATACGGATAAGTATCGGAGCGCGAAATTGTGTCGACCAAAAGGGCATCACACTTAACCGTTGACTTTGAGTGGTGTGCGCCTTCTTGAATCTGCACTAGCCCGCGATAGGAGGTACGCCCGCCGCCTCTGGCAACCGATTTAGAGATGATAGTTGAAGAGGTATATGGCGCGGCATGAACCATTTTTGAGCCGGCATCTTGATGTTGGCCTTCGCCAGCGAAGGCAATTGAAAGGGTCTCCCCTTTGGCGTGTGGGCCCATAAGGAAAACAGCTGGATATTTCATGGTGACCTTTGAACCGATATTTCCATCGATCCATTCCATGGTGGCACCTTCAGCACAAACAGCGCGCTTGGTGACCAAGTTATAGACATTGTTAGACCAGTTTTGAATGGTGGTGTAACGGACGCGAGCATTCTTTTTTACAATGATTTCAACTACCGCTGAATGCAGCGAATCTGAACTGTAGATCGGAGCAGTGCAACCTTCGACATAATGTACGTAAGAACCTTCGTCGGCAATAATCAAAGTACGCTCAAACTGCCCCATGTTCTCGGTATTAATTCGGAAATAGGCTTGTAGTGGAATATCAACATGAACGCCCTTTGGAACATAGATAAAGGATCCACCCGACCAAACTGAGGTATTTAGCGCTGCGAATTTGTTATCGCCCACTGGAATTACGGTGCCAAAGTACTCTTTGAAAAGTTCTTCATGAAGTTTTAGACCGGAGTCCGTGTCAACGAAAATAACGCCTTGCTGTTCTAGATCTTCACGAATTGAATGGTAAACAACTTCGGATTCGTATTGGGCTGCTACACCAGCAACGAGTCGATTCTTTTCGGCATCTGGAATTCCCAGGCGATCATAGGTATTGCGAATGTCTTCCGGCAGATCTTCCCAAGAGGTGGCCTGCTTCTCGGTGGAGCGAACGAAGTACTTGATGGTGTCGAAAAAGATTCCAGAAAGATCTGATCCCCATGTGGGCATCGGCTTCTTATCGAATAAATTCAAACCTTTTAGGCGTAAATCGAGCATCCACTGCGGCTCGCTCTTTTTAGCGGAGATATCTCGCACAACCTCTTCGTTCAGCCCGCGTCGCGAGTTCGTTCCAGCCGCATCACTATCTGACCATCCATACTCGTAGGTACCGATGCCGGCAAGTTCCGGGTGGGAAGCTAGATCCGGGTTGATGGTGGTATCGCTCATTAGTTAGCTCTCTTTCCAGCTGGAGTAAGGTTTTGTGCAGATAAAGTTTCGCGCGTTGAAGCTGACTGCGGGATGAATGTGGTGCAGACGCCATCGCCGTGGGCAATAGTCGCCAGTCGTTGCACGTGAGTTCCCAAGACTCGAGAGAGCGCCTCAGTTTCGGCATCACAGAGGGCGGGAAATTCCGCCGCCACGTGAGCGATCGGGCAATGATTTTGGCAGATCTCTTCGCCATTACCGCGCGAGCGCGCAGTAGCAGCAAAGCCTTCTTCGGTTAAAAAAGCGGCGAGCGCCTGAACTCGATTCGTCGCAGATTTTGAAGCGGCGGTAGCGGCGCTGGCTCGACGTTCGATATCAACCGCTCGAGATTGAGCAAATTCGGTTACTAGGGTTGCACCACCGGCTGAAGCCATAAATTTCAGGGCGGAAACCGCTAGATCATCATATGAATGCTCAAAGGTCTCGCGTCCGAGGTCGGTCATAACAAATACTTTGGCGGGGCGACCACGGCCACGTAAATTACTGCTGGTTTGGTGTGGCTCCCTGGCGGTTAATACGCCTTCTGCCACAAGTGCGTCCAGATGTCGCCTAATTCCCGCTGGCGTAATAGCCAGGAAATCGGCGAGTTCTACCGCAGTAGCCGGTCCCGCTTCGAGGATGCGACGAGCCAGCTGGTCGCGGGTGCGATCGGGCTCCATTACGCTCCCCACAAGCTTGCCGGTGTTTTTCACAACATAAGTGTTGCGTAATTCGCCAAATTTCGCCACTTGAGCTCTTCTTGTTGCCATGAGTGGCACCTACCCCGCTTGCCCATAGGCTTACGCTCGTGCTCATCTCCAGCCTGATCTTTACCGCATTAGTCGTTCTTCAAGTGGCCCTAATCGTTACCGGCGGAGCGGTTCGGCTGACCGGATCTGGCCTCGGGTGTCCAACTTGGCCGCAATGTACGCCCGGTTCCTTTAAGCCGGTCCCCCATCAAGTTCAGGGACAATTGCACGCTTGGATTGAATTCACTAATCGCCTTTTAACCTTTGTTCTCTTTTTTGTCGCGCTAGCTGCCTTAATTGGCGCTATTAAATGGGGAAAATCTCGACTGAAATACCGTCGAATTAAGTTGTTAGCCGCTCTTCAAATTCTCGGAATCCTAGGGCAGGGAGTTTTGGGTGGAATCACTGTTCTGACTCACTTAAATCCGATTCCAGTCGCTGGCCATTTCTTGTTGACGGTTGCACTAATTGCGGGTTCGGTCTCATTGCGGCAATTGATGGCGGGCAAAGAACGCGTAGAAATTACGCGAATGAGTTTCCAGCTTTCGCGCGGCCTGGCGCTACTTACATTATTGGTGATCGTTTTGGGAACTGTCGTAACCGGAAGCGGACCACATGCGGGTGATATCAAGGCGCGAAGATTTGGGATTGATCCCAGAACCATCTCTTGGATTCACGCTGACGCGGTAATCGCTTTGATTTCGTTAACGCTAGGTTTACTTTTGATTGTTAAAGTAAGTGAAAACATTGAAGCCAAGGCGGTCTTTGGGAAACAACTTAGGTTGTTTTTATTTGTTTCGCTGGCTCAAGGAACGATTGGCTATATTCAGTATTTCACCAAATTGCCAGAGTTAATTGTGGCAACGCATCTTTTAGGCTCTGGATTAGTTTGGGTAGCAATGTGGAACTTGATCGTTCGAAGCAAACTAGCAGCAACAAATTCACACGTGGAAATGGACTAGTTAAATGAAACGCACTTCCTGGCAAGAGTTGGATGACCAAGCCGTCACTATAAGTCGGGCGCTGGCAATGGATGCGGTTCAAAAAGTGGGCAATGGTCACCCCGGCACTGCAATGGCCCTCGCGCCCGTTGCTTACACGCTCTTCCAACGGTTCCTGCGCCACGATCCAACTGACCCACAATGGCTTGGTCGGGATCGATTTATTCTCTCTTGTGGCCACTCGTCACTAACGCTCTATATTCAACTTTACTTGTCAGGTTACGGACTAGAGCTTTCCGATCTGGAAGCATTCCGAACCCATAATTCTTTAACACCAGGCCACCCCGAATTTGGGCACACTCTTGGGGTTGAGACGACCACTGGTCCACTTGGCGCTGGTATTTCAAATGGCGTTGGCATGGCTATGGCCGCTCGTTACGAAAAAGGGTTATTTGATCCAGAAGGTGAAACCGAACTATTTGATCACAACATTTGGGTGATCTGCTCCGATGGTGACTTACAGGAAGGTGTTAGTTCCGAAGCTTCATCAATCGCTGGAACACAGGCGCTTGGCAATCTAAAAGTTATTTACGATGACAATCGAATTTCAATTGAAGGCGACACTCATGTGGCATTCACTGAAGATGTCGGTGCCCGATATCGAGCTTATGGCTGGAACGTCATTGAAGTCGCCGCACTTGCTGATGGAAATATTGATCGCGAAGCGTTAGAGCGAGCCATGATTGAAGCCGAAAATGAATCTCGCATGCCAACACTGATTCGGCTAAAAACCGTGATCGCTTGGCCGGCTCCGCACGCTCGCGGGACCTCTAAATCACATGGCTCTGCCCTTGGTCCTGAAGAAGTGGCAGCCACAAAGATTGAACTGGGTTTAGATCCAGCTATTTCATTTTATGTCTCAGATTCAGCTCTGGCACATGCGCGCGACGTGAAAGAGCGTGGCGCTCAACTTCGCGCCACTTGGCAGGGAAAATTTGAAATCTGGCAGAGTGCAAATCCAGAGCGAGCAAGCTTGCTCTCTAGATTGCGAAAGCATGAGCTGCCAGCAGGTTGGGAGAGCGCGATTCCGCAATTTGAGGCTGGAAAAGATCTTGCAACTCGAGCCGCCTCCGGAAAAGTTATCAATGCGCTGGCGGCGGTACTCCCAGAATTTTGGGGTGGTTCTGCTGATTTAGCCGAGAGTAATAACACCACAATTGAAGGCGGCGGTTCTTTTCTGCCGCTTGCTAGTGAAATGAAGGATGCAAATCCATACGGCCGCATTATCCATTTTGGTATTCGAGAGCACGCAATGGGCGCCCTCTTAAATGGCATCGCATTGCACGGTCTTACAAAACCCTTTGGCGGTACCTTCTTAGTTTTCAGCGATTACATGCGTGGCGCAGTTCGACTTGCGGCGCTGATGAATTTGCCGGTGACCTTTGTTTGGTCTCACGATTCAATTGGATTAGGCGAAGATGGACCTACCCATCAACCTGTAGAACATTTAGCTGCGCTACGCGCCATCCCCAATTTAGCGGTCGTACGACCCGCTGATGCCAATGAAACTGCCGTCGCGTGGCGCGAAATCCTCCGATTGGCAAAGCCGACCGGATTGGCCCTCAGTCGACAGAATTTGCCGACCATCGATCGATCAATTTTCGCCAGCGCCGATGGGGTAGCAAAAGGTGCCTATGTTCTGAACCCACAAGTTCAAAGTCCCGATGTAATTTTTATTGCTACCGGTTCCGAGGTCCAAGTTGCCGTTGCCGCCGCTGCGCTATTGGCGGAGGAGCATATTGCGGCTCGGATCGTCAGCGCACCGAGTCTGGAGTGGTTCGAGGCGCAACCTCAAAGCTATCGCGATGAGGTCCTTCTGCCTTATGTAAAAGCTCGAGTCAGCATTGAAGCTGGAGTTTCACAAGGTTGGCGAGAGTATGTCGGCGACGCCGGAGAAATAATCTCACTCAATCACTTCGGCGCTTCGGCAAATGCCAATCTGCTATTTAAAGAATTTGGCTTTACTGCATCAAATGCGGTTATGGCTGCCAAGAATTCAATCGCCCGCACTAAATAATTTCAGGAGGAACAATGAGCGATTCAATCGCATCCGATAATTTGGCGGAACTTTCTAGCGCCGGCGTAGCAATTTGGCTGGACGATTTATCGCGCGATCGCCTCGAGACCGGTTCATTGGCGCTACTAATTTCGAATTCGCATGTGGTTGGAGTAACTACCAATCCCAGCATTTTTTCGGCGGCGATCGCCGGATCCACTCGCTACCAAGCTGATATCGAAGGTTTGGCTAAAGCCGGCGCCAATCTGAACCAAATTGTTACAACTTTAACTACCGATGATGTTCGCGCAGCCTGTGATCTCTTCAGCGCCACATATGAAACAAGTAATGGCGTGGATGGCCGGGTCAGTATTGAAGTGGATCCGGATCTTGCTTACGACACATCGGGGACTGTAGCTCGCGGAAAGCAGTTGTGGGAGTTGGTGGCTCGACCAAACTTGCTAATTAAAGTTCCAGCAACCGTTGAAGGTCTCCCTGCGATTGAGGAATTGACCGCTCAGGGAATTAGCGTAAATGTCACCTTAATTTTCTCGGTAGATCGGTATCGCCTAGTTATTGACTCCTATCTTCGGGGTCTAGAGCGCCGCATCGCCAATGGCAGTTCAATCTCCGATATCCATTCGGTTGCCTCCTTCTTTGTAAGTCGAATCGATACTGAGATTGATCGCCAACTTGATATTTCCCATCCCAACTCGCAATTGCGGGGCAGGGCCGCAATTGCCAATGCGCAACTGGCATATGAAGCTTTCCTGAAAGTAAACGCATCGCAACGCTGGCATAAGTTGTTGGCTTCAGGTGCCAATTTGCAGCGTCCGCTTTGGGCATCAACTGGCGTCAAGGATAAGTCTTATGACAGCACGAGATACGTGATCGAACTGGTTGCCGCCAATTGTGTAAACACCATGCCGGAAGGGACCATGAATGAAGTCCGCGCCCACGGCTCTGTTAGAGGCGACACCATCACCGCAAACTTCGCCGCCGCTAACGACACCTTTAAGGAATTAGCATTAGCCGGCGTTGATTTCAATGCCGTTGTTCGTCATCTGGAAGATGATGGGGTCGCAAAATTCGCCAACGCCTGGAGAGAACTTCTGGCGAACGTATCTAAAGTTCTCCAACCAAAAGAGGTCACTGAATGAGTATTGAAATTTCCGGTCCAGCGCTTACAAAATTAGTTACCAATTCGCCGGTCTACTTAGATCTCCTAGCAGCTGCGACAAGACTCGGTGCCAAGGATTTCACTCTTTGGGGTCCAGAAGCGGAAGCAGAAGCTGCTAACCGATTGAATTGGATTGACTTACCTACAGCATCCAGAGATCTACTTCCAGAACTAGATGCGCTCAGTGCTTGGGCCAGATCAACTGAATTGACCAATGTGATTCTCTGTGGCATGGGTGGGTCATCACTTGCTCCTGAGGTAATTGCGAAGACCTTCAAAAAGAAGTTGTCGGTATTGGATTCAACCGACCCGGATCAAATTCGAGCAGCCATTCCGGCCGACCTACGAAATACTGTCGTTGTTGTTGGATCCAAATCTGGATCAACAATCGAAACCGCTTCACAACGCGCGTTATTTACTCAGCTCTTCTCTGAGGCCGGCCTTTCGCCTATCGAACACATGGTTATCGTTACTGACCCCGGCTCCCCTCTTGATGTTGATGCTCGGGCCAACAACTTTCGGACCATTAACGCCGATCCCAGTGTTGGCGGTCGCTATAGCGCACTCAGTGCCTTTGGATTGGTGCCAGCGGCACTTCTTGGTGTCGACGTCTCGGTTCTTTTGGACGATGCCGCGGCAGCTGCCAGCCACTTTACGGATGCGAACTCCGCCGCCATAACTTTGGCGACGTTGCTCTTTACCCAAAGCGAACAGGCCGCCTCCTTCTTTGATGCTGGCTCAAAAGTTCCTGGGATCTCGGATTGGATCGAACAGTTAATTGCCGAATCCACCGGAAAGAACCAACGCGGTCGCCTACCTGTTGTAATTGAAAGTGCCACCGCCCCTACCTCCGGGCCCACGGTAACAATTGGTTTTTCGCCTAATGAAAAAGCGGATCTAGTTGTAATGGCCTCCCTCGGAGAGCACTTCATTCTCTGGGAGTGGGTAACGGCGCTGCTTTGCCGGGCTCTTGATGTTGATCCATTCAATCAACCAAATGTCACTGAAGCCAAAGAGCGAACCGGAACGCTGCTTTCACAGTGGAGCGATGGCGCAGTTCAACAGCCCGCTCCAGCTTATGAGGATGAATTATTCCAAATTTTCTCTGATTCAAAGGCACAATCTCTTAGCGGACAGTTAACTGATTTCTTTGCCGCTGACTCACACTATGTTTCGGTAATGGCCTATCTGGCTCGTGGTATCGACGACGAGATAACTAACTCGCGTTCCTTAATTGCTGCTCGGGTAAAGCGCGCCGTCACCTTCGGTTGGGGTCCACGTTTTCTGCATTCAACTGGCCAATTTCACAAAGGTGGCCAACACAACGGCGCCTTCCTGCAGATAACGGGCGAAAACTATTCCGATCTAGCGATTCCAGGAAAAGAATTCAGTTTTCATACTCTGCTTATGGCGCAAGCGCTCGGCGATGGTGAAGCGTTGCGCAGCCGAAACTTTCCCTTACTTCGAATTCACCTCAAAGATCGGGATCAAGCAATCGGTCAACTACTGCTTGCGCTAAATTCGATTTAATCTTCGCTGAATGTGGCGAAGGCTCGAACTGGAAAAGTTCCAAATCCTTCGACCTTTGGTGGTGCCGCGGTAAATCGAGCACCGGTAGCTGGTAGCTGACCTAAATTTGTCAGGTGCTCAACGATGTGAATTCCAGCGCCCAACAAGAGGCTATGAGCCGGTCGCTCTCCCCCGCTTTCAGTATCGTCAATATTCAAGGAATCGATCCCAACCAAAACCACGCCACTTTTAACTAAAAATTCGGCGCCACCTTTTGAAAGATAGGGAGCGCTCTTGGCGTAACTAAGCTCGCCAAAGTATTTATCCCAACCGGTGTAAAGCAGAACCGCCTTGCCCGAAATCTCGCGCCCGACAAGTTGCGAAGCTTCGATACCGCGGGAAGAGGCTGCCGAAAAATCAAAGACTTCAGTTTCTAATTCGACTAAGGTCTCAATCTTTAGGCCAGCCAAATCGGCGCCGTCGGAGTAGCGGTGGAAAGGAGAATCGAGATAGGTGCCGGTATTGCCGATCATCGTGATCAAATCCATGGCGAAGGTGGTTCCAGCAGCATAAATTTTGATTGCAGCTTCGCGCGTTAAATGGGGGGTGATCACTGGCGATGGCAGCCCTGGATAGGTAATCAAACCCTCGCGAATGGCATGGCTGAGGTCAACTATCTTTCGGGATGGTGCTTGGGACAAAGGTTTAGTCCTCGCCGCGCAACCTTGCTAAGGCATCGGCCAAAATCTTCTCCGCTTCCGCCTCAGTGCGACGTTCCTTTACGTAGGCCAAGTGGGTCTTGTATGGCTCATTCTTAACTGGCATTGGCGGCTTATCTTTATCTAAGCCAGCTGGGAAACCACATCGAGGGCAGTCCCATTCCTCTGGGACTACAACAGTGCCATCTTCGGCGAAAGAGGGTCGGGTTTCATGGCCATTGGCACACCAGTAAGAGACGCGAAAACGTGGAATTGCTTCGCCACGCTCAGCTTCGCCCATAGGACCTGCGCCGACTCGACTACCGCGGATTGCGCTACCCATAATTTGGACCCCTTTTTCTAAAACTGCTGTATGAACCGACTAAACCAAAATGAAAGTTTTACTTCTTTAAGACCAGACTCAAGGCAATAACGCCAGCGAACCAGAGGCCGCCGACAACGATGGTGATTCGGTCTAAGTTTCGTTCTACGACCGAAGAGCCACCATAAGTAGAAGAGATACCACCACCGAAGAGGTCAGAGAGTCCGCTGCCCTTTCCTTTATGAAGGAGGACGAGCATGATCATAAGGACGCTAGTGATGACTAGCAGTATCGACAGTGCTAAAACCACAATCTCTCCAAATCAATTCGGGGCGAGCTAAAAGCCGGACAATAACCAGACACTAAGTAGTCATGGCAAGAGGGTCAGGATACACCGCCCGGCAGACCTATATTGCGGTATGAAACTTCACGATCCGGGCAAATTCTTCGGGATCCAGGCTGGCTCCGCCTACCAAAGCGCCATCCACATCGGGTTGCTTCATGATTTCCACGGTATTTCCCGACTTAACCGAACCGCCATAGAGGATTCGAGCGGCAGCAGCGATCTCTTCACCGCCAATTTGAGCAAGTTCCACGCGAATTGCGGCGCAGACTTCTTGGGCATCTTCAGGTGTCGCGGTCTTGCCCGTACCAATTGCCCAAACAGGTTCATAGGCAAAGACAATCTTCTTCAAATCGGGCTTATGGAAACCTTTTAGACCATTTCGGATTTGACCAAGAACGTGGGCAACATGGCTGCCAGCTTCTCTGATTGCGAGTTCTTCGCCAACGCAGAAGATTGGTGTTAGCTCGTTGGCTAGCGCTGCCTTAATCTTTCGATTGACTAGTTCATCACTCTCTTGGTGGATAGCGCGGCGCTCCGAATGACCGATGACTACAAAACTACAGCCCAGCTTATTCAACATGCTGCCGGAGATATCACCTGTGAAAGCGCCTGAAACATCGGGCGACAAATCTTGGGCACCGTATTGCAATCGAAGGCGATCGCCATCAATCAATGTTTGGACCGAACGAATGTCGGTGAAAGGTGGGATAACCACTACATCAACGGCATCAAAATCTTTATCATCAAGGGAATAGGAAAGTTTCTGGGTGACTGCAATCGCCTCGAGGTGATTGAGGTTCATCTTCCAATTTCCGGCGATTAAAGGTTTACGCATCTGATACTCCTATTAGTTCGATTGATGAAAATTAATTTTGTAAGGCGATCAATCCTGGAAGTTCTTTACCTTCAAGGTATTCCAAAGAGGCGCCACCACCGGTTGAGATGTATCCGAATTGGTTATCGTTAAAACCTAATTTACGAACGGCTGCGGCTGAATCGCCGCCACCTACTACCGAGATTCCAGAAACTTCAGTAAGCGCCTGTGCCACCACTTTAGTTCCCGCGGCAAAGTTTGGAAATTCAAAGACGCCCATCGGACCATTCCAAAATACGGTCTTACATTCCTTGATCGCAGCGGCGAAGGCGGCGGCAGTTTCTGGACCAATGTCGAGGCCCATTTGATCAGCGGGAATTGCATCAGCCGAAACAATGGTTGGGGTGGCTTCGGCGGAAAATGTCGGGGCCACGACGATGTCGGTCGGCAGCAAAATCGTTACGCCCAATTCGTTGGCTCGAACTAATAATTTTTGGACTGTTGGAATCGAATCAACTTCAACTAGCGAAGTTCCGATCTCCTTGCCTTGGGCTGCCAGAAAGGTGAAGAGCATGCCGCCACCAATTGCCAACGTATTTACTTTCTCGAGCAAATTGGAGATAACGCCAATCTTGTCGGAAACTTTGGCACCACCTAGAACAACACCGTAAGGTCGCGCTGGATCTACTGTTAATTTCTTCAATACTTCGACCTCGGCAGCAACTAAATAGCCAGCTGCATGCGGAAGTAGCTTTGCGACATCATAAACCGAGGCATGTTTGCGATGCACAGCGCCAAAGCCATCGCTAACAAAGAAATCAGCGTAAGAAGCAAGTACTTGGGCAAGAGCCAACCGCTCTGACTCTTCTTTGCTGGTCTCGGCAGCCTCATAGCGGATATTTTCTAGAAGTAAGACTTCCCCGGTTTGTAGTTCGGAGACCGCAGCCGAAGCTGCGGTTCCGACAATCTCAGTTGAGAATTTAACCGGCCGACCCAAGAGCTCGCCTAATCGAAGTGCAATCGGGGCCAATGAAAGTTCGGGCTTGCGCTCTCCCTTTGGCCGACCTAAATGTGCTGTTATTACCAGCCCAGCACCTTGTTCGATTAAATAATTAATGGTTGGTAGCGAAGCACGAATTCGTCCATCATCTGTTATTACGCCCTCTTTGAGCGGAACATTTAGATCACAACGAAGTAGAACTCGCTTCCCACCAACTTCGAGAGATTCGAGGGTAGGAATATTCATTAGAGCGATTTACCTACTAGACCAATTAGATCAACTAGGCGATTGGAATAACCCCATTCGTTGTCATACCAACCAACAACCTTGGCGGTAGAGCCAATTACCTTGGTCAAACCGGCATCGAAGATACATGAGCTGGGATCGGTCACGATATCTGCAGAGACGATTGGATCTTCGGTATAAGAAAGGTAGCCCTTTAGTGGACCATCGGCGGCCTTCTTGATCGCAGCATTGATTTCGGCGGCCGTTACTTCACGCGCAAGCTCAACGGTTAGATCGGTTGCGGAACCAGTCGGAACTGGAACGCGCATAGCGAATCCGTCCAACTTGCCCTTGAGTTCTGGCAGCACCAAGCTGATTGCCTTGGCCGCACCAGTAGAGGTTGGAATAATCGAAAGAGCGGCGGCACGTGAGCGACGCAGGTCCTTGTGAGGGAAATCCAAAATAACTTGATCGTTGGTATAGGCGTGAATAGTTGTCATCAAGCCTCGAACAATTCCGAACTCATCATTTAGAACCTTGGCCATTGGTGCCAAGCAATTTGTTGTGCAAGAGGCATTCGAAATGACGTGGTGATTAGCTGGATCGTATTGTCCGTCGTTTACACCCATCACGATGGTGATGTCCTCGTCGGTGGCTGGAGCCGAAATGATTACCTTTTTGGCACCGGCAGCTATGTGTTTCTTCGCGTCGGCAGCTTTTGTGAAGTGGCCGGTTGATTCGATTACGACATCTGCCGAAACCTCGCCCCAAGGCAGGTTAGCGGGATCTCGTTCAGCGAAGACCCGAATGGTCTTATCGCCCACGGTGATCGAATCCTCGGTATAACTAACTGGCAAGCCCAAGCGCCCCAAAATTGAGTCATATTTCAAAAGGTGAGCCAAGGTGGCGTTGTCTGTTAGATCATTGATACCGACGATCTCGATATCGGCGCCGGAGACCAACACAGCGCGAAAAAAGTTACGACCAATTCGACCAAATCCATTAATTCCAACACGAACCACAATAATCCTCGCTTCGTCGATGCTGTCCGTAAGCGGACAGGAAAGGGGGACTTAGAAAAGTCCGACCTGGGTAGAGACCACAACTTTGTGATGGGGCAAGCCTATCAGCCGCCTCTTAACGGGTGGTGAACACGGCAGAACTGGCTAGTTAAGCAGATCCGGGCTCAGCCCCGCCTCGGTATCTGGGATTCCAAGATCATGGGCGCGCTTATCAGCCATCGCCAACAGGCGGCGAATCCGGCCAGCAATTGCATCTTTTGTCATTGGCGGCGTGGCCAATGAACCGAGCTCCTCAAGGCTGGCCTGGCCGTGATTTATCCGAAGTTCCCCAGCCTCCTTTAGGTGATCTGGGATTTGAGGACCCAAAATCTCCATGGCACGTTGAACTCGAGCCGAGGCCGCTACGGCGGCGCGCGCTGACCGACGAAGGTTGGCATCATCAAAATTCGCTAGCCGGTTAGCGGTCGCTCGAACTTCGCGGCGCATCCGTCGCTCTTCCCAGGCTAGAACACTTTCGTGCGCCCCAAGCCGGGTGAGTAGAGCGCCTATTGCATCGCCATCTCGAATCACGACTCGATCTACTGTTCGAACTTCGCGAGCCTTTGCCGCAATTCCCAAACGTCTTGCGGCACCAACCA
>JBAXKZ010000015.1:0-32676 GCA_037135095.1 Actinomycetes bacterium
GCGCAGAAACGACAATTTCGCCGAATCAAGCGCTGTGAAACGACACCTCGAAGTGAAGATGCAACCAGGTGTGGCTCAATCTCCATTTGAAGCAAGCGATATACCGCGCCGACAGAGTCGGTAGCGTGAATCGAGCTGAAAACTAAGTGGCCGGTAAGCGCGGCTTGAACAGAAATGCGGGCGGTTTCGGCATCTCGAGTTTCGCCGACCAAAATAATGTCTGGGTCTTGACGCAACACTGCTCGAAGTTGCACTGCAAAGCCAGCATTAACAGGATCAATGATAGGAATCTGGGTAATACCCGGAACTACATATTCAACGGGGTCCTCAATCGTCACGACATTTTTCCAGGATACGGATACTGCTTTGATACCGCTGTGAAGCGTGGTGGTCTTTCCGCTACCTGTAGGACCGGCAACCAGAATCAAACCATTTGTGGCTCGGATCATTCGTGAGAACTGTTCGAGCTGCAGACCTGACATGCCCAACTCTTCAAGAGAGACTGATTGCTTGCGAGCATCGTGAAGTCGAAGAACAATCTTTTCACCGTGAACAGTGGTAACGGACGCGACTCGAATATCAATATGACGATCGCCAACGGATGTTGAGAATTGACCATCTTGTGGACGTCGACGCTCGACAATATTCATTTGTGAAAGCACTTTGATACGGCTGGTTACAGCCGGGGCCAATCGAGAAGGAAGTGATACCAAAAGGCGAAGTCGACCATCAATGCGAACACGAACTAATAAGTCCTCTTTATATGGTTCGAAATGAATATCGCTGGCACGCTCGAGAACTGCGCGCTCAACAATTTGCTGAACCAATGCGGAGATCGGCGCTTCGCCAACTTCAGATACTTCGATATCAAAAGAGTTGTTCTTCGATCTGGCAATAGTTTGCGTCAGCGAAATCGCCTCGCGAATCTCATGTTCGCCCGCATCGATTAACTTAATTTTTAATTTAACACTCTTTGCATACTCTTCTATTCGAGGCCAATTGGTCTTCGGCGCACCGATAACCAAAATATCGCCATCGAAGCGGAGTCCGAGGCAATCAAATTTCGCGATTAGCTCTTGAGGCAGCGCAGTGTGGGCAGATGCGAATGGATCGGTGGTCAGGCCTTGTGTCGAATCTTCAGCGAAACTCTCTTCACCAAGATGCTCTGCGAGTAACTTATGATCTTCACGCAATACTTCGATCGTCGACATTTTCCTATCCACCTCCTTTCCCGTTTAAGTAGCAACATACCTGTCGTCTACATCTGCAATATATGACTCCCTGCTCACAAATCTAGGCTTAGTGATGAGTGCTACCTCGCCATTTTCTGTCATCTGCAACACGCGGTCTAACTAGACTCTCAACTATTACTTGAACCTTTGCTATTGTTCCCGCTGGACTCGCTTGAGTCAATAGTGAGGTTCACGAACTTAAGTTGAAATTCCTTGGTGACTCGTGAGCAAAGTCATTCTCATAGTAGGTTTTATACTACTGGTTTAGCCAACCAATAACAAAAAAGAAGTCTAATAATTGACCATTTTGTCCAGAATTACCTCAATTTAATCTCACTTGATGGTGGCAGCACCCCGGTTTCAGATACTTCGGGGCTAAGACCGATAACCTAGACCCGTTAGAAATTTGCTAATCGATTAGTTTTACAGGAAGGCGCGCTATGACCGCCGAAAGCCCAACTCACTCCACCAGCTCAGAAACCATACCTTTGGTGCCTAAATTCAAGCTTGGCCTGCTCTGGTTCCGTCGCCCCTATTTTCTAGATAATTTTTTTAGCCTGATCTTCTTCGCGGTCGGCGCACTGCTGCTATCAAAAGCAATTTACGTCGCCAACGAAGGTCAAATCGATCTCTCATCTCAATCCATCGTCTCCGGAACTGAACGAGTCCTCATAGCATTTCATCTCTCCTTCATTCTGCTCTGGTTAATTGCACTCTACTTCCTGATCAAGCGAAGCAAAGTCGATAAGAAAACGGTCTCCGAATTTGAGGCGACTCTTATTCCTAAAGAAGATGGCAAGTTGCCCCGTTGGAAAATTTCACGCCCACCTTATTACGTTCGTGCCAGTCGCCAGATCTTCTTCGTCGCGCCGTTGATCGTAGCGGTCGCCATTATTGGTTACTCCAGCTACGTCAGTCAGAAAACCACTAAAGAATTGAATGCCACATTCACGACAGTTAACGGGCTCATCGTGGAATGGAATGGCGAAGTAGATACGATTTCAAAGTTAGTCACTTATCTGTCTCGGACTGTCTCTCCAGCTCAGTACACCAAGGATGTCAACGACGCCAAGGTGGTTCTGGCTTGGGATACGCCTCAGATTCAAGCAACGGAAGTTAAGTTGCAATCCCAGTGTGATCATTTAAAGCGAACAACCACCGGGCATAATCATGAAGCTGAATATCGAGCGATCGTCGTCGGATCAATCTTAAGCACCTGTGAAAGCCTGCCCATCCAATCACGTGAATTGTTGACGATTGTTCAACTTCAAATTTCCAAATCTTCCAATGCTGAAATTCAAAAGCACCAAGATCTGTTCAGCGCCGCCTATAACGCACGAGCAGCAAATCTAAAAGAGGTTCTCCGTATTTCTGGCGAACTAACTCATCGCCGCAAGATTACTTCAACTATAAATATCTTCTCGGTTTTATCACCAATTTAACCCGATTAAATCAAAAGACTCGAACCCTTATCCGTCAGGGTTCGAGTCTTTTGTTCTTCAAAGCTATTGCTATTTAACGCTTTTTAACTAGCAGAGGCAAGAACGCAAGAAGTTCCGTCAGCCTTTGCCACGTTATTTGAGAGCCAATTGCGCTGGATCAAATACTTCAATGAACCTGCGGTGTAGTTATATGAGTAGCCTGAAAGCGAAGTGGTAGTTCCAAAGGTCCAGGCACACTTGTCAGCGTTCTCGGCGCCTTTCGCGTCATACCAAGCATTTAAGAATGGATCGGTGAGCGTCTCATCTATTTCGTGCACTAGAACGCTGGCCATCGCATCAACATACAGGTCGCCGTTTGGGCTGGCTTTTGTTTGTGCCGAACAAGCTGAAAGATAATTGCTAGTGAAGTCTTGGATGGCAATGTAAGTAATCTTGGTAGTACCAATTGTCCCCCAACTGTGCCAACCGCAATACTTCGTTCCAAACCCGCTGGACAAATAAGTGTTGTTCGCGCCAAGGTATAGATAGATTGGTTGGTTTCCATTGGAAGTTGTTGGAGATGGAACCAAGTTCTGTTGCAGCGCGGTTGACAGGTATCCCGCTACTTGGGCATCAGTCACATTTCCAGTTGCAGAGATACTCGCCGTTGGAGTTGTTGCTTGTGGCCAAAGAAGTGTTGGCGCAACCAAAGCACGCGAGGTGAAATAAGTTTGGTTGGTTGCAAAAACTTGATTTGCAGTTGCGGTGTTAGAAGTTGCAGTTCCGAGTGCTGTAACCAAGTTACTCAGCACTTTGTTCCAAAGCGTTTTTCGAGTCGCGCTCCAGGTGCCGACCCAAACTGGATAAATCGCAACGTTGCCGGCATAGAGCGCGCCACCGGTGTGATACAAAATTGGATTGGTAACTGTTGCTCTTCCGGATGGAGTTGCAAAGGAACCTTGCCAGGCGGGCTCGGCCATCTGGTCATCATTCGCCATTGCGGGTGAAACGCCTTGCGAAACACTTGATGCTGGCTGCGCGGCTCCTAGAACTGGAGCGCCGAAGGAGCGCACCCCTGATGCTTGTAGCGAAGCCAAGTTGAGCGGAGCTTCGCGGTGTTCGCTGGCGGTGGCGGGACCAGAGAGGCCCACCATGGCGGCGCCAATCAGAGTCGCGGCCAAAATCGTGGCAATTTTCGGGTGGGAGAGGCTGGAACGGTTTCGCATAGGGAAGGTGCGTCCTTTCAAGGATTTCCGAGCCGCAGGGGGCGGCATCTTCGACCGTGAGTCTAAAGTGACTCTCAAGTTAAACTTGAGAGTTAGAGTTCGTGTCGCTCGCCTTTTCTGCCGAATTTTCACCGTTCCAGCGCGAAATTGGGGTTACTGGGGTCGAATTTGAGC
This sequence comes from Actinomycetes bacterium, assembly GCA_037135095.1. GTDB lineage: Bacteria > Actinomycetota > Actinomycetes > Nanopelagicales > Nanopelagicaceae > CAIMZW01. The sequence goes on from JBAXKZ010000015.1 coordinate 4,054, forward strand.
AATGATTGGCTCGTGAGTGAACTTCGCCGACAGGCTCCGTTAGTAGCTGCCTACCTTTCCTACCTTGAAAGCGAGCGCCTGCCGTTCACGATCCCCGGCCACAAGCAACGAACCACCCTCATAGACCCCGATTTAGGCAAGATCGTCGATTCTGATGTCCCGCTTTATGGCGGCTTAGATGAAATCAAACTAACCAATCAGACGCTGACAATGGCCGAAGCCTTGGCAGCCACACTTTGGGGGGCTGATTGGGCCAGATTTAGTACTGGTGGTTCCACCCATGCCAACCAGGCGATCATTCTGGCGCTGGGGAGACCAGGCCAGAAGGTTGCCCTTTCGCGGACCGCCCACCGTTCGGTTTTGAGCGCGCTGGTACTAGCTGGGCTGGAGCCAATTTGGCTTTCGCCAGAGATAGATGTGGCGACTGGAGTTCCTATTGGGATCCCAATCAGCGAATTGGTGCGTGCTCTCGCTGAAAAACCAATTGCGCTTTTGCTCACCGAACCTGGATACCTGGGAACGATTTCTAATATCGCACCCTTGATTGAACTCGCTCACGAAAATCAAATTCCCGTAATTGTCGATGCTGCTTGGGGCGGCCACTTTGGATTTCATCCTGACTTGCCTCAACATGTAGTGCAATTAGGTGCCGATGCCCTAATCACCAGCGTTCACAAGGCGCTGCCTGGCTATAGCGCCTCCGCACTTTTGCTTGCCAACACTAAGTATTTAGATCGAACCCGGTTGGATCAAGCTTTCGAAACTACGCACACCACTTCACCGGCAGGCGCTCCCCTGGCTTCCATTGATGGCGTTCGGGCGCTGCTTCAATTTCGTGGCGTGGAACTGCTGGAACGATTGCTGAATAATGCAAATAATTTCAGGGTCGAAGTTCAATCTCACTTTGGGATTCCGATATTTCTCACCGCTGAAGATTTTCCTGCCGGTCGCTTCGATCCAGTAAAGCTGGTGTTGCGCGCAAATCAATTGGGTGCTTCGGGGGTCGATATTGAAAAGGCCCTCCAACAAGGTGGCATCCGCGTAGAAATGGCAGACAGAGACACGGTGGTTTTCTTAGCTACATTGGCAGATGATGAAGTCACTTTTTCGAAATTAAGCACTGCTTTAATCCCGATTTTAAAATCACTACAAGATGTAGCCCGCCCCAGCGCTACCGCTCTGAGCTGGTCCGTAAAACCCACCATTGGGATATCAATGCGGGAAGCTTATTTTTCCGCAACCGAATTAGTTTCACAACCAGATGCAATTGGACGAATATCCGCAGACCTAATCGCGCCATATCCACCTGGAGTTGCCGTTCTTGCCCCCGGTGAAATTATCACCGCTGAAATTCTTGACGGCTTAATCGCTGCAAAAGAAGCGGGCGTTCGCATTGCGTATGCTTCTGATCCAACGCTAGAAACTTTTCGAGTAACTAGATAACCATTAGTTATAGCAGCTCGGCAATCCCTGAAATTAATCGATCCACATCTTCCTTGGTGCTGTACGGCGCCAAACCAGCGCGCAGCGCGCCTTGCTCGCCCAATCCAAGTGCCAGGGAAGATTCCAGCGCGTAAAAATTGCTGGCAGGTGCGTTCACTAATTTGGTTGCCAAATGACGATAGACGGCTCCGGAATCAAGGCCGTTGAAATTAAAGAAGAGCGTTGGAGTCCGGTTGGCAGCGTGGCCGTAACTAGTGACGCCGGGAAGCGCCAGAATTCCGCGTTGCAACTCTTCGAATAAGTTCACTTCGTACTCTTCCAAAACCTTCATTGAGTTAACGATTCGACCTCTTCGGGAAGCTGATGCTCCTGGTGCTAAATCTGCTATGAAATCAATCGCAGCAGTAACTCCCGCCATCAATTCATAGGGCAAGGTTCCGAATTCAAACCGCTCGGGCACCACCATTGTTGATGGTCGCAACTTATCGTTCTTGATCGTTTCCAATAGTTCGGGCGCTGCAACCAGCGCAGCACAGTGTGGACCAAATATTTTATAGGCAGAGAAACCATAGAAATCGGCGCCAAATTCGCGCATGCTTACCGGCGCGTGAGGTGTTAGATGAACGCCATCAACATAAAAAAGCGCAGAACTTTGGTGCACCAATTTCGAGATTGCAGCTAGATCAGGACGTGTCCCCAAGACATTTGAGGCACCTGTGACGGCAACTAATTTGGTCTTATCCGATAACAAGTTACCGATCACTTCTGGGGCCAGTTCAGTGCTTTCCAAATCAAATTCGGCAAACTTAACTACGGCGCCGACCTTTTCAGCTGCTTGAATCCAGGGGCGAATATTTGAATCATGATCCAAGCGCGAAACAATAATTTCATCGCCCGGCGACCATTGCTTGGAAAGGTTGCGAGAAAAATCGTAAGTTAATTGCGTCCAGCTCCGACCATAAACAACGCCCGCGGGATCCCCGTCTACTAGATCAGCCACTGCGCTGCGAAAGCCATTAACAATGGCCTCAGCATTTTGCTCAGATTTAGTAATAGTTCCGCGATTAGAGATCGGCGCCGTAATCGCAGCTGCAATCGCCTCCCCTACCTGCTTGGGCACTTGGCTGCCGCCTGGTCCATCGAAGAAAGCAATGCCAGAGCTAAGAGCTGGAAAATGGGAGCGAACTTCTTCGACGTTGTAACTCATAAGGCGGATCGTACTAGGAAGAAATTATGAAAATCAGACTCCAGCTAGTTCTAACTCCGCCGCCAGACGAATCGCAAGGGCGGGTGAAAAACCCCATTCCGAAATGAGTTGCTGATACTTTGCTATCTCGCTCGATTCTGGTTGGGCGCCAGTCTTCACCGCGCGAATCATCAAGTTTCGTGGCGTATGTTCCCCGCCAATGAATTCCACGGTCTCAACTCGATAACCCAAAATTTTAAGAATCTGCACTCTGATCGCATCGGTAAGAATGTCGCCTAAGCGCTCCTTTAGTAGTCCTTGTCTAGTAACCAACGCCCAGGGCTCCGGAATCGCTTTCATCTGGGTTTGCAAATCATGATGGCAACATGGGGCAGCCAAAATTAGCGGCGCGCCATTCTTTACCGCCCACGCCAAAGCATCATCAGTTGCCGTGTCGCAGGCGTGCAACGCGATCGCCACATCTACCTCGGTCGCCTTCGTTTGGGCAATCTCTTCGGCCCGAAATTCAATGCTTTTCTCGATTCCGAGTTTCCTTGCGATGGCGGTGTTTCGTTCCCTTGATTCTTCCCGCACATCGATGCCCAAGACATGAACCGGCAGAGCTTGGCTAGCTAAGTACTGATGGGCAGCGAAGGTTAAGTAGGCATGCCCGCAACCCAAGTCAACGATGCGGATCGGATTTGATTCGCTGACTTTATGAATCTGACCGGCAGAAATCGCCGCCGTTAATGTGGGCGAAAGTAATCGCAAGAATTCTTCAACTTGTAAGAACTTATCTTGGCGCGAAGGTTTCACCTTGCCCTGCAAGTCCGAGATTCCGATTTCGATTAAATATGGATCGGAGGCTGGAAGGAGTCGCAACTTTACTCGGTCATGATTTAGTTCCTGCTGCTTTGCGACTCGCTCCTCGTGAATGAGCGGACGATCCTTCTTTGTGATTCGAACTGAATAAATGGAATCAACGCTCTCGACCAGAAAATTAGCGAAACCAGAGTTAAGAAGTTCAATAATATTAAGTTCGGTTGGCGCATAATTCTTAGTGGTGGTTCGCAAGCCATCATTGGACATCACCTGAAGAAGCACTGAATCCTTTATCAGAACTGGACGAATTTCAATTCGCTCGACATCGAGCTGATAATTGCGCCGGCGGCCTGAAAGCACTGCGCGCACCAACGAATCAGCGTTCAATATTCGAACGCCGATCTCGCTAAATGTCACTGCCAATTCCATTTCTTAAGCCTATCTAGCCGCGCCTTTTGACCCAATTCACAGGCTATGGACATCTCCTGAGGGGCGCTGTGGAATTGCTTCGGGTTAGAATTAAGGCTTTCCACTAATCGTTAGGGCAATCTCCCACATGAATTCCTTAGGTCGCTACGCATTTCGCAAAAAATACACCGTTATCGCCATCTGGTTAATCGCCTTCATTGCAATAACTGGCCTATCTCAGGTTATTGGCTCTAAGTTCAGCGATTCTTTCTCGCTACCCGGAACCGACTCCTCGAAGGCTCTAGCCCTTCTTGGAAAGGCCTTCCCAAATCAGGCTGGTGACAGCGAATCGATGGTCTTCCATGTCGCTAATGGAACTGTGAACGATCCAGCAATTAAAAGTGCGATGCAGCAGGTATTTGCGAAGGTTTCGACAATTCCATCCGTGGGTGCCGTTAAGTCCCCATTTGATCCCGCTGGTTTCATGCAAATTAGCCGCGATGGCAAGACGGCATATGCCTCGGTTGTCTATTCCGTTTTCGGGCGCGCGCTAAAAGATGCCGATGTCAAAGCAATGGTTGCTGCTGGAAAAAGCGCACGAACTGCAAATCTACAAGTTGAGTTCGGTGGTCAAGGAGTAGGGCAACTAGATAAGCCCAAGGGCAATCCCGGTGAAGTAATCGGAATCGTCGCTGCTGGAATTATTCTCTTTATCTCTTTTGGCTCTTTCCTATCCATGCTGCTTCCGCTCGGTGTTGCGCTTCTTGCCTTAGGAACTGCCTCCGGCTTGGTAACACTCTTGACTCACGCAATCGGCATTGCCAGCTTTGCACCAATCCTCGGTTCTCTGATTGGCCTTGGAGTAGGAATCGACTACGCCCTATTTATTGTTAGCCGATATCGTCGCGAAATCTCACATGGCCGAGATCCCGAAGATGCTGCCGCAACTGCCGTAAATACTTCTGGTCGCGCAGTCTTATTCGCGGGCGCAACTGTCTGCATCGCATTGCTTGGGCTATTTGTACTTCAACTTTCATTCCTAAATGGTGTTGCAATCGCGGCATCTTTAACTGTCTTGGTCACCATGATCGCATCATTGACTTTGCTCCCTGCACTCTTTGGCGTCTTGGGCCGCAAGGTTTACAACAAGCGCGGGCGACACAGCATTGATTCAGGCACGCAGAAAGATTTAGATGCCAGCTTTTGGTCTCGTTGGGCCAGATTTGTTTCGCGCCGACCAATCCCACTAGCACTTATAGCCGTTGCTGCGGTAGTCGTACTTTCAATTCCGTTCTTCTCGCTTCATTTAGGTTCTTCTGATCAGGGAAATAATCCATCGAGTTCTACCACTCGAAAAGCTTACGATTTGTTAGCCAAGGGTTTTGGTCCAGGCACTAACGGCCCGCTACAAGTTATCGCCTCCGTGAAATCCCCCGTTGATCACGCCGCCTTTGCCCAAGTTGCTGCCGCCCTCGCCACCGAGCCTGGCGTTGCCCAGGTCAGCCCGGTTATTACCAGTCCAAAGGGTGATATTGCATTTGTCCAGGTAATTCCAACGACTGGTCCGCAAGATGTAAAGACCAGTAATTTGATAATCGAGATTCGAAATAATTTGGTGCCAAAAGCGCTCGGCGCTTCGGGAACCAAAGTCTACGTAGGTGGCGCAACGGCGATCTTCGATGACTTCGCTACCGTGATTAGTGGAAAGCTTCCGCTCTTTATTGGCGTAATCATCCTTTTGGGTTGTTTGCTGCTGCTTCTCGCCTTCCGAAGTTTGGTTATCCCGCTAACTGCAGGTGTCATGAATCTGGTGGCTGCTGGTGCCTCATTCGGCATCGTTGTTGCAATGTTCCAATGGGGCTGGGGTCAGAAGCTTATAAATGTCGGCGCTGGACCGATCGAATCCTTCCTGCCGGTCATCATGCTTGCGATCCTGTTCGGACTTTCGATGGACTACCAAGTATTCCTAGTGAGCAGAATGCATGAAGAATGGGTCCACACCCAAGACAACACCAAATCAGTAATTACTGGTCAAGCTGATACCGGACGAATCATCACCTCTGCGGCTTTGATCATGATCACCGTCTTTGGCTCTTTCGTCTTCGGTGGCGAAAAGGTAATCAAGGAGTTCGGAATCGGATTGTCCGCTGCCGTATTTATTGATGCCTTCATTCTTCGAACCATCTTGGTTCCGGCCTTGATGCACTTGATGGGCAAGGCCAACTGGTGGTTGCCAAAATCTGTCGACAAGGCGCTACCTCAACTATCAATTGAAGTTAGCGAATAACTAGCTTTTTCAAACCCACTAGAATCAGCGGGTGTTTGGTAGTTATGTAACGATCTTTAAAACCTCGGGAGCGCTTCGTTTTTCGTTCGCGGGGTTTATTGGTCGAATGCCCATCTCAATGGAGGGCTTATCTTTAATCTTCTTTATTGTTGCAAAGACGCATAAGTACTCCATCGCCGGAGCCATGACCGCAATGGCATCAATTGTCGTTGCAATTGCCTCTCCCATCTGGTCTCGTTTAGCCGATCAATATGGTCAGCGAAAAATATTGCTTTTAGTAGCACCCGTTCGAATTGCGCTCGTAGTTTTGTTAATTTTGGCCGTTGACCATAACGCACCGAAATGGAGTTGGTTCGTATTAGTAATGATCGCTGAAATCCCAGCGATAAATGTTGGAGGTTTGGTCCGCCGAAGATGGATCCATGTCCTGGAGCGGCGCGGCGACGATCACTCTAACAATCCCGATGCCGCCCGAGATTTAATAAATACGGCATATTCTTATGAAGCTCTGATGGATGAGATGGTCTTCATCTTTGGACCATTGATCGCAACTGCCTGCGCCACGATTATTTCGCCATCGGCCGGTCTAGTTGCAGCAATGATTTTTCTCGGAATCGGCTTGCCCGTTTTCGCGCTTCAAAGAAAATCGGAACCGCCCGCCGTACCTAAAAATAAAGTTGACCCTCATCCAGCGGTAATTCGAAATCGAATCATTCAAGCAATTATCTTGCCTGCCACCTTTATCGGCGGTTTCTTTGGTGCCGTATCAATCACTGTTGTCAGCTTCGCCGAATATCACAACGCCGCAAAACGAACCGGATTATTGCTGGCTATCTGGGCGTTAGGCAGCGCAACTTCCGCAATCATAAATGGCGTTATAAAATGGCGAACTACTTATGCCAAGCGTTTCTTAATTGCCTTGGTAGTGCTTCTGTTCTTCTCCACCCCTTTTATTTTCGCTCGCAATATTCCAATGATGGCGGTTGCGCTATTCATTAATGGGTTGGCAATCTCGCCACTGATTGTCACCGCGTATGGCGTGGCTGAAACCGCTGTTCCTGCGGCACAAATAACTGAGGCGCTGGCTTGGGTGATAGCTGGTATGCCGTTGGGCGGAGCGCTTGCGAGCGCGATCTCCGGGGTTGTGATTGATCACTATGGCGCGACTACGGGTCTATTAATTCCAACTCTATTTCTTTGCGGCAGTTTGTTAACCGTATTGCCATATCGAAATTCTTGGCACCTGCTGTTAAATAACCACTAAAAAGGAGAGCGACCAGAGATTTCGCTCTGACCGCTCTCCATTTTCTACTCGAGGTGAGTCGAACTAATTAGCCGGCCGTGGTTGGAGCAACTGGCGTGTTCATGGTTGAACTTCCACCCATTCCCCTACCCATTCCTGGACCACGATCATGACCGCGGCCGCCCATTCCAGCACCCATTCCCATTCCTGGACCGCCAACAGTATTAACAGCTGTGGTTACTAAGGCAGGAAGCCCGGCGATCAAGGTTTGTGCCTGTGCCGCAGTTAATCGTCCTGCCGTAACCTGTGCGTTAATTTGCGTGGTTTCGAAAGCGACGATTGCGCTGATAAGCGAAGCGGTCTTAGCTCCAGCTAACGAGGCTAGCGTTTTGCCGGCTTGCTCATTGGCTTCGAGATTTGCTTGGGTAATTCCAAGAGTTGTGATGATTACATTATCGAGGCCGCTCATTTGGCCACCCATTCCACCAAAACCACCCATACCTGCTGGTGGAGTTGGTCGGGCCGCTTCGAAAGCGGCAATGATTGCCGTCTCTTGAGCGGCTGTGATAGTGCCTTTGGCTACTAGCGCATCCAAAACGGTTTTCTCGTTGTTGGCAGCTGGCAAGCCGCGCGCTACGACTTTTGTTGCCGTACTTGAACTCTTAACGACTACATGCTTTCCCTGTGCGGCTTCTGCCACGGTGAAGGTGCCAGCAGTAAGGGCAAGTGCCAGAACGGTCGAGCCAATCTTTGTACTTCTGTTCATAAGAATCCTTCTCTCTTTTGAATCGTCTTCTTATCTTTCGGTCCAAGTACTCCATGTACTTGATGACTGTAGATAACTCCCAGAGTCTGAGAGATGCGGCGATTCCCACTGGAAATGGTGCCCCAATTGGCTGAGAAGTTGCTTAATTTCCAACATTTCCGTTCATCTATGAGCGCTAACATCCGCTACTTATCAACGTTGACCGAAATGTGAGCTGCATATGAAAACCAAGATCTTTTTACTCGGAATTGACGGTCTAGTCCTGCCGACGGCTCTTTCATCTGGCCGAGCACCAACGCTATCCATACTTAAATCGGAATCACTTTTTCGTGAATTTAAGATGGCCGTACCAACTTGGTCCGGTCCAGGTTGGTCAACGATTTTGACTGGCTCAACACATGCTCAACACGGCGTCACCGATAATCGATTCATGGGGCATCAACTTCTGTATCGCCCTGATCTTCTAAGTCGCGCTTACTACCAAGACCAAAGTACAACCACCTTTGCAGCAGCTGGCTGGCCTCCGCTGGTAGACCCTTCTGGTCTCGCTCCGATTATTCATGAACGACGTGAACAGCAATTGGCTTATCGCCACCGAGTCATTGTTCGCGATGGTGAAACCCACGGTTATAAAACAGTCGATGCCGAAATTGCTGATGCTGCAAATTACGCATTGGCGATGGCTGGCCCGGATGTCAGTTTCGTTTATTTTTGCGGCGCGGACGAAGCCGGACATGTATACGGAATTTTGGGAGAGCACTACCTTGCCGCGATCGAACGTATTGATGGCTACGTAAGCCAAATCACCAATGCGATTGAAAAGCGGGCAGCCAAAAATAATGAATCTTGGTTGCTAGTCATCACAACTGATCATGGCCATCGAGATGAAGGTGGACACGGTGGTGACAGCGAACAAGAGCGCGCATCCTTTGTGATTGCCAAAGGAATTGGCAGAGTCAATCCGGCATGGCCCACAGAAATTCAACCTGAAGATTTAGTCGAATTACTTTTGAAAGAGCGCGTCTAAAACTTTCAGGACTATTTGGTGACCGTGACAAGAATGGTTGCAACGACTTTTCCGGATTGACTTAGAACTACTGTTGTACTTCCGACTGTCAACGGTTGCAAACCAGGATTCGCTACCCATGTTCCTTTGTTGCCGCCTGGAGTAAATGTGGCGACGGTTGGATCAGCAACTACTGCGCTCCAGTTGGCCGGGTCCGGAACTAGCAAAACAACGACATTTGTCAATCGTACGCTAACGGTCGAAGTTGTCAGAGGATTAATCATGATGGGTGGCAGAACTGAGGTGCCACCTGCTCCCTGCGTTACGGAATTTCGATCAGCCGGCAGATACCCAGTAGCGAACTTCTTCAATTGGGCCACCGAGATTCCACCACTTCCCCATAGCGTGATGGTGGTAGCTTTAAAAATCTTGGTCGGAATCAATTTGCTAGCGAAAACTTTGGCATCCTTGGGTGCTTTAAGCGCTTTGTTAGTGCACTTCGCAGTAGCCGCTTTCTCTATAACGACTACCCTTTTCGAACCCGTTGTATACGTAGCAAAAATTGCGGAATCGGCGCCGGTAGCGCAGGGAAGTAACGAAATTTTGGAGAATGCAAGTCCCAGCGTGTTAGTTGGCTCGTACACGCCGTAAGTTAGACCAGTTTGCGCATCAACAAATGGATTGCCAGAACCCATCGCGAGCGCAGGAGTTGCAATGGCAATAATCGAAGTTGCCACGACTGCGATCAGCGCTCTATTTTTGAGCCAAAATTTCATAATTCGATGCTACTTAACAAATCTTAAATTACGCGGTGGACTTTGTGGTTAGCCGCTTGCGCAACCGGGCGTATCACCAACGAATCAATATTGACATGAGCCGGCAGTGTGACCGACCAACGAATTGCCTCGGCAATATCTTCTGCAACCAAAGGTTCTGCAACGCCTTCATATACCTTGGCCGCGCGCTCCTTGTCGCCGCCGACTCGGACCATGGCAAATTCATCAGTCTTAACCATTCCCGGTGCAATTTCCGTGATGCGAATCGGCAGACCATTTAGTTCTAATCGAAGCGTTCTTGCAAGCGAAGTTTCCGCGAATTTGCTGGCTACGTAAGAGCCACCATTTTCGTAGGCCACATGCCCGGCAGTTGAAGACATGATGACGATATGGCCCCGACCTAATTTCTGCATTATCGGAGTAATGGCTTTAACCATTCGAACTGAGCCAACGACATTTACATCGAAAGATTTCTTCCAAATCTCTGGGTCCGAGCTTTGAACCGATGCGGCATCAAAAGCGCCGCCGGCATTATTTACCAAAATGGCGATTGGTAGATCAGCGATTTGTTCCATGAACCTATCGATGCTCGTTTGATCGGTGACATCTAATTCGAAGGCGTGGATATTCGCATTCTCGGCCGCGAGCTCTTTTAAACGATCAATACGCCGAGCTGCTGCAATTACATGGAAACCAGTTGCAGCCAAAACCCTCGCTGTGGCAGCGCCAATTCCGCTGCTGGCCCCGGTAACTATTGCGTAATCTGCTGGAGTGTCACTCATGCGCTGATTCTAGGCATTAGAGCGGGCATCGTTAGACTGGCGCAATGCTAGAACGGTGGACGCGCCTAATTCTTCGTCACCGAATTGTCGTAATAGGGCTCTGGTTGATTCTTGCCTTGCTCGGCGCCTTTGCCGGAACCCGTTTAAATGGCCATCTGACTACCTCGCTGGCAGTGCCTGGCAGCGACTCGGCAAAGGCCGATGAGATCCTCACCAACCATTTCAAAGACAATATCGAAGGTAGTTTTACCGTTCTATATAAATTCAAGAACGCTACCAAAGCTGAAATTGCGGTTATGAAGGGCCAGGTGGCTTCCGCTGCCAAGGTAATTCCCGGAGCCAGAATCACCCAAGAGAAAGCCTTAGGCGGCGTGCTTTTCGCCAGTGTCGGAACGACCTTTAAGTTGACCGATGCCGCCGCTTACACGGTAAGACTGCGTGAATCCTTACATGCGGTGGGTCTTACCCAAGCTTTGGTAACCGGACCGCCGGCGATCAATCATGACGTTACACCGGTTCTCGCGTTGGATCTCCAATTAGGACAGATCGTCGCCTTGGGCTTAGCGCTGCTTCTTCTTTTGCTCATGCTCGGCACTTCGTTGGTGGTCTTTGTGCCGCTGATCTTCGCCGGCGCCTCTATTTCGTTAGCCCTTGGCATCGTCTACCTTTTGGCGCAGAAGTTCTTGATGGTCCTCTATATCCCCAACATCATCGAGCTAATTGGTCTGGGACTATCTATCGACTACGCCTTGCTGATAGTTCATCGCTTTCGCCGCGAACTTATAGATCAACCCGAGATTGAAATCGAAGCGGCAATCATCAGAACGATGAAGACTGCGGGCCGTACCGTCATCCTCTCGGGGTTTAGCGTTTCAGTGGGGCTGGCAACGTTGCTACTTGTGCCAATTCCGTTTGTGCGTTCACTCGGTGCCGCTGGGCTAGTTGTGCCGATCGTTGCGATGGCCACCGCCATCTGCCTGCTTCCGGCGATCTTGTCGGTTCTGGGACATAAGGGCGTTACCCCTAAAGGATTCCAAGGTCTAATGGGGCGCAAAGACCTGATGACGGGTATTTTTGCGCGGGTTTCCCGGATTGTGATTAAACGCCCGATTTCGATCTTTATCTTTTCACTTACCGCGCTAGCGATTGCCGCCGCCTCAGTTTTGTGGCTACAGGTCACTCCCAGCTCGTTAACTGCAATCCCAGCCAATTTGGAATCATCTCGTGCGCTCGCAATGATCACCGATCAAGCTGGATTGGGCATTATTACCCCCAATCAAATTGTCGTGGATTTAGGTGCGTCAGGAATGGCCAGTGACCCTGCCGTTGTTGCCGCCCGCACCCAACTGACATCAGCCATCTCTAAAAATCCAGAAGCCTTTGTTGTGGCCGCAGGCGCCAAGACACCTTATGTCGATTCAACTGGGCGCTACTTACGGATGTTTATCATCGGGCATCACGATTTTGGCTCGAAGATTGAGCAACAGTTTGTAAAGGAATTGCGCAACACCTATATTCCCAAATCTACTTTCCCCAGCGGCACCAAAATTTATTTGGGTGGCGCGCCAGCGCAAGGCGTTGACCTGCTGGATCGAATCCTGCACTCCTTCCCTAAAACCGTTGCGCTAGTTCTATTTATTGCTTACCTGGTTTTGCTCCGGGCCTTTAGATCATTGATCTTGCCGCTCAAAGCAATTCTCATGGACTTGATTTCAATTGCAGTAGCTTATGCATCGTTAGTTGTGGTTTTCAGGTTTGGTGCCGGTACAAAAATCCTTGGCACCTACCACTTACCGCAAATCGAAGCCTGGATCATTCTCTTTCTCTTTGCTGTGCTATTTGGCATGTCTATGGATTACGAAGTCTTTATCGTCTCCAGAATGCGCGAGGCTTGGGATCGCGGTGAATCAAATGAAGATTCGATCGTAGAAGGATTGGCGCACACCGGAGGCGTTGTAACAGCCGCTGCCATCATCTTGGTTGGTGCACTTAGCGGTCTGGTTTATGGCCACTTCGCCGGTCTGCAACAACTCGGAGTTGGATTAGCTTTCGGCGTTTTGGTTGATGCCACATTGATTCGTGGATTACTACTTCCAAGCGCCATGGTGTTATTAGGTAGATGGAATTGGTGGCTACCCGCCCCATTAGCAACTTTGCTAAAGACTAAAGCCTCGCCTCTCCGGGAAAAGGAGGCGAGGCTTTAGTAAGTCAGTTATTACTTAACGATTGTGATCGCAAAGTGGATTGATGGAATCTGATATCCAAGTGCTAACCCTGGGAAGTCGCGGTCTGATGAAAGTACCGGAACCATGCCATAAGGTGTGTTAGCAAATGATGGTTGCTGGGTGTAGAGCAATGGGTGCAGGTCAATGATGTGAGTTCCTGGCGCACCAGTTGCTCGGATATGCACGACCATGTAGCCATTTGAGTTGAAGCCGCAGCCATAACCAACATAACTGTTGTCATAGGTGAAGGCGAGCGTGTTATCTAACTGAGTCCAACCAACGCCCTTAATGCTGACGGTGATCTCTTCGCCGGCCTTAAACTTATTAGTTGGCGTTCCAGCTCCACCAGTTGCGATCGCCTGCAAGGAACCAGAGTTGTCAGCCTTTGCAAGACCCAAACCGATTACTTTTCCGGCCTTGTCGTAGAAAGGCATGATGCTTTCTTTAACGTAGAACGGAACCTGAGCTTCGATTACATCGCCTTGCTTGACCTGGATCACGTGCCAACCACCTAGATTGTCAGGAATTGTTACCTCTTTGGTGATTGAACCATTGACCACATCTGCAGTTCCTAGCGGAATTGAAGAATAAGCCCAGCAGGTGCCGGTGCAGTTAACGCGGTTTCCAACAACCGATGCCCAAACTAATTGGTGGGTTCCAGTGGTTGTTAAGCCAGTTACATTAACCGTTGTCTTGGTGAGGATTGGGCCAGTAGCCGTGGAAAGCGTTGCAACCGCCTTTGTGTTTGGATCTAGGCCAGCAGTAGAGATGGTCGTGCGTTGGGTAACGGTTGGCTCAACCTGTGCTGGGTAAGTTATATAAGGTGCTGTTGGACCATTATCTTTTGTAACCTTGAATGGCAAGATACCGCCGTTTGCATAGGGCACTGGAGATTGCAAAATATTGAGGTAAGCAAAGGTGAGTGCATCTTTAACCTCGACATAGTGGATACCAACTGGTCCAGCTGCGCGAATAACAACCTGTCCAGTTCCACGAGTCCAGAGGGCGTGCATTTCTCCGGCATAGCTGCTATCCCAGTGAACTGCGCCGCCACCTGTATATAGGCTGGCACCAAGACCGGTGTAGGTAACGGTAATTGGCGTACCAATTGGTCCGCTCTTTGGGGAAATGGTTACCGTGCGAAGGATCTGATAGCCAGCATGTGCAACGGCTACGCCATTTGAAACGGCGTAAATGTCGTGAACGCCGCCGAAATCATGTGGGACCTTTGCTTTGAAGGAGAAGGCTCCAGTTGCATCAGTGGTGACAGTCGTAATGTCAACGTTGTACTTGGTGTATTTGATTCCCAAGTAATTAACGCTGTTTGGTTGAATATCGGCAACCCAGGTTCCATCTGAAGTGGACCAGGTCAAAGTCAGAGGAGTACTGGCCGCTAGCCCTTTACCACTAACAGTGAAGGAATCATCGTAATAGCCCTGAACCGAACTCATATCCAGATTGACCATGGTTTCAGGAGTCGTGAAAGTTGCGGATTTATTGGTTGTGAATGGTAGTGGCGCTACATCTGGAATACCTGTTGGTTGAACCAAGTTAATTGGAACTATTGGGTTGGTATCTGCGGCACGAGCTGGCGCAAGAAGAGCCACCGGCAAAATTGATACAACTGCGATACGAAGGAGAAGACTTGCTCCCCTGTTGGACATAATTCTCTTCATTTCAATACCTTTTCTCTCCGAAGTAAAACTTGAAAGTTCCTGTTATTTCCTCCCAATCTGAGCTGAATGGCCTTAGGCCATTCAGCTCAGATAACTAGAAGGCGATCACTAACTACTTAGCGACTGGTACTGCGTACAACGTCAACTGCGAAGTTGCAGTGAAGTTTGATGCCCATGTTGCGGTGGCACCCTTAAGAGCAGGGTTAACTGAAACACTCTTGAAGTAAGCAACGCGGTTATAGATCTGCTGGCCGCTTGCATCACGAACTCGAGCACCGGCGGCATCGCGTTGTGCGACCAACTTCGTCGCTGGGACCATCATGGTTGAGACATCTTTGGCAATCATGGTGACTTTGAAATTGATCAAACCAAGAGTGTTATATAGAGGTGCAGCGCCAGTCTTGAGAACTCCAGTCCAGAATGCAACGCCACTGTGGTTTCCGTATGTCATAGGAATTGGATCCTTGACTCCGGCAACCTCGATGTAAGCCTTAGCAGTGTTTGATGAGTCCATAACGGCGCCACCAAGTTGTTCATTGTTGGCGTAGACACGCCAGACAATGGTTTGACCCACAATGAATTCACTGGTTACGGCGCAGCTAATACCAAAACGTGGTGCAAGCGCACCGCTGGTTCCGCTAGCCAAAACCTGATCAACGTACATATGGATTGGTGAAACAACGCCTTGTACTGGTACTCCTACCTTCGCTGTGAATGGTGCGGCATCAACAGGCGTAAAGGCAACTGCATCAGTTGGAGTGAAACTTGCCGTTAAAGCGGTTGGACCGCTGGCTGCTGGAAGCCATGTGCACTTGGCTACGAAAGGAGTGACAGTTGTAGTTGCAACTGCTTCACAGCCCTTGATCACGACTCCAACTGCGGAAAACTTTACAACTCCAGCGTTATTGGCGGTTCCAACAATTGCTACTGGATCCAACCCGAAAACTGCACTGCCTCCTGATAGCACCAGCGTCGAAGGAGTCGCTGCGGATGCAGGTGTCCCTCCGATTGCCGCGCCACCAACAAGCGCAAGAGCACCAATCGCGATGCTCGAGATAATTCGCTTCATATTCTTTCTCCTTCTAGTTTTTTGCTCGTATATTGCTTTGAATTATTTAGTAACGATGGAGCCAGTAAGAGTCAGCGATAGCGCTTGGCTCTCTTTAGTTCCAGCATCGGTTGCGTTCACTGCGAAACTGCCCGTGACTTTCAACGTTCCAGTTGCGCCGGCATACTTTCCGGTGCCACCGCTGATTACTGCATTGCCTGTGATCGTTACAACTGTTGGCGCGGTACTTTCTGCGGCACATCCCTTTGAGGAAGTATCAAAATTAACTTTCAGAGTATTTCCACCACCACTGATGGTTCCAGCTCCGGCAATTGATTCACATTGACTTGAGGGTGAGGACGAACCAGACCCGCTTAGTGAGTCCATACCTAGAACAGTTCCCGTACCTGTTGCCGTCACAGTCGCAGAAACGCCGCTGTCACTCCAGATCGTGGCGATTTTGCCCTTGTATGTACCAGTGAATGCGGTGCCATTTGCTACTGGTTTGGCTGGCGTAGAAGCAACTGGCTTTACTGGTGCCGGCTTCTTTGTCGAATAACCGGTTGGGCACTTTGGCGCAGCAGCAGTAACTTTCTTTACCGTTGTGCCTTTGTAACAAACGATCGTCTTTGTTGCAGCGTTCGCCATTGGTGCTGTGGTCGCTACCAAACCAAAAGCAGCTATTGCAACCACAATCAACTTACTTACGGACTTTGAACTTTGCTTCATTTCCTTATCCCATCTCTCCATGGTTTCGCACTTCTTGCTTACGAAGGAATCTTTTCACCGATGGGAGACTCAAAGTTCATTTACTTGGGGGCTGGCACTAACCTGCATATTCGCTGTGTCACATTCAATTTTGTGAGGAAGCCGAGCATGATATTCCTTAGATCACACTGATTTTCGATAACTATTCCTTGGATCACATTATTTGACCGCAATAGGGGCTAGCACTCACCAAATTATTTCAAGAGGGGTGAAAGTGCCCGCCAAAGAGGCACTTCAAGGGTTTTGGCAAAGGTTGCCGTTAGGTGGCCGGCATCGCGATAGATCAAGTATTTACCTAGCAACGGGCTACATGGATCTGATATGCAGATCCAATTAGTTGGATCTAACCAGATTAAATTCAACGAAAGCGCGGCGTTATGTTCTTCGGTCAACCAATTAACGTTGAACGACTTTGTTAATGGAGTAGAACATTTCACGATGCTCTCTTTATTTAACTCCAAACAATCGGCAGGATCATATTGCGAATGCGGAGTGTCGCCAAGAACCACCACGCTTGGTGAAGCGGCTTTCAAGATGGAAAGCGTTCGAGCAATACCATCGCGCCAAACTTGCGTCTTGGCATCTCCTGTTAAGACATTTCCTTTTGCGTCAACCGTAGCAAAGCCACCGGTTCCAGATACAAAAATTAAATTAGGTTTGATTCGAGATATTTTCGCCAGCGTAGCTTTGCGCCAAATGGCACAATTTGTCATCAATTTCTTTGTGGTGGAATTCCAAGCAGGAATATCAGCTGGCCAGCATGAACTCATCGTTAACGAAAGTAATTTCCAATCCTTAGCAATTGCCAATTTCTCCATGGCCGGAAACCAAGAAAGCGCATGGCTATCACCGAAAAGCACCATCGTAGTTTTCGACTTTAAATTTCCATATTCACACGCTGCCAAGGAAGCGGTCAAATTCTGTTGAGTGTGGCACCTATCAGCATAAGGTTTGGGAAAATCCAACGGTGCTTTCTCCAATGATGGAGAGAGATTGGTGGGAAGGCTTTGATCGACCAAGGGCGGCAAAATATAGGTAGGTGCATAGGGTGCAATTGTTGGTGTACTTGTTGGTGTGGGCTGATCTAGAGCTGATGGGGAGGTGCTTGGCGAAGGGTTGACGTCCTCGCCCATCGCTGAGGTAAAAGTCAGCGAAATGAATCCCGCTAAAACAGCAAAGAGAATGAATCTGCGCACCCACTAATTCTGTCAGCAACGAGACGGATTACAGACGGAGATGCTAAACCCACAGGATATTCTCTGAATTGCCCTTAATCGCTACCCTAGCCAAATGCCGATCTCAATCAGACCGATAACCGCAACCGACAACTTGCAATGGTTAGAACTTTTCCAGAGTTACGTAAATTTCTATGAGACCGAATTGACCGATGAGCAGTACCAAATTACTTGGGAGCGCTTGATTGCCGATTCCGAGATCCACGGCTTGGTTGCCGAATTGGATGGCCACTTGGTCGGGATAGCGCATTACCTTTTTCATGCCTCGACCTGGGCTACTCACAATTACTGCTATTTGGAAGATCTATTCGTCTCCACAGATGTTCGAGGCGGCGGAATAGGAAGAAGCCTTATTAATAAGGTAACGGAAAGTGCTCTCGCGGCCGGCTCTTCAAGACTTTACTGGAGCACTCGGGAGGGTAACTCGCCGGCGCGAATCCTTTATGACAAGGTGGCTGATTTAACCGATTTTCGGCAATATCGAATTCGCCTAACAAATGAGCCCGATTAAGTCTTCTTACAGACCCATCGAATCCGAATAAAATACCGCCCGCAAGTATTTATTTGCGGCATTAACGCGGTGATTTGTAGCTGCGGACGAGGGCTCCACGTCAAGCAATTTTGAGGCTGAAGAGATTGTTCGTTCGACGGCTTTCTCCGATATTTTGCAGGTTAAAGCAATCTCATTATTAGAACCGCCCATTGCCATCAACCGCATCACTCGATGCTGTTGTGGCGAGAGAAGTCCGTAGTAAGTCGTCTCCGAAACTGTAGTTTCTAAAAATGAAGGATGAATTTGCTGTAAACCATTGTATGCACGCAATATTTCCGACAGCACCGTTGAGGGATTTCGAGTTGGTTCATTCAGCCAAAACGCGCGATGCCAAAGTGCCGAAATTAATCCTTCGCGAACTAAAATCGGGCTTGCACTTTCGGCCATAAAAATTATGAACTGATCTGGAAAAATCTTTCGAATTTCCAGTGCTGTGTTGAGTGCATCAATTTTGCGTAAGGAGTCCATATCAAAAATCACCACATTGGGTTTGAATTCTGTTACATGTGGAATGGCCAGCGCAAAATCAACTACTTGAGTGTCTAAATTCGAATTCGTATCTTCACTAAATCCCTTAGAAATAAAGAAGCCCATTCCAGGATGGAAGCTATTCTCAAAGATAGTTATCCGCTTTAAGTCGGATGCAGTGTTTTCCTTTTCGGTCTCCACGCGATCCAACGATCTCTCTTTTTAAGAGTTTAAGTAGCTTCAATAATTGAAGCAATAATTCAACTATAACCACATTATTGCTTTATGGGGGGATAGCCCCATAAGTGAGCATTAATACTTATGAAAACGAGGGTTAACACCAAGAATATTGCCATCTGCTTATTGGACGCTGAGTATGTGTTCGACATTCAATACTCAAGCAACATTAATCTATTCATTGGGCTACAGTGAACTGTGATGAACCGCGCGTTAACCGCAATTAATCTGTCGTGGGAGTCAATTTTGATCAAATCTCATTTCAGAGCAATTGGTCTCACTGTGTTTGAAGTAAAGAATTTTGAAACATTTGATAGTGAAGCCGTATTGGAATTTAGCCCGGATGTCGCTGTTATCTCTCTAGGTTTCGACCGACTCTCTGGTGTGGTATTGGCCGATAAATTGCGATTGCTTTTTCCTTCGATTGGTTTAGTTTTCATTTCAGATGCACCAAAAGTCCAAATGTATGGACTTGTTGAAAAGGAAATGCCATTTGGTTCGAAAGTAATTTTGAAGAGTTCAGTAACTGATATTTTCGTTCTTCAAGATGCACTTCATTCATCAGTTGATGCAATTGCCAATCGGGAGAAACTCAGCTGGGTACAAAATCAAACCTCGACTGATTTGAAAGCTTGGGAAAGTGAATTTGACTCGCTTTCAACGATTCAGCTTGAAACTTATCGACTTCTGGCAAATGGCCTTAGCAACGCCGAGATTGCCCGTGTCCGAGATGTCAGCGAAAAATCGGTGGAACATATCATTGGCAGAATCGCCGTAACTATGGGAATTGCTTCTGGCCCAAAGATAAATCAGCGGGTAAAACTGGCCAGGGAATTTTTTCGAGTCTCTGGCGCCCCAATAAACTAGTTACACATAAAGATCGGCAACAATGATCTTGGTCATTTTCATCATTTCGCCCATGGCGTGTCCAGCAATAGCGGGATCGGCGTTGCCCAAACACTCCCCTAATTGCTTAGGAATGATCTGCCAAGAAAGTCCGAATTTGTCCTTGAGCCAGCCACAACGCCCGGCTTCGCCACCGTCAGCTATCAAAGCGCCCCAATACTTATCAACCTCTGCTTGGCCATCAACTGAAACAAATATCGAGATCGCCTCATTGAATTTAAAGGCCGGTCCGCCATTCAAGCCAATATATTTCTCACCAAATAGCTCGAAATCGACAGTGAAGGCATTGCCTTCGGGTCCACGACCAACGTTGTTAATCTTCCCGTTAACAAACACTGACAAGTAGAAATTTGCTGCTTCTTCTGCTTGATGATCGAACCAAAGCATGTGGCTAATAGTGGGCATTGCGCAAATATACCGAGATCGGAAGAAGAACTCCCCTATTTAAGCTCGCAGTTTTCCCGACATGAACCACCCAAGCACGGAATTATCCTTGATGTGTGAAGTTGATAATGAAAGGACTCGGGATGGATTTCCCGCAGCAACTCATCTTCAAATCTGGATTTAAAATTCAGGTCAATGACCAAGATCCCCGCCATGATCCAGGTGGCGCTCGAGTCGGCAAATCCCGCTAAGCCAATTCCAATTAGGATCACACCCAAATACATCGGGTGCCGAACATATTTGTAAATTCCAATTGCGATCAGCGGAGAGTCAACTTTAGGAATGGGCGAAATTCGCAGTGACGGGCGTAGTGAAATCCCAGCACTGGCGATCACGGCGCCACCCAAAACAATCAAGACCGCCTCGAGAACCAAATAATTATGACTTTTATTTGAGATGTTCATGAGCGCAGCAATACCAAGCAACCCCAACATCAAGAATTGAATGCCAACTAGGACTTTAGCGATTACTTCTCTTCTTACTTCCGGAATCTTCGATATGTTCACTTAAAGAACATTACTTCGAATTGCGCACCATATGAACATAAAAGCGACCGGGCGATCGCTCGCTTGGCTGTAGTTCGCCGGCATAATCAAAACCCAGAGCTCGGTATGCGCCGATAGCCTCGGAATTATCCGCCCAAACACCCAGCCCTTGGCGCTCCCAACCCTTGGCAATCGAATTTTTATCCAAATAATCAAAGAGCCTTCGAAATGCGCCCTTTCCTCGATACTTCGGATCGCTCCAGCAACCGCCTATCCAGCAATGAGTTAACAAATTCTCACTCTCTAACTTGCCACCAAAAGCATCCGGATTGGTAAATAACGCCCTCAACCTAATATCTCGCAGCCGTTTCCATTCACTTGCATCGATTACCGAAACTTGAGCCAAATTATTACTCATTCAGCCCTTTGCCAGCGAGAATTCCAGGAGCACACTTTGCAATTCTGGCTTCTAGTGTCTTAACCTGTTTAGCGGTGGAGAAATGAAGAATGTATCCCCTCTGTCTGCCCGGCGTTAACTTTTTAAACGCAACCGTAAGTCCCGGAATTTTCTTAAATGCCACCGTAATCTCTTTCGAGATTACAAATTCAGCGGGCTTCTTGAACTCCACTTTTAGGCCGGCTTCTTCGATTCTAATTGCCTCAAGCAAGTACGACTTAATGGTTTTCTTTGCCTTCGAAATTTCGGCGACCGACTTAAATCTTAGTTGACGGCTGGATTGCACATTCGCAGTTTGCTGAATTAATAAGTTTTTCGCGTCCTTCATCAGTGCGCCCTTGAAGAATAAGATCGCACAATATTCTTTGAAGCCATGGATCAAGAAGATATTGGCACCGTCCAAGGTGTAGCAAGGCTGACCCCACTTTAAATCTTCTGTCAGCCCAGTTTCCAAAGCAAGAGCACGAAGCAGTTCAAACTCATCGCGCCATTTGTTCTCCTTGCTCAGGAAGATATCAATTTTGCGGTTCATCTGAGCTACTCCAATCGATCGGCGTTCATTACCTTTGACCATGCGGCAATAAAGTCTTCGATGAACTTTAGTTTATTGTCATCTTGAGCGTAAACCTCGACGTATGAACGCAGGATCGAGTTCGACCCAAAGACTAGATCAACTCGGGTGGCGATAAATTTTACCGCCCCAGTTTCTCGATCTCGCAGGTTGTAAAGGTTCTCCCCCGTTGGTTCCCAGACGTACTGCATATCAGTCAAGGTGGTAAAGAAGTCGGTACTCAATACACCAGTGCGATCAGAGAAGACGCCATGTTCTGTTCCGGCATAGTTAGTGCCGATAACGCGCATTCCACCCATCAGGACGGTCATTTCAGGAGCGGTAAGGCCCATGAGTTGAGTGCGATCAAGCAATAGTTCTTCGGGCTTGACCTGGTAATCCTGCTTTAACCAGTTTCGGAAGCCATCGTGAATTGGTTCCAAAGGTGCAAAAGAGGCAGCATCAGTATTTTCGGCCGTGGCATCGCCGCGACCTGCGATAAATGGAACTGAAACGTCGAATCCCGCCGCCCTTGCAGCCTTCTCGACGCCAATATTTCCGGCTAACACAATTACGTCGGCAAGGCTGGCGCCAGTCGCTTCGGAAATTGGAGTTAAGACCGATAGAACTCGAGCCAAGCGCTCCGGTTCGTTGCCCGCCCAGTCTTTTTGCGGTGCCAAACGGATTCGTGCGCCATTTGCACCTCCACGTAAGTCTGAGGAGCGGAAAGTTCTGGCGCTGTCCCAAGCCGTAGTAACCAAGTCCGAGATTGAAAGTCCTGATGCGACAATCTTGGATTTCAAATCTGCCACGTTGTAATCGGTACGACCAGCAGCGATTGGATCCTGCCAAATCAGATCTTCTTCTGGAACATCTGGACCTACATAGCGCGCTTTTGGACCAAGATCGCGGTGAGTTAGTTTGAACCAAGCTCGAGCAAAGACTTCGCTGAAATATGCTGGATCTTTGTGGAAGCGCTCTGAGATTTCGCGGTAAATCGGATCTTTGATCATGGCCATATCGGCATCAGTCATAATTGGGTTCAAACGGATCGATGGATCTTCAACGTCAACTGGCTTATCTTCTTCTTTAATATTGATTGGTTCCCACTGAGTGGCTCCAGCTGGGGACTTCTTTAGCTCCCAGTCATAGGTAAACAAGAGATGGAAGTAACCGTTATCCCAAACCGTTGGATTGGTGGTCCAAGCACCTTCGATGCCGCTTGAAACCGTATCGCGGCCGATCCCACGGGTTTCGTGATTCATCCAACCCAATCCGGCTTCTTCGACATCGGCGCCTTCCGGTGAAGGTCCAAGAATCTTGGCATCGCCATTTCCGTGAGCCTTGCCCACAGTGTGTCCGCCAGCAGTCAGCGCAACAGTCTCTTCATCATTCATCGCCATGCGAGCAAATGTTTCGCGAACCTGCAACGCGGTCTTCAACGGATCTGACTTTCCGTTTACGCCTTCTGGGTTTACATAAATCAAACCCATCTGAACTGCGGCAAGCGGATTCTCCATCGTGGCCGGGTTAGCTAGATCGTCGTAGCGAGAGTCGCTAGGAGCAAGCCATTCTTTTTCCGCACCCCAATAAATATCAATCTCTGGATGCCAAATATCTTCGCGGCCAAATCCAAATCCGAAAGTTTTCAAGCCCATGGATTCATAAGCAATTGTTCCCGCAAGAACCAATAAATCCGCCCAACTGACCTTGTTGCCATACTTCTTCTTTATAGGCCAAAGCAGGCGACGAGCTTTATCTAGGTTTACATTGTCCGGCCAGGAATTCAGGGGGGCAAAACGTTGATTGCCAGTTCCGCCACCACCGCGGCCATCGGAGATGCGGTAGGTACCAGCCGCATGCCAAGACATTCGGATCATTAAGCCGCCGTAATGTCCCCAGTCCGCCGGCCACCATGTTTGGCTATTGGTCATCAGGTCTCGGAGATCTTGCTTAAGCGCGGCAACGTCTAACTTCTTTAGCTCTTCGCGGTAGTTGAAATCTTTGCCAAGCGGATTAGTTTTTGTGTCGTGTTGATGCAGAATATCGAGGTTCAGGGTGTTTGGCCACCATTCGGTATTTGAAGAACCGACCGTCGCATTCGCTCCGTGAACAACTGGACACTTTCCTGAATTCTCAGCCACTTTAATCCCCTATGTATTAGAAATCGATTGAATCAGCCCCGAGCGGGTTATCTCGATATTTAACATCTGAATTCTCTCACGGTAGCGCAAATGTTGAATGACTGAAACTTGAATCCCCATCTCATAGGGCTATTCGCACTCGCACTTTGGACATGGCGGCAATTCGGTCATATTTCCAGTATTTCGATTCGCTAACCTTGCCTAATGAACGAGTTCGATGATGAAGTTCGTGAGCGGTGGGGAGATACTCCGGAGTTCGCGCAGTCTGCGCGGCGAACAGCGAAATACTCAAAGTCGGATTTTGCGGCTGCAAAGATCGACCAAGAAGCTGCAACAGAATTGTTTGTTTACGCCTTCGGGAATAGCCTGCCTATAAATTCCGAAAAGGCACAAGCTGCAGTGGTAGCCCACCGTGCCGCTATAACGAAATGGTTTTATGACTGCTCTGTGGAGATGCAAAAGCAATTGGCGGTGATGTACTTGGCCGATCCGCGATTTAAAGAATATTACGATGGCCGCGTTCGGGGACTTTCAAAATACGTCCACGATGCCATCCTGGCTCAGCCTTAGTTGCCAATTTCGCCAAAATATCCGCCCTACTCTGGCTTGTAATTAGCAGTTTTGGGTAACATTTCGGCATGACATTTTCCGGGCTAAATCTTTGGGGTGTATTACTCGCCTTCGTCGTTTCCTTCATAAGCGGTGCCATCTGGTTTGGCCCTAAGACTTTTTATCCTGTCTGGATGAAAGCACGCGGCAATACTTCAGGCCAATTGGGCGCAGACCATAAGCCTGCTGTCCTCTTTGGCGGCACTGCCGTTGCTCTTGCAATCCAAACGCTAACCGTAGGGTTGATCGTAAATTCGCTTCAAAAGCACCTTCCCAATTTTGGAATTGTCGATGGAGCTGGAGTGGGATTTGCTTTGGGAGTTGGTATTGCAATGTGTGCCTCATTATCTCACCGGCTATTTGCTGGCGAGAATTTTAAAGTTTGGATAATCGAAACGGCGAATGATGCGATTAACTTAACGATCGCCGGCGCTATCATCGCCTTTCTGAACTAGTTAGCCGAGCAGAGGTCTTAGCTCCACTTTTCGATTACAACTCTTTGAACCTTCGGCCGCCAGTACAAGCGCTGTCTCTAAATCTTCGGCATCGATAATCCAAAAGCCACTGAAGAATTCTTTGGATTCGATAAACGGGCCACTCTGCAAAATATTCACCCCACCACGGTTGTCTAAAACCGTTGCGGTTGCCGGGGCGTCCAGCCCGCCGGCGAAAATTCTCTGACCAGCCGCCACAATTTTGTCGTTGAAATCATCGATTGCTTTCCGCTCTTCTGGCGAATGAGGCGATCGAGTTTTGTCATCTATTACCGATACCAGAAATTTCATCTAACCCGATCTCTCTTGTTTAAGTCTCCCAAGTGCGTGTGCTTAAAACTCGAGTCGTACTTTAAGCCATACCCCAGGAGGCGATCCCAACCGATATGTCCCAGCCATATGACCCCAATCGCGATCGCCAATTTATTCTCTGCCTGCCATGACAGCAAAATCATCAAGGCTGGAGCAAAGTAACTGTGCCCCAGATTGTAGAAAAAGGCACCGAGCTTGGTGTTCGCCAAGTATCCCAGCATAAAAATGTCGGGTACAAGGAGAAGTACCGGGTAGAGCCACCACTTCTGATGCTGACCAGCGAATAACATAATGGTGGCAATCAAAAGAACTAGGCCCTCTATGCGCAGCCATAACTTCGGTTTTCCAGTGACAAACATTGCAGCTCCTCGCCTGTTTCAAAGGAACAAAAATACTGCCAACTTCAACGGGTTTCTAGATCTAGCGCGGGCGTCGCAGGAAAAATTCCATCCTTTATTGGTTTAAATACTTGATTGCCGCCAGAACTCTTCTGTGGCTTGTCTCTTCATTTACGAGTCCGAGCTTGTTCATAATATTCGAGATGTGTTTTCGACCGATCCTTCAGTAATGAAAATCGTTGAAGCGATTCCTAGAACTGAACTTTCTCAGCAACTACGACATCCACTCGACTATCGGGCAGGTCATAGTCAGAACACGCGCGGTTGAGTTCGGCAATAATCATTTCGGCGGGAATCTGCACGCCGTTCCACGACTCATCCATTGTCGTATGACCATCTTCAACCAGGGTGATATCCAACCCGCGTTCAATTGCCGCATGTACGGTGTGCCGAACGCAGTAATTACTTTGAGCCCCGGTGACTACTAAGTGATCGACTTTGAGCTCTTCTAGCACATCCTCAAGTTCGGTCTCTTCAAATGAACTGCGCCAAAGTTTATGAATAATGCGTTCGCCTTTTAAAGGTTTCAACTCCGGAACAATTTGCCAATATTCACCATCGATCGGCATATCATCTTCCGAATGTTGCACCCATAAAACATCCACTTTGGCCGCACGTGCCCGTTCGACAAGTGTTGCAATTCGAGCAACAGTGGCATCCCTTTTCCAGGCGTAATCGACGACACCATTTTGGACATCGATAACAATTAGGGCTTGCTTATCCCGATCATCGTATGCGCTCATAATCTTCCTTCATTCTGTTTTTGCACGTGCAGCAGTTAGGCCGAATTCTAACTACCGAATCCAATAGCGACGTTTCAAACTTCCTTCGAACTCAACGCGATTCTCCAAAACTCCGCCTTGGGACTCAATCACTTTATACGAACCAACGTTGTCGTCATCGCAAGTAACCAGGACCTCGGTAACCCCAAGTTCAGATATGAGTTCCAGAGACTGTCTCAGGATTTCAGTTGCAAATCCTCTGCGGCGAAAGGTTGGTCGAACTCCATAACCGATGTGACCGCCAACGTTGAATAGAAAATCGTTTAGTGCATGGCGGATCGAAGATCTACCGATTAACTGGCCATCGTGTTCAGCGATTAAAAAGGTGGCAGGCACTTTCCCAAGTGGGAGGTTTCTGCCCAGTCTTTGGTCGTCCAAGATTTCCAGGTATTCGCTCCAAGGCATATCAGGCTCATAGTTGAGCAAAAAACCCCAATCTTCCAGAGCGAGTTCCTGATCTCCAGCAAGCGCTTCTGCCTCATCGGACATGTTGAGCGGTCGTAAAATCATGTTTTCAAAACTTATTCGCCGGCACCATCGGTGTAAGCCCAAAGATCAAAATCATCCAAATTTATCGAAGTGAATCCGCGAGATTCTAGCGCCGCTACCAGCTGCGCCCGATGCTCGGTGGCATGATGAACTGATTGTGAAAGAATCGTGGAGCGAGCCCGCACCAGTGTCTTGCCATCTACTTCCCTCGTTATCAACGCTTCTGGAACCTTGCTTGCCCGAAGCAATCGATCATCGAAAACTGAAGCCATTCGAGCGAACTCAACCATTTCGCTTGCCGATTTAGGTTGAACAAACTCCATGTGCATTTCGCCGGTTAGCCGAAATCCATACCAATCAGCCGAGGAGAGAATGTGTCGGATTATTTCCGCAACGGTCCATTCTGGATTTACCAGATATGCCTGAAATGCATCATCTGGTAGCTCACCAAGCTTGTGAATGATTTGTTGGTTGGCCCAGCCCATATGTTTGATCAGTTTTTCAATTCCAATTTCGGCGCTCATTGGAAAAGGGTACTATTTTGGGCATGACTCAGGCTTTTCTTTACGCGGTCGAACGCGAATTTCCAGTCAAAATTGAGCCTCTTTGGTCCGCATGGACAGACGCCGCCTCGCTTGAAAGCTGGTATCACCCGCATGACCTACGGGCAGTTACTGGCGCAACCGTTTCTGACCTACAGGTCGGCGGCCTGTGGGCATGCGGCGTAGATGTTCCAGCCCATAATTTCGCCGCCTATTTCTACGGTCAATATTTGAAGATCGTCAAATTCGAATTAATAGAACATACGATGCACTACACCGAATCGAAGGAAGAATTCGAAGTCAAGGATTTGAACACGCCGTCGCACTTAGTAGTGATAAATCTTGAAGCCCGAGGTGAAAATTCGTGGGTGAAGTTCAGCCATTTCGGCGAGCTGCCGGAAGGTGAAGAGAAACGGGCTCAGGCAGGTATGGAAAGCTACTTTGATTCTTTATACAATTTTTTATCCAAATAAGTAAAGAGAGAGTCACCCATGATTTCAATTGAGACTTCTATTAAACACTTGGCATGGTCAAACCAGAAATTTTTCTCTTACTTTCTGACTCAGCCTCAAGAAATTTTTTCATTGCGCGCTGCTGATGGTGAGTGGACAATCGGTACCTTGCTTTCCCACATCGCCAATAGCGAGGCGTGGTTTCGCTACTGCTTGATAGGAGAAGATTGGACAGATTTTAAGGAAATTACGGACGGGCTTATGATTCCCGAATTCCGGCAGATTTTGGCAGGACTCGATTCCATCCTCCTCGGCGAAACGGGCAAGTCCGATGGCGCATTGGAGATTAAAACTGGCGAAAATGTCATTCACGCAACTCGCTCACTCATACTTTCGCAAGCGGTTATGCATGCCGCAGAACATAAAGGTCAGATTGCAACAATCCTTAAGCAATATGGTCATCACATTGATTTAGATGACCTGGATGTGTGGCAGTTTATTTCCGAAAGCAAGATTTAAGTAGGCATTGCCTTCTATCGTTTAGTCGAGAAATTAACAGATCGCATGAAAGAGCAGATCGAAGAACTATAAGAAGAGTCGCCCTATAAGCCGGATGCTTCTTTACATTCC
>JBAXKZ010000016.1:0-32511 GCA_037135095.1 Actinomycetes bacterium
ACATGACCATGGTGACAACCCATTTCGGTGGGCATATGGAAGTACTTGAATTTGATGATCTGCGAGTCCGGGTCGATAAAGTAACCGAGAAAGAGATTGATAGCGTCCTTGATGAGACTCGATCAATTTTCACTTTAGATAAGTCGGTTGTTGAAGAAGATTTGCGATGGGCTGGACAGGTCGCTGTTGGTCTTCGTCGATTGGTTGATGATTTTGATATCACTAGCCTGGCTTACTACCACCGTGGTCTTGATGGCGAAATCCATGAGCGCCTTGGCGCCGGGATGATCCTTGGGTGCTCGCTACTAACTGCCGAAGGCGTACCAGCCGTCGGGGAATATGAACTTCGCACTTCGATTGGCATGCTTATGCTTGATCGAATTGGTGCCGGCGGATCCTTTACCGAGTTTCAGGCCCTGAATTTCAATTTGGGAGTTGTGGAAATGGGTCACGATGGCCCAGCGCACCTTGCAATCACTAATGATCGGCCGGTTCTACGTGGCCTCGGTGTATTTCATGGCAAACGTGGTTATGGCGTATCGGTCGAGTTTGATGTTGAGCATGGACCGGTAACAACATTTGGAGTTACCCAAAGAAAGAACGGCACCTACCAATTCGTGGCATCCGAAGGCGTTGTAGTTGATGGACCGCGACTATTGATTGGTAACACCACTTCGCTTGTGGACTTTGGAATGAATCCTGGTGAATGGTGCGATGCTTGGAGTGCAACAGGAGTTCCACACCACTGGGCTTTGGGTACTGGACACCGAGTTTCGGAGTTACGTTCTATTGCTGAACTCCTAGATATCGAAATGGTAGTCATCTAGTATTTCGATATGACATTTATTGGCGAGGACCTCAAAGGCAAGTGCGTAGTTGTAACGGGCGCAACTGGCGGAATAGGGTCTGCAGTCGTTCACGCATTTGCAGAAGTCGGCGCTCGAGTTCTTGCTGTTGATTTAAACGAAGATGCGTTGAATGAGCTAATTTCGAAAACACCTGGTGATGGCCATGACGTCTACCCACTGAATTTGACTGATTTGAATTCTCACAAAGAGCTTTTTAACTACGCTCAAAGAATGGGTGGCTTCCAAGCCTTGGCACATTGCGCAGCTGTCTTGCGGCGTCGCTCAACAGTAGATGAAGTCACCGAAGAGGATTGGGATTTTCAGTTAGATACAAATCTCAAGGCCACCTTCTTTCTTAATCGCTCTGCAAGAGATGAAATGAAAGCCAATGGAACTCATGGCGCGATCGTTAATTTTTCCTCGCAAGGTTGGTGGACCGGAGGCTTTGGTGGCTCGGTAGTTTATGCCGCGAGCAAAGGTGGAATAGTTTCGATGACGCGTGGCTTGGCACGCTCCTTTGCCCCCGAAGGGATTCGCATCAATGCAATTGCGCCTGGGGGAGTAGATACTCACATGCTTACTGACGGCCAAAGCGCTGAGGCGATGAAAGCATTTATGGACTTGATACCGTTGGGACGTTTGGCCGAACCCCAAGAAATTTCACAGTCTGTTCTGTTTCTTGCATCTTCGGCCTCTAGCTATATTACTGGAGCGCTAATAAATATTTCTGGTGGACAATTAATGTACTAAGCGAGGCTTAATACCGTTATGCAAATAATTATCGTTAGCGAGGAGAAAACAACGGCCAGTGTTGGCCGTTTCCTATAAGCGACAATTTCCATGATTACGATTATTAGTGGGATTGCTGACAATACTGACTGCACTACAAGTGTGCTTCCTCTGTGAATTGCAACGAAGGAGAGAAACCACCCTGAGGACATAAACATCGCTCTTTTTGCTAACCCTGGATAGGAACGCAATTTTACGTCTTTAGGCGGGAAACTAAGAGTGAAAATCAGACCGGCGACGAGTTGTTGAATAAACAGAAATTCTGAAAGTCCGACACCAGCTCTAGATAACTTAGTTACAAGTATCGCAATTACGCCAGCATTTACGCCCTGGGTAAGCATCAGCAGAAAAGTAGCTCCTGAGTGAATGCCAATAACAGATTTACGAATCGGGAACAGGGCTGCCGCCACCAAAAAAGCGACCGACAAGAACTGCAAAACATGGACATGAATTCCGAGAAGGACGGGAGAGAGGAACAGAACCATTGCTGGGCTCAATGATGCGCCCACTATCGAAAGCGATGCGGTTCCTCGTTTTACAATCACAAAGACAAATACCGCTCCGAGTGCGGTCAGAGCGCCCAGGAGAGCTATTTCGCCAACTTGCAACCAAGAAAGGTGAATCCAGTCCCGTCGGACTATTACAAGAGGGAGTGCAAAAAACGAATTGAGTAAAAAGAGTGGACCAACGATCTGGAAAGCGGGCAATTTTTGAATTAGCGACCGCGTGAGAAATGTTCCGAGTCCGGTACTGAGTGCTGACGCAAAAGCGAATATTAAGTACATAAGGCTCCCATTATGCCAAGCATTCTGTAGGCTATCGCTTATGACAGCAGGGTTTCTCTCGCCAGATTATTTTAAGAATCCTTATGAGACCTACAGTCAATTTCATGAAAATTCTCCAATATTTTGGCACGAGGAGATTTCAGCCTGGATAATTTCCCCCTATTCAGAAGTAGAAAAAGGTCTTTCCAACTCCAATTTGAATGCCGGAGAGCGCATCGCCTCTGCGTCCGCGCACTTGACTGAAAGAGAGCGAAAGGAATTCAGTACTGTCATTGCGACTTTGAGCAACTGGATTGTCTTTCAAGATCCGCCGAAACATACGAGATTAAGAAAATTGGTAAATAAATCTTTTACTCCCAGAGCGATTGAAGCATTTCGCCCTAAGCTGGAAGCCATAGTTCTAGAACTAGTTTCTGAAGCACTAACCGAAAAAGAATTCGATTTTGTTTCTCACCTCTCCTTTAAACTTCCAGCAATTGTAATTTGCGAGTTGTTAGGAATTCCAAGAGAACGTCAGAATGATGTTCGGAGGTGGTCCGATAAGCACGCGGGATTTAGCGCTTCGGCACAAGTAAGTTACGAAGCTGCTAAGGCCGCCAATGATGCCTCCATTGAAGCCTCGAATTATCTCTTTTCCTTGTTCGATGAACTCCGACGGAATCCGGGGGAGAACATTCTTTCGAAGCTTGTAAATATGGACGAGGCTGAAGATCATTTAAGCTACGAGGAACTTGCTGCATTGACGATCCAACTGTTCTTTGCTGGATTCGAAACTACTGAAGGGTTGATTGGTAATTTAGTTCTGGCGCTTCATAACAATCCGGAGCAAATGCAAATTCTCAAAGGCGATCAATCGAAAATGGATGGTGCTATAGAAGAAGCCCTGCGCTATGACTCCTCTATCCTGAAACAATCGAGAGTTGCTTCAATTGATATGGAAATTGGCGGATTTCAGATCGCTAAAGGCGATTATTGCCACTTCATGATCGGAGCAGCGAATCGAGATCCAAATCGCTATGAATCACCTGACAAATTTCTCATAGAGCGACCAGATTTGGGGCATTCAAGTTTCGGCCATGGAATACATTTTTGTATCGGGGCACCGCTTGCTCGCTTAGAAACAAAAACCCTGATGGGAGTGTTACTGGAAAAAGTGCCGAGTTTGCGAGTCACTCAAAAAGTTGTTGAATATCCACAACTATTTGCCGTCCGCAAACCCTTAGAGCTTCAAGTGAGTGTCATCTAGAACTTGTATAACTTCGCTGCATTCCCACTACAAACTTTCTCTTGCTCAGATGAACTCAGAGTGGCGATGTAATCGCGAGTGAATTCCATCATAGTGGCGTAAGAAACGAAGAGTCGATCTACAGGCCAGTTTGATCCGAGGACCGTTCGATCGGGACCGAATGCCTCTAAGGAACTTTCAGCCCACTTTCTTAAGGACTCGCGAGTGAACCCAGGGTCAGTCATTCCGACGCCGGAAATCTTCATCGTTACATTCGGAGCTTGTGCAAGATTGTTAATTGCGGACTTCCAGTTCCTGAAATACTCATCATCACGCTTTCGCGGAAAACCAATATGTTCCAGAACAATCGGAAGTTCTGGATGGCGTTGAGCCAACTTAAGGGCTTCAGCCATATTTTGCCATTCGCAGTCCATATCAAAAACTAGCGATTCTTTAGCCATATATTTCAAAGAGTTCTCATAATTTGGGAGAGTTGTCTTGGCGGCAAACATTGGTTCTGCATTGAAATCTCGAACGCCCACAAAGAGATTAGATTCTTGGTGCCGCTGCAGTTGCGAAATGGAATCTTCAGAATTGAGATTGGCATCTCCGACGATTCGCATCGGAATGGGTCCGGTTTTCGCCATTTCCGCTAGCCAGGTAGTTTCTGTTACGGGGTCAGGTGAACCAATAGCTGCTTGTATATGGACAAACCCGGAAATGCCAGAAAAGCGCGCCTCCGACCACAAGTCATTTAGCGTGAAGGCCACAGACTTGATCGCATCAATATTGCCCAAGATTGGATGAATTGCATCCTTGTCTAGCCAAACCCATTTGAGTTCGGGATGTTTGGTATCCCATAAGTGGATATGGGTATCGATGATCGGCAGGAGTTCTGACATTTTGGCCTCTTTTCCCTTTAAAAAACGTTTCCTAGGAGTAAGTTAGTACCATAACTAGCCCGCCAACAGGTCTGTGAGAGATTTTTTATGAAAATTGTAAAGGTCGAACCTATCCCGGTCGCTTATCCCGAACCTAATGATTTCGGTGCCGAGCGGTATCTCTGTCTTGTAAAGATCACGACCGATGATGGTCTGGTTGGCTGGGGTGAATCCATCACTCAATTTAAGGAAGCGAACTTCGCAGTAGCGGCATTAATAGATGGGTTGGCTGAATTTGTTATCGGGAAATCTCCAATCGATAATGGCGCCATTTGGACTTCAATTCGAGAGCGCTACTGGTGGTATGGATATCGAGGTGGTTTAGCTGCCTATGCGCTTTCCGCAATCGATATTGCGCTTTGGGATTTAAAAGGCAAAGCCTTGAACACCAGTTTGTTGGAGTTACTTGGCGGCCCAGTTCATGAAAAACTTCCAGCAATCGCTTCCGGCCACGCACACGATTCTTCAATACCAGCCATGGCTGAGCAAGCGAAAGGCTGGATGGCAACCGGAGTACAAGGCATGAAAGTCGGTTTTGGCAAGCGCGGGAATGCCTATCTTGGTTATGAACACGATCGCGATGTTGAATACGTCAAGCAAATGCGCGAAGCTATCGGGCCTGATAAGAAGTTAATGATTGATTTGGGTTATGCCATTAAGTGGGACGTTGCCACGGCGGTAAAGCGGGTTCAGGCCTTTGACGAGTACAACATTGATTGGATTGAAGAACCCCTTGGTGCCTGGGACCCAGAGGGTTACCGAACATTGCGTGATAAGACCAAGACCTTAATCGCGTACGGGGAGCGGGAGTGGAATGTCGCAGGATACGAGCAAATCCTTGCTACTGGAACGTGCGACGTATTTGGAATAGATCCAGGCCGAGTCGAAGGGGTCACTGGATTTACCAAAATAGTATCTCGAGTTGAATCCGCTAAGAGGCAAGCCAATGCACACGCGTGGTCTTCGGCAATTGTTTCGGCAGCGAGCATCGCAGTGAGTTTCAGTAGTTTGGCATTTAAACTTTTCGAGTTTAAGCCACTTGCCAACCCCATGCAAAACGATTTGGTATCGGTCCCATTAACCCACAAAGATGGTTGGGTTTATCCACCTTTAGGTAAACCAGGCTTAGGAATTGAGATAAACGAAGACGTGGTTAATAAATATCGTCAATAACCGTCATTTATCTACGTTTGGTGCACTCCGGTAAATTTCTGGTCTCACTCCATCAATAGTGAATGGTAATCCAGGGATCCATTTAACTTTAGAACTTGAATCTGGATTGGGAAGCAGTGCACCGATCTCTTTTACTTGCGGATCCTTAAGTAGTGCTTCTGGAGGAACTACTAAATCTGCCGGAACGCTATTTTCTCCTAACCGTTTTGCCCAGTAAATGGCGGTGTTGCTTGCCAAGGCTTTCTCAATTTCAATATGCAGCAGATTACGGTTAGCTACGCGACCTACATTTTCAGCGTACAAGGGATTGCTAATTAAATCGAGGCGATCAATTTGAGGACAAAGTTTTGCAAAAACTGCATCACTTCCTACGCCGATGCAAATTTCTCCGCTTTTAGTTGCAAAAATTCCATATGGTGAGAAAGTTGGATGGCCGGCGCCGGAACGCACAGACTCGACTCCGGAAATTTGAAATGCAGCTAAGTGATAGCTAACCCACGAAACTCCGGTTTCAAAAAGTGAAGTCTCAATCAAACTACCTTTGCCCGTCTTAGTCCGCTGGATAATTGCAGCTAAAACTCCGGTTGCCAGCCAAGTGCCAGCACCGATATCTAAGACCGATACGCCCGCACGGACGGGCTGACCTTCGGGTTCTCCGGTCACGTACATGATCCCCGTTCGCGCTTGAACCGTGGCGTCATATCCTGGAATTCCCGAATCCTTACCTTTTGATCCATATGAAGTCAGGTTTCCAAATATCAATTGCGGATTTTGTTTCATCAAAGCTTCTGGAAGCAAATCTAAAGCCTTCAACCGATCGGGGAGGAAGTTGGTTAGAAAGACGTCGGCATTGGCTAATAATTGGTCGAATTCAGCTCGCCCTTCCTGGCTTTTAAAATCGATCGTTCTTACCAATTTGTTTCGATTCACTATATTGAAATATGCCGACCTTTCGCCATCGATCGGCGCCATGGATCTGGCCGGATCTCCGGTAGGGGTCTCGATCTTTATGACTTCGGCCCCTAAATCTGCCAAAACGGCGCCTCCAAAAGGTCCCGCGATATTGGAGGTTGCGTCCAAGACTCGGATACCGTCTAGTGGCTTAATACTCATGGCTCATTATCGGCCATTTGTTGACTATCGGATACCCCTTGGGTAATCTAGCAATCGTTTCCAGTAGTGGTTTTTCGCACTTTTTATCACATTAGAAGAGAATCGAGTTCTCGTGACTGTAATGAGATTTCGGCAAGCGATTGTTGCCGCCATGACTGATGAGATGGCAGCCGACCCCAGCGTCATTTTTTTTGGTGAAGACGTTGCTGCTGCAGAAGGTCCGTTTAAGACTTCAGAGGGGCTCTTGGACGCATTTGGCTCAGATCGCGTTCGAGATACTCCGATCTCTGAGATGGGCTTTACGGGCGCCGCCGTGGGTGCAGCGATGATGGGCATGCGACCAGTAATAGAGATCATGTTTATGGAATTTCTTGGGGTAGCTCTTGATCAGCTCGTAACTGAAGGTGCCAAGATGCATTACCTGAGCAAGGGCGAATACTCGGTGCCCATGGTGGTTCGAGCTTCTTGCGGATCCGGCTTAGGTTTCGGAAGCCAACATTCTCAAACCTTAGAAAATTGGGTGGCTGCGACACCTGGTTTAAAGGTAGTACAGCCGTCTGATCCTCAGTCGGCCTATTCCCTTTTGAGAGCCGCAATTCAAGATAACAATCCAGTGATGTTTCTTGAACCACGCATTCTCTACGCGGAGCGCGGGGAAGTGGATATAACTCTCACGATGGAGATTGGGAAAGCCAGAATTTTGCAGGAGGGTACCGAAGTAACCGTCGTTTCCTTGGGGAATATGGTCAGCGTGGCTCAAACAGCTATTAAGGATTCCGGCTTGAGCGCTGAACTAATTGATCTAGCAACCTTAGTTCCTTGGGACAGGGAGACAGTTCTCAATTCCGTGAAGAAAACTGGAAGATTAATCGTTATAGAAGAATCTCCATGGAGTGGGGGTTGGGGTTCAGAAATTATCGCTTTTGTAACCGCGAAACTCTTCTCGGAGCTAAAGAGTGCGCCAATGCGCATCACCGCCCCGGATGTACCAGTACCTTTCAATGGAACTCTAGAAGCCAGATTTGTGCCAACTTCAAAGGACGTGGTCGCAGCTATGACGGCCCTTGTTAATACAAATCAGGTATTACAGCCGTGGTGGGTTACGGAAGGATTTAACAAATGAGTACTTCTCTTGAACGTCGCATGGCTCTAAAGGATGGCGAATTAGCTTGGTACGAGCGCATGCTTGAAATTCGCGAGTTCGAAAGGCGCACAAATGAGCTATTTGCGTCCGGCGAAATTCGGGGAACCACACACTTGTGTGTTGGACAGGAAGCGCTAGCCCTCGGCCTGGCCACCGTACTTAATCCCGATGATGTTATTGCAGCTACCTATCGAAGCCACGGAATCGCTTTAGCATTTGGTCTCACCTCACACACTGCCATGGCTGAAATCATGGGCAAAGCGACAGGTTGTGCCGGCGGCGTAGGTGGATCAATGCATATGTGTGACCAATCAATTGGCCTACTTCCAACTTCAGCAATCATTGGCGGCGGTATGCCAATTGCGACCGGAGCAGCGCTTGCTTTTCAAATTCAGAAGAAATCCAACGTTGCCGTCGCCTTCTTCGGCGATGCAGCCACAAATATCGGAGCCTTTCATGAATCTCTGAACTTGGCAGCGATTTGGAATTTGCCTGTGATTTTCGTTATCGATAATAATGTTTACGGCGAATATAGCCGCATCAATCTGACTACGCCGATAGAAGATCTTCATTTGCGCGCTGCAAGTTATGCCATGCCAAGTATCAAAGTAGATGGCATGGATATCTATGCAGTACAAAGCGCAATGGCTGAGGCGGTAGATCGAGCCCGAACAGGAGGCGGACCAACTTTGGTAGAAGCCAAAACTTATCGTTTTTCCGGTCACTCAAGAGCAGATCAAGCGCTGTATCGACCTGCTGGTGAACTTGAAATGTGGCAGAAGCGAGATCCAATTTTAGTAACCGAACAATCACTGACCGCTAAAGGCCTTTTGACTGAATCGCAAATCGTTAAAATGAAAGAAGAAATGGTTCTGTTCGTAGATCAAGCGATCAACATGGCGAAAAGTGATCCTGAGCCTGGCGTCGAACAGATGTTTGCGAATATTTATTCTCCAAAGAAGGTGAGCTGAATATGAAGATGACAATAAAGATGCCTCGAGTCGGAGAGACTGTTGATGAGGTTTACTTGGTCAATTGGAATAAGAGCGTTGGTGACTCAGTATCGGTAGGCGATTCTCTGATGGATGTAGAGACTGACAAGGCAACCGTTGAAGTTCCTAGCCCGGTAGCAGGCACGTTGGTCGAGATATTCTTTAAAGCCGGCGATGAGATCAAAACCGGGGATGCAATTGCTATTTGTGAGAGTGTGTAGCTCTCTCAAGTAAACTTTCGGCAACCTTCTTGGAAGCCTCATCGATCATAATTCCATTAAAATTGATGGCTCCACTTGAATTTCCGAAGGCAGCGATAATGGATTGTGCTCGAAGAATCTCCTCCTTGCTTGGCGAAAAGACTTCGTTGCAGGTAGCAATCTGATCGGGATGAATTGCCCATTTACCATCGGCTCCTAAAGCTTTCGATGCCAAGGCTGCATCATGAAGCCCTTGACTGTCGGAGAGCTGGAAATAGGGACCGTCGAACGCCAGTTTTTTGTGAGCATGCGCCGAAATAACAATCTCTAAAAGTGGATACTCGAGAGCTCGAGGCAGAGTTGAAATTCCAGGATCGCTAGCTGGCATTCCCAGAGCGGCCATGAAATCTGCCGGTCCAAACGAAAGTGAGTGCACCCGAGGATGCGCCGCAATCTCAGCGCTGTTAACAAGTCCTAGCGGTGACTCGATTTGGACATCTAACCCAAAACTTTTGGGAATATTACGTGACCAAAATTCAATATCACTTTTTGAGTGAACCTTTGGAAGCATCACATTTTTCAGGGCGGATTTACGCAACAACTTTATCAAGTTGATATCGAGGGAATTATCCTGGTACCCGCGTTGATTTATTCTCAAAGTTATGAACTTCGAAGTATTGATGTTCTTGAAAAATTCTGCGACGTTCTCTCGACC
Source organism: Actinomycetes bacterium (assembly GCA_037135095.1). Classification (GTDB taxonomy): domain Bacteria; phylum Actinomycetota; class Actinomycetes; order Nanopelagicales; family Nanopelagicaceae; genus CAIMZW01. Next base: position 9,926 of record JBAXKZ010000016.1, read on the forward strand.
AAGTTCCTTATCAGTTGGTATGACCGAATCTTCAAGGTCAATGATTAATCCATCTGCTTCAGTTGTGAGCGCCTTTTGCAGCATATTTGCCTTGTTAGCGGGAACGCACAAGAGTGATCGCATAGGGTGATTCTACTCGGACATTTAACTTGAAGGAAGGAACACTTTCTGAGTGATAGAGGCTGAAATGATTTCTCGTAACTTTTGGAGATCTGCAATTTCGCCCGCAGCAATGGCCTGCATTCCAATATTTCCCAAAAGCGTGGCCTCGACAAGTCCAGTGATAACCCGCTTTTGCGTAATATCAGCGGTTAACTGATTGAGGAAATCATTCGCACTCCCTCCGCCAACGACATAAATAGCTTCAAAAATCTGACTCTCCACTTCTTCAAAATCAGATATGACCTCTTTATATGCGTGCGCCAAACTGTCAAAGATGCAGCGTGCATATTCAGCTGGGTTGGAAGGCGGTTGAGCATTATTTATTAGGCAGTATTCGGCAATTCTTCCAGTCATATTTCCGGCCGCCAGAAAGAGATGGTCATTCGGATCGATTAGAAATTTATTTGCCGGGACTTTCTTAGCAAATGCAATTAACTCTTCCACTTCAAGATGTATTCCGGCTTCTGCCCAATCCCTCTGGCATTCTGAAAGTAGCCACATTCCTGCAACGTTCCTTAGTGATCTGACTGTTCCTTGAACCCCTAATTCGTTCGTCAAATCGATTTCGTATGCCTGTTGGGAGGTGTTGGCGATCCGCTTTTCATAACCCACAAGGGACCACGTACCGCTTGAAATATAAATCGAATTCTCTGGATTCACCATAGGAACCGCCGCAACAGCCGATGCCGTGTCATGCGAACCCACTGCAACTATCGGTGTTCCATCAAGTTGACCTTGACCTTTGATCTTTCCGAGGAGTTGCCCTGCTTCGTGGAGGAGAGGGAAAATACTTCTGGGGAGGTTGAGCTCATCGATCAGGCGCCAATGCCAGTCGCGGGTTGAAGGATCCAAGAGCTGAGTAGTAGACGCGTTTGTAACTTCTTGACTCCTGCTGCCGCAAAGAAAGAAGTTCATAGCGTCGGGCAACATTAAGAATTGGTCAGCATTCGCAAATTCGTCAATGCTAAGTCCAGCGATAAATTGATAAATTGTGTTGAAGGGCAAGAATTGAATCCCGGTGTACCGGTAAATATCTTCTTTCCTGATAGTTTTCAAGGTGTTTTCCATGACTCCTTCGAGCCTAAGATTTCGATATGAGAACACGCGGCTATCAAGCGCTCCGTCTTTATTGATTAATTGGTAATCGACGCCCCATGAGTCGACTGCAATCGACGTAAGAAGATACTTCTTAGTTGTTAGCCGCAGGCCAATTAAGACTTCCTCGCGTAATTTATTCCAGTCCCACAAGAGACCATAAATCGGATCCTTAATTGGTTCATTGTTAAAACGGTGCACGATTTCGTAAGAAATCTTTCCAGCGGAAATTGTTCCAACAGCTACTCTTCCGCTGGTAGCTCCCAGATCTATTGCAGCGTACGAAGCCATAGTTATCGCAGGAATGCGCTAGCGACGCCACTATCAACTGGGATGTGAAGTCCAGTTGTGAGCGGAAGTTCGCCCGAGACCAATGCAAATGCGGCTGCGGCGATGTGAGAAGGAAGTACCTCAAGCTTGAGAATACTTCGCTGTGCGTAGAACTGTCCCAACTTCTCCTCTTCGACGCCATACACGGCAGCTCGATTAGCGCCCCAGCCGCTGGCAAATATTCCCGAGCCTTGGACCACACCATCTGGATTAATGCCGTTTACGCGAATTCCATATTCTCCAAGTTCTGCTGCCAGCAATCTAACCTGGTGGGCCTGATCGGCCTTTGTGGCTCCATATGCAACATTGTTAGGACCGGCAAACACGGCATTTTTTGAAGTTATATAAATAATATTGCCAGCCATCTTCTGAAGAATGAGAGCCTTTGCGACCTCGCGAGAGAATAGGAATGATCCTCTTGCCATCACATTGTGCTGTAGATCCCAATCTTTAACTGTGGTTTCCACGAGCGACTTCGACAGTGATAGTCCAGCGTTGTTGACGAGAATATCAATTCCACCGAATGCAATGGAAATGGCATCGATAGCTTGGGACACTTCATCTTCAACAGTGACATCGACGCCGATAGCAATCAATCGTTCGGAATTTCCAAATTCCGCCACCAATTTTCTGGCGCCCTCGAGGTCTCGATCCGCTATCGCTACACAAGCGCCCTCTTCAAAATATCGTTGAACAATGGCGCGTCCGATTCCAGACGCACCGCCGGTTACAAGGGCGATTTGGCCAGCCAAAGGTTTGGACTTGGGCATGCGACGAAGTTTTGCTTCCTCAAGTTCCCAATATTCGATGCGGAACTTCTCTTTTTCAGTTATTGGTTCGTATGTGGAAAGACCTTCTGCGCCACGCATGACATTGATGGCGTTGACATAGAACTCTCCGGCTACACGAGCTGTTTGCTTATCTTTACCGTAGGAGAACATTCCTATACCTGGCACAAGAATGATAAGTGGATCAGCGCCACGCATGGTTGGTGAGTCTTTGGCGGCATGACGTGCGTAATATGCCGAATAATTTGCTCGGTATTCATCATGCAATATTTGAATTCGCTGTATCACTTCATCGATTGGAGCACTTGGCAAGGTATCTAGAACCATTGGTGAAATTTTTGTACGCAGGAAGTGATCAGGGCAGGAAGTGCCAAGTGCGGCTAATTTCATTAGCGATTCTGAAGTTAGAAAATCGAGCACAACTTCAGAATCGGTGAAGTGGCCCACCATGCGAGAATCTTTGGAAGCGACTCCTCTTAAAACGGGGGCGAGTTTCGCAGCTCTATTTAGCCGATCCTCTGGCTTTAGCTCCGCAAACTTTTCAACTCGCTCTCCAAAAGGTTTAGGACGACTGTTCTCAAGAATGTATGCCTCAGCTTTTGCAATCGCATCGAGCGAGCGTTTTTGGCATTCATCGGATGTATCGGCCCATGTTGTGAGCCCATGTCCTCCGAGTATGCAACCTTTGGCCGTTGGATTCTCCTTAGCGATCTTCGCGATATCTAATCCCAGCTGGAAACCTGGTCGTCGCCAATCCACCCAAAGGATCTCGTCGCCAAAACATTTTTGAGTCAGCGAAGGGCCATCAGCCGAGGTAGCAAAAGCAATTACTGAGTCTGGGTGAAGATGGTCAACATGCAATTTATCGACCAGGCCATGCATGGAGGTGTCAATGCTGGGAGCAGCTCCGCCTTTACCGAAGAGGCAATAGTCAAAAAGTGCAACCATTTCATCTTCGCGTTCTTCGCCAGGGTAAACGCCGATCAACTCATGCACTTTGTCGGTAATGAGAACGGCCAACCCTTCCTCTTTCAAAGTTCCCAAATCACCACCGGAGCCTTTAACGAAAAGAAGTGATATCGGTTTGCCTGAAATTGGATCAGTTATTGTGCCCTTCGCTGAAGTATTTCCTCCGGCATAGTTGGTTACCTTTGGATCCGCTCCTAATCGATTGGAACGAGCGATAAGTTCATTAACTGCAGGCGTTAATTCAGATAGCTTTTTAATCATGCACCCCATCCGGCTTGGTTTCCGCCTATACGTGACTCGGCAATTTTCTTTAGATAACCGGAAGCCTTGAATGCTTTCATTGGATTTGGATCAAGACCTTTTTCAGTCCGCCATTCCTCCAAAAGTGGTCGCACGTCAGTGTTGTATGCATCCATGATGACGCCATGGGCTTCCAAAACATCACCTTCCTGTTGAGCTCTGAGAAGTGCATCCTGATCAACTAGCAGTGCTTTAGCTGTCGCCTCTTGGACGTTCAAGATTGAACGGATTTGGCCTGGAATTTTTGCCTCGATGTTGTGGCATTGATCTAAAACGAATGAAACTGGTGTGCCAACGTCGAAACCGCCATTGACATTTACTTCATGAAGAATCCTAAACAACTGAAATGGGTCGGCGGCTCCGACAATTAGGTCGTCATCGGCATAAAAACGAGAGTTGAAGTCAAACGCTCCAAGCTTTTTAGCGCGTAAGAGAAAGGCCACTATAAATTCAATATTTGTGCCTGGGGCGTGGTGTCCGGTGTCCACACAAACCATCGCTCGTTCTCCTAATTGGAGACAGTGGGCGTAAGAAGTTCCCCAATCTGGGATATCAGTTGTGTAAAAGGATGGTTCAAAGAATTTGTATTCAACGAGCATTCGTTGATTTCCAGTCAAATGAGCGTAAGTTTCGTGTAAAGATTCGGAAAGTCGATCCTGCCTGCCACTGATGCTGTCCTGACCAGGATAATTTGTACCGTCAGCGAACCACAATTTTAAGTCCTGTGAGCCAGTGATATTCATAATTTCAATGCACTCTAGTAAATGCGCAACAGCCTTTTGGCGGATTTTCTTCTCTGGGTGGCAAACTGACCCGAGTTTGTAATCATCGTCTTGAAAAGTATTTGAGTTGATCGTGCCGAGAACAACTCCATGGTCTTTCGCATGGTTTGCAAAGGCCGCATAATCTTCAACTTTATCCCAAGGAATGTGTAAGGCCACGCTATTAGCTGCACCGGTGTATTTGTTTACTTGCGCTGCATCTTCAATCTTTTCAAAAGGGTCTCTTGGCACTCCTGGCTGCCCGAATACTTTAAATCTCGTTCCAGAATTACCGTATGCCCATGAGGGGGTCTCAATTTGGAGGCGAGATAAAACTTCTTTTACTTCGGACTTGGCTGACATTTGACTACTCCTTTTGAAATTGAAGCTAGGGCTATTGAAGAAAGAAAACTTGTTCCAACTTAGTGAAACCTTGATCGGCATTTACTCCATCTAGTTCCTCAAAAAATGGCGCCATATCCTTCTGCCATTTCTCGTTAATTTCCGTTTTGCCCATGCCAGCGAGTGCTGCATCCAGACTTGAGGTCTCAAAATATCCAAATAAGTTGCCATCCTGGCGATCTAGAAATATCGAATAATTGGTCCAACCAGTAGATCTGAGCGCATCCAACATTTCGGGCCAAACCGACTCATGGCGTCGAACATATTCATCCATCATCTCTTTGCGGACCTTTAAGCGAAAGGCAACTCTCTCCATTTAAATCTCCTTATTGAACCGATTTAACGCTGCGCTAACCGTATCTATCTGGCAATTCATCGTCAATCGAGCGTGGAATGGCTACCCCTTTTCCTTCAGTTCAAATTGAACAGGTAAGACTTTAGGCGCAATTTCCTGTATCGTTTCAATTTAGAGCGCTTCGTTGTTCAATATTTGAAAACCAATATTTAGAAATCTAGAGCCGGTCCGTAAAGAGGAGTCAGATGTCCCCAAGTATTCGCGAGGTAGCCAAGAAGGCGGGAGTCTCACTTGGCACCGTCTCAAATGCGATCAATCGTCCCGAAATACTTGCTCCTGGAACCTTAAGAAAAGTTAACCGAGTCATTGAAGAGCTTGGTTTTGTTCCAAATGCCTCGGCCCGAAAATTGCGAGTGGGGCGTACGAGAGTTATAGGCCTAATGGTTCCCGACATCTCGAACCCATTTTTTACCGACTTGGCAAAAGGGGTAAGCGAAGCCGCGCTCGCGGGGCGGTATGTCGTAATACTTTGCAACACGGACGAAAGTTCAGAGAAAGAGCTTCAATACCTTGATGTGCTTACAGCCCAAAATGTTGAGGGCATTCTTATTACTCCCGCCAGAGATTCAAACCGAGCCTTAGTTGGCGTTGCCGAAAAAGGAATTCGCTTAGTTCTCGTGGACCGAATTGCCCAAGGACTTCAGGCCTGCAGCGTGGCATTCAACGACTCATATGGCGGAACATTAGCGATCGACCATCTTTATGAAAATGGTCATCGCAAAATTTTGCTTCTAACCGGCGAGGAGAACATTCCACAAGTAGCCGAGAGAAATTCCGGTCTTCGCAAGGCGATGAGCAAATTTCCTTCGGAAGAAGCTACGGTGGTCTTAGAAATAAGAATTGAGTCAATGACTACTTTTTGTGCGTATGAAGCGATGCGCAAAAAGTTGGAAAACCCCTTGGATTTTACCGGGATTATTTGTGGCAATGATTTGATTGCGTTGGGGGCAATTAGGGCGTTGCGGGAGCGGAATATTTCGGTTCCAGGTGAAGTAAGTGTAATCGGCTACGACGATATCGATTTTGCCAGGAGCGCTGCTGTCCCGCTGACTTCGATTTCACAACCAGCATTTGAACTTGGCTACGCCGCTGCTGAATTATTGATCTCGGAGTGTGAATATCCAGAACGCCATGTACACCAAAGAATTGAATTTCAGCCCAACCTGGTTGTGCGTGAATCTACTGGACCAGCATCAGGGCAACTAAGTCACTTGAAGATCTCTTAGCGGTGACGTTAAAAACCCCATAATATATGCCCATGTCAAAATCCCAGGAATCAGCATGGTGGCGTGATGCCGTTACCTATCAGATCTACATTCGTTCCTTTGCTGACGCAAATGGTGATGGCAAAGGCGATGTCGAGGGCATTCGCTCTAAGCTGCCATATCTGAAGAAGTTAGGCGTAGATGCAATCTGGATAACTCCTTGGTATCCATCACCTCAGAATGATCACGGTTACGACGTAGCCGATTACATGAATATTGAACCCGATTACGGAACTCTGGAGCAAGCCGAACAATTGATTCGCGAAGCCCACGATCTTGGAATTCGTTTCATCGTTGATATCGTGCCAAACCATTCTTCTGATCAACATCGTTGGTTCCAAGATGCCTTGAATTCAGTGCCCGGGTCTCATGAGCGAAATCGCTATATCTTCCGCGAAGGTAAAGGCGAACACGGCGAACTGCCGCCAAATAACTGGCAGGCGGTCTTTGGTGGTCCAGCGTGGCATCGCATTACCGAGGCCAACGGCGAAGCGGGGCAGTGGTATTTGCACCTGTTTGCAGTGGAACAACCTGATTTCAACTGGGAGAACCCAGAAGTCCGGGCACACTTTGAAGAGGTTTTGAAGTTTTGGCTCGATCGTGGCGTTGACGGCTTCCGCATCGATGTCGCGCACGGCATGATCAAAGAGCAGGGCCTACCCGACATCACCACCGATCCAGAACTTCTAAAAGTTCAGAAGATGCCATATTGGGATCAAGATGGCGTTCACGAGATCTATCGCGCTTGGCGCAAGATTTTGGATTCGTATCCTGGCGATCGGATGGCAGTTGCAGAGGCATGGGTATCTCCTACGAGCCTGCCGCTCTATTTGCGCAACGATGAATTAGCAAACTCTTTTAACTTCGACTTCTTGGATTCGAAATGGGATCGCAAAATTTTGAAGAAGAGCATTGTTAGAACGATCAAGAATCTATCGGACGTAGGCGCTCCAGCATCTTGGGTCTTTAACAATCACGATGTGACTCGCTCGGTTACTCGCTTTGATTTGGGTCTCAAAGGTGGCGGAGTCGGCACCATCAAACAGCGCTTCGGAAACACAAAAAAGTTCAATGCAGAACGAGGTGTTCGTCGGGCACGCGCTGGTGCAATGTTGATGTTTGCTCTTCCGGGTGGCGCTTATGTATATCAAGGCGAAGAGTTAGGTCTGCCGGAAGTTACAAATATTCCGCAAGATCGACTTACCGATCCCCGTTGGAAGATGAGTGAGTACACCGACCCAGGTCGGGATGGCTGTCGAGTTCCACTTCCATGGGCAGCCGCTGAAGCCGGTTCGCATGGTTTCTCATCTAATTCTGCTTTAAGTGATCAAGATTCGTGGTTGCCACAACCAGCATGGTGGGGCAAGTACGGTGCTGATACACAGGAGAGCGATGAGAACTCAACGTTAAATATTTATCGCAAAGCCTTAGCGATCCGCAAAGCCGAACCAGGGTTGGGCGATGGCAAATTAAAATGGGTCGATATGGGTAAAGAGGTCTTGGCATTCTCTCGAGCTGGTGATTTCTTATGCGTCGTGAACTTTGGCGATCCGATTAAGGTTCCAAAGGGTGCGGAAGTTTTGCATTCAAGCTCGCCAATGGATGGGAAAAAAATTCCTACTGATGTGACCGTCTGGTTGCGTACTAAGTCCTGATGACGAAACGCATTCATCCGGCGTGGACAGCATTTGGGGTCACTTTTCTTACGCTTATAGCTACTGCTGGTTTTAGATCGGCGCCTTCCGTTCTGATCGTGCCGTTGGAAGATGCTTTCGGCTGGAGTAGATCCACCATTTCTTTGGCGCTGGCTATCAACGTCTTGCTCTACGGTCTGACGGCGCCGTTTGCAGCGGCGTTTATGGAGAAGTTCGGCATTCGCCGGGTAGTTATGTTTGCCCTAGCAACTGTTGCATCTGGCGCGCTGGGGACGGTTTGGATGACACATCCTTGGCATTTGATTGTGCTGTGGGGCGTAATTGTTGGAATGGGTACCGGCTCGATGGCCTTGGTTTTTGCGGCATCCGTCGCAAATAGATGGTTCATTCAGAAGAAAGGTTTGGTGCTTGGCGCTTTGACAGCGGCCGGCGCTACTGGGCAATTGATTTTTCTACCAGGGCTCTCTTCCCTTGCCGTTCACTATGGCTGGAAGTGGGTTTCGATCACCGTAGCGGCTGCGGCTTTTGTGATGGTTCCGCTAATCGGAGCTTTCCTAAAAGAACGGCCATCCACTGCTGGCGTAACTCCATATGGCGCACCAGCTGATTACGTTGAGCCACCTATTGTTCGACGCAATGCCGCCAAAGAGACGATTGATACTTTGCGGGCCGCCGCCAAACATAAGGATTTTTGGTATTTAGTCGGATCCTTCTTCGTATGCGGTCTATCAACTAGCGGATTGGTCGGTACTCACTTTATTCCCGCGGCACATGATCATGGCATGGCTGAAGTTACTGCCGCCTCACTTATGGCGATGATCGGCGTTTTCGATGTAATCGGAACCGTTTTTTCTGGCTGGCTAACGGATCGGATCGATCCCCGCAAGTTGCTCTTCTTCTATTATCTGTTTCGCGGACTTTCGCTCTTCTTGTTGCCCTCAATTCTTTTTGCAACGCTTCACACTTCAACTTTGGTCTTCATCATTTTCTACGGGTTGGATTGGGTGGCTACTGTTCCACCCACTGTTGTGCTTTGCCGCAAAGTACTAGGACTTGAGCGAGGCACTGTTGTTTATGGCTGGGTTTTTGCGGCGCATCAAATTGGGGGATCGATTGCAGCTTTTGGTGCGGCGGTCCTTCGAGTGAAGTTCGGAAATTATTCGACCGCCTTCTATATAAGTGGCATTCTCTGTGTAATAACTTCTTACTTTGTATTGCAGATCGGAAAAGCGAAAGAGAAGGCGTTAGCTGCGTAATGAGTGAAATTACCTTCTACGAAAAGGTTGGCGGCCACGAAACTTTTGTGGCAATCGTGGATGGTTTTTATCAACAACTAGAAGTTGAACCTTTGCTGCTGGCCATGTATCCCAAAAATGACATGGCGGGCGCTAAAGAACGACTAATGCTCTTTCTTGAGCAGTACTGGGGCGGGCCGACTACCTATTCAGATCAACGCGGACATCCTCGACTTCGGATGAGACATGTTGGTTTTCAGATTGGCGAAGCGCAGAAGCAGGCGTGGCTTCGCTGTGCTCACGCTGCCATCATCGATTTACCTATGGAGGAGGCACTCAAAGAGGAGCTCTGGAGCTATTTTCAATACGCCGCCCATTCCATGCTGAACCAATCGGAGTAGCCTTTTCTGCGTGAATCTTGAGCAATTGGCCAAAATGCGTAATGGCAATGGATTTATTGCGGCGCTAGATCAGAGCGGTGGAAGCACGCCAAAAGCCCTTAAGTTGTATGGGATAGCGGAATCACAATATGTCGATGAAGCGGCGATGTTCGATTTGGTTCATCAAATGCGAGCCAGAATTATTACTAGTCCTGTCTTTAACGGTGATCGAATCCTAGGCGTTATCCTCTTCGAAATGACGATGGATCGGAAAATTGATGGTTTAGGTAGTGCGGAATACTTATGGCAACGCAAGCAGATTGTGCCCTTCTTAAAAGTTGATGTAGGTCTGCAATATGAGATTGATGGTGTTCAGTTAATGAAGCCGATCGCAGACTTGTCCGAGAAATTGGAGAGCGCCGGGCGTCATGGCGTCTTTGGCACGAAGATGCGCTCAATAATTGCTCATGCTGATCCGATCGGAGTATCGAAGGTAGTTAATCAACAATTTGCTTTTGGCAAGCGAATTATGGAGACCGGTCTGGTTCCAATCATTGAACCCGAAGTTGATATCAATAGCACTACAAAGCTTGAATCAGAAATCCTGCTTAAGAAAGAATTGATCCAAAATCTTAATTCACTTACTGGCTCGCAACATGTATTGCTTAAATTGACCTTGCCCGATGAACCCAATTTCTACTCTGAATTGGTAAACCACCCAAGAGTCATTCGAGTGGTGGCGCTTTCAGGCGGGTATTCGCGAAGTGATGCTAATGAACTGCTAGCCAAGAATCAAGGCGTAGTTGCAAGTTTTTCTCGTGCCCTTAGTGAAGGTTTAACCGCGCAACAATCGGCTGCTGAATTTGATCAAATGCTGGACGATTCAATCGAAAGTATTTATCAAGCATCAATTAAGTAACGTACTTATCCAATCGCGGTATCTCGTCGATTAAATCCAAATAAGCCCGCCAAACTAAGAACCGCAGCGATTCCGAGCAATAGCAAGTTCTGCCCGCCTCTGGGCGAAGCTGCGGGGGCAAAAGCCATGTGGTGTAAGAACGAGGTATCCAAGAGGTAATGATTAAGTTTTAAGGTTGAGCCAATTAACTCAAGCAGAAAACTCCAGGCTAAGAGTGATTGGCCGACAATACTTACGGCTCGGGGATAGAAGCCGAAGACCATCAGCGAAACCCCAAATAAGACCATCGCACTAGGCACCATATTTAACCCTGCCATTAACGCATCCTTGATTCCCAGATCTCCGGTTCGAAGACTTGAACCTGAAAAGGCACCAAAGCCAGCCATTAGCGCGATGAATGTTAAGCCTACAACGCTGATAAGTAGACGGCTCAGGTAAACCTGAGATCTAGATTTAGGGGAGACCAAGAGGTGATCGATATAGCCCTCGGATTCTTGTTCCCGAAACGCAGCGGCATGGCTGTTGGCAGCAAACATCAACCCAGAGGAAAGCATCAGAAAAATGATGCCGAAGAAGAGCTCACTCATTTTTGTGATTCCTAAAGCACCGAAAGTTTTTTGAATTGTCGAAGAGCCAGAGAAAGCCTTGGTTGCCCCGTGGGCTACTAAACCAAAGGCGAATGACATAAAGAAAAAACCTGCGCCCCAACTAAGAATGTTTAAGCCTTGCAATTTAACCCATAGTTTTGGGATGCTCTTAATTTCGCGGCCATTTGTATCGCTGATTCGTTCCGGAATTAGACTTGCCGTTAAGTCGCGCTTAGAGCTGAGCGTGATTGCGACTCCTGTGCAAATGACGGTAGTGGCGAGTACCAACGATAGGCCCAGCCAGTGCGATTTAGTTAGTGGTGCAGTGGAGGTAATCCAACCGAGAGGTGAGAGCCAATGAACCCAGGCGATCGACGGGGACGAGTCTGCGACTGCTCGGATCAAAAACGAAATTCCAATAACCAATCCGGTGATTGTTGCGGCAGTTCTTCGCGTGCTTACTAATTGAGAAGCCACTGCGCCAACGCTGGCAAAAAGGTAACCTGAAGAGACCAAGGCAAGTGCAAAAAATAAGGCGGCGCTCACCTTAAAGTCATGTGATAGCAAAGCCGTTGCCGAAAGCGCTAAGCAACCAATTGCTAGAGTTATCGTGAGCGATAAGTAGATCCCTCGGAGTGCAGCCAACGTCGCCGCTCTTCGTGTAATAGGCGCGGATACCAGGATTTCCCACTGTCCAGTGTCTTCATTTCCACGCAGCCCCTTTGTCGCGCTGAGCGCCGCCCAAATTCCAATTATTAGTGGAATAACAGCGAGCGAACGAAATGCCGTGAACCCAGCGACAGTCTCAAGTGAGTGCGCTGGTCCGAAGACAGCTGCGATGCCGGCGTCATGTGAAAAGGAGGCGGATAGTCGAAGTCGATCGGTTAGGTGCGGGTAGGCGGTGCGATATCCATAAACAGTAGAAATTGAAACAACTCCGACCATCCACCCCAGGGCAGCGGCAACTTTTCGTCGCTCTTTGAAGAAGTGTTTGGTGATAACTAAACCAGTAGACATTGACTAACTTCCGTAATGTGACAGGAAGATCTCTTCCAACGAAGCTTCGTGAGCAACAAGTTTGGTGACATTGGCGTTAGCCAACGCCTGCATTAGAGCGGTAGGGGTACCAGCTAACTCGCACGAGACGCGATGGCCTTCAACAACTACTCGCTTTACATTTTCGACTTTGGCGAGGTCGATTGGGGTTCCAGCAAAAGTGATTTGATATGTGAGTGCCGAGAGATGTCTCATCTCCTCTAGCGTTCCGATTTCGATGAGTTCGCCATTTCGAAGCAGTCCCACTAAATCACATAAGACTTCGACTTCGCTCAAGGTGTGAGAAGAGAGAAAGATTGTTTGTCCATGCTCCTTGGCTTCCAGTACGACACTTCGGAAGACCTCTTGCATGAGTGGATCTAATCCACTGGTTGGTTCATCAAGCAGCAAGACATCGGAACGAGTAGACAGCCCAGCAACTAATAACAATTTTTGCCGGTTTCCTTTTGAATAGGCCCGAACTTTTTTACTGGGATCCAGCTGAAAGCGCTCTACCAAATTTGACTGATATGTAGAATCAACTTTTCCATGCAATGAGCTCAATAACTCCAAGGTTTGTTTCCCTGTTAATGAACCCCAAAGGTTTGATTCGCCAGGCACGTAAGCCAATCGCTTGTGGATCTCTTCGGGGCTCTTAGTGCAATCCAAGCCAAAGATTTCGGCGCTACCAGATGTTGGTTTTATCAACCCAAGCATCATTCTGATGGTCGTGGTCTTTCCCGCTCCGTTAGGCCCAAGAAAGCCAAAGACCTGCCCTTCAGCAATATCCAAATTTAAATTCTTTACGGCAGCTTTATCACCGTAGATTTTTGTTAGCTCGAGGGTCTTAATAATTCCCATAACAACAGCCTAGCCCGGAATAAAATTAATGTTTAGGTTGTGACCGATTACCTAACTTGAGAATCTCGCCATTGCGCAGATACCAAAGGGTTCCTTCTTCGTTTCGCACGGTTGTGATTCGAAGGCCGACAGATTCGACAGTCCCTTTTACTTCCATAACTTCGACACTGTCACCCACGCCATACTGATCTTCGATCAACATAAAAATTCCAGCTAAAACGTCGCGCACAATGGTCTGCGCGCCCAATCCCAAGGCAACGCCAATTACGCCTGCCGATGCAATAAGGGGTCCCAAGTTCAAGCCAAATTCGCTCAAGATCATGGTGCTGGCAATTAACAGGATCGCGGCGTTCATTGCGGAACGAAGCACGGTTCCGGCGGTCTTTGCCCGCTCCTTTTGACGCAAGCCGCCGCGACGAGGTCCGGGAACAAGGTCGGTCTCCGCCAGGCGATTCATGGCTTTTGTTATGGCTCGAGAGCCCACTTTCTGAGCCAAAACCGCAAAAGCTAGGATCGCTAAAATATGGAGTGGTGCGCCGCTAAACCAGTTATATGCCGATTTTAAGTGGGTATTTACTTCCAAGTGAAGATTCATAGTGGTTCCGACTTTATCTAATTCACCTGGAATTCAACGCCAAGCCACAGCGAATTGGCTATGAAATACCGCGAAAACACCCGCGGATAGGGCAGTATTTAGCCGACAGCACGAGCCACGCGCTGCCAAACAGGGGAGCTAAATTCAGTGCCAAATACTTTGGTCCTGAACGCCACCTATGAGCCACTAGGTGTCGTTTCGGAGAGACGAGCGTTATTGCTCGTGCTTAATCAGCGCGCGATCAGCGTGGAAGATTCCGCGACGGTGCTTCATTATGCCGGCGGCGAAGTTACCTTGCCCGCTGTTATTAGATTAGTTAAATATGTTCGAATTCCTTATCGACATTCAGTTCCACTTTCACGACGTGCAATTTTTGCCCGCGATGGTGGACGTTGCGTCTATTGCTCTGCAACTGCAACTTCAATTGATCACGTAATTCCACGAAGTCGTGGTGGCGGTCACAATTGGGAGAACGTGGTCTCAGCTTGTCATCGCTGCAATCACCTGAAGGCCGATAAATATTTGAAAGAGATCGGATGGCGCCTGCGTTCCTTACCGCGCGAGCCAGTCGGTGCCGCTTGGCGAATCCTTGGAACCGGACGTCCAGATGCGCGTTGGCTGAGCTATTTGGCTCCTTACGGGGTCGAAGGTTTCATGCCAAACACTGCGACAGCGTAATAATTTTTCTTCGCTAGACTTCCGCTTATGTTGTTACATACTCTCGCAGCCACATTTCACTTTGCCGCCCAAGAGGATGGTTCCTTGCCCGGCAAGGGCTTAACGGCGATTCAAACAGTTTTGCTTTATGTGGCAGCTCCAGTGGGGCTATTTACGCTGATCGCAGGAACGGCCTACGCTTTAACCGGAGAGCGAAAGAGCAAGTCTTCCGCCATCTCCCATATCGAATAAGTTTTATTTATCTTTTTTCTGCGCCGCAAGGTCGCGCTTTATTGCATCAGCGCCCTCAGATACATATCGTCGAAGCGCAGCTGGGGCTGACTCATTTAATTCCAACCAAGCCGTAGTTTTGGCCAAAGTTTCCTCGGTGTTGATGAACTTTGGATAAGCGGCAGTGACAAATTGATTGGCTACCTCGAATGAGTTTTCTTCCCAATACTGCAACAAAATTTTGTGAAAATGATCCACGTACTTGGTAAGTAGCTCTCGATGTCGGGCGCGCTGAAAACCCTGCAAGTTTGCCCTTCGGTAAGAGATCGAAAGTTCCTTGCCCATCAGACTCTCCCACGCTTGCGCTTTAGCTTCCGAGGTAGGAAAAGCGGCTAGGCATTCGGCGTAAGCAAGTTGCCCATCCATTGTGTTATCGCGTTCAAGTTCAAGCGCTAATTCCTCATGGGTAAATAGCCCCCGCTCAACTAGTGAAGTTACAAGAATCCAACGCAAATTATTATCAATCGTAAGTCCGCTAAGTGAGCCAGCCAATAAATCAACAACACGATTACATTGTTCATCCGTTTCTGCAAAACTGGCGAACGATCGAGCAAATTGCAGTTGGTGGTCGCTCCCCGGAGTAGATCGATCCATCGCCCCCTCGAGCCCATCGGCAACGAAGGCTCTTAGCTCTTCGCGGTGCGCTGGGTGGGCGTAGTTCTCTATTGCGGTCACCAGTTGGGCAATCACAATAAATATGACATCCATATCGGTTTCAGTGAGCAATCCAGAGATTGAAAGTTTTACAAACTCGGTTGCTGAAAGTTCACCATCTCGGGTCATATCCCACGCCGCGCTCCAACAGAGAACTCGAGCAAGCGGATCTTTAATCTGTCCTAGATGTGAAGTGAGGGTTTTGATCGAGCGCTCGTCGAAGCGGATTTTTGCAAAGGCCAAATCGCCATCATTTATAAGGAGCAGATCGGCGATCCTTTCACCGTTAAGTTCCGGAAGTGCCGTCAAAGCACCAACCACATCAACTGCAATACCTTTACGGAGGAGTACCTCGCCATCCACAATGTCATATAGCCCCACTCCTAATCGATGAGGTCGAAGCTCGCTCGAGTTGGCAGGAATAGTGGGAGCGGTTTGCAAGATGGCAACAGTTTCGTATTTGCCCTCTATAACCTTCAGCACGGGGCTCAAAGTATTAACGCCGGCTGTTTCTAGCCAGGTCGCTGACCACTTGGTTAGCGATCGACCACTTGTTGCTTCGAGTTCGACCAAGAGGTCGGACAAAGTGGTGTTGCCCCATGCATGTTTTTCAAAATACTTTTGGAGTCCCGAAATAAAAGCTTCCCGTCCAACGTAAGCGAATAACTGTTTCAGAATGGAAGCACCTTTGGCATATGAAATACCATCGAAGTTGGTGCTTGCCGTTTCGACATCGGGAGCGTCGGTGACTATTGGATGAGTCGTAGTGAGTTGATCTTGGCGGTAGCCCCAATTCTTGATATCAATGTTGAAGCTCACCCAGCTATTGGTAAATGGCGTGCTTTCGGCAAGGGCAAGATAGGAAACCCATTCAGCAAAGGATTCGTTAAGCCAAATATCGTTCCACCATTCCATGGTGACCATATCGCCAAACCACATGTGAGCCATCTCGTGAAGAATGGTGCTGGTGCGCCAAGCGTATTGCCGTTCGGTGACTTTGCTACGGAAGATGAAGCGATCTTCTTTGAAAGTTACGGCACCAGGATTCTCCATGGCGCCCCAGTTGTAGTCGACCACGGCGATCTGATCATATTTTTCAAATGGATACGCCAGGCCAAATACTTCCTCATAAAAGGCAAAGCCGGCTTTGGTAGCGGTGAAAATATTCTCGGCGTCCAAGTATTGCGCCAGAGATTTACGGAGATAAATTCCAAGGGGAACTCGCTTCTTACCAACAAACTCATCATGCACATGATGGTAAGGACCAGCAATCAAAGCGTAGATGTAGCTTGAAATTCTGGGAGTAGGGGAGAACTCCCACTTGACTTTGGATTGAGCCAGTTCGATGCGATCCTGCATGGGGCTATTGGAGAGAACTTCCCAATCACTTGGTGCCACAACAGTCAAGGTAAACGGCGCCTTTAAATTGGGTTGATCAAAGCAGGGGAAAATTAGCCGAGCGAAGGCGGGGGCGGCTTGGGTGTAGAGGTAAATCTCGCCGTCCGATGGGTCAACCGAACGTTGCAGACCTTCACCGCTCCTTGAATATATTCCCTCAAGCTCGACATTCAGCTCGTTGAACTCAGCCAAGTTCGGCAAGTAAATACTCTGGCCGTCATAGCTTGAAAGATCGAGCGCAACACCGTTTAGCGTTGCTGAAATTATCCGCCGCGCCACGGCATCAATAAAGGTGCTGGATCCTGGATTGCTGCTGGTAAACCGTGCAGTGCTCGTCACGCCAAAAAGCTCATCACCGATGGTGGTGTCGATGCTGACTTCATAACCCAAAACTTCTAGGTGCGCAGAACGTTCATCGGCTTCGACTCGCGTGATATTCGATCCGGGCATTGCTACTCCTAGATTAAGTGGTGCTTAGGCATCCTTGGCTTGTGCGCGCAATGCAATTTCCATTGCATCAATGCCATCAATAACTAAACGACGAAGCGTTGCATGCGCATCATTACCGACGCTATCAAGCCAACTCTTTGACTTAGCCACAGTGGCTTCACTCACAAATTGTCCTGGGTAGATACTCTGAACAAATCGACGAGCGATTTCATAAGAAGCCTTACCCCAAACTTCAAGGAGGACTTCAAAGTATTTATCTACATATGGCGCCACAAGATCCAATTGAGTTGGTCGAGCAAAGCCGCCAAGGACTGCTGAGCGTTGCGAAGTACTTAGATCATCGCCCAACAATTCATTCCATGCTGTCTCTTTTGCAAGCGCAGTAGGAAGTGAGGTCAATGCGCCCAAGTGAGCAAGCTGACCGCTAAACGTATTGTCAATCTCGAGTTCGGCATTTAGTTCTATCACTCCGACCAGGCCATATTCGGCTTGAGAAGTAATCAAGGACCAGCGTAGATCAGAGTCCATGGTCAAGCCATTGATGCTTCCCTTGAGGATTTCTGCAATTCGCGCGCGTTGTGCCGGGCTCTTGGCGGCGCCAGCAAAAGCGCGAACATAAAGAAGTTGGAAGTCGCTGCCAGGAGCCGCACTATTTAGCAGAGCTTCAAAACCATCGGCCAGTTTGGTGGTTAGTTGATCCTTATGTGAAGGGTGCGAATAAGTATTTGCAGCGCTGGCCAATTGTGAAACCACAATTCGACCAATGGTGATGTCAGTTTCTAATTGAAGAGCGTTAAGTGCCATAGTGACGAAATCGGATGCTGAAAGTTCGGCATCTCGAACCATGTCCCATGATGCGCTCCAACCGAGGACGCGGGCCAATGGGTCGACCACTTTGCCAAGGTTGTACTTCAGAGTTTCAATCGAGCGCTCATCAAAGCGGATCTTGGCGTAAGTTAGATCGCCATCATTGATAATAAGTAGATCAGCAACTTTTTCGCCGGCCAATTCATTGACATTAGTTAGCGCTCCAGCAATATCAACTTCAACTGTGCGACGTAGAACAAGTCGATCATCGCGCATGTCATAAAGCCCTACGCCTAAACGATGTGGGCGAAGTTCAGTTGAGCCAACGGGTATTAGTGGAGCTTCTTGAACGACAGCCACGGAGGTATATACCCCGTCAACGATCTCAAGTTTCGGGCGTAACGTATTTACGCCGGCGGTCTGCAACCAGGTAGCAGCCCATGCAGTGAGATCGCGACCGCTAGCTGCTTCAAGTTCATCGAGCAGGTCTTTTAGGGTGGTGTTCTTCCAAGCATGCTTGGCGAAGTACTTCTCTAGGCCGGCCAACATGTTGTCGCGACCCACGTGTGCTGCAAGTTGCTTGAGCACGGATGCGCCTTTGGCATAAGAAATTCCGTCGAAGTTTGCTGCAACGGTATTCAAATCGAACATATCGGTAATGATCGGGTGCGTGGAATTACGTTGGTCTTCGCGGTAGCCCCAGTTCTTACGCTCGGTATTAAAAGTAACCCAAGAGTTGGTAAAACGAGTTCCTTCTGAGACGCCGAAGTAAGAACTCCATTCGGCAAATGATTCGTTTAGCCACAAGTCATCCCACCAGGTCATTGTGACCATGTCGCCAAACCACATATGTGCCATCTCGTGGAAAATTACGTTGGCGCGCCAGGCGTAGCTCTGATCAGTGACTTTGCTGCGGAAGATAAATGAATATTCGGCATAAGTTACGGCGCCGGCATTTTCCATGGCACCGGCGTTGAAGTCCACAACGGCGATCTGGTCGTACTTGTCGAATGGATAGACCAAGCCCATGGTGCGCTCGAAGAATGAGAAACCCTGCTTCGTCAATAGGAAAATATCATCTGGATCTGCGAACTCTGCCAACGACTTTCGAACATAAAGTCCGAGTGGAATAACTTTCTTGCCAACATACTCATCGCTGAAACGTTGATATGGACCGGCAATGATTGCCGCCAAATAAGTTGAGATTCGAGGCGTTGCAGTAAAAGCCCAGACAGTTTTGTCCGCACCAATTTCAGTTTTGGATTCAACCGGATTATTGGAAATAACTTCCCAATGACTAGGAACGATTGCAGTTAATTTGATCGTGGCTTTTAAGTCAGGTTGATCCCAGCAAGCGAACATTCGACGAATATCAGCGATCTCACCTTGCGAGTAGATGTAGACCTCGTTATCCACGGGATCTGAAGAGCGTTGCAGACCCTCGCCGGTTTTGGAATAAATGGCTTCGAGTTCAATTACTAATTCATTATTTGCTTGCAAATTCTTTAAGTAGACCGTCTCACCATCAAAATTGCTGGTGTCCACAGGTTGGCCATTGAGCGTGGCTGAAATAATGCTCTTGCCAACAGCGTCAATAAAGGTGTCGTAGCCCGGAGTGTTACAAGAAAACTTAACGACCGTTTTCGAGTAGAAAGTCTCTTCGGCAACGGTTAAGTCCAACGAAACGTCATAACTTTCGACGCTTAGGTGGGCCGATCGTTCAGCTGCTTCCGCGCGGGCAATATTTAAACCAGGCACTTAGGGCTCCTTGTGGTTGTTCTTGTACTCTTTGCCCTTATCTAAGCAGAGATTGCAGGTTCAATTCTTATGGAACGGCCCGCCAACCGCTCGTACATGCTTCGTGGCACCCGTATTACCCAGGCTCAGGAAACAGCCACGGAAAAATACTGGGGCGAATTTGGCATCTCCGTAGATGGAATCGAAAGCCCACCTCCGATCGTCCCGATGAATTATTTCCCTAATTCCCAAGCGCGAATCATGGAAATTGGAACTGGTATGGGGGAGGCGACGGCAGAAATTGCAGCTCAGTTTCCCGAAATCGGCTTCTTTGCCGTGGAATTGCATAAACCTGGGATTGGCGCACTTCTTGTTCGAATTGCCGAAAGTGATCTGAAGAACATCCGAATAATTAATGACGATGCTCGAATTGTTTTGGAGTATTTAGTTCCAGATCAATCGCTTGATGCTTTCCATCTCTATTTTCCCGACCCGTGGCCAAAGAGCAAGCACTGGAAGCGGCGCATCGTTCAATCGGATTTCATCGAACTGATCGCAAAGAAACTAAAACCCGGTGGTTACATTCATATTGCTACCGACTGGGTGCCTTATGCAGAGTGGATTGAAGAACTCTTCAACCAAAGTTCCCTCTTCCAAGGCGGCATAATTGAAAAACCAGATTTTAGACCGACCACAAAATTTGAAGGGATCGGATTACGGAAAGGGCATGAAGTGCGAGATCTAAAGTTCTTTAAGAATTAGCGCCTCTCTTCATATGCAGCAATTAAATTAATCCTGCGCACATGACGTTCATCTCCAGGAAATGAAGTTCCAATAAAGGTATCTACCAACTGCAAACAGAATTCTTCAGTATGCATGCGGCCGCCAATTGCGATTACATTGGCATTATTATGTTCCCGGGCTAAGACTGCGGTATCCAAACTCCAGACCAGCGCTGCGCGTACTCCAATAACTTTGTTCGCCGCCATCTGCTCTCCGTTTCCAGAGCCACCAAGCACAATTCCGAATGACCCAGGGTCCGCAACGACGGCTTCGGCTGCCGGAATGCAGAAAACTGGATAGTCATCTAGAGCATCATAAACATGTGGTCCGTGATCAATAACTTCATGACCCGCACTCCGCAGATGGCTGATGATTACGCTTTTGAAATCCAAGCCTGCATGATCGCTTCCGATGTGAATTCTCATGAGGGCATTGTGCCAAAGAATCCAAACAAAAAAGAAGAAGTCCCCGCACGTTCGGAGACTTCTTCTTTTGATCCAACTTTAATTAAGTCTGGGGACTTTCATAAAGTGGAATTAGGCATGGATGCTTGGCGAAGCAGATGGTTTGCCAAGCAAAGTACCGGCGCCGGCTGGCTTCTTGCCCTTGCCGTCATCGTCACCGAATCCGAAGCCACGAGCGTTATTTACTTCAGCCGTAACTCTAATCTTTAGGATTGCGAGAAGGGCCGTCTGTTGTAACGCTGTAAGAGTTTTTGCGGTCACTGCCGCGGCAATTGCAGCAGTATCAAAAGCAACTAGATCAGTGATCAACTTTGTGACCTTGGCTGGATCAGTTGTTAGTGATGCCAAAGATTTGTGTGCAGTGCGAGCCGCGGTTAAAGCGGCTTGATTAGCTAGCCCAAGATCAGCAACGATGATTGCATCGCGTGCGGCTAAGTTAAGTCCTGGAATTGAACGAGGACCTTCAGGACCCTCACCCTTTGGCATAGGCGAAAGAGTTGGCTTTGGTAGAACTGGTGGTTTTACCTGAGATGCGATGAAAGCGGTAACAGCCAGATTGATATCGGCAATATTTGCATCAGTTAATTTTCCGGCGGTCTTTAGACCAGCCAAAATTGTGGTGAGCTGTGCTTGACTTATTCCAGCAGGGGCGCCAGGCATACCTTTGCCGTTATTCGAATCGGCTACGGCCGCAGATACGGTGCCGAGGGAAAGTGCAGCAACGAGTGCAAGAGCGGTGACTTTATTTCGCTTCATTTTAAAGCTCCTTCAAGAGAGTGATCGGAATGTTTCTGCCGAACGGTTAATTTCAATTGCCAAATGCCCTCACACTTGGATAGGTATAGATAACTCAAATACCCTGAGTTAGCGGGCTATTGTGCCTGAGAACTTGGTGAGAGTTCTATCGTCTTCCGTGATTGGAATCATGTTGAAACCCAAAAACCATTGGGAGGAAAATATGAAATCCGCCCCCGTTATCTGGGGGATTTCCCGACCCCAATTGGAGGGGTGGAGCCATGAAAACAAAAATTAAATCTAATTCGCATGGGCTTTTAATTGTTCAAGTTGCAATGGGCCTGATTCTCTTCGAATCATCTCCCGAAGCTCTCGGAGCCGGATTATCTAAAACCAAATCACCCCCTAAAGCTGGCAGAGTCGCCGCCGCCTCGGCGGTAAACACAATCTTGAATGGCAAAGGCGCTCCAAGTTCGAGTTTGGGAAATAATGGCGACTTCTATTTAGATACAAAAGCGCTGACCATTTATGGCCCCAAGTTGGCAGGTAAATGGCCAACTGGCGTCAGCCTCAAAGGAAGCAATGGCGTTGATGGCAAACTCGTGGAGAAGTCCACAACTCCATCGTCAGGAGCTACTGGTCCTCAAGGCGAGCGCGGACTGACCGGTGCAAAGGGGGACAAGGGCGAGAGAGGTGAAACCGGTGCCACTGGTCCCGCTGGTCCAATCGGATTGACTGGAAAAACTGGCGCTGATGGAGCGGCTGGCGCTTCAGGCTTGCCAGGTAAAGCGGGTGCCGATGGTGCCGCTGGCGTTTCCGGCGCTGCTGGTCCAGCCGGAGCTTCGGGTGCAGCCGGGGCAACGGGTCCTGCAGGTGCAACGGGCGCAACCGGTCCTCAAGGTCCAGCGGGACCAAC
>JBAXKZ010000017.1:0-29051 GCA_037135095.1 Actinomycetes bacterium
TGGTGGCGGGTGAAAGATTTGAACTTTCGAAGGCATAAGCCGGCGGATTTACAGTCCGCTCCCATTGGCCGCTCGGGCAACCCGCCAGGTTGTTCGATCAGTGGTCAACTTCGCAAGAATAACGGATTTAGCCCTCAGGCAATAATCGACGGATTTGAGGCTAAGGCAACTCTTTCGACTCGCTCTTTCAGCATCGAGAGCTCGGAGGTGATCAGCCCTGGCGTTTTCGCCTGGTCATCCCAGAGGCGAATTTGGATCGCCGCCTCGGAATTTGGATCCGATAGAAAGGCGGCAATTTCGAGTTCTGTTAAGAATCCGCCTTGAAGTTTAAGGGTGTGCAGGCTCGCCGCAGAGAGTAATTCTCGATAAGCCGGATTGGTGGAAACTAAATAACGTTTTGCCATCACATGCAAACGAACTGGTTCGCTGACAGTTGACGGAAACCGCTCAGCGATCCAATCCGCTCCTACTTCATCATGATGGGCATCAATATCTGCGCTTTGGGCGCTCATTGGGTCCGAGATCAACAGATGCCCAATGTCGTGGAGCAATGCAGCAACGATCAGTTCATCTGAGGCACCAGCTGCGACCGCGAGATCGGCACACTGCAGCATGTGCTCTACCAGCATTATGTTCTCACCCAAGTACTCGGTCGATAAACCGCCAGTAAAAAGCACCTCAATCTCACTATAAATATTCATCCTTGAACCTTTCCTTCTAAAATTCCAATCGTGCTAAAGAGTGAATCTAAATCGGCGTAGGCGCCTTGCAAATGTCGTGTTCCGCCAGATTCAAAAGCGGTTCGCAGATGCAGCAAGCGAGTATTGTCAAAGATGATGCACTCCCCTGGATTGATGCGAAACTGCAGCGCCATATCGGAGTCGTTAGCGATAGCAGCAAACTTTTGCAAGGCATCGAAAATCAGATTGATTTCAGGGCTCATTGCGGGGCTCTGCATCGAACGGTCATTCCATCGAATTTCCACAATCTCTCCGGTGGTTGACAACTTAATGATCGGCGCCACGCATTCTAGAATCGCAGTTTCGCTTTCGTAGCGGAAGAGAAATGGTTCACTCGAAAGAATTTCAAATGCCTCGGGAAATAATTCCCTAATCTTTCCAGCGACCTTAAAGCCATCAACCAAGCCCGAGTTTCCACCTTCAACTTTTGTCCTGAGACAATGTAAGAGCTGAATCGTTGGCACTGGGTTTCGATATGGATTATCGGTGTGCGGCGCAATGGCCAGATTCGTGAAGGCCAAATTATTCGGATTCTCTTCCACCCGAACGTCAAAGAGGTTCCCATAATTAGTTTTTCGGGTGTAGCCAAAAGTATCGATTATTTCAAGCACAGTCTCGGGTTCTTTTGGCAGATCAGAAAGCAATACATAGCCGAGCTTGGAGATAGATCGCAACGCCTTCAACCGAACGGCCGGATCGGAGAGATATTCATTCCACCGGACTCGGGAGATATCTAGCCCTTTCCCCTCCCAAAGATATTTGGAGTTCTCACCACGTTGGTCGGGAAAATGTTGCAATCTCTTCAGTTCGCTAATTCGCTCGTTCGAGAGGGTAACAACATGGCCATCGCTCAAATTGAACTCAGTATGGCTTTCGGATTTGATGACACGCTCAACACTGACGGTTATTGGCAGATCCAGGACGGAGCTGAGGCGCTGACCATTTTGTGGGTGGCGGCAGTGTGAGCATTCACATAGGTCGCGGATGAGGAGCGCAGATAGGCCTTCTTGAACCATGGTTTCCATTGCCCCATTAAATACACCCGATATTTATTGGCGGTGTATCCTGCGTGAATAGCGCACAAATTAGTTGACGTTTAAATATTTGGGGGAAAAATGGCCACTGATTCCAGCTTCGATATCGTCTCTGAAGTGGACCACATGGAGGTCGATAACGCCTTCAATCAGACCGACCGAGAGATTGGCACCCGCTTTGATTTCAAGAACACCGGGACCAAGATTGAGAAATCCGGCGATAAGTTCCTGATTGAGGCCGACACCGAGGAGCGGGCTAAAGCCGCGCTCGAGGTCTTCCGGGATAAGTTGGTTAAACGCACGGTCTCCTTGAAGCATCTCGAGGCAACCGACCCAGTTCTGTCAGGCAAGATCTACAAGGTCTCCTGCGAATTTAAAGAGGGCATCTCCACTGAGAATGCCAAGAAAATCGCCAAATTGCTTCGTGATGAAGGTCCTAAGACCATCAAATCTCAGATTCAAGGAGAGACCCTCCGAGTCACCAGCAAGAGTCGAGACGATCTCCAGGATGCCATTGCATTGGTTAAAAACCATCCTTGGGAGTTTGCGGTCCAATTTACGAACTATCGCTAACCATCAATCTTGAATAAATATCGTTTGGGTCTGACCTTTGGAGTTAGCGCCTATGTCTTGTGGGGGCTCTTTCCACTGTATTGGCCCTTGCTCGATAAAGCAGGATCGCTAGAGATCGTCTCCCACCGCGCTATCTGGTCCTTGCTCTTTTGTCTGATCGCTTTAGCCTTCACCAAACAATTGCGCACCACGTTCGCAGTTTTAAAAGTTCCGCATATCGTTTGGAAATTGGCTTTTGCCTCGGCGCTGGTTTCCGTGAACTGGCTCACCTACATCTGGGCCGTGAACCACGGACATATCGTCGACTCGGCATTGGGTTATTACATTAATCCGTTGGTAATGATCGCCTACGGAACCATCTTCCTGCACGAAAAACTTCGTAAGTTGCAATGGGTTTCCGTTCTAGTGGCCTTTGTTGGCGTCGGCGTGCTGACTATCGATTATGGCCGCCTCCCGTGGATCTCGTTGACTATTGCAATCTCTTGGGGCAGTTATGGCTTTGTAAAGAAGAAATTGGGGCTAGGTTCGCTCGAGAGTTTGACGATTGAAACTTTAATCTCGCTGGTTCCCTATAGTTTTTATGTTATCTGGTTGGGCTCCCACGGCAAAGGCCAGTTTGGTCACGGGTGGACGATTACGGTGTTACTAATTTGTGCCGGCGCCGTAACTGCAACTCCACTCCTTTTATTTAACGGCGCAACAGTACGACTGCCATTTAGCATTATTGGATTGCTTCAATTTATTACTCCAACAATTAACTTCATTTTGGGAGTTTGGGTTAAGCATGAGGCGATGTCGGTCGGCAGATGGGTTGGATTCTTAGTTATCTGGGTCGCGCTTATTGCTTTAGGTGTTGATCTAGTTAAATCAAGCAGTTCGGTTGATGACCGTTTCGCACAAGGAGATTAAGGCTTCTTTTGCCGCTCCAGCTGGCAAGGTCGCCAAAAGTTTTCGAGAATCTTCCGCATAACTTTCAAGCAGGGCACGAGATTTTGCCATCGCGTCATGCTTACGCAGCGCGACCAACGTTGAAGCTACAACTGCCTCATCAGTGATTGGCGCAGAAAGTAGTTCGCGAAGCTGGGCATCTTTTGAATCTTCCGATTCCAAGACGAAGAGCGTGACCAAAGTTGGCACCCCTTCACGTAGGTCGGTGCCCGGAGTCTTGCCTGATTCATTGGTAGTGCTGGCGATATCGATAACATCATCAGCCAATTGGAAAGTTACTCCGATAGCTTCACCGAACTTGGTCAAGGTCTCCATGACTTCGGCATCTGCGCCAGTAACCATTGCACCATAGCGAGCGCTGGCAGCGATTAAAGAACCGGTCTTATCCGCAACCACCTTTAGATAGTGCTCAAGCGGCGTTAAACCAGTTGTGAAGCCTTGGGTTTCGCTGATCTGGCCAATTACCAATCGTTCAAATGTGCTGGCTTGTAGGCGAACCGCTTCCGGACCCAAGTCCGCCAATAAGGCAGAAGATTTTGCGAAGAGGTAATCGCCAGTCAAAATCGCAACGGTATTGCCCCATCGATTATTTGCGCTGACTACTCCCCGACGCAGGGGCGCCTCATCCATGACATCGTCGTGATAGAGGGTGGCTAGATGGGTTAACTCAACAACTACGGCTGCTTGGATTGCCGAGTAACGGGTTGGATCACCAAATTGCGCTGCAAGTAAAACCAAGAGTGGACGTAGCCGCTTTCCACCAGCTTCGACTAAATGCCTGGAGGTTTCAACTAAGAGCGGGTAATCGCCCTTGATGTGGGAGCGGAGCAACTCTTCCACCCGAACCATGTCGGAGAGAAGCGATGCTTCTAAGGCCGGATCAAGTCCGGTGATTCCTAGTGCTGACATTACTTAAGGAAACTCGCGAAGGTTTGTGTGGTGTTCAGCAAGAGCGATGGATAAACGCCGAGCACAATCGTGACCAGGGCGCAGAATGTGATGGCAAATCGAGTCATGATCGACGGAATGACGACCGTCACAGAATCGTTCGTTGGCTCGGTGAAGAAGAGCATCACAACAATTCGGAGATAGAAGAAGGCGGCGACGGCGCTGGCTAGAACACCAACGACAACGACGGTGATATTTCCAGTTTCATATGCCGCATTAAATAGTGAGAACTTTCCGATAAAGCCGCTGGTCAATGGAATGCCCGCAAAGCTCAATAAGAAGAGAACAAACATGCCGGCGATAAATGGTGACTTTTTGCCCAGGCCAACCCAGCGATTTAGATCGGTTACTTCACCAGCCGAGTCGCGAACCAAAGTAACAATTCCGAAGGCGCCGATAGTGGTGAAGCCATAAGCGACTAGATAGAAGAGCGATGCAGAAAGACCTGACTTATTTAACGCAAGTACGCCAGTCAACAAGAAACCAGCATGAGCGATGGAGGAGAACGCCAGTGCTCGCTTTACATCGCGCTGAGCGATAGCGGCAATTGCCCCCACGGCCATGGTCAAAATCGCCACCGCAGTAATGATTGGCTTCCACTCCCATTGCGCCGCACTTAGGCCGACATAGAAAATTCGAAGTGTTGCGCCGAATGCCGCAACCTTGGTACACGCAGCCATAAAGGCGGTGATCGGAGTTGGTGCACCTTGATATACATCAGGTGTCCATGAATGGAATGGGACGGCACCAACTTTGAAGAGCAAGCCCACACTAAGGAAGGCGACACCGATCAAAAGAAAAACGTCATTACCTTGGCCACCTGTGATAGCTGCGGCTATTCCGTTGAGTGAGAGTGAGCCAGAGAAGCCATAAAGGAAGGCGGCACCGAAGAGAAAGAAGGCGGAGGAGTAGGCACCCAATAGAAAGTACTTAAGTGCAGCTTCCTGAGAGAGTAATCGACGACGACGTGACAATCCAGCCATCAAATAGAGTGGCAATGAGAGTACTTCAAGGGCAACAAAGAGCGTGATTAGATCACTGGCCAATGGGAAGAGCATCATTCCGGCCACCGCAAAAAGGGTGAGCGGGAAGATCTCGGTCTGGATCTTGCCCGTGGCGATTGCAGAACGCTCTTCCTCCGAGCCTGGAACAGCAGAAGCTTGAGCCGCGAAGTTATCTTGGTCGGCGATCAATAAGACCGCCATAAATGCTAGAACTAAAATCGTTCCTTGGATAAAGACGCCAGCGCCATCGATTGTCACCGAATTGACTGCGGCAGTGAGTGAAGTCAGATCTCGAACTCGAATAATCTGGGCAAAGGAAAGAACCAGAGTGCCAAGTGCGATAGCCAATTGCGCCGTAGGTCGAATTGCCTTATTTAAGAAAGCTTCTACTAAAACGCCAAGCAGAGCGCCACCGAGGACAACCAGAATCGGTGCCAGAAGTGAATAGTTGAGTACGGGTGCGGTCAGCATTACTTACCTGCCTTTGGAGCTGGATCGGTAACCCCGGCATGACTCATCACTTGTTGTGACGCTGGGTTAATGGCATCGAGCAATGGCTTTGGGAAGAAGCCGAAAATAACCAGGATTGCAATGACCGGAGCCACAGCAATCTTCTCGCGCAAGTTCAAATCCTTAAGGGATTCATTGCCTTCAGTAGTTGGGCCATGAAGCGACTTTTGAACCACGATCAGAACATAAAGCGCTGCAAGAACAATTCCGGTTGTTCCGATAATCGCGGCAACCGGATAGCGCGTAAAGGTTCCAACCAGAACTAAGAATTCGCTAACGAAGCTAGAAAGACCAGGCAGGGCTAAGGCTGACATCCCGGCCAAAAAGAAGGTCCAAGCCAGAATTGGGGTGACACGCTGCAGGCCACCAAAATCTTCAATCTTTGAAGAGCCGCGACGGGAAACCATCCAACCAGCGGCCAAGAAGAGCGCACCTGTAGAGAAACCGTGGTTAACCATATAAAGCGTTGCGCCTGATAGTCCTTGGGAGGTCATCGCAAAGATTCCAAGCGTTATGAAACCGAAGTGAGAGATCGAGGTGAAGGCGATTAAGCCATTGATCTCGCGCTGGCCGATCGCCAAGAAGGCGCCGTAAAGAATTGAGATCAGCGCCAAGACAATAATGATTGGTGTGAAAGTTTTTGAAGCCTGTGGAAAGAGCGTGAGACAGAATCGGATCATTCCGTAAGTTCCGACTTTATCCAGGACGCCCAAGAGCAAAATCGAAGTTCCTGGAGTCGCAGACTTGGCGGCGGTAGGCAACCAAGTATGGAAAGGCCACAACGGAGCTTTGATTGCGAAAGCGATAAAGAATCCCAGGAATAGGAAGTCTTGGGTCCACGAATCAATATGCAGAGTTGAAAGTTGGGCAATGTCGAAGGTGTGGCCAATCTGGTTGCCGGCAATTACATAAATTCCGATAATCGCGGCCAACATTAAAAGTCCACCAAAGAGGCTATAAAGCAAGAACTTCATGGCTGCTGCAGCGCGCTCACCGCGACCATAGCCGCCGATTAGGAAGTAAACCGGAATCAACATCGCCTCGAAGATCACATAAAAGAGGAAGACATCAGTGGCAGCAAAGACGCCGATCATCATGGTTTCAAGTGTCAGAATCAAAATGTAAAAAGTTTTGGCGCTCCACTTTCCATTTTCAGATTCGTGCCAACCGGCGAGAATTACGACCGGTACAAGGAAGGCAGACATCAGAATAAGAACAAGGGCAATGCCATCAATACCGACGGCGTAATTAACTCCAAAACTTGCAATCCATTTACGGCTTTCGACGAACTGCATTGCAGGATTGGAGTTATCGAAGCGATATGCCATCAATCCAGCGACGGCGAGAACCACCACTGAAGTAGCCAGTGCAACTCGCTTTGCAAGAAGCGCATTCTGTTTTGGAATTACGGCAAGAAGAAGTGCACCCAATAATGGAAGCAGTTCGAGTGTCGTCACGATACTCACAGCGTCACCACCCAAATCATTGCAATCAGAGCGAGTGCGCCTAGAACCATAATCAACGCATAGCTTCGAACATAGCCATTTTGAATCCTGCGAAGTGCCGTTGCGGTGCCGATAAAGATCGCACCAACCAGACGAACCAAACCGTCAATAACATTGGTATCGGTCTTAACTAAGCCAGCGGTTAGTTTCTGACCTGGGCGCATCAAGACCGCCTCGTTAAAGGAATCTTGGAGCAGGTCCTTACGAGCGAGCTTGGTAAAGATCGTTACGTTTTCGGGCGCTTCAACGGGAACGTTGCTGCGGTACTTCGTTAGTGCGATACCGACACCGATTACGACGGCTAATAACGCTAAGCCCGAAACCACGATCGGCTTCATGAGCTCGGCTCCGCCTTCAACGCCACGAGAGTTAAGAACCGGCGCTAACCAGTTGACCAAAGAGTTTCCAGAGTTAAAGAAGAAGCCAGAGGCGACCGAGCCGATGGCTAAGATCGCCATCGGTAGCCACATCAATATTGGACTCTCATGTGGATGGGCTTTTTCATCCCAACGCTTCGAGCCGGTGAAGGTCATTACAACCAGTCGGGTCATATAGAACGCGGTAATCGCGGCACCAAGAAGTGTGGCGCCGCCGAGGATCCAGCCCTTGGTTCCACCAGCGTTGAAAGCAATTTCAATAATCTTGTCTTTTGAGTAGAAACCTGCGAACGGTGGAACACCAATGATCGCCAGGTAACCCAAACCGAAGGTAGCAAAGGTGATCGGCATTAACTTTCCGATGCCACCAAAGCGGCGCATATTTACTTCATCATCCATGCCGTGCATTACCGAACCAGCACCCAAGAACATGCCAGCTTTGAAGAATCCGTGAGTGAGTAGGTGCATGATCGCGATGGCATAACCAACTGGACCAAGCCCGGATGCCAAAATCATGTAACCGATCTGCGACATCGTGGAGGCAGCCAAAGCTTTCTTGATGTCATCCTTTGCCGTACCAATTAGAGCACCGAAGAGCAACGTGATGCCACCAACTATTACGACCAATAGGCGGGCAGTAGAGGAGGCATCAAAGATGTAGTTGGAACGGGTAATCAAATAGACGCCAGCTGTAACCATGGTTGCGGCGTGAATCAAAGCCGAAACTGGAGTTGGACCAGCCATGGCATCGCCAAGCCAAGATTGCAATGGGAACTGGGCTGATTTACCAGCCGCGGCCAGCAACAACATTAAGCCGATAGCGGTGACGGCGGCGCCGGAGGCATGTGGCACACCAGCTTTTACGCCTTCAAATGTAACCGTCCCAAATTGAGCAAAGGCGATCATGATTGCCAATGAAAGACCAACGTCACCAACTCGGTTTGCAACGAAAGCCTTCTTTGCAGCAGTTGCATAAGTTGGTTTTTGATTCCAGAAACCAATCAGGAGGTACGAGGCTAAACCAACACCTTCCCAACCAACATAAAGATTAAGGTACGAATCGCCAAGTACCAATAACAACATGGCGGCGATAAAGAGATTTAGGTAGGCGAAGAAACGACGGCGATCGCGATCGTGTGACATATAGGCAATGGAATAAATATGAATTAACGTTCCCACGCCGGTAATCAAGAGCACGAAACAGATTGAGAGTTGATCTAACAATAACGAAGCATCAACCTGGAAGGTACCAACCGAGATCCAACTAAAGAGATGTTGAGTGGCTGCGCGAGCAACGCCGGTTCGGCTATGCATCGCCAGGAATTCCATTACGCCGATTCCGAAAGCGGATGCGGAAACTAGCGTGGCCAGTAGGTGGCCCCACTTATCCGCTTTGCGACCGAGAAGTATCAGTAAAGCTGAACTGATGAGTGGCAGTGCGATTAAATAAACTAAATTCGAGCTAGTTGTCATGATTACCGTTTCAACAAACTGGCATCATCAACAGATGCCGATCGACGGGAGCGATAGATCGTGACGATGATCGCTAGGCCAACAACAACTTCGCAGGCCGCCACTACCATCGTAAAGAAGGAAGCGACTTGACCATCTAGGTTTCCATGGATGCGTGAGAAGGTAACGAAAGCTAAGTTCGCGGCATTTAGCATTAGTTCAATGCACATAAAGACAACGATGGCGTTCCGGCGAACTACAACGCCCACGGCACCGATCGTGAAGAGAAGCGCTGATAGATAGAGGTAATTACTGATATCCATTTAGTTCTCCTCCTCCTCTTTTGGTTGTAACTCAAAGATGGCGGACTCGATCATGTCGCCACGAGCTTTCAAAACGCTGGAAATAGAGGTGGGGGCTGGAGTGCCATCTGGCAGGAGTGCTGGAACATCGACCGCATTGTGACGAGCAAAGACGCCAGAACTTGGAAGCCCGGCGGCGCTGGCTAGCGAGCTGCCACGAAAACGCGCGATCGAAAGATCGCGTTGGCCGGTGCGGGAGCGAACCTTTTGGCTGTGCGCCAAAACCATTGCACCCAGGGCCGCAGTAATTAGCAAGGCGGAAATAACTTCAAAGGCCCAGACATATTTGGTAAAGAGTTGTTCGGCAAGTCCTTGGACATTGCCATTGGTATTAGCTGCGACTAACCCGACGGCAGAACGACCCAGTGATGCCCGACCAATCAACGTAACCATTAAGCCACCCATGCCGATAGCGGCCGCAATTGAAGCTGGGCGTTGCCCTTTGATGTTCTCCACTAGGGAATCAGAACTATCTACGCCAACCAACATCAAAATAAATAGGAAGAGCATCATCACTGCGCCGGTATAGACGACGATCTGAACGATTCCCAAGAAGAGGGCATCTTGTGCAATATAGAAAATTGCGAGCGTGATCATGACCCAGGCCAACAAAAGCGCCGAGTGAACTGCCTTCTTTGCCATCAACATTCCAAGAGCGGCGATAACAGCAAGCGGCGCCAAGAACCAGAACAGAACAGCTTCTGGCGTCTTAGTGGCTC
Source organism: Actinomycetes bacterium (assembly GCA_037135095.1). Taxonomy (GTDB): domain Bacteria; phylum Actinomycetota; class Actinomycetes; order Nanopelagicales; family Nanopelagicaceae; genus CAIMZW01. The sequence continues at coordinate 10,173 of JBAXKZ010000017.1, forward strand.
CGACGTGCAATGCGAGATTAAGCATGATGGGTTGGCTCCTGTGATGGGTGAGAACCAGTTACTTCACCGCGGTAATAGCTACCGTCATCAGACCCGGGGTACATAGGGTGTGGTGGCATCAACATTCCTTGACGCAGTGGAGCGAGAAGGTCTTCCTTCTCAAAAATTAATTTGCCGCGATCATTATCGGCTAGCTCGTACTCGTTGGTCATGGTTAGCGCTCTAGTTGGACAAGCCTCAATACATAAGCCGCAAAAAATACATCGGAGATAGTTGATCTGGTAGACCGCGCCATAACGTTCCCCCGGCGAAAATTGCGCGCCTTCAGTGTTGTTTGCGCCTTCAACTAAAATTGCATCAGCTGGGCAGGCCCAGGCGCAAAGTTCGCAACCAATACATTTCTCGAGCCCATCTTCATGGCGATTGAGTTGATGGCGGCCATGGAAGCGTGCTTCGGTCGGTGCCTTTACCTCTGGATATTGAACGGTATTTGGCTTCTTGAACATGGCTCGAAGAGTGACCCAGAAACCCAAAAGTTGTTTTGCGAAACTTGCGGGTGGCTCATTAGGAATCAAGTTGCTTTCGGCAGCGGCTCGTTCGAGGCCAAATTCACCTGAGGTCGGGACTAGTGGATTTTCAGCCATTTAATTGCTCCGCTCGTGGCGCTGGGATTTCAGGTACTGGGAAGGAGGGCGCCAATTGCTCGCCTAATTCATCTTCTCGCGCCTTGCGTCGGTTATTGGAATCTAAGAGAGAGCTCGCAGCAATAATCAGAATTACTACACCGAGGGTGAAACCGGCTGTTGCCATTCGGCCAACATTTCGCTGCGACATTACTCGCAGGGTGGAGACGACCATGATCCAGACGAGGCTGATCGGAATCAAAACCTTCCAACCAAATTGCATGAATTGGTCGTAGCGCATCCGAGGCAAAGTTCCACGAAGCCAGACGAAGAGGAAGAAAAAGGCAACGACTTTGGCCAAGAACCAGAACATCGTGAACCAACCGCCGAGCCAAGTTTCGGTGAATCCAAGACCAGGCAATGCGTGGTAACCGCCCATAAATAAAGTAGTTGCAAGTGAAGAGACGGCAACAATATTTACATATTCGGCCAAGAAGAAGAGTGCGAATTTCAGTGAGGAATATTCGGTGTGAAAGCCGCCAACAAGTTCGCCTTCGGCTTCAGCTAAATCGAAAGGTGCGCGGTTGGTTTCGCCAACCATCGATATTGCATAGATAACAAAGGATGGGAAGAGAACTACCGAGAACCACCAGTGATTCTGAGCGGCGACAATATCCGAAGTGGACATTGATCCGGCATAGATAAAGACCGCCACGAGTGAAAGGCCCATAGCAACTTCATATGAAATTACCTGAGCGCTAGAGCGAAGTCCGCCAAGCAATGGGTAAGTAGACCCGGAAGACCAGCCAGCAAGAACAATGCCATAGACACCTACTGAGGCAACGGCCAAAACATAAAGAACGCCCACTGGAATATCAGTTAATTGCAAGATGGTTTTGTGGCCAAAGAATTGCACGGTGCCAGTCAGTGGAATAACCGCGAAGGACATGAAGCAAGTTGTTGCGCTAATGATCGGTGCAATAACAAAGACAATCCGGTCAGCGGTTTTAGGAATTAAATCCTCTTTGAGGGCAAGTTTTACGCCATCAGCAAGAGATTGGAGGAGGCCAAACTTTCCGACTCGGTTCGGGCCTACTCGCATCTGCATAAAGGCCACTATGCGACGCTCTCCCCATACACAGAGAAGGGTTGCGACCACGCAGATCACAAAAATCAAAAGCCCCTTTACCAAGATGATCCAACCGGGATCGGTTCCTAGTAGTTGCTGGGTTGCTGTCATGATTTCACCACCGATACAACTTCGCCGCCAACAATTCCCAGAGTGGAAATTGTTTGGGATCCATCTGAATTTCGTGCCAGCCATACCGAACCATCCGCCATGGCGGTGATGTGGGCTGGCAAAGTTATCGAACCGCGGGCTGAACTCACAGTTACTAATTCGCCTTCGGCTACCCCGAGTTCGTCGGCACGGCCTTGGGAAATATTTGCTGTGGCTGGCCGAGCAGTCCCGGCCAAATTGGCTTCACCGGCTTGCAAGGTCCCAAGATCGAGTAATAAGCGCCAAGAGGAGAGAACTGCTTCGCCCGCAGCAACTTTTGGTGAATTTCCGGCTTTGGTGGGAGTGAATTTTGCTGGCGCCCCATCCCAGTTGCCTAGCGCTGCAATTTCGCGTGCCGCTGCGGCAACTGATGGGAGATTAATGGGAGCGCCCATTTCATCGGCCAACATTGAAAGAATTCGAAGGTCGCTACGAGTTAAAGAGTCTTCCAAAGCTTTAGCGAAGGCACGAGGTCGGCCTTCCCAATCCAGGAAGCTGCCTGACTTCTCGGTAATCGCAGCAACTGGAAGTACAACATCAGCGATTGCAGTTACGGCGCTGTGTGCGATCTCAAAGGAGAGCACATATGTATTTAGTAATTGAGAAAGTGCCTCTGCTGAAATATCTAGTGGGTCGACGCCAGCTACAACTACGGCATCTAACTCTTTGGCCGCAGCTGCTACCAAGATTTGCGAAGTCGATCTCCCCGCAGTTGTAGGCAAGCTTTCGACGCCCCATGCGGCGGCAACATCTACCCGAGCTGCCGGATCTGAAACTGGTCGACCGCCTGGAAGAAGATTGGCAATGGCGCCAGATCGCAGTGCACCTGGTTCGCCAGCGCGACGAGGAATCCAACCTAATTTTGCCTTGCTCTTTGAAATTAATTCAACAACCGCCGAGAGCGCACCAGCACTCTCGTTAAGGCGCTCACCAACTAGAACAACCGACTTTTCAGTTAAACCCTCGAGTGCAGATATTGCAGCGGCTTCCGCACCAGCAATAACTGGAATGAAGGTGGCCTTTAACTTCTGGCTGCCACGGCTGGCAAAGGCAGCGACCGTCACTACCGGAAGGGAGCGCTTTCTGACCTGCTTGAAAATTCTAAGGAAGACGATTGGTGATTCATCTTCAGGTTCAAATCCAAGAAGAACAACTTTGTCCGCCTTATCAATATCAAAATAAGTTGTCTTGGCACTAAGAGCGGCGGTGGCCAGAAAGTTGGCTTCTTCATCACTGTGGCTTCGAGCGCGGAAATCGATGTCATTGGTCCCAAGAGTTACGCGGGCAAATTTGCTATATGCATAAGCATCTTCAACAGTGGCACGACCACCAACAAGGAGGCCAACTCGCTTTCCCTTAAGAGCTAGCGCAGCGGCAGCAAGTGCTTCTGGCCATGAGGCTTCGTGAAGTTCGCCATCGGCGCCGCGAAGAAGCGGAGTTGTGATTCGCTCTTTGCTGGAGAGATACTTAAAAGCCCAACGACCTTTATCGCAATTCCATTCTTCGTTGACTGAGGCATCTTCACCAGCAAGGCGACGAAGAGTCTTACCGCGACGGACATCGGTGCGAATTGCGCAACCTGATGCACAATGCTCGCAAGCAGATGGTGTGGAGACTAGATCAAAGGGACGAGAGCGGAATCGGTACGAAGCTCCGGTGAGGGCGCCGACTGGGCAGATCTGAACGGTATTTCCAGAGTAATACGACTCGAAGGGATCTTTCTCGTAGATACCCACCTGTTGCAGCGCTCCACGCTCATTTAACGTAATAAAGGGATCGCCGGCAATCTGATCGGAGAAACGAGTACATCGGGCGCAAAGCACACAACGTTCGCGGTCGAGAAGAACCTGGGTAGAGATAGCTACGGGTTTTTCGAAGGTTCGCTTCACACCTTCATAGCGCGACTCGCCTCGACCGGTACTCATTGCCTGATTCTGAAGTGGGCATTCCCCGCCCTTGTCGCATACTGGGCAATCGAGCGGGTGGTTAATAAGCAGCAATTCCATGATGCCCTTTTGGGCTTTTTCGGCAACGGGTGAAGTTAGTTGCGTCTTTACGATCATATTGTTTTCAACGGGAATGGTGCACGATGCCTGTGGCTTTGGGAATGCTCGGCCGTTGATTTCGACATCGACCAAACATTGACGACATGCTCCTGCCGGGGCAAGAAGTGGGTGATCACAAAAACGCGGAATTTGAATTCCAAGCTTTTCAGCGGCGCGAATAATCAGCGTGCCTTTTGGAACTGTTACTTCAAAGCCGTCGATTACGACGGTGATCATTTCAACTTCAGTTAGCGCCTCGGGTGTCATCGGGAACCTGCTGTCGCAAATAAGGTTGATGCAACTGGATCAAAGGGGCAGCCGCCAGTGTTTAGATGTTGCATATATTCCTCACGGAAGTATTTGAGCGATGAAATAATTGGGCTAGCAGCGCCATCTGCCAATGCACAGAAGGAGCGGCCCATAATGTTGTCGACTATATCCAGCAACTTATCCAAGTCAGCAGAAGTTCCGATGCCGGCCTCGAGGTCGCGCAAGATTTGAACTAACCACCAAGTCCCTTCGCGACATGGGGTGCATTTGCCACAAGATTCATGCTTGTAAAACTCGGTCCAGCGAAGTACCGCGCGAACGATGCAAGTTGTTTCATCGAAAACCTGTAAGGCTTTGGTGCCAAGCATTGAGCCGGCGGCAGAAACGCCTTCGTAATCCAGCGCTACATCTAAATGTTCGGCGGTGAAGATTGGGGTTGAGGATCCGCCAGGTGTCCAGAACTTAAGTTGATGTCCAGGGCGTATTCCACCGGCTAGTTCTAGAAGTTCGCGAAGGGTAATTCCCAAAGGCGCTTCAAATTGTCCTGGGTTTGCGACGTGGCCAGAGAGGGAATAAAGGGTGTAACCCTTGCTCTTTTCGGTGCCCATTGCCGAAAACCATTCGGCGCCGTGATTGATGATGGAGGGAACAGAGGAAATTGATTCTACGTTGTTAACAACGGTTGGCTTAGCATAAAGACCTGCGATCGCAGGGAATGGTGGTCGCAGCCGTGGTTGGCCACGGAAGCCTTCGAGTGAATCCAAGAGCGCAGTCTCTTCGCCGCAGATGTAAGCGCCAGCGCCAACGTGAAGAACCAGTTCAAGATCGTAACCCTTGCCCTGAATATTCTTACCGAGATGACCGGCGGCATATGCCTCGGCGATAGCGGCCTGTAAACGACGAACTACATGGGTGACTTCGCCGCGAATGTAGATGAAGGCATAGCCAGCTCGGATTGCATAAGAAGCAATGATGATGCCTTCGATTAATACATGTGGGTTGGCCATCAATAACGGCATATCTTTACAAGTTCCAGGTTCGGATTCATCGGCATTAACTACTAAATAGTGATCCTTGTTATCGCCCTGTGGGATAAATCCCCACTTCATGCCCGTTGGAAAGCCCGCACCACCGCGACCTCGAAGTCCAGAATCTTTTACTAATTGAATGACAGCATCTGGTTCCATATCAAGGGCTTTTACAACAGCTCCGTAACCACCATGACGCTTATAGGCGCCGATAGTGAAAGAGTCCGCCTCGTCCCAATGTGCAGAAAGTACTGGCGTCAGTTTTGTCATTAATTCCCCCGCGAAATCTTGAGACCGAGCTTTGATGGCTCACCAGCAGAAACACCTTCACCAGCAAGACCGTCAGATAATCCAGCAAGAACAGCGGAATTTTCCTTCCAGGTGCGAAGCGTCTTTGGACCACGAGTTGGAGCTGGCGGATTTCCATTGCGGGCGCCATCAACCAGAGTCTTTACGCTTTCAATGGTTTGGTTGTCGTAGAACTCCCAGTTGACCATAACAACCGGCGCATAGTCGCAGGCGGCGTTACATTCAATATGCTCTAGCGATACTTTGCCGTCGGCAGTAACGCCATCGTTTTCAATTCCCAGGTGCTCCTTAACGGCGGCGAAGATTGCGTCGCCACCCATAACGGCACAAAGGGTGTTAGTACAGACTCCGACGTGATATTCACCGACTGGCTCTGGTTTGTATTGCGTGTAAAAGGTAGAGACTGCGGTTACTTCGGCAGTTGCAAGTGTCAACTTCTCCGCGATGATTTCAATACCAGTGGATGTGACATAGCCATCGATTGATTGCACATAGTGCAACAACGGCATGATCGCCGATCTGGATTTTGGATAACGGGCAATTATGGAATCCATAGTTGCTAGTTGCTCAGTCGTGAATGCCATTATCGATCAACACCACCCATCACAGGGTCAATAGAAGCGACGGCTGCAACTACGTCGGCGATGAAACTGCCTTCGCACATTGCAGATAAGGATTGAAGATTGTTGAAGGATGGTTCGCGGAAGTGAACTCGATACGGGCGGGTGCCACCGTCAGAGATCAAGTGAACACCGGTTTCACCACGAGGTGATTCAACCGCGGAGTAAACCTGGCCGACCGGGACTCGGAAACCTTCGGTAACTAGTTTGAAGTGGTGGATCAAGGACTCCATGGAACTACCCATGATTTCGCGGATGTGATCCAACGAGTTACCCATGCCGTCAGAGCCAACTGAAAGTTGCGACGGCCAAGCGATCTTCTTGTCAGCAACCATAACTGGCGCGCCCTCAAGGGCATCGAGCTTGTCGCAAGCTTGCTCGATGATTCGAAGTGATTCTTCGAGTTCCAGCATCTTGATTAAGAATCGGCCGTAAACATCGCAGGTATCAGTTGTGATGACATCAAAGTTGTAGTTCTCATAACCTGAATATGGTTGAACTTTGCGAAGGTCCCATGGCAATCCGGCGGAACGAAGAACTGGACCAGTCACGCCCAAAGTGGTGCAACCAGCTAGATCAAGGTAACCAATGCCTTGAGTTCGCTTCATCCAGATGGTGTTACCAATCAACATCTTGGCGTTATCTTTAAAACTTTCACGCAAATCTTTTACGGTTTCGCGAATTCGAGTTACGGCACCCACTGGAAGATCTTGGGCAACCCCACCTGGTCGGATGTAGGCCATGTTCATTCGCAAACCAGAGATCATTTCAAAGATATCTAAAACTTTTTCACGTTCGCGAAAGGCAAAGATCATTGGCGACAAGGCGCCGAGTTCGAGCGCGCCGGTACCTAAGGCCACCATGTGAGAGGAGATTCGGTTGAACTCCATCATCAATACGCGAATCACGCTGGCTCGCTCCGGAACATCGTTGGTAATTCCCAAGAGCTTTTCAACACCCAAGCAATAGGCTGCTTCGTTAAATAATGGCGCTAAGTAATCCATGCGAGTTACGAAAGTGACACCTTGGGTCCAAGTTCGATACTCCGCATTCTTTTCAATTCCAGTGTGGAGATAACCAATGCCAGATCGCGCTTCGGTAACAGTTTCGCCTTCGAGTTCGAGAATCAATCGAAGCACGCCGTGAGTTGAAGGGTGCTGCGGCCCCATGTTTACGACTACGCGCTCTTCTTTGGTGGCGCCAATTTCAGTGACCAGTGAATCCCAATCGCCACCCGTAACTGAATAGACGCGACCTTCAGTGGTTTCGCGAGAGGAGGCGTACGAATCGGTGGTGCTCATCGATAAGTCCTTCTCTCTGATGGTGCCGGAACAGTTGCGCCCTTGTATTCGATTGGGATTCCACCAAGTGGATAGTCCTTGCGTTGTGGATGTCCGGGCCAATCATCAGGCATCAAAATTCTGGTTAGGCCTGGATGCCCATCAAAAATAATTCCGAACATGTCATAAGTTTCGCGCTCGTGCCAATTGTTTCCGGCCCAAACTTCAACTAGTGATGGCAGATGTGGATCGGAATCGGGCAGCGCTACTTCTAGCCGCACTCGACGATTGTTGGTGATTGAAAGCAATGGATAGACCGCGTGGAGCTCGCGTCCGACCTCGTCTGGGTAGTGAACGCCATTCACACCAAGACACATTTCGAAGCGAAGTGAAGGTGTATCGCGAAGAATTCGAGCTACTTCTTCAAGGCGAGCGCGTTTAATAAAGAGGGTAAGTTCGCCCCGATCAACAACTACTCGCTCAATGGCATCAGCAAAATCTGGGTAGGCGCGTTCTAGATCATCGGCAAGGTCATCAAAGTAGCTGCCATATGGGCGTTCGCTAGAGCCGGCAGTGGCTTGCGCTCTAACTAAACCACCGAAGCCGGAAGTGTCGCCCGAACCGGTGGCGCCAAACATTCCTTGCTCGTTGTCAATCGAATTATCAGTGCTCAACGTAGTAGCCCGTTCAGTTGGTGAGTTGGTTTTGCAGCGAGCGCAGCTGCTTCTACTTCTCGAATTACCTGTGCACGATTAACGCCTAATTTTTCGTGGCCAATATGGTCGTGAAGTTTCAAAATCGCATCCATCAACATTTCCGGACGTGGTGGACAGCCGGGTAGATAAATATCAACTGGAACTACGTGATCTACACCTTGAACGATGGCGTAGTTGTTGAACATTCCGCCAGATGAAGCGCAGGCGCCCATTGCAATTACCCATTTAGGGCCAGGCATTTGATCGTAAATTTGGCGAAGTACTGGAGCCATCTTGTTTGAAACTCGACCCGCAACAATCATCAAGTCAGCTTGTCGTGGCGAGGCGCGAAAGACTTCCATTCCAAATCGTGCCAAGTCGTAACGACCCGCTCCTGCTGCCATCATTTCGATAGCGCAACAAGCTAAGCCGAAGGTTGCCGGCCAAAGCGAGTTCTTACGCATGTAACCTGCAAGTTTTTCAACAGAGGTAAGCGCAAATCCGCTTGGTAATTTTTCTTCGAGACCCATTTGGTTAATCCCATTCCAATCCGCCACGGCGCCAGACATAGGCGTAAGCAATGAAGACCGTCAGAATAAAAATCATCATCTCAACTAAGCCGAAAAGTCCAAGCTTGTCGAAGGTAACCGCCCAGGGGTACAGAAAGACAATTTCAATATCAAAAACAATAAAAAGCATCGCAGTTAAGAAGTACTTGACTGGGAAGCGACCGCCACCGGCAGCTTGTGGTGAGGGCTCAATGCCACATTCGTAAGCGTCAGATTTAGCGCGGTTGTAGCGCTTTGGTCCAGTTATCGCGGCAGCTACAACGGAGATGGCGGCAAAGCCAAAACCTATGGCGCCAATGACCAGAATCGGTACGTATGGGTTCACGGTTCTGAAGTCTAGGGGCTAGTCGCTATGTGGTTGGTGCGGTCTTAGGCTTATAACCAGTGTGAACTGCGACAATCCCAAATGTGAGGTTTTGCCAGCCAACGCGTTCATATCCAGCACTCGTCATGATCTCGGCTAGCCCTTTTTGATTTGGCCAGGCCCGAATGGATTCGGCGAGATAAATATAGGCAGCCGGATTCGAGGCGAGCTTCTCGGCGATTGCCGGCAGGGCGCGCATCAAATATTTCAAGTAGATCGTTCGAAAAATCAGATTCGTTGGCTGGGAGAACTCAGCAATCACAATTCGTCCGCCCGGTTTTGTCACTCGGAGGGCATCTTTGAGCGCCGCGGCGGTATCGGAGGTGTTTCGCAGGCCAAAAGAGATGGTTGTAAGGTCAAAATGGTCGGCCTCAAAGGGCAAGTGGAGGGCATCGCCATGGGTGAAAGGCAGATCTGGATGGCGTTTGCGCCCAGCCGCCAGCATTCCTTCAGAAAAGTCCAATGGGATTACCTCGGCGCCAGCGTCAGCCAATGGTCGGCTGGAGGAGCCAGTTCCCGCAGCAATATCCAGAATCTTCATCCCGGCAGCCGGGGCGATTGTGGCAGTGACGATCTTGCGCCAAGCCTTGGTTCGACCCAGGCTCAATAAATCATTCAATAAGTCGTAGCGTTTTGCCACGCCATCGAACATTGCTGAGACATCGTCCGGGTCCTTATTTAATCCAGCTCTACTCACCCGTATATTCTCGCTGGAGTAGGCTCTAGCCACAACTTCAGCACCGGCGATTGCCGAACTAGAGTAAGGATTCGCCCACGATGTCTCAGATTGCCACTTTGCGTTCAGCTCTTGTCCCCCGAACCTCCGTGGTTACGCAGGTTGGTTTGATTTTAGGTGGCACCTTCTTTTTGGCGGCAATGGCTCAGATTGCGATCCCAGTCCCTGGCTCGCCAGTTCCGGTCACCGGTCAAACCCTCGCAGTTCTTCTTTTGGGGAGCGCTTATGGGGCTAATCTCGGTTTTGCCACTTTCTCCTTTTATATCTTGATGGGCGTAGTGGGTGCACCAATTTTTGCTGGCGGTAGTCACGGCCTCACGCGCTTTGTTGGACCAACTGGCGGATATTTAGCCGGAATGCTCCTTGCAACTGCGCTAACCGGTGCGCTTGCTGGTCGCAAATGGGATCAGAAAATTTTCACCGTAATTCCAACCATGATTTTGGGTGACTTAGTCATTTTTGCCTTGGGACTTACCTGGTTGCACCATGCGACCGCGCAGAGTTGGAGCTGGACCTTCAAAAACGGCCTCTCACCATTCATCATCGGTGAAGTACTTAAAATTGCAATTGCAAGCACGGCGCTTCCCACCGTGTGGCGATTTGTTCCCAAGAATTAATTCTTCCCTCCCAATCTAATGTCGACCCCGATAACCACTGAAATACTTGGCGAGCCGCCAAAGCTCTCTCAAATAGTCAGCGCCGCTGAACTTTCAACTTCTTGGATTCGTGGCGGTGATGGGTTGGTTGGTTTTGGGAATTACGCCAGCACCACAGTTTCTGGAAAGAATAGATTCATTGACGCCCGCAAATGGTGGCGTGAAGAGTTAGCAAAATTTTCAATCAAGAACAATGTTCACGGCAGCGGCACCGGACCAATTCTCTTCGGCTCCTTTTCTTTCTTAGAAGATGGGAAGTCGGAATTAATAATTCCAGAAATGATAGTTGGACAAAAGAATGGCAAGTCTTGGATCACTTGGATAGGGGAGCAACCTCAACCCAGCATCAATCAGCTAATCGCTGAAAAATCCACTGGAACTATTTCATGGAGCGATGGTTCAATTTCAAATGATGATTGGCAACATCGAGTGGCAGATGCTGTAGCCAGAATCAAGAATGGCGAGCTAGACAAAGTTGTTTTAGCGCGAGATATAAATGCTTCCAGCACGACCGATCTTTCACGCCGGGCCCTAATTCAACGACTAGAAGCGGAATATCCATCTACTTGGATCTTCTTGGTTGCCAACCTGTTAGGTGCGACGCCGGAGCTCCTGGTACGCCTCAGCAAATCACTGGTAACTTCGAGGGTTTTAGCTGGCACGATTCGCAAAACCCATGACGAGCAAAAGGATTTCGCATTAGCCGCCTCGCTGGCGAAATCGTCTAAGGACCTTGAAGAACACGAGTATGCCGTCCGCTCGGTTGCCGATGTTCTCTCGCCTTTTTGCTCTTCAATTAACGTGCCAGATTCACCTTTTGTACTTCATCTATCTAATGTCATGCACCTTGCAACTGACGTGACGGGCGTTGTAAATGAATCGGCAGTTCCAGTAGATATTTTCACGATCATGGCTAACTTGCATCCGTCTGCCGCTGTATGTGGCACACCAACTAAAACTGCAGAGGCCCTGATCATTGAAATTGAAGGGATGGATCGTTCTCGCTACGCCGGCCCAGTTGGCTGGATCGATGCGCGCGGGGATGGCGAGATGGGAATCGCACTCCGCTGCGGCGAGATTTCGGCGAATAAAAGAGAGATTAGATTATTTGCTGGGTGCGGAATAGTTGCTGGTTCTGATCCAATTCAAGAATTGGCCGAAAGCCAATCTAAATTATTACCGATGCGCAATGCGCTAGAGACCATCTGACTTATTTCCTTTAATCTTGCCGCGTTGCTTTCGCGATCAGGAACTTCAACAACTACAACTTCAATTCCATGACTCTGGTGAGCGATGATCGCCTTCAGGTCGCTCGCCGTTTTAACACACTCCGCCGGTAATCCGAAACCTCGAGCGATGCGCGCTATATCGTTGTTGTGTGGCGTTCCAAATATCCGCTCGAAGCCAGCGGCCCCATGCTGAGGCAGGGTAGAGAAAATTCCGCCGCCATTATTATCGATAACAAAGATCGTGAGATTAATATGTGGCAGATTTACCAGAGCCGATACATCATGAAGGAAAGTTAAATCTCCCATAACTGCGAAAGTATTTTGATATCGAGTAGCAACTCCCATAGCCGTTGAAATGTTGCCATCTATGCCGGCCAGCCCGCGGTTGGCATAAACAGCAATCCCGCTTCGAGGAGCGGCGAAGCCTTCGATATCTCGAATCGGACGCGAGGAGCCGACAAATAGTGCACATTCATCTGGCAGCTCACTGACGATCGCTCTGATCGCACTCTGCTCCGACCATTCCAAGTTTGAGGTGATTTCATGAGAACAACGCTTTGCAATATCTTGCCAAAGTGCCAGCCACTGAGTTGGCTCGGGAGCGTGCTTTGAAAGTGCTGGTAGCGAATAAAGGGTTCGATCAGCCTGTCTGGAAGTATCGAGATCGGCCATTCGAGGATCGATGGCAATAATCTCCGTGGCACTTTGAACATAGGTATTAATGCTTCGAGACAGTGTCGTTCGGCCTATTACAACTACCGTAGTAGGAGTCAGGAGCGCCCTGGTGTTTTCATCGGCGAGAAATATTGCAGCATGGGCGATTGCCGCAGGAAATGAGATTGGATCTTCTGCAATCAGCGGCCAGCCAAGTTGATCGGCGAATTGTGAGATTTCAGCGACGCTATAACCAGCACGATCATGCCCAACAATTAAAACGCCAGCTTCGGGAAGTTTGATGGTCGGCTGATTAGGCTGCGTGGCAGCAACCGCCCGCATCGAAAAACCGGCGAGCCAATCTAGTTGATCAACTGGGAGCAATGGTTCTTCAAATTGAATGTTTAAGTGAATTGGCCCGGCGCCCAACAGTGGCGCCAAATCTATAGCGGTTGCAATGTCATGCGATTCAATATTGGGAAAGAGACCAAACTGTTCGGTAGTTTGATTGGCACCACTCTTGCGTAATGAAGCTGGGCGATCGGCCGTAATTAACAGAAGTTTATTTCGGTTGTGTAAGGCTTCGAGCGCCGCTGGATGAAAATTGGCAGCGGCAGTACCGCTCGTGCAAATCACTGCAACATAGTTATTACTAGCCTTTGATATACCCAACGCAAAAAAGGCAGCGCCACGTTCATCGATTCGAACGTGCAGTTCAATTAACCCGGCTTCGGCCGCTTGATTTAGGGCGATAGAAAGCGGAGCGTTACGAGAACCTGGTGAGAGAACGAAATTGGTTACACCAAGTTCCATCAACTGTCGTACGAACGCCCGAGCTAAATGGGTTGCTGAGGTCATTGGATCCACCCCATCTCTGCAACTTCGTCGGAAAGTCCGCCATTCCAAATCTCTAAGGTTCTATCTTGCCACCAGAGTTGGCGATCCTGGGATGCTCGATACTTATGAAGTAGCACACCATCGGGCACCACCCGCTCACGTTTTAATTTTCCTTCGTGCGGAATTAGAGCTGGCAAAACGATGTCATCCAGTAACAACGCAACCGTGCCTAAGCCACACGCAAATGGAAGTTCAGCCAACGAGCTAGCCAAGGCAACGTTATGCGAGATTCCAATACCGGTATCCAGCGCGCTCGAGACGACAGTGGGAAGTCCAATTTGCGATATTAACTCCTGGGCAGCGGCTATCCCGCCAGAAGGTGCCCATTTGATAATTGCAATGTCGGCACACTCTCGTAGTTCGCGCATATCGGAATCCAAATATTTGCGAATCGACTCATCAACCGCAATATTAATTGGGATCTCGGCTTTAAGTTTCTTTAAGTCAGATAAATCTAAACAAGGCTGCTCTACATATTCGAATACTTTACCGAAGCGCAAGTGATAATCGTGGAGGTTTAGCAAGGCCTCTTTTAACGTCCAGCCGCCATTTACATCAAGTCGAATCTTGGCATCCGGAATGTGATCCAATGTCGCTTCAACTAAGTCAGCATCGGTGACAAAGTCATTAACTTTTATCTTTACCGTTTTACATCCCGGAAAGCGATCCAAGATTTGCGCCACTTGATCTACGGCGACTCTTGGCAGAGTTGCATTCACTTGAACTTCATTCCGAAGCGCTGTTGGCCAAGGTTGGTATGCACCTTCAATCGCCGCCATTAACCAACTCTTCGCTTCCTTCGCACCGTATTCTAAAAATGGCGAGAATTCGCTCCAACCTTCTGGACCTTGAAAAAGTGCCGCTTCCCGGAAATTAATCCCACGAAAATTTGTGCGCGTAGGAATTGAGACCACCGTGAAATCAGAAAAGATTTTCGACAGTTCAAATTGAGAAGACATCAGCAAAGTTTTTTGACTACGGACGTTTCGGGAACTGATCGAAATTGGGCTCGCGTCGCTCCTTATAAGCGTTGCGACCTTCTTGGCCTTCCTCGGACATGTAAAAGAGCAAGGTGGCATCGCCTGCAAGTTGTTGAATCCCAGCCAAGCCATCATCTGCTGCGTTGAGTCCAGCTTTTAATAATCGAAGCGCCATTGGGGAATGTCGCAGCATCTCGCGACACCACGAAACCGTTTCGGCTTCTAACTCAGCAACCGGAACTACGGTATTTACCAATCCCATTTCGAGCGCTTCGGCAGCGTCGTATTGACGGCAGAGAAACCAAATTTCACGCGCTTTCTTCTGACCGATATGCGCTGCCAATAACCCCGCCCCGTAACCGCCATCGAAAGAACCAACCATCGGGCCGGTCTGACCAAACTTTGCATTGTCCGCAGCAATTGTTAGATCACAGACCACGTGCAATACGTGGCCCCCACCGACGGCCCAACCAGCAACCATTGCAACAACCGGCTTAGGCAATCGCCGAATTTGAATCTGTAAATCCAAAACGTTAAGTCGCCCGATTCCCTTTTTGGCCAGCGCGTCTGAGCCCAAGTAACCATCATCGCCCCGAACGTTGATATCCCCGCCGGAGCAAAACGCTTCACTACCTGCACCGGTAAATATGATCACTCCAGCGCTTTCGTCATCGCGCGCTAACGAGAAAGCCTCTTGTAATTCAAAGAGGGTTTGTGGGCGAAAGGCATTTCGAACTTCTGGTCGATTGATCGTTATTTTGGCCATGCCCTCGGCCACCTGATAAGTAATGTCAGAAAAGGCTTCGGAACCGGTTCCGGTCTGCCACGATGGAATCACTCGGCTACCTGGTTCGCGCTTAAATGGCTTGCTCACATTTCCCCCTATAAAAAGATATGGATAGCCTACGGTGACCATGGATATTTCGGCACAACGCCCGCTCACGAGAGCAAATCTGGAGTGGTCGCTGCCGCAACTATCGAGCGCACTCCGCGCCAGCCTTTATGAAGGCGGTCCAGCGCTAGCCTTCGGGAGCGTCAACCTACCAAGCGTTGCCTCACATATCGCGCTAGTTATCACCACCTCTGGCTCCACCGGCATCGCCAAACAGGTGGCTCTATCAGGCGCCGCACTTTTGGCTTCCGCAAAAGCCGCCAATGAATACCTTGGAGCCAAGCCGGGTGATCGCTGGTCGCTAGTACTTCCAGTCGAACATATTGCCGCGATAAATGTCTTAGTTCGAGCGCTAGAACTTGGTGGCATTGCAATTGATAATCGCGAGGCAACTTCGTTTGAGCCGGCAGAATTTGTATCGATCGTTCCAACTCAACTTCACCGCGCTATAAATGGCGATCACCCACTTCTTCAACATTTGCAAGGTGCCAAAGCAGTATTGGTCGGTGGCGCCGCTACGAATAACGAACTTATTACAACCGCCGCATTAAATGGAATCAATGTTGTGACAACGTATGGAATGACTGAGATGTGCGGCGGATGTATCTATAACGGCGCGCCACTAAATAACACTGAAGTGCGAATTTTAGAAAACGGCAATATTCAATTAAAAGGAAGCTCAATAGCCGATGGCTATTTAAATTTTCCAGATCTTTGGACGGAACTATCTAAGGATGGCTGGTTTACCACCAGCGATCTTGGCGAAATTATCGAAGGCAAGCTGGTCGTTCTTGGTCGCAACGACGATCAGATTATTTCTGGTGGGAAGAAAATTTCCCTCAGTGCCATCGAGTTAATTGCAAAATCGCGCTTCCCAAATCAAGAATTCATTGCCTTCGCACTTACTGATCTGGAATGGGGGCAACGACTGGCGCTTGCCTCAGATCGCGAGATCTCGATTGCCGAGATTAATTCCGCGATACGGAGTAAATTCGGCGGCTACGCAGTACCTAAAGAATTTCACGTGGTCAACCCACTCCCAGTTAAAGGGATCGGGAAACCGGATCGAAACCGGTTGGTGGAAATCTTTTCAACGCCAATAAAGGATGGGAGCCACGAATGAACAAGTGGATCCTCGGTGCCCGCCCACGAACCCTTCCGGCCGCAATTACACCGGTGTTGGTCGGCACTTCATTAATTCGGACAACGCAGCACAGCATTAATTGGCTAAACGCCTCACTCGCATTGGGAGTTAGCTTGTTGCTCCAAATCGGCGTCAACTACGCCAATGATTACTCCGACGGTGTTCGCGGGACCGATGAAGTTCGAGTCGGACCGACTCGGTTAGTAGCAAGTGGAATGGCCGCCGCAGCCAGCGTCAAACGGGCGGCTTACTTAATCTTTTTCTTTGCTGCATTTTTGGGGACCTTCTTGGCAGCCCGAACTTCACTGTGGTTGATTGCCGTTGGTGCGATCTCGATTCTCGCCGCTTGGAAGTACACCGGCGGAGAGAATCCATATGGTTATCAAGGTTTTGGTGAAATTTCGGTCTTCATATTCTTCGGACTTGTCGCAACCATGGGAAGCTACTTTGCCCAAGCAGAAGAAGTTACTTGGTCAAGTTTTCTAGTTGCCATTCCAGTCGGTGCCCTCTCGTGCGCATTGCTTGCGATAAATAATTTGAGAGATCTGCCAAAAGATGCTGAAGTTGGAAAGTTAACCCTCGCAGTTCGACTCGGTGATTTAAAAGCACGGTATTTCTTTATCGGTCTCTTAGTTATAGCGCACGTAGCAGTACTGCTGGCGGTAACCATTTCAGCCTGGGTTTTGATTAGTGTGGCGCTCATTCCCCTCACAATTCAGATCGGCGCCAAAATCATGGGCGGCACTTCTGGCCGGGATTTGATACCACTGCTCGGCAAAACTGCCAGATTGCAGCTCTTGTTATCCACAACGCTAGCGGTTGCCCTGCTTTTCTGAGTTGCGATCGCCTACAACGGGCTAAACTCAACCTATGCGCGTATTGATCTACATCATCCCCTTAGCAATCACTATCTATGCGCTCTTTGACTGCGCCAGCACGCCCCAAGAAGTGGTGCGTAATATTCCTAAATGGGGTTGGCTAGTAATTATTATTCTCTTTGCCACTTTGGGATCAATCGGCTGGTTTATCGCCGGCCGGCCAAAAAAGTCACCAGGTTATGGCCCACGCCGTGGTCGCATTGTGCCGCCAGATGATGATCCGGATTTCTTGAAGAATCTCTAGCCACCAATCATGGTCGATGAGACTCTGCCCGTAACTTGGTAATTCGTTCCATGAGTCCTTCGTAGGAACTATCTGTCGCCATAATCTTTTCTAGATCTTTGAGTGCCAAGGCGTATTTCTGTTCCATTTCATAGCAAGTCGCTCGCTCAAAAAGCGTAAAGTTCAAAACATCTTCGCTGCGCTTCTTTGAAGCGTGAGCTGTGCGAAAAGCTTCTCTCGCCGCTTCATAAAAACCTTCTTCTCTTAAAGCCACGCCACGAAAGGTTAGTAGTAGGGCAGTTGGATCATCTTCATTAATTAAATCTTCAGTGCTTGCGATGATTTCGTCATATTTTCCAAGCGCAACTTGAAGATCGGCAATCGCGACTCGGGTATATATGTTCTGCTCAAATCCTTGGACTACAGCAAGTGCATCCAAATACTTTCCGGAACGTTGCAGCGATTCTGAATATAGGTACCCCAGCGCCGCTATATCAAAAATCGACGTCAGTCCGACGCCATGGGCTAAATAGATGGTCACATGTAAAGCAGGAAAATATTTCTTAAACAACTTAGCCTCGGCAAGCTCAAGACGATTTTCCCAAGCTTTCTTAACCCATTCCTCCCCTAACGTCGCTGTCGCTACCGTGCTTAGAAGCACCACTACGGCAGCGGTTTGAACGAGAAGTGAGAGGTCAGGGTACCTTCCAATTAAAACCGATGCCTTTTCAGAAACTTGTGCTGCGGTCAAAGGGCTGGATGAATCGTAAATATCGCGAATATATTTAAAGAACTCTTTTTCTGCTTTACCTGAAAACAATCCCGGAGATTGCGGAGCTGTATTTGCGATTCCACTCTGCTGATAAGTACTTTTGATTGCGGATTCGCTTGAGCTAGGACTCTTAGGTGAGTGCAAAGAAGTTCGTTGCACGTTATAAAGGCCAGTTCCAGGAATACCAGCGGAAGAATAGAGCTGACCTTTAGTGTTTACGCTGACATGCGCACCTCTAGGCCCGACAGAAACTCCCATTGAACTCTTATTGAAGTTCAATCTAACACCGGGAGCAAACTTAACTGATCTACGAAATCTATAAGACATTTATCTAGGTTAGCGATATCTCCTGACAATCTAAAGCGCAAGCAAAATCAGACTACAAACCAGAATAGGTATGTCTTCCAGTTCCCCAAATATTTACATAGACATAGTTAAACAAGAAGGTGGAGCCGGCAAAGAGGCAGAGCCAAGCAGCTCTGCGGCCACGCCAACCAATAGTTACGCGGGCGTGTAGATAAGCAGCGTAAGCCACCCAGGTAATGAATGCCCAAGTCTCCTTTGGATCCCAACCCCAATATCGACCCCATGCAGATTCAGCCCAGATAGCCCCAGCGATTACAGCAAAGGTCCACAATGGAAATACAAATGCTACTAAACGATATGAAAGTTGATCTAGAACTTCAAGTGAAGGTAGCCGTAGCGCCCAAGCAGGACGTGGCCCCTTCTCTTCGAT
>JBAXKZ010000018.1:0-27800 GCA_037135095.1 Actinomycetes bacterium
AATTACTTTTTCTTATATCCGGTTGGACACTTTGGCGCGGTGCCGTAAACCTTCTTTACTACCTTCCCTTTTACGCAAGAGATCATTTTCTCTTTTGCCGCTTGCTTCTCTAGGAGAATCAAAGTGTTGCCAAACTCCCCAACTTCTTCTTCCGCATAAGCCCTAACCGAATCCAAATCTGAGGTGGGATCGGCAAGATTCGCGAGAATCGTATTTCTCGTCTGTACGAAGTCAGCATAAATCGTCTTGAATGCCGCCAAATTTGCTGCATCATTTTTCATCTTGGCTTGGACCACAAGAAAGCGCGCAGTGTCATCGGCAAAGATTGGATCATAATGGGCATGAATTGCGGCCAATTGATCAGCTCGAATCGGAGATGCGGAAGGTGAGGCATCGGCTGCGAAGGCTGGGCTCGCGCCAGCAATCAGAATTGCACTAATTAGAACCGGGAGAGCACTTCGAAAATTCATAGTTTAAGAGTACTTTGGAGCCCGGCTACCAAGGAGTCTGCGCGCTTTTCGTAAGTGGTACCGCTCAGATTATGGGTGTGAGATTGGTAATTAGCGGCTAGATACGGGTGAAATAGGCGATAAATCCCACAAGATTGGCGTAGGGCTTTCACAGAAACTCCACAAAGACGGGTTCGAATATTTAGCCATGGGCAACAGCGCCCAAGTACCCGAGGAGATTCAAAAATGAAGAGTACAAAGTTGATCAGCGTAGCGATCCTCACCGCCGGCCTTTTGGGCGGTTCGGTCAGTGCAGTTTATGCCGAGGATTCCGCTACCCCAAAACCTGGCACCACCGTAATTAATCCAAATAACGCCGCTTACCAGGCACAGTTGGCCGCCTACAAAATTGCAATGACCCAGTACCGAATCGCGATGGTCAAGAATGACATTTCCTACCGCGCCGCAATGCGTGCCTATAACACAGCCTGGAATAACACTATGAAGGCTTATGAAGCTGCGTGGCAAGTAACTGCCGCCGCAAACAAGGCAGCTAATGACGCCTACCAAGCCAAAATGGCGCCGCTAATTGCATCTCGTGATGCTGCAACTGATGCCGCCGATGCCGCCTTCCTAGCTGCAGTAGCCGGTAACCCAACAACTGCCGTACTAGATGCGGCTTTGACCGCACATAACGCTGCAAACACCGCCGCCCAAAATGCCTTCAAGGCAGCCGTTGCTGCTCTTGGCGCAAAGCCGGTAGCAACCCCTAAGCCAGCCGCACCGGTTAAGCCAGCCGCTCCAGTAAAGCCAGTTGACCCAACCAAGCCAGTTGCGCCAGTAAAGCCAGTTCCTACACCAAAGGAATCAAAGCACAGCTAATCGACGCTTTCCCCAAGCAGAAAAACAGCCTCAGGCCTATTGTCTGAGGCTGTTTTTCTGCTCAAAAACTTTAATGAGAATGGGAACCAAGTTCCGGATTATGAAATACGCAGGCAACCGGCAAAATAAAATCTCTAAGTGAGTCCACGCTATCGGGAATGCTTGCAATTTTTACTTGTGAAGAATCAGAAATCTCGGAGCGAGATTTTGCAAGCTCTTCAGCCATGATTATGTAATTACCCAAATCTTGAGAGCGCGAAGGAATTAAGTGTTCGTGTGGGGCATGACTCCAATTGGTTAACGTGTCAAAACCCAAAGTTTGGATAGTCGCTGGCGTTTGATGCCACCACAAGCCGACCATCGGATCAAAGTAATAGTCAGCTAAAAACCTCGTGCCATTTTTAGCAATAAAGAGCAGGGCAGCGGTTATGTAATCGCGGACTTCTTCGCTGATGAAATAATTTAGATTGACGCGAACCCAGCCCGGTTTCATTCCTTCCCAGCCTTGATCGATCACTTCTTGGAATAGATGGGATTTGCTCTGATCAATACCTAGCAAACGATGACCATATGGGCCGGCGCATGAGCAACCGCCACGTGCCTGAATACCGAAGAGATCATTCAGAAGCGCTACAACAAAATTGTGATGCAGGTACTGACCATTGTGGCCAATTCGGAGGGAAAGAATTGAAAGCCGTTTGGCATCAGAGCTACCCAAGATATCGATATCTGGGTTCGCAGATAGTTGTTTTCGGGCCTTTGAGAGCAGTGCGGCTTCACGGGCTTCAATCTCATCGGCGCCAACGGAGCTCTTTAACGCAAAGGCTAAACCGGCACGAATCGAACCGATTATGTCGGGCGTTCCAGATTCTTCGCGTCGTATTGGATCGGCTAGATATTGAAAGTTTTCATCGCTTACGTAACTAACCGTGCCGCCACCTGGTGAGCTGGGCTTAACGCCTATTAGAAGATTCTTATTAATAGCGAGAACGCCGGGTGATCCCGGGCCGCCAACGAATTTATGAGGTGAAAGAAAGATGGCATCTTTTTTTGCCGCAGGATATTCGGAATTAGTCATTTCAATTTTTACATAAGGTGCCGCTGCGGCATAGTCCCAAATAGCGAGCGCGCCATATTTATGGAGCAAAGTAGAAATTGAATCAGTATCAGTGATGATGCCAGTGACATTGCTGGCGGCAGAGAAGGAACCAATCTTCAGCGGACGGCTCTGGAATTTCTTTAGCGCTGCTTCCAAGGAAGCAATATCGATATGACCACTCTCATCTTCCGGGATGCGAACTACTTCAGCTATTGATTCGCGCCAAGGCAAATCATTGGAGTGATGCTCAAAAGGGCCAAGGAAAACGACCGGCCGCTGATCATCAGGGATTTGGTTGGTGAAGTGATACTGCTTGTTAAGGGCATCGGAAATAGTTAAACCCAAGATAGAAATCAGTTTATTAACGGCGCCGGTTGCCCCAGAGCCAACGAAGATTATTGCGGTGTTGGAGTCCCCGCCAACGCCTTCGCGCACTGCTTCACGAGCGGCTTCTCGAAACTCGGTGGATTGCAGTCCAGTTCCGCTAGATTCACTATGGGTGTTGGCATACCAAGGCAAAACAGTCTCTCGGATGGCATCCTCGATGAAGGTGAGCGAGCGCCCCGAGGCCGTGTAGTCGGCATAGATAATGGGCCTTGAACCATATGGACCTTCAAGTATTAAGTCGTTGCCGATCAGGCTCGAGCGAATAAGTTGGATTAATTCCTCTGGCATTTGGAACCCTAGTACTCGCCCCGAAGTTGGTTGAGATGGCCTTCTCGATGCTCGGTGCCCAAAGTCAGAATTTCAGTCAGAGTTAGTTCGCCGGCCGTTTCATGGATCCCAATTCGGTGCCACTGAGCATCATTGATCGCCGAAAGGACATCCAGGTTGACTTGAAAAATTCCTTCCACCGCCGCCAGCGAAGCAAAAGGGTCGCGGTCGGCATAGTTGAGATTGGCGGGGTAGAGCTCCTCATCGAAATTAGCCAGGAGTGGCTTTTCTACCGCCAAGACATACCAATACCGAGCAGCAAAGTGAATATCGGCATCGGCCATGTGGTGAATGATGAAGGCGCGTGACCATTCCCCATCCTTGCCAGGCAGATCCAACTCTTCGCGGGTGAGTGAATTAGCGAAGTCGATTAACTCGGTTGTCGCAGTGGCATAACGGGCTAACAGTTCTGAGCTCATGGGGTGAGCCTAGAACAAGATCCGCTTGGTGGCGCCTAGTTCTGAGGGAATCCCAAATTTATGCCGCCATGGCTTGGATCCAACCATCGGCTGGTCACAACTTTGCCTCGGGTAAAGAAGTGAACACCTTCAGTTCCGTGAGCGTGGGTATCGCCAAAGAGCGAGGACTTCCAGCCGCCGAATGAGTAATAGGCCGCTGGAACTGGAATCGGTACGTTGATTCCGATCATGCCAACCTGAATCTCATTCTGGAATTGGCGTGCCGCTCCCCCATCATTAGTAAAGATCGCAGTGCCGTTGCCATAGGGATGATCATTGATTAATTTGACACCTTCGTCATATGACTTAACGCGGACAACGGAGAGGACCGGTCCGAAAATTTCATCGGAATAGATACTCATCTTTGGGGTCACTTCATCAAACAATGTTGGACCAAGCCAGAAACCATTGCTGGCGCCGTTTACCGTTGGATTGCGACCATCGACAACGAGTTTGGCGCCTTCGGTTACGCCGGCTTCAACATAACCGGCCACCTTGTCTCGGTGAACTCGAGTTACCAACGGTCCCATATCCGAACCCTTGGTGCCATCGCCGGTAGAAAGTTTGGCCATGCGAATTTTAATCTTTTCAATTAGCGCATCAGCAATTGGTTCTACTGCAACTAAAACGGAAATCGCCATGCAGCGCTCGCCAGCGGAACCAAAGCCAGCGTTAATTGCGGCATCGGCAGCGAGTTCGAGATCAGCATCTGGAAGCACGAGCATGTGGTTCTTAGCGCCGCCTAAAGCTTGAACGCGCTTGCCATTCTTTGTGCCAGTCTCGTAGATGTAACGCGCAATTGGGGTAGAGCCAACAAATGAAATTGACTTGATACCTGGGTGCTCCAGCATGGCGTCAACTGCGACCTTATCGCCATGAACCACGTTGAAGACACCAGCCGGTAAACCAGCTTGCTCCCACATTTGAGCGATCAGGTTTGCGGCCGATGGATCTTTTTCAGAAGGTTTCAAAATGACGGCATTGCCAGCAGCAATTGCAACTGGGAAGAACCACATCGGAACCATTGCCGGAAAGTTAAATGGCGAAATAATTCCGACGACGCCAAGGGGTTGGCGAATTGAGTAAACATCGATGCCGTTGGAAACGCCTTCGGAATAACCACCTTTTAGTAGGTGTGGAATTCCACAAGCAAATTCGACAACTTCAAGACCTCGAGTTACCTCACCAAGAGCATCCGAAAGGACTTTGCCATGCTCGGCCGTAATTACCGCAGCTAGTTCTTCCTTGCGAGCATTTAGAATCTCGCGAAAGGCAAAGATAGTTTGGACGCGCTTTGTCAGCGAAGTTTTCGCCCACTCGCTCGCAGCCAATGACGCAGCTTTTACCGCTTCATCAATGACTTCAACCGTTGCGAAATCAACGTGTGAACTAACTTCGCCAGTTGCGGGATTAAATACTTCTCCCGATCGGGCTGCTATACCGCTCCAAGATTTTCCGTTTATATAGTGGGTTACGTTATTGCTCACTTGTCACTGCCAACGTAGTAATGAGCAATGCTTTCAAATGCGTTATCCATAATTGCAAGACCTTCGTTAATTTCAGCTTCGGAAACCGTGCAGGGTGGACAGACGTGGATTCGGTTAAAGTTTGCAAAAGGTAAAAGACCTGCGCTCTTGCACGCATTTACAAATTCGGTCATTGCGGGACTGGTGCCCCCGTATGGGGCCAGCGGTGCTTTTGTTGCGCGATCGGTAACCAGATCTAGCGCCCAAAAAACGCCAGTGCCGCGAACCTCGCCAATGATTTTATGTTTAGCCATAAGCGCGCGAAGTCCTGGCCCGATAACTTTTTCACCGATTTCGGCGGCGTTCTCAATGATCTTCTCTTCGGCCATAACATCGATCGTTGCAACAGCCGCGGCAGTTGCTAGCGGGTGACCAGAATAAGTAAGCCCACCAACGAATTGGCGATCATTAAAGGTTGCAGCAATGGTGTCCGAGATAATTACGCCACCTAGTGGAACATATCCTGAGTTAACTCCTTTTGCGAAGACGATCAGATCTGGCTCAACGTTCCAATGTTGAAAAGCGAACCATTTACCCGCGCGGCCAAAGCCGCACATAACTTCGTCGGCGATCCAAATAATTCCATACTTATCGCAAAGCGCGCGAAGACCTTCGAGATAGCCAGCGGGCGGAATGAGAACTCCAGCAGTACCGACAATCGTTTCGATCAAAATCGCGGCAATCGTGTTTGGTCCTTCGAAATTAATAACCGATTCCAAATGCTCTAATGCGCGAGCGCTCTCTTCAGCCTCATCTTTTGACCAGAAGGCGCTGCGATATTGATAAGGGCCAAAGAAGTGAACATGGCCAGCGGCATATTCATTTGGCCAGCGGCGAGGGTCGCCCGTTGCTGCAATCGCTGCGGTCGTGTTGCCGTGATACGAGCGATAAAAGGAGAGAACTTTGTTGCGGCCGGTGTGCATTCGCGCCATTCGAATGGCATTCTCATTGGCATCGGCGCCACCATTGGTGAAGAAGACTTTGTTGTGGTTTTTGCCGGCGCGATCGGTGATCCGCTTGGCGGCTTTACCTCGAGCCTCATTCGCAGCTTGAGGAGCAATCGTGACCAGAAGCTCGGCCTGATCTTGGATCGCCTTTATGACCTTCGGGTGCTGGAAGCCGATATTGGTGAAGATCAGTTGCGAGGTAAAGTCTAAATACCGCTTGCCATCGAAATCCCAGAAGTAGGAACCTTCCCCACCTTGGATCGGCAGCGGCGAGATCGCCCCCTGAGCGGACCAAGAGTGAAAGACGTGGGCGCGGTCTAAGGCGTAGACCTCTTTACCTCGGACGGGATCTGCTGGTGGCTGAGTCATACCTCGTATCTAAGCATCAAAAAGTTAAAATCCCCGCCGAGCCAAACCGCTAGCACTATGAATTCAGTCTAAATAGCGTAGAAATTCGCTTTCGCCTTGGCAGCGTGATCTTTAACAATCGTGGCGTTGGTAGCGACAGATGCATCATCATGTACCCGAATATCCCCGATAATCCGAGCGCCAGCGCCCAAAATGACGCGATTTCCGATAGTTGGGTGGCGCTTAGCGTGCGAAAAGCCCCGGGCTCCTAACGTGACATCGTGATACATCAAAACGTCATCGCCAATAACCGAAGTCTCACCGATTACTACTCCCATGCCGTGGTCGATAAAGAATCGTCGACCAATAACGGCAGCTGGGTGGATTTCAATTCCAGTTTTGGCGCGTATCCAAGCCATGTGGATTCGAGCCAAGAGTTTTAAATTATGGCGCCAAAGAAAATTTGCCCAGCGATAACCCCAGACTGCATGCAGCCCTGGATAGACCAAGAAAACTTCTAACCGCGATCGAGCAGCGGGATCGCGCTGCAGCGCATTGGTTATATCTTCGCGAAAATTGAAACCGATCATTTAATCCATTAAGTCTTGATAGAGAACCGTTGAAAGATAACGCTCGCCGAATGATGGAATGATCACAACTATTGTCTTGCCCGCGTTCTCGGGACGATTTGCAACTTGGTGAGCTGCCCAAAGAGCAGCACCGGATGAGATACCAACCAAGATGCCCTCTTCCTTTGCAGCCCGTCTGGCAAATGCAATTGTTAGATCAGTTGGGGCATCGAGTACTTCGTCATAAACCGAACGATCTAAAATCTCTGGTACAAAGTTCGCACCAATTCCTTGGATTGGGTGCGGGCCAGGCTTTCCTCCGGTAAGGATTGGTGATGCAGCTGGTTCAACTGCAATAACTTTCAGGTTCGGATTTAATTCTTTTAGTCGGTTGCCAGTTCCAGTGATCGTTCCACCAGTTCCAATTCCAGCAATCAAAATGTCAATTTTGCCATCGGTATCGCGCCATATTTCTTCGGCAGTTGTTGCGCGGTGGATCGCTGGATTAGCTTCATTTGCAAATTGACGAACCAGTACTGCGCCAGGCTCTTTACCAAGTTCTTCTGATTTTGCGACTGCGCCATTCATTCCTTCACTGGCGGGAGTTAAAACCAATTCAGCTCCGAAGGCACGTAAAAGTCCGCGACGTTCCTTTGACATTGAATCTGGCATTGTAAGAATTACTTTGTAACCACGAGCAGCGCCAACCATTGCCAACGCAATACCAGTATTGCCTGAGGTCGCTTCAATAATGGTTCCACCTGGCTTTAGTTGTCCGCTGCGCTCAGCGGCATCAACCATTGCAATACCGATACGATCTTTAACAGTGCTGGTTGGGTTATAAAACTCCAGCTTCGCCAATACAGTTACTGGTGCACCATCCATAACGCGATGGATCTTGACCAGTGGAGTGTTGCCAACTACCTCAGTGATGCTGTCATAAATTCTCATGAGTAAAGAATATGGGCGAGCAATTCAATGCGCGAGTTGCAAATCCTTCGCAAGTGCCAGTTACTAGTGAGGTTAAATCCAAGCGCCATAAAGTGCTTTTGCGGCACTAGGTGCAGCCACCATAACGCCGCCGAAATTTGGAAAGAGATTTTCCGCTCCCATTTCATCCAGAACTACTCCCCCGGCCTCATGAACAATTAAGGCAGCTGCCAAATGATCAATCGGACTAAAGTGGCCTACAATCGCACCAATTCCGCGTCCAGCAGCGATTGAGGTTAGCGTTAAAGTACCGGCACCCATGATTCGCATAGTGCAGTAGCTATCAGCCAAATTTTCCAATAATTTCAACATTCCGGGCCAAGGTTGATAAGCCGCCAATTCGGTCAACACAACTTTTCCTGCCAGTGGGTTATCGCCTGCTACCTCAGTTCTCAATTTCAATTCTTTGCCATTTAGTTTGGCACCACGACCTGATCGCGCCTCGTAAATCTCATTGCGCCACGGGTCGATTGTTACGCCGATCAGTGGGGTTCGATTCAGTGCCAGCGAAAGCGACATCGAGGTCCATGGAATTTGATTGGCAAAATTAGTGGTTCCGTCCACTGGATCCAGATACCAGGTTGGGATATCGGTACGGCTTTCGCCACCTTGCTCCTCACCAACCAAAATGTGGCTAGGGAAATTGGCCGCGATCACTTCGCGTATGTGGGTTTCAATCCACAAATCAACTTCGGTAACCAAATCGGCAGGGTTTGCTTTGGTCGTCACCGTTCCTGGCTTCATGAAGTTGCAGACCATAATCGCCCACTTCGCGAGTTCGTGGGCAACAAGCTCAGCGCGATCTAGGTCAATCTCCTCCAGCTTTGAAATTCTTGGTTCTGCGGAGAAATCATGGTCTTCTTTCAAAGTTTGCTGGAGCAGTGCCAACTGGTTGGAAGTTATGGAGTCCACACCTATAGCTTTTGCCCACCGCATGGTGGGTTGATCATCGATCGTCCAAAGTGAAACTTTATAGCCAGCGTTATGAATGGCGTCGACCGCTGGTGCGCTCAAATACGAATAGTGCAGATTGATAAACTCAGGTTTAACTTCATCAAGTAACTCGTTAGGTGGCATGCCGGCTTCGTTCCAGGGCAACAGGATACGGGCCGACTCAGAGAGCGATCTGATGATTTTCATGCCGTCTAGCGCGCCACACCACGTGATTTGCGAACTACTTAGGCTTGATTCTTCGGCAACCTTAAGAGCCATCGCAGCGGGTTCAGCCAACTCCATATCGATCATGATTGAAACTTCGGTGCCGACAAACAGGTCAAGAACTTCGGCCAGGGTAGGTATCCGAACATCATCGAAACCTAAAACTTGAATCTCAGCCAAAGTCTGATGATTGGCGTTAGATTCTCGCCCCCAAAGGCGCTCAGTGGTGGCATCGTGAAGTACAACTACCTTGTCGTCCGTAGTTAAACGCACATCGATTTCAACTAGATCCGCGCCACTTGATATTGCTGATCGAATTGCTGCAATTGTATTCTCACGAAACCGGCTGGAATCACCACGATGAGCGCAGGCAAGGGTCATTGGTTATGCCGATCTAACGAGGTGGCCATCTTGATAGATGAGCGCTTTATTTATCCGAACATAGCCGATGTCACCATGCTTTGGAATGTCGCTTGAGAGAAAAGCTCGTAAAGCAACGTCATCACGCTTTAGATAAACCTCGTAGAAATGACCGCGCGGAACAACTAATTCGACCGTTGCTCTGTGGCCACCTGGAATCTCATTGTGGCTGAAGAAGACATCTTCAGGACGAATTCCAATCGCATCAGTTCCAGCACCTATGAGACCCCCGTTATAACTTCCTTCCACGCGATTTAACGAGCCGATGAAGTTGGCAACATATTCGGTGGCAGGGCGATCGTAAAGTTCTTGCGGTGTGGTGAACTGTTCAATTTTTCCAGCGCTCATAACTGCGATTCGATCCGAGATTGAAAGCGCCTCGTCTTGATCGTGAGTAACAATAACCGTCGTAATATTTAGGCGGCGCTGAAGTTCTCTGATGTCTTCGCGAACCTTGACGCGCAATTTGGCATCTAAATTGGAAAGTGGTTCATCTAACAACAAAATATCGGGTTCTTGAACCAAGGCTCTTGCAAGTGCCACGCGCTGTTGTTCGCCACCTGAAATCTGGCTTGGCCTCGAATCTTTGTGGTGCATCAGATTAACTAGTTCGAGTGCCTCATGAACGCGTCGTTCAATTTCAGCCGAGGCTAGCTTTCGAACCTTCAACGGATAGGCAACATTCTTAAATACCGACATGTGCGGCCAGAGCGCATAATTTTGAAAAACCATGGCACTTGGACGCTTTTCTGGTCCGAGATCGGTGACATCTTTGCCCGCAATGGTGATGTGCCCCTGATCTGGAATTAGAAACCCAGCGATCATTCTCAAGGTCGTGGTCTTGCCACAACCGGAAGGTCCAAGCAAGGAAACCATCTCGCCCTTATGCACCGTTAAGTCCAGATTATCGATGATCGTGCGGCCACCTAGAACCTTGGAGAGTCCATGAAGGATTAAGCCTTCACTATTCGGAGTCGTCATTTAATTTGGAACCCTTCTGCTAGCTGTCCCCCAATAATGTGCTTGCGGGCAATTCCAATGAGAAGCACGGATGGGAAGGCAAGAAGCAACGAGAAAACTGCTGCAACCTGAATCGGGTAGTTTTGAACTAAGGAATACATCTCTGTCGGCATCGTGTAAATCGAAGGAGCTCCAACTAAGTAAGAGCCTTGGGCCTCATCAAATGAAGCCAAAAAGGACATGACAATCGCAACCAAAATTCCCGGCATCGCTAGCCGCAAAGTAATAGTGAAGAAGGTCCGGATCTTCGAGGCGCCAGCATCGCGCGCCGCTTCCTCCAGATTACGAGGTATGGCAGCAAAGGCGGCGGCTGGAATCCAAGTCATATAAATGATGGTTCCTAATAACTGGATAATTACAACCCCGACAAAGGTTCCCATCAAATTCAAGGCGTAATACAAGGTAGCAATTGCCGCGAAGAGCCCGATCTTCGGAAATGAGTTTGCCGCGAACATTCCAATCAAGAAGGTCTTGCGGCCGAAATAGTTCAGTCGCCCGGCGGCGTAAGCCGCTGGCAGGCAGATCACCATTGAAAGAAGTACCACGATCGGACTAATTATCAGTGAGTTCTTGATCGCAGTTCCCAAAGCTGAGTCTAGAAATACTTTGCTCCACCAGTGAAAGGTCAAAGAATCAGGAAGCAGGTTTGGGTAGGTCCAATTGGTGGCAAAGGCATGGACCGCTAACCAAAGCAATGGACCCAAAATAAAGAGCGACATTAAGCCAATAAAAAAGTAGAGCGAAAGGCGAATTGGCATTGAAGTCTTCTGTCTAGTTCTTACTCTTGCCATCAGATTCGGCCGCTCTGTTTTGCGCTGCGAACATTGGCCCAAATGTAAGCCACGGCAATTCCGGAAGCCGCCATGAAGACAATGAAAGCCATAACTATTGATTGTTGTGGGCGATTGTAGGAACCGAAGAAATTCGAAATCTCCACACCTAACATCGTTGGTTGATTTGGTCCCAAGAAGTAAGGAATTGTGAAAGACCCCAAAATTCCGATAGCAGTGAAGGTGGCGGCAATGATTATTGGCGTTAGCGCCAACGGAATCAAGACGGTTCTGACGATGCGGAAGAATCCAGCTCCGGCATCTTGCGCCGTTTCGATTAGGGCGTCAGGGATGGATTGAAAACCGGAAGTCACCATCAGAATTGCAAAAGGCAGCGAGGTCCAGATGGTACCAATCACGATCGCGGAGGTCGTAGAAGTCAGCGTTGGAAAGTTGATTCCCACATGATGGAAGACCGTGCGCATAAAACCGTCGCCAGAATAGAAGGTGTGAATTGCCCATGAAGAAATTACAACTGGAACGAAAAGCGGCACCAAGGTCAGCGTGCTCATGATTGTGGCAATTCGGCCACCAACCATCCGTTGATAAACACCGATCCCCAAGGACATCACCAGAACTAGCGAGGTGGAGATCGCGGTAACTACCAAAGTTAAAATTAAATCTCCCGCAAAGCGAGCATCGTGAATTACATCGCGATAAGCAGCGAACGTTCCCCACCAATGATCTTTTGTATGAATCTGCTGCCCAATAAGGGAGACAACCCGATTTGGACCGCTTGTGAAACCTAAGCTGAAAGTAAATCCAATCAGGATGGGGAGACCTACAAATGCAACCACCAGTAGGACGGGTGGCAACGCCATGGTAAAACCAAGTAGAGAGAGCCTTGGGGCTGTTTTAGCCTCAAGGCTCTCTACTTTGGTGCTAGTTGAACTCAATTAAGTTCGAACTACTTTCCTGGAACGATTGAAGCCCACTTGCTCTTCAAGTCATTTGCATTTGCGCTGAGGTAGCCAGCACGAAGATGCTGAATATCCACACCGGTAAATGCGGCAGTGATAACTGGATCCAACTTTGAAAGTGGGATTACTGGGAAACCATTCAGAGTTCCGCCAACAATCAGGTTCTGCGCGACTGGTGACAAAACCCAGTTTGCAAGGAGGCGAGCGCCGACCTTGTTTTGTGAGCTATTTGGAATACCCAAATAAGAAGCGCCGCCGGTGAAGGATGGGTTGCTAATTTGAGTTACCTTGATATACGAAGGCATGGTTCCAGCCTTGATAGCTGAAGCAAACTGATCAGACCAAACTGAGCCCATATCAACCAAGCCAGTGGCCAAATCTTTTAGGGTTTCAGCGTTGTTTGCTGGGTAGGTGCCGTTTAGGCCGTAGGTGTACTTGTTCAATTGACGAAGAGTCTCAAGACCCTGTGCCCACTTAGCTTGTAGATCGGGTGAAGCGGTCTGAACCAATGTTGTGCGATCGGCATCAGACAAGTACTTATCTACTACGGTTTGAACGAAGGCATAACCGGAACCGCCACCATTTGGTGCGTTGTAGGTGAACTTGCCAGGGTTAGCTTTGATCCAAGCAAGAAGATCATCCAAGGTCTTTGGTGGGTTTTGAACGTTCTTTGAGTTGTACGCCAATAGAACTGAGGAACCACGGTATGGAATTCCACCCTTACCGGCAGTCAAAACTGCCTTGTTTACATCTTTGATGTTGGGCAGCAAACCAGCGGTTGGACGATATAGAAGACCAGCAGCGCCAAGAGTTGTTACAAAACCACCGTCGATCAGGTCGACACCTGGGTTCTTATGTAGAACTGCGGCAGCGGTAATTTTTGCAGTCTCTTGAGCATCGTGATCGCCGTGAAGATCAAAGGTGACGTTAACGTCATAGCCAGGGAATTGCGTCTTAAATGCTGGAACCAATGTTTTGACCCAGAGGTCCTGGATATTGGTATCGGCAGAAAGGTAAACCTGGATTGTGGTGTTAGCAGCGTGGCTGCTTGGAACTGTGGTGCCAAGTGCAAGCGCAATTGAAGCTGCTGCAACGAGGGCCTTTACGAATTTATTTTTGAACAAAGTGCTCCTCCAAAAGTCTGAAGGACGAGACGGTTGCTTCGCCCTATGAGATCGGGGCAAACTTATGGCGAACGATCATGAGTACTGTGAACTAAAAAGTACAGTTAGGTGAACAGTGGGCTAATAAAACCACGCGGCGTCTACCCCCGAACTATTTCCAGACATCGTCCCCACGAAGTGCTGCATCAGAACCACCGTCAATGTAGATAGTCTGTCCGGTCGTGTGCGTATTCTCTTTGCTGGTCAACCAAGCTAATAAGTATGCAACCTGAACTGGCTTTAGGTAATAGTTCAATGGCATAGGCACCATAGAATCAATCGCCGCTCTAGCTTCCTTCGATGCAATCATGTCAGCAACCATTGGAGTTTCTACAATTCCCGGACCAACTGCATTCAAAGGAATACCGGCTTTAGCCCACTCCGGTTTTATGCACTCGCGCCGTACCCATCGGCTCAACGCGCGCTTGGTGGAGCCGTAAATCAGCGCCGAAGCTTCTGCACCTTGGTCAACTAAACCTTGCGCAATTTGCACGGCTTTCGCTTCATCATTTTCTAACATAGCGGCTACAAGCTCAGGTGAATTTGGCATTAGCGAAGCCATTGAGCTTGTGATAGCAACTCTTGGCGATGAGCTCTTTGATAGCGTTGGAAGAAGCGCCTGAAGAAATTCGGTAACGCCAAAATAATTTACTGAGACCGTTTTAGCGATTGGTAACGCCAAGCCAGCACAAGCGATTATGGCACTAATTTTGCCATCGCTTAATTTAATAACTTCCTTCGCGGCTGATTGACGCCCTTCAGAAGTGCTCAAATCTGCCGTGACATCGGTCTTCGCTAGATCAACACCGATTACCTTGTAATCGCGTTCTTTTAGTAATGAGTAGGTTGAGGCACCAATCCCGGAGGCGGCGCCAGTAATTACATAGGTTCTTGCCATGATCGGAGCCTTTCAAAGGCGAGTTTCGGCACGCTCTATGCGCGCAATAAGAGTCTCCTCTTAAAGTCAGCGAAGCGGAAGAGTTAGAGGTGTGACTTGCTAGACACGGGCCGGTTTCATCGCCTTTGCGATCGCAATCACCGCGCTTGAAACTGCTGGGGTTACCGCTGGATCAAAGACGCTTGGAATAATAAAAGTGGCATTGAGTTGATCATCGCTGACACAACCTGCGATTGCAATGGCCGCTGAGGCAAGCATCTCATCGGTCACCTTAGAGACTCCAGCATCCAACAAACCGCGAAAGATGCCCGGGAAAGCCAAAACGTTATTGATCTGATTGGGGTAGTCACTTCGCCCAGTTGCCACGATTCGAGCGTGCTTGGCGGCTAGAACTGGATCGATTTCCGGATCCGGATTGGCCAAAGCCAAAACAATTGAATCTGGCGCCATCGCGGCAACATCGCTCTCTTTGAGAATATTTGGTGCGCTCACGCCAATAAACACATCAGCACCGACTAGCGCCTCGCCCAAGGTGCAGTTTCTACTCTCGTGATTTGTGTTATCAATTAACCAACTGCGCATGTCATTTGCGCGGGGCGAATCCTTATGAATCGAACCCTTTGAGTCAAAAGCAATGATGTGTTTAGCGCCTGAAATTATCAATAATCGGATGACGGCGTTGCCCGCAGCGCCAGCACCACTGAGAACAATCCGAACGTCGGAGAGATTCTTCTTGACCAACTTTAAAGAGTTGATTAATGCGGCCAAGACCACAATCGCGGTTCCGTGTTGATCATCGTGAAAGACTGGAATATCAAGAAGCTCTTTTAGGCGCGCTTCGATTTCAAAGCAACGAGGCGCCGAGATATCTTCCAAGTTAATCCCACCAAAGCCCGGTGCAATTAGCTGCACAGTGCGAATGATCTCTTCAGTATCTTGGGTATCCAAACAAATTGGCCAAGCGTCTACGTCAGCAAAACGCTTGAAGAGCGCTGCTTTACCCTCCATAACTGGCATTGCAGCTTCTGGTCCGATATTACCTAGACCGAGAACCGCAGAACCATCACTAACTACCGCGACGGTATTTCGCTTAATTGTTAAATGGCGGGCATCGGACTTGTCCTTGGCAATCGCCAAGCAAACTCGAGCTACTCCAGGGGTGTAGGCGCGCGATAAGTCATCGCGGGTCTTTAGTGGAACTTTTGAGCGGACTTCGAGCTTTCCACCAAGGTGTAATAAGAAGGTGCGGTCGCTGACATTGCGAACAATGATTTGGGGTGAGGCGGCCTTGATCGCATCGGTTATGACCACCGCGTGGTCGGCATCAACCGCATCGCAAGTCACATCGATTACAACGTGGTCTTGCAATGACTCAACCACATCGAGTGCGGTCAAGGTGCCGCCAGCAGCAGCAACCGCAGCCGGGATTAGCGAAGTCGGCGCAATACTCATATTGGTTTCCACGCGAATTGTGATGGCGTAGCCAGGACTGGTGCTCTTCATTGAACTCCCCGTTTTCGATTTATTACCCTTGTTGGACTTGATTAGCAGACCATCGTAGCCACGAGAACTTTTGGAATAATGAGTTCCAAAGTGTTCTCTGACACATGATCGTTACTAACCAGTAGAACTACTTGATGATGCCAGCCGCAGTTGCTCGGTGAACAAGTTCAGCGCGCTTTCGCGTATGTAACTTGATCGAAGCATTGTGGATGTGAAATTTAACGGTGCTCTCAGAGATAAAGAGTGAGTGTGCGATCTGCTTATTTCCCAGACCCTGCGCCGTCAGTTTTACAACGTCGAGTTCGCGCTCGGTCAACTGCTCAGTGACAGAGTGAGGGGCACCAAAATTCTTTGAAACTAGGGCGCCGATTCCCTTTCCAAAAGCGGTCTCCCCTTCCTGGACAGCTCTTACAGCTTTGATCAATTCGTCTGAGGTAGTTTGACTCTTGATCATGTAACCCAAGGCACCCCGGCGAAGCGCTTCAATTACAATTAACTCAGAAACCGAAGAGGCCAAGATCAAAATCTTGGTATTTGGAAAACGTTCGGCCACGGTGTTGCAAACGAGTAGCCCTTTATTAGTGTCATCACCCAAATCGAGATCAATTATTAAAACATCAGGCGCATGCTCTTCTACTGATGCTAAAACCGCATCGTATGTTTTCGCCTCATCCACAATTGCGGTGCTTGGCGAGCGCTCTAAGATCGAGCGAATTCCGGCGCGGGAGATGGAACTGTAATCGGCGACGACAACTCGGGTTCGAGCCTGCGGGGCTCTCCTGCCCCTCGCAACATCATCGCGATTTGCTACCGAAATTGGGCTCTTGGTCACGGTTAGTACGGTATGACCCAAGGGGCTACCTGTCCATATGGCTAGTACTCATACCCACCATTCGGGCCTCATTCGGGTAGGAAAGTGTGATTTGCCTATCTAATGCACCAGCCAAGTCCTAACGTGAACCAACTTGATCGAGCAACCATGCGCGATCAAAAAGGAGAAAAATGACCATTTACGCACCTCCCGGACAGCCAGGAAGCGTTGCGAGCTACAAAGCGCGCTACGACCACTGGATTAACGGGCAGTATGTGCCACCATCATCTGGGCAATATTTCGAAAACCCCACCCCGGTCACCGGCCAAGTCTTCTGCGAAGTCGCTCGCGGAAATGCTGCCGATGTCGAGCTCGCCCTGGATGCCGCTCATGCCGCCTTTAAGAGTTGGGGTAAGACCTCCGCAACCGAGCGCTCCAATATCCTGCTCAAGATCGCTGATCGCATGGAAGCAAACCTTGAAGCCTTGGCCGTGGCCGAGACTTGGGAGAATGGCAAGCCAGTTCGCGAAACCTTGGCCGCCGATCTTCCCCTTGCCATCGATCACTTCCGTTACTTCGCTGGTGCATTGCGTGCCCAAGAAGGCTCACTGGCGGAATTGGATGATGACACCGTCGCTTATCACTTCCACGAACCATTGGGCGTAGTCGCTCAAATTATTCCGTGGAACTTCCCGTTGCTGATGGCAACTTGGAAATTGGCACCAGCGCTAGCGGCAGGAAACTGCATCATTCTGAAGCCAGCCGAGCAGACGCCAGTGTCAATTCACTTCTGGATGGATCTAATCAAAGATCTTCTACCACCAGGAGTGTTAAATATTGTTAATGGGTTCGGCGTTGAAGTCGGAAAGCCATTGGCATCATCTCGCCGAATTGCAAAGGTCGCCTTTACTGGTGAAACCACTACCGGTCGACTCATCATGCAATACGCAGCAGATAACATCATTCCCGTCACATTGGAGCTCGGCGGCAAGAGCCCAAATATTTTCTTCAACGATGTTGCTCGCGCTGATGATGATTTCTATGACAAGGCGCTTGAAGGCTTCACAATGTTCGCGCTTAACCAAGGTGAAGTTTGCACTTGTCCATCACGCGGATTAATCGAAGCCGGTATCTATGACAAGTTCTTGTCCGATGCAACAGCACGTACCGAAAAGATCATTCAAGGAGATCCTTTGGATACCAACACCATGATCGGTGCCCAAGCTAGTTCGGACCAACTTGAGAAGATTCTTTCCTACTTCGAAATTGGCAAACAAGAGGGCGCACGAATTGTCACCGGTGGAACTCGCGCCGAACTTCCGGGCGATCTTGCTGGTGGCTACTACATAACCCCAACAATCTTCGAAGGCAAGAACTCAATGCGAATCTTCCAAGAAGAAATCTTTGGCCCAGTTGTTTCCGTTACCAAGTTCGATGGCTTTGATAATGCCATGGAGATTGCCAATGACACGCTTTACGGCTTAGGTGCCGGAGTCTGGACGCGCGATCTACATTTGTCATATCGAGCTGGTCGAGCTATTCAAGCCGGTCGTGTTTGGACCAATTGCTATCACGCCTATCCAGCACACGCTGCCTTCGGTGGCTATAAAGCGTCAGGAATTGGGCGCGAAAACCACAAGATGATGCTCGATCACTACCAACAGACCAAGAACCTTCTGGTCTCTTATTCACCAAAGAAGCTAGGCTTCTTTTAAGCCGTAGCCCTTCAATTAATAGGTTTGGAGCCATCATCTACCCATCCCGCGTCGATGTGAGCCCAGAAGCAGCGGAGTTTCTTCGCTACTTAACTGGCGTGCATGGACCACTGATGTTTCATCAATCAGGTGGGTGTTGTGATGGCTCCTCTCCAATGTGTTACCTAGTCGGTGAATTTAGAGTCGGCGGCTCCGACGTCTTCTTAGGTGACTTAACTATTGAAGGAATAACAGAGCCCATTAAAGTCTGGATCTCGCTCCCCCAATTTGAATATTGGAGCCACACCCACATAACCATCGATGTCGTCGTTGGTCGCGGTGGCGGCTTTTCGATAGAAGCTCCTGAAGGTAAACGTTTTCTAATTAGATCCCGGTTATTTAATGATGAAGAAACCCGAGCACTTGAAGGTGCGCCTATTTTGACTGGCGCTTATTGAATTCCTCATTAGTGGCATAGAGTAAAACCCTACGAAGAGATGAATGGAAAACTATGACCACCCAGTCCTTTAACCCGCGCACAGGTGAAGCCTTCGGGCCAGAAATTGCCGATACTTCAGCCTCGCAAGTTGAAGCCATAATTGATAAAGCGGTTGCGGCCTTTGAAAAATGGTCCAGTGCAACAGAGGCAGAACGCGCAGCGGCATTAATTGGGATAGCGGATGCCTTAGATGCGAACTCCACTGCGTTGGTTGAAATCGCGGATTTGGAAACTGGACTCGGTGTTCCGCGCTTAACGGGTGAAGTGGGTCGAACTACCTTTCAACTCCGAGAGTTTGCGCGCACATTAATCGATGGTCGATTTACGAACTCTGAAGTTGACGCTTTTTCAGATGCACCGCTGCCTGCTGGGCATCCGGAATTGATCCGATCTCTTACTCCGCTTGGAATTGTTGTCGTCTTTGGCGCCAACAACTTTCCCTTCGCCTTCAGCGTGCTTGGCGGCGATACCGCATCGGCGCTAGCCGCCGGTTGTGCTGTTATTGCAAAAGCTCATCCGTCACATCCTCAAACCTCTAACCAAGTATTTGCTTTAGCTCAACAGGTATTAGCAGCACAGGGATTTAACGATGCTCTTACCTTGATTCAGGGCGTTGAAGCTGGAGTCACCGTCCTAAATTCGCCAAAGGTTAGCGCCGGTGCTTTCACCGGTTCTCGTCGCGGTGGACGTGCATTATTTGATATTGCGCAATCGCGTGAAACGCCAATTCCATTTTATGGCGAATTGGGAAGCGTGAATCCTGTAATTATTCTCAGTTCAGCAATTACCGACGCGAACGCCCTATCTTCAGCATATTTGGATTCTCTTCTGCTTGGCAACGGTCAGTTTTGCACCAACCCGAGCATCCTGCTCGTTCCGGCCAAATCGCCAATGCTCACGGAAATTGAGGGGCAAATATTGGAGCGGAAGCCAACACCATTTCTCAGCCCTGGCACCAAAAGCGCCCACGATTCAAATCGCGTTGAACTCGCTAGGTTGCTTGGAAGTGTTGTTGTTCATGGCCAAGAGATTAATGATGGCGGGCTATATTCGGCCCCTGCAATTCTGGTAACTAATGTTGCCAGCGTTCTCGCTCAGCCAAGAGCGCTAGAAATTGAATGCTTTGGTCCTACCGGTCTCGTTATTACATATGAAAACGTCTCCGAACTCCTCGAAATTATTGCAAACCTAGAAGGCGCTTTAACTGGATCGGTATTTTCGGCAACAACTGATCCCGATGCTGTGACCTTGTGCAGTGCTCTTGCCAGAAAAGTTGGGCGGCTCTCTTGGAATTCTTGGCCAACCGGCGTGGCTGTGACTATTGGTCAACACCACGGCGGGCCATATCCAGCTTCTACTTCGCCAATTCATACCTCGGTTGGATTGCATGCAATTGTCAGATTCTTGCGCCCAGTTTCCTACCAAAACTTTCCGGCAGAAATTGCCGCGAAACTTTAGTTTTCTTTTATTCAGCGAAGCTGGGTGAAACCAATCTTCGCCAATTCTGCTGGGCCGATAGGTAGCAAACCTCAGACAGAATTGGCAAAGATACCTAGGTTAAAAAAGAGTTACATCGCTCCAAGTTCGAAGATTTCGATGCTCTGCTTTCCGGCTTTTGCCGAGAGCAGTGGATGTCCCGTGGTCAAAGCCTGTGCTGACGCCAGGTTTGGGGCCTCGATGATTGTGTAGCCGGTAAAGTTAGTCGCCTTTGCGGTGGAACCGTCATCGACTACTACGCCGCTGGTTGCAAAGGGAGCGCCTTCATCAACTAAGCCAGAGCCAACTTTCCCAGCCCAAGCTCCCCATGCGGCACCAAACTCTGGTGACATTTCTACTTCATGGCCTCGGTAAAGATACATAAATTTACTCATCTATTTTCCTTCCGGTAAATGCGATTAGTTGCTGAAGTGGCGGGAGCGCTCCCGAGACGGCTATAGCCGGGCCGAAGGCACCGCGGGCGCGGAAATCTTCGGAGATTATGCGTTTGGAGTTACTAAGGACGTAGTTGGCAACCACATCCGATACCTCGTATGGCTGATTCGTGGCGATCGCGATATCCCAACCATGAATCAATATTTCTTGTGCAATCAACCCAGAAACTATGGGCGCCGGAAAAGTTGCAAAACGCAGATCGATCTCACGCTTTAAGCCTTGCAATCTAAATGCTTCAATTGTTCGAGCCGCTAAATTTGCAAAGCGCGCCTCTGGTGTTAATTGGGATTCAGCGGTTAATTCGAGACCTAACCCACGAGTCAGATTAGAAACCGCGCGATAAAGATGTTCAATCAATTCTCCGACGTTCATCTCGGGACAGGGCGTGGGTTTCTCAAAATCATCTGGCGCTACGTTGGCAAGAACTTGTTGAGTAGTTACTAAGACCGCTTCCAAAATACTGAACTCATCTAAATGTTCGGGAGCGAATTTCCAGGGGTCGGCGATCTCTATTCCCGTTGCGCAATAATCAACCAGCCGGGCCAAATAGTGATCCCAACCTTCGGCATGCCCAGCGGCTTGTTCCGCGCTCAAACCATCATGTACAAGTCGTAAATTGGTTCCGCCGCTGACCCCTTCAAGAGTGATCGTTACGATAGAAGCGCCCGGCGGCAAATCCGATTGACCTTCCCAGCCCCAACTTAGAGTTAGCTTCTTTCCTGGAATTAACTCAACAACATTTCCGGCGGCGCTGTGACCCGGCGTAATCGTCCAGCGATATTCCCCGCCAACCTGTAGATCAATCCGCGATGCAACCGTCTTCCAGCGCCGAAGCCGTTCTGGTTGAGTTACCAAGTCATAGACCGCATATGGATCGAGCGGTATAAAAACTGTTGTATCAAATGCCATTAGCGCACTCCCTTTTTCCGTTTTGGCATCACTTGTTGGGCATCAAGAAGCAGTAGTTCTACTTCGTTTTGCCAGAATTGATCTAAAAAGAATTGGTGCAGTTTGGCCATCCCGCCAGACTCAATTTGGTAAATTCGATTACGTCCCACTTTACGAGCGCTTACTAAACCAGCTTCCTCTAACAGCAAAAGTTGTTGCGAAATAGCCGAGCGAGAGACTGGGAAAGCATCGGAAATTTCAGAGACCGTCTTTTCGCCTTTTGCTAACAATTGCAGCAGGCGACGACGCTGTGGTTCGGCAACTAACTCCAACAGATCGGGCATGCGGGATAGGTTAGCCACCGCTAACGCATTATGGCAAGCATTTCCGCGTTAATTTTTGGCAAACTAAAGAATTTGGCGACCACCCTCGCCTGACTAGAATCGAGGGGTGGAGCTGCAGAAAATCATTCTTTATTACGGGTTTACCCCGATCTCAGATCCCGATGCCGTGCGCCTATGGCAGCAATCCCTCTGCGACTCCTTAGGGCTAAAAGGGCGCATCTTGATCTCCCCCCATGGCATCAACGGCACCCTAGGCGGGGATATGTCCGCGCTAAAGAAATATGTGAAGCTAACCAAAGGCTATGTCGGGTTTAAGAAGATTGATTTCAAGTGGTCCGAAGGTCTGGGCAATGATTTTCCTAGATTGAGCGTCAAGGTCCGTAGCGAACTGGTTGCCTTTGGCGCCCCTACTGAAATTACCGTGAACGAAAAAGGTGTTGTTGGTGGCGGCGTGCATTTAAAGCCCTACGACGTAGACAAATTAGTTGAGGCGCGGGGCGATGAAGTTGTCTTCTTTGATGGCCGAAATGCCTTTGAAGCGAAAATTGGGAAATTCAAGAATGCAATCGTCCCTGATGTGACTACCTCACACGATTTTGTCGCCGAAATTGAAAGTGGTAAGTATGACCATCTAAAAGATAGACCGATTGTTACTTACTGCACCGGTGGTATTCGCTGTGAAATTCTCTCATCGGTGATGATCAAGCGCGGCTTCAAAGAGGTCTACCAAATTGAGGGCGGAATTGTTCGCTATGGCAAGAAATTCGGAGACCGCAGTCTTTGGGAAGGATCGCTGTATACCTTTGATGCCCGCATGGCGATTGACTTCTCGGATGAAGCAAAAATTATAGGCGAATGCGAAAAATGCGCAGCACCAACAAAGCAGTTCTACAACTGTGCTCGAGTTGCATGCCATGAACTTGTTCTGCTTTGCGCTGACTGCGCCACCCATGATTCCAGCCGAAGTTGTATTCATGAAAATCTTCCACAACGCGATTCTGAATTGATCGGCTAATTAAACATTGCGAAAACTTGAGAGTTGGGTGCTGGTAACTCTCTTCAACTCCGTTTTAATTCAAGCCAGTACGTATTTATCGCGCCCAATGATCACCTACAAATTATTGACTCTGCATGCCAATACCTTCGTGGTTGGAAGCTTTGGCGCACTCTATGCGCTCTTCCCTTTACTACTCGCGATCCCTTTGGGACGTTGGATAAATCAATTCGGTGAAGGACGATTCATTTTATATGGCACGGTCATGATTGCACTTTCTACTTTTTTGCTTATGACGGTTACGGCAACTTGGTTGATGGTAATAGCCGTTGCCAGTTTGGGAACGGCACAATTGCTTTGCATGGCGGGGGCGCAAGCGCTCTTCGCTAACCGAAGTCCTAATGGGAATTATGAGCGATTCTTTGGCCTTTACACCTTCAGCGCCGCTCTCGGGCAATTAATCGGACCATTGATAGGCACCGTTGCGGCAGGCTCCAATGGCGTGCTGCCAAAATCGACTGGTCACGGCTTTTTGGCGGCAGCAATTCTGGCGATTCTTGGAATTGTGCCATTATTTAAATGGTTGCCAATGTCCCCGACTGTTGGTGTGAGCGCTAAAGAATCTAAGAGCCAGATCAGTCTGGCTCAGGTACTAAATAATCCTGGGATGAAGACGGCAATGTTTACCAGCTTGGCAATTTCATCCAGCGTTGATGTGCTTGTCGTCTTTCTTCCAGTCTTCGGAAAAGAGCGCGGCTTCTCCGCAGGTGCCATCGGAATCGTCTTAGCAATTCGGGCCGCCACTTCAATGGTTTTTAGGCTCTTCTTAGCTCCAATGACCGCAAAGTTTGGTTTTAAAAGATTGTTGATTGCGAGCATCGTGGTCTCTTCGCTGGCCTGCATTGTTGCGACAACCGCAACCCATGTTCTTTTTCTCGCAATTGTCATAGCAATTGCTGGTTTTAGTTTGGGTCTTGGGCAACCGATGACGATGGCTTGGGTGTCACGGATGTCGAAGGATCCCGAACGTTCCTTTGCGATTTCGGTGCGCTTGGCTGGAAATCGCTTCGGACAGTTCCTTCTCCCGG
Source organism: Actinomycetes bacterium (assembly GCA_037135095.1). Taxonomy (GTDB): domain Bacteria; phylum Actinomycetota; class Actinomycetes; order Nanopelagicales; family Nanopelagicaceae; genus CAIMZW01. Next base: position 24,145 of record JBAXKZ010000018.1, read on the forward strand.
CAGTGGCGGGCGTTGTGGCCGGAGGCTTTGGCGCTGGCGCGGTATTTATCTCACTCGCGCTGCTGATGGGAAGTTCTGGCTTCTTAGCTCATTCAAAATTGAGAGAGTAGCTCCTTCACTAAACTATGAGTGCTCTCACAAGATTTACCCTTAAATTAGTCAGGGAATGAGCGAATAATAGGATCATGAAGCGCGCGCTATTAATTTCAGCTGGTCTTATAGGCGGAACTGGCGCGGTCTTAGCAATCACGCCGCCACAATTTGGAACCTCTCCCACCGCAGGGCTGGCAAGTTCGCCGGCAAAAACAGCTACTCCGACTACCAGCACAAAAGCAACAACCAAGCCGGGTTCAGGAACTGTTGGTGTCTCCGGAACTTTTAGCGGCGCAACTGCAAATACCCAATTTGGTCCGGTTCAAGTTCAGATCGTGGTGCAAAATGGAAAAATCACCAACGCGATAGCGTTGCAAGCACCAAGCTCAGGTGGCCGTACTCAACAAATTAATGCACAAGCAATTCCATATTTAATTCAAGAGACTCTTAAAGCACAATCGGCAAATATCCAAGGCGTTGGAGGCGCAAGCTATACCTCCAACGGTTGGGCTCAATCTCTGCAATCGGCAATTACAAAAGCTGGGATTTAAGCAGCGGCACGCTCACGAGCACGTGATTTTGCAGCGTTGATGGAAGCGGCCTTTGTATCTACGAAGGCATCCATTCCTGGAACAACACCAGCCAAAGTGAATTCGGCCAAAATGATCTCAACGTCGGTTGAACCTAAAGCAGATGCGACCAACTTCAGATAGCCCGTCGAATAATCCCAACCATGTCTTGGCGCCCCTTCAGCATAGGAACCACCTTGAGCTACAACAAATGTCACCTTCTTGCCAGCTAGGCCAGTGGCACGGGAAGCATCAAGAGTTCCGGGCATGATTACCTGATCGAAGTAGGCCTTTAGTACTGATGGAACTGACCAGTTCCACATTGGAGTAGAAATCAGAATCTCATCAACCCCTGTGATTTCTGCTGCTAGTTCAAGACGGAAGGCATTTTTGGCAGCCATCGCTGCGGAACGATCGCCTTCGGGGGTGTAACTCGCAAAGATCGCTTCAGCATCGAGGTGTGGAATTGGATTTAAGTTCAAGTCTCGGGTTATGACGGTTCCGCCAGCATGCGCCGCGCTCCAGGTTGAAAGAAAATCAGCGGTAATCGATCGCGAAACGGAGTTTTCCCCGGATGGGCTGACTTCGATATGAAGTAGAGATGACATCAATGCTCCTATAAGTTCTTATGAATAGTTGAAAGTTCAACCAATATGGAGAACCTATCTGAACCAAGGAATATTCCCAAACTAAAAAATATTCAGTAAGCGCCTTCAGGCAATTCAGGTGGTGGCGGTATGTACTCCTGTGACCAGCGCTTAATTACTAAATCCTGTGCCTTGATATAGATCGGAGCGGTGAAAACGATTGTGAGCGCAGTTCCAAGCGTGCCCGGATTAAAAAGGGCTTTGTGACCTTTAAAAACCCCATATAGCGAAAGAACAAAGAAAAAGATCTGAGCGTAGAAGGAGAAGTTTAAAACGCCATAGGCCTTATGGCTGTATGGCTTTTTTAGCCGAAAGCTTGCCAGAGTAAGTGAGAGCCAGAAACCTGCCGTCATGGATAGCGAAGTACCGCTGATGAAATTCTGAAAGCTAGTGTGTTCTACCGATGGGATGGTGAAAGTTAGGTTTGAAAGATCTAAATTCTTCATGATCGTGGAAATATCGTGAAAAAGAAGAATTACTCCGGCCACCTGAAAAACCAAGAAGACGGCAAAGGAGAGCGAAGTTAATCGCCGAAGTTCGGCGACTTTGCGGGGCAGGATTGGCATCTCCATCTGCGAAACCTTATCGGGTGAGCGGAAGGTTCTCGCACCACGGATGAATATCTGAGACAAGGCGCGTGGCAGAACCTTCCCGACGGCTCTCATGTGCCAAAATTTGCCCAATTGTTCGAAACCCGAGAGGTAGCCATGGCCAACGATGATCTCCGCGCTGAACTTGAGCGCTTGAAGAAAGACAATGTCGTCGGTGAACTGACGGCACAAATTTATTTAGATCAGGTAGATGCTTATGTTCCAGAAAAAGTTGAGCCTGTAGCACCAGCAAAAATAGTAAAAAGTACTTGGAGCAAGCCTCGGTTGGCGCTCTTAGGAGTCACGCTGTTGGTGGCTGGCGTATTAGTAGGTACGTTAATAACCACAAAGTAAGTCGGGAGCTAAATTCGTTTCGCCCCGATATAAGGCTCGTATCCAAAGTGAGAGCCAAAAGATTCAACCCGTACTCTGGCCCCCGAGTGGGGGGCATCAACCATCATGCCATTGCCTAGATAAATGCCATCGTGGGTAATTGGGCGACCAAAGAAGACAATGTCACCGGGTTTCAATTGGCTACGCGGAATAAATTTTCCATACCCATATTGGTAGGCAGCCGAATGAGGTAACGAAACTCCCACCGAACCAAAGGCGCGCATAACCAAACCAGAACAGTCCCAATAGATCATGCCGGCGGCGCCGAAGACATAACGATCGCCGATCTGCTTTAGCGCAAACTTCAGGGCGCTTGCACCCCTACCTGAGCCGATTTTATATTTAGCAGCCTGGGCTATGGAATATTTTTGAGCTTGACTGTCATTTGCCGCGGCAAGCCTCGCTAATCGAGCCCGATCGGCTTTGGTTAATTTAGAGAGCAGTTGCTGGGCAGCCTTCAATTTTGCGTAAGCCGCCGTTTGTTGGGCAACAAAGCGAGCTCTTGCCGCTTTTACTAAGGCCAACTTGTCATTGACGGTCAGGGAAGTAGCAACCAAACGCTGCTTCGCAACTTGGTACTTCTTTAATTGCAACGCCTTTTTCTGGGTGATCATTTCTAAGGTTCCAGCTTGGGCCAGGTAAAGGGTGGGGTCCGAGGAGAAGAGAAGTTGCATTCCCTGACCCAGCCCACCGCTTTTGTACTGCTCAGCAGCAATAGCTCCCAGTGATTTTTGAAAGGAAGAGACGCTGCTTTGTTGTACCGAGGCTTGTTGTTGGACGCTAGCCAAAGTCCGAGACAAATTATTTAGATCAACTTGGGCCGCCTGGGCGCTTTCGGCGATGCTCGTGGCTTGCTGTTGTAGCCGCAGAACCTGGGCTTGAACTGAGGCTAAATTAGTTGCTGCGTCTGCGCTGGGAAGAGCGACCGGCATGAGCAAGCCCCCCGCGAGCGCAGCAATCCCCAAATTAATTCTGAGTCGCCGCCGCCGAAAGAACATCGGATCAGATTAACTGCCATTTCTGAAGATTCCAAAGCATTTTTGGAAGAATAAGGCTGAGATCACGCTCACCACAGGTTCTATACTGAGAATCCAATGAAATCATGGGTAAAAGCCGCTCGCCTACACCAGTGGCTTAAGAATCTGCTGCTTTTCACGCCATTGCTGGCGGCTCACCAAGAGCGGGATCTGAACCGGATTTGGCATTTAGTTGCAGGTTTTTTCGCTTTCTCGCTGCTGGCCTCTGGGGTCTATCTAATTAATGACCTGATTGATATCGATTCCGATCGAAAGCATCCACGAAAAAAGAACCGCCCCTTCGCTTCTGGTGCCTTGACCACTAGCTCGGGCTGGCGAGTAGCGCCA
>JBAXKZ010000019.1:0-25838 GCA_037135095.1 Actinomycetes bacterium
TGCGTGCCGCCTTTGTCGATGTGACTGGCTTGGATCGAAAGATCGAATGCCTCGTTGATTCCACGGTAAATGCGCCAGTCTCAGCTCGCACGGTTGAAGATCCAACTGATGCCGATCAACTTTCTGGCACTGAACTACTGATGCGTGAATTAGGCGCCAAAGTCATAAAGGAGTTCACCAAGGAATAGCGCATCGTGCGCTACGGTGGGAACTATGTACGAAGGAGCCATTCAAGATTTAATCGACGAACTCGGTCGACTGCCAGGTATTGGCCCTAAAAGCGCGCAACGAATCGCCTTCCACATTATTCAATCCGAGCGAGTTGATGTTGCGCGGTTGGTTGATGTGCTTCGTACCGTTAAAGAGCGAGTTAAATTTTGTACCGTTTGCGGCAACATCACCGAAGAAGAGCTTTGCAAGATCTGCCGCGATCCACGGCGTGATGGTTCCATGATTTGTGTCGTTGAAGAGAGCAAAGATGTCTTGGCGATCGAAAAAACCCGCGAATTTCGCGGCAAGTATCACGTCCTTGGGGGAGCGATCTCACCGATCGATGGCATTGGGCCCGAGAACCTGCGAATTCGCGAACTGATGGTTCGCCTGGCCGCCACCGAAATTCAAGAGATCATCATCGCGACTGATCCCAACCTGGAAGGCGAGGCAACGGCCACCTACCTGGCCAGGCTGATCAAGCCGCTTGAGATCAAAATTTCTCGCCTAGCTAGCGGCCTTCCAGTTGGTGGCGACCTGGAATATGCCGACGAGGTGACATTAGGTCGCGCTTTTGAGGGGCGCCGGACCCTCGAAGGGTAATCGTCTCATTATTTGAGCAGAATGAGCGTCTCATTATTTGGGAAAGTTAGCCCCAAAGAATTTATTCGGGCATATTTAAGCCATGGGATTGATTGTTCAAAAATATGGCGGTTCCTCCGTCGCTGATGCCGAGGGCATGAAGCGGGTAGCAAATCGGATTGTTGCCACCAAACGGGCTGGCCATCAGGTCGTCGTAGTCGTCTCCGCTATGGGCGATACCACCGATGAATTGCTGGCGCTGGCGAATCAAGTCTCCCCTCTTCCCAACGGGCGCGAGCTCGATATGTTGCTCACTGCTGGTGAGCGAATTTCCATGGCTTTGCTTGCAATGGCGATCGGAAATTTGGGACACGTTGCCCGTTCCTTTACCGGTTCTCAAGCTGGCGTCATTACTGACTCTGCTCATGGTCGCGCCCGAATCATCGATGTAACTCCAGGAAGAATTCAAGAAGCGGTAAATGAAGGTGCAATTGCGATTGTTGCTGGCTTCCAAGGAATTAGCCAAGACACCAAAGACATCACGACTTTGGGTCGAGGTGGTTCCGACACAACTGCCGTTGCGCTGGCTGCCGCGTTAGATGCTGATGTTTGCGAGATTTACACCGATGTGGATGGGGTCTTCTCTGCTGATCCACGCGTTGTACCGACTGCTCGCAAACTAAAGACAGTTACTTACGAAGAGATGTTAGAACTGGCGGCATCGGGCGCCAAAGTACTTCACCTACGTTGCGTCGAATATGCCCGCCGCTTTGATCTACCAATTCACGTTCGATCATCATTTTCCAATAACGAAGGTACCTGGGTAGTTAAAGATCATCCAGAAGGAGAAAACATGGAGCAAGCAATAATTTCCGGCATCGCACACGATTGCAGCGAAGCGAAGATCACGATTGTTGGCGTTCCCGACCACACCGGTGTTGCCGCACGAATCTTCCAAGCTATTGCTGATGCTCACATCAATATCGACATGATCGTTCAGAACGTATCTGCCGCCGCTACTGGTTTGACGGATATCTCTTTCACGTTGCCAAAGACTGAAGGCAGCCACGCTTCAAAGGTGCTCGGTGCCATTCAAGGTGAGATCGGCTTTGCCTCAATTCAATACGACGATCAAATCGGAAAGCTATCGCTGGTTGGCGCGGGCATGCGCTCTCATCCGGGTGTTACAGCAACCTTCTTTGCCTGTTTGGCAGAAGCTGGCGTAAATATCGAAATGATTTCCACCTCTGAAATTCGAATTTCTATTATTTGCCGTGCTGAAGATATCGAGCGTGGCGTACGAGCCGCACATACCGCCTTCGAACTTGATTCCGAAGAGCAAGCAGTTGTCTATGGGGGTACCGGAATATGAGCAAGAAGAAACTTCCATCGCTAGCAGTTGTTGGCGCCACTGGCGCCGTTGGCACCGTCATGTTGGACATCCTTACAAAGCGTCCTAATGTTTACGGCGAAATTCGATTGATCGCATCCGCCAGAAGCGCGGGCAAAACGCTAATGTGTCGTGGCGAAGAGTTAACTGTTGTTGCACTTTCACCAGAAGCCTTCGACGGTATTGATATCGCGATGTTCGATGTACCTGATGAAATTTCTGAAGAGTGGGGTCCAATCGCCGTAGCTCACGGAGCAGTAGTCGTTGATAACTCTGGCGCTTTCCGAATGGATCCAGAAGTTCCCTTGGTAGTTCCTGAAGTAAATCCTAAGGATGCTAAGAAGCGACCAAAGGGAATTATCTCTAACCCAAACTGCACCACGCTTTCAATGATCGTTGCCATGGGCGCGCTCAATAAGAAGTATGACTTGAAGGAATTAGTTGTTGCTTCATATCAGGCAGCATCTGGTGCTGGTCAAGCAGGTATCGATACCTTGCGCGCACAGATCACGGCAGTTTCCGGAACCAACGCTGGTGATAACGCCCGCGATCTTCGCGAACACGTTAAAGACTTTGGCCCGTTTCCAGCACCGCTGGCGCTAAATGTGGTCCCTTGGGCCGGTTCACTGAAAGAGGATGGTTACTCTTCCGAAGAGTTAAAAGTCCGTAATGAATCCCGCAAGATTTTGGGGATGCCTAAGCTAAAAGTTTCGGCCACCTGCGTTCGCGTTCCAGTTCTTACAACTCACTCACTTGCTGTTCATGCGATCTTCAAGAAGAAGGTTTCTCGTAAAGATGCCCAAGATTTACTTCGCAAAGCGGCCGGTGTTGAACTTATGGATGATCCAGAGAATCATATTTTTCCAACTCCAGCCGATGTAGTTGGAACTGATCCAACTTGGGTTGGCCGAGTTCGCCGCAGTTTGGATGATGATCACGCACTGGACTTATTCCTATGTGGTGACAACCTTCGTAAAGGTGCTGCTTTGAATACCGCTCAGATCGCCGAGTTGGTTGCTAAGGAGTTCACCAAATAAATCCGTGGGTGGCGATCGCGAAAACTACGACCAGCGCTACAACTACCCAAATTTTAGATTGTGACCGACCCCAACTTCCTTCGGCATAAACTGGTTGGCGTCGCCTGCGTCGTTTGCGAGCTTGGCGCTTCACTTCTTTCATGGACTCTTTGCTCGGGGTCTTGAGTAATTCTGCGGCGGCGGCATCCCAGTCGCCTTCGACCGTCCGGCGGTCAGGCACATTGCCAATACCGAAAATATTGCGGTCAAAGTTCTTTAGATTTTCACTTCCGCATTTAGGGCACTTAGTCGCAGCCCCAACTGAATTTCCACATTCCCCGCACAACGCCATGAGAACACCTTAGTGAGCGCCCCTTAAAGAATGGAAAGATTCCGATTAATATTGCTCGAATCGGGGTGTGGCGCAGATTGGTAGCGCGCGCCGTTCGGGACGGCGAGGTCGTGGGTTCAAATCCCGTCACCCCGACCAATCGTTAGAAGGCCGCCTCTAACGTCACCAGCGAAACTTCTGGTGGTGAGGCCAAGCGAATTCGAGCAAAAGGGCTAGTTCCCATTCCCGCTGAAACATGAAGCCATGGATCGTTTTGAACTTTAGTTAGGCCACGTGCGCGCCAAGTTGGTAGATCGCAATTGGTAGTAAGTGCCTTGCTGCCACCTGGCCAAGGCAGACGGACTTGGCCACCGTGAGTATGGCCGGCAAAAATTAAGTCGAGTTGATCTTCCGACATCGCTTCCAAGATTCGAAGATAAGGAGCATGAGTGAGGCCGATCGCGAGATCGGCTTGTTGGTTTGGCTCGCCAGCGACTTCACCGTATTTGTCCCGATTTAGATGGGCATCATCAGTGCCGCGGGCTTCAATCTTGGTGCCGTTGATTTCGATCATGGCGCGTTGATGATTAATGTCGTGCCAACCGCGAGCCACTAAACCAGCAGCTAATTCCGCCCAGGGCAATTCCGGCCCTAACTTTCGAGAGCCATCATCCTTCATTAAATAACTAACTGGATTTTTAAGTTGTGGCCCGTAGTAATCATTGGAGCCAAAGACAAAGAGACCGGGCAGGTCTAACAATTTATCTAAAGCATCCAATACGACTGGGACTGCTTTTTTATGTGCCAAGAAATCGCCAGTACTGATGACCAGATCTGGTTTGAGCCCGGCGAAAGCTTTGATATCCGCGATCTCGGTTTTGCGGCTCGGGGTCAGATGTAGGTCAGAGAAATGGAGCACGCGAATATCGGCCGCGCCTTCGGGGAGGATCGGGACCGAAACCTGCCGTAACTGATAACCCATAGGCATGAGAAGATACCCCTATGGGACTGAAAGAACGACTTCAGGGCGATTTGACCGAATCTATACGCTCCCGAGATGAGCTTCGTTCGGGCACCATTCGAATGGTTTTAACTGCCATTACCAATGAAGAGGTCTCCGGCAAGAGCGCTCGAGTACTAACCGATGCTGAAATAATCACCGTTTTATCCCGCGAGGCCAAGAAGCGTCGCGAAGCCTCCGAAGCCTACGAAGCTGCAGCTCGCCCAGATCGAGCCACCGCCGAAAAGCTAGAGGGCGAAGTAATAGCTCAATATCTGCCGGCCCAATTGTCGGAAAGTGAAATTAAGGAGATGATCGCCGCTGCGATTGCCGAGAGTGGCGCCGCCGGTCCAGCAGGTATGGGACTAGTTATGAAAATAATTTCACCTAAGATCGCTGGCAAAGCAGATGGCGGAACCGTTTCAGCTTTAGTTAAAGCAGCACTCGCCAATTAATTCCAAACCAAAGCAATAATGACTGGAGCGTAAAAATGAAGTTTGAATATGTAACGGTTCCACTCTTGTCACACGCTACGAAGCAGATTTTGGATACTTGGGGTTCTGAAGGTTGGGAACTCGTCCAGGTAGTTCCAGCACCAGGAACCGGCGAACAACTAGTTGCCTATATGAAGCGGGAGCTAAAATAAATGACGATCAAGGATCAATTGGCTGAACTCGGATTAGTACTTCCCGTCGCCTCACTTCCAGTGGCGGCTTATGTTCCAGCCGTAAAAACCGGAAAATTAGTTTTCACCGCCGGTCAACTTCCACTCGTGGATGGCAAGATTCCACTGGCTGGAAAAGTTGATGGTGGCGTAACCCCCGAAGAAGCTAAAGAGATGGCACAGATCTGCATCTTGAATGCTTTGGCTGCGGTAAACACAGTTGCCAGCGTCGACGACATTTATCGAATTGTTCGCGTTGTTGGTTACGTAAATGGTGTTTCAGGTTTTATCGGCGCACCTGGTGTGGTTAATGGTGCATCCGAACTATTGATCAAACTCTGGGGCGACGAGCTTGGCAAGCATGCGCGCTCTGCAATTGGTGTTGCGGAACTTCCACTGGATGCTCCAGTAGAGATCGAACTAACTGTAGAACTTAAGTAACAACCCCGTACTAATACATGAGACGTGATATTCAAAGTCTTCGTGGCTTGGCAATTCTTGCAGTACTTCTCTTCCACCTCGGATTTTCACAACTCCGGGGTGGTTTTTTAGGCGTTGACCTCTTTTTTGTGATCTCCGGTTTTGTTATAACTTCCAGACTTAATGTTGGCACGGGCTCGAAACGGCGCCAAATAACCACCTTTTATCAGAACCGAGCAAAACGAATTCTTCCTGCGAGCCTTGCAGTAACAGCGTTGATTTCAATCGCCAGCTTATATTTTCTCTCACCAATTTCGCTCCATTCGATTTCACAAGAAGCGCTAGGTGCCTCGCTATTTTCGGCAAATATTGTTTTTCTGCTCCACCAAAACAATTACTTGAATTCAACGTTGGATGTCTCACCTTTTCTTCACTATTGGTCGCTCGGCGTCGAAGAACAGTTCTATGTCGTGTGGCCGATTCTCTTTCTTCTCTTCTTTCGCAAGCACAAGAAATTCGTTCTACCTTTCTTCTTTATCTTAGGTGGATTTGCTATTTGGTATACCCAAATTTCCCCGATCAGCTCTTTTTACTCTCCACTGTCGAGGGCTTGGGAGTTTTTAGCTGGGGCCTTAATTTCGTTGGCACTTCCGCCGGCCAAAATTTCAAAAGTTCATAAAGCCGCAGTTTTAGCGGCTTTGGCTGTTTTGATTGCTAGCTTCTTTATTGTTTCGGGAAATATGGCTACGCCTGGTTGGAGCACAATCTTTCCAGTGGTTTCCGCCATGATCATTATTCGTTATGGCTTTGAAGTTAAACCCAAGAACCCGATGGTATGGCTGGGGGATATTTCCTTCACTTTATATTTGGTGCATTGGCCAGTGGTCATATTTCTCTTTACAGGGCGATCCAGTATTTCGTTACTTTTGAAATTAGAAGCACTTCTCATTTCTCTGGTTCTTGCACTTGTGGTGACAAAGTTGGTGGAAACTCCCTTTCGTTTTCAACCTAAATTAAAACTTTCGTTGGCCAAGTGGGGCGTGGTCTTAGTCGTGATATCTAGCGGCAGTTTCGCACTGCTTTCATCAAATGCCTCGTCAGCAGTAACTCAAGTTAGTGGCGTAAAGATTGATAGTTCACTTCCAGTTATTTATTCAAATGGTTGCCATTTGGAATATCAAATTGATTGGCCGACCAAGCCTTGTCTCTTCGGCGATTTAACCAGCAATAAATTGGTAATTTTGGCCGGAGATTCTCATGCAGCGCAGTGGTTCCCTGCCGTGGCGCAATTAGCCAACAGCCAACATTGGAAATTGTTAAGCCTTACCAAATCAAGCTGCCCCGCCATTTTGTTGGCTACCAATCGTTCCGGCGTACCCGATCTTTCTTGTCAGCGCTGGCAAACTCACTTAATTTCAACTATAAATAGCGAGAAACCAGCGCTGGTGCTGCTCTCAAACTTCACGCAGCAGCCATATCAATTGGTTCAAGCAAAAGGCAGTTACGTTCAGGATTGGCAGTCAGGTGAACTTGCCTTCATCTCGAAATTAAATATTGCATCCGGGAAAGTTGTTCTATTAGGCGATACCCCGAAACCCGCCAGCGATTCCATCAGTTGCTTAACCGCCCCGGCTCACAAAAAGAATTTGCAGGCATGCGACTTTACGAACGTGCCAACTGATCTGACGGCAGCAATTCCTTCGTGGGCAAAAAATAGGCTAATTAATTTCATCGATCCAGTCAGTTGGTTCTGTATTAAGAACGTTTGCCCGGCAGTTGTGAACCAGGAAAATGTTTATCGCGACAACTCGCATTTAAGCGTGACAATTGCTAAAGCCACCAGCAATAAATTGTTGGTGGCTTTAGGAAAAGCGGCGAACTTTAGTTAACGACCGCGCTTGCTAAGCCGATCGAAATCAAGAACAACTACCGCACGAGGTTCTAACCGAACCCAACCGCGAGCAGCAAAATCAGCGAGCGCCTTATTCACCGTTTCGCGCGAAGCGCCGACAAGTTGAGCCAGCTCTTCTTGCGTTAGATCATGGTTTACATGCAGGCCATCATCTTTTTGAACACCAAATCGACTTCCAAGATCCATGAGTGCTTTTGCAACCCGGCCAGGAACATCCGAGAAAACTAAATCAGCTAGAACTTCATTAGTGCGGCGAAGGCGTTGTGCTAGTCGGCCCAGGAGCTGTAGCGAAACTTGTGGATGGCGGGTAACCCAACCAATAACTTGATCATTGGCCAGCGCCAATAAGCGGGCATCAGTTACTGCAGTAGCGGTGGCAGTGCGTGGGCCTGGATCGAAAAGGGAGAGTTCACCGAACATCTCGCCTGGTCCCAGAATCGAGAGCAGATTTTCTCGACCATCGCCGCTGGAGGTACCTAGCTTCAGCTTTCCTTCGACCACGACATAAAGTCGATCCCCTTCATCGCCTTCTTTAAAGAGGGTGTCACCTTTTAAGAGTCGAACTGAGGTCATCGAAGCATGCAAAGAGGCAGCAGCATCGTCATCTAAAGCGCTGAAAAGTGGAGCCAGTCGTACGACAGAGTCGTCATTCACAGAATTGGTCACTAACGAACATTAAGCCCTATCGGGCCAGTAGTTCCAATCGGCTAGCCTGTTGGGGTGGATCAAAGCCAAGCGGATCAAAAGAAGCGGGCTCGAGCTATGTACCAAATCCTTAGCCGCCGCTATCCCGATGTCCGCTGCGAATTGGATTTTCAAGACCCATTTCAACTCTTGGTTGCCGTGGTCCTGTCGGCACAGTGCACCGATAAGCGGGTAAACCAGGTGACCCCAGCGCTTTTTCGCCGCTTTAAAAATCCAACGGCGATGGCCGGGGCTAAAGTCTTAGAGATCGAAGAGCTCATTCGCTCGACTGGTTTCTTCCGAATAAAAGCCAAAAATATCAAGATTCTTAGCGAACTGATTATGAGTAATTTCGGGGGCCAAGTCCCAGAAACCTTGGAAGAGCTCATCACTCTGCCGGGTGTCGGCCGAAAAACTGCAAATGTGGTCCTCGGGCACGCCTTTGGAATTCCAGGGATCACAGTTGATACCCACTTTGGTCGACTTAGCCGCCGTTTCGGCTGGACCGATGAGAGCGATCCGGTAAAAGTGGAATTCGCAGTTGCCGCACTCATTCCCCAGAAAGAATGGACCAATCTCTCCCAACGCCTGATCTGGCACGGTCGCCGAATCTGCCACTCTCGTAAGCCAGCCTGTGCCGCTTGCCCACTAAGTACGCTGTGCCCTTCGTACGGGATGGGTGAAATGGATAAAGTTAAAGCCTTAGCCATGGTCAAGAGCGATGAGGATTTTCGATGAAGCGCAAGGTAAGTCTCGTTGCGGCAGCACTGCTCTTGGCGATTAGCTCGGCTACTCCAGTTTTTGCTGCCACCGGCAAAGTAATTTCTTGCGCGGGAATAGTTCATGTTGCTGCAGCGAAGAAAGAGACGGCCCTTCCCTGCCTTGATGGCGGTGCCGGACTCACATTCCAATCACTTCGGGGACCAGTAGTGGTAAATGTTTGGGGATCCTGGTGCGGCCCTTGCATTGAAGAGATTCCCCACTTTCGGGCGCTAGCGGCAAAGAATAAAGTGCGCATTGTGGGCATCGATGTGGAAGAGCGAAATATGGCCGGCGGCCGCAAATTCGTCTTGAGCCATGGCATGACCTGGCCAATCCTTTTTGATCCAGATGGGCGCACAAAAGGAATTTTTGGCTTAGGTGTTCCAGTTACTTGGTTTATCGATGCTAACGGCAAGGTAACTTATAAGCAGATTGGGACGATTCATTCCGATAAAGCGCTCTTTGATCTGGTGAGTAAAAATCTAGGAATAAAAATATGAGTTTCAACTGGGTCGACCTGATTTTAACGATCGCAATTTTGGCCTCGTTCTTTCGTGGGTATCGCGCTGGTCTGGTTTCAGCCTTGCTATCGGCGATTGGTTTTGTTGCTGGCGGGTTGGCTGGTCTCTGGTTAGTGCTTCACCTGGTAAAGAATTGGACCGGAGTGCTCGGGAAATTCAGCTTGGTAATTGTGGCCATTTCGGTAGCTTCGATGCTGGGAGAAGCGCTCTTTAAACGAATCGGGAATTTTTTCCACGCCCGAATTTTCTTTGGGCCATTTCGGTGGCTAGATTCTCTGGCCGGCGCCGCATTTTCACTGCTTCGAACTTCAATTTATGTTTACGTAATAACGTTAATTTTGATGGCGTCACCTTGGGGTTGGGCGCACCACAATATTCCCAGTAGTTATCTCTATCGGCAAATGCAGCAGCGTGCACCGGCACTAATGAATAGCGTTGCGGACGAAATTAGGACGGCATTTAGGTCCCCGAATTAATCTTCACTCTTTCCAGATTGCATCCCGGCCTGGATTAATTTCATAACATTTGGATCGGCAAGGGTCGTCGAATCTCCGACCGCTCGATGTTCCGCAACGTCACGAAGCAAGCGCCGCATAATCTTTCCGCTGCGAGTTTTAGGAAGTTCATTAACCACCATTACTTGACGGGGCTTTGCGATTGGTCCGATCTCTTTTGCCACATGATCGCGAAGTTCTTTTATCAAAACCTCACCCTGCGCGTGCTCAATGGCGGATCGCAAAATTACAAAGGCGACGATGGCTTGGCCAGTCATTTCGTCTTTTGCTCCGACGACCGCAGCCTCGGCTACTGCTTCGTGCGAAACTAGCGCTGATTCCACTTCAGTGGTGGAGATGCGGTGACCAGAAACATTCATAACATCGTCGACGCGACCCAATAACCAGATTGCACCGTCATCATCTAATTTGGCACCATCGCCGGCAAAGTACATACCTTCAAAGCGCGACCAATAATTCTCTTTGTAACGTTCTGGCTCACCCCAGATGCCGCGCAACATTGCCGGCCATGGCTTTGTTAATACCAAATAACCACCGTGGCCATTGCCCATGAAATTTGCTTCATCGTCGATCACCTTTGCGGAAATTCCCGGCAGCGCCCCCATAGCGGAACCAGGTTTGGTTGCAGTAACGCCAGGCAGCGGCGAAATCATGATCGCACCGGTCTCGGTTTGCCACCAGGTATCAACGATCGGACAACGATTGCCACCAATAATTTCGCGGTACCACATCCATGCCTCAGGATTTATCGGCTCTCCTACTGAACCAAGCAGACGAAGAGAAGTTAAGTCGCACGAATTTGGAAACTCATCGCCCCATTTCATCCAAGTTCGAATCAAGGTAGGTGCGGTATAAAGAATCGATACCTTGTACTTTTCAATGATTTCAAAGATGCGCGATTTAGTTGGAGTATCGGGCGTTCCTTCATACATAACTTGAGTGGCGCAGTTAATCATTGGCCCATAAACAACGTAAGAGTGGCCAGTAATCCAACCGATATCTGCGGTGCACCAATACACATCTTTTTCGGGTTTAAGGTCGAAGACCATCTTGTGAGTGAAGGCTGCTTGCGTCAGATAGCCACCAGTGGTGTGAAAAATGCCTTTTGGCTTTGCTGTCGTTCCCGAGGTGTAAAGAATAAAAAGAACGTGCTCGCTATCAAAAAATTCGGCTTCATGTTCTTCAGATTGGCGCGCCATAATTTCATGCCACCAAATATCTTTGTTGTCGTTCCACTCGGTCTCTTGCCCGGTTCTTTTTACGACGAGAACATTTCTGACATTCGTCTCACCTTTTAACGCCTCATCTACTGCGGGCTTTAAAGCAAAAGGTGCGCCGCGACGATAACCGCCATCGCTGGTGATAACCAAAGTCGCATCAGCATCTTGAATTCTGGAGAGTAAAGAATCGGCAGAGAAGCCACCAAAGACCACGGAGTGCGCCGCGCCAATGCGGGCACAAGCCAACATCGCGACTGCAGCTTCAGGAATCATCGGTAGATAGATTGCGACGCGATCGCCCTTACCAATTCCTAATTCGGTTAGCGCGTTAGCCGCCTGTTTTACTTCGACCAACATCTGCGCATAAGTAATAGTTCGAGTGTCGCCAGGTTCGCCTTCGAAATGAAAAGCGACGCGATCGCCTCTGCCAGCCAAGACATGTCGATCAAGAGCGTTGTAGGAAGCATTTAATTTTCCGCCAATAAACCATTTGGCAAAGGGAAGATCCCATTCCAAGGTTTTTATCCAAGGAGTCTGCCAGTCCAACTCTTTCGCTTGCTTCTCCCAGAAACCTAGGTAGTCGGCCTCAGCTTCGGAGTAAAGATCGATGGTCCCATTGGCTTGCGCGACAAACTCCGGGCTGGGCGGGAAGGTGCGCTCCTCGTATGAGAGGTTTTCGAGAGCGTCGCCAGTTTCTGCAGAGGATGTCATTTTCGAAAGATTACCAGCGCAAAGTTTTCCCCACTATGAAAAAGCGCGGCGAATGGCATCCAGTTTGCTGCGTACTTTTTGAGCGTGAGCCAACTAATCAACAAATAAGTAGAAAGGAGTAACTGAATGGGAGTTATCTGGAATCTGGTTGCCCACAGCCATCTGGTGGTAACCCTCGGGAAAGGGTTGCTCAAACTGGTAAAAGGGGCGCTGCACTCGAATTTTGGCCTAATCGGGCTAGATCGAGTCATGTCCTTCTTTGGGATCAATTAAACCCGGCCAGTTGAGCCTCTTTTTTCCAATCTGCCCCAAAATGTGGTGGGATAGGGCGTAAGCCTCGCCGTCTGACCCAATGACGCGCCATCGGAGGAGAGATTTACACGTACTCGTCCACCACATTATTTGGGAGCTGAAAATGCCAATTGCATCGCCTGAGATTTATGCTGAAATGTTGGATAAGGCCAAGGCCGGTTCCTTCGCTTATCCCGCAATCAATGTCTCTTCATCGCAGACCTTGATTGGTGCGATCCGTGGCTTCGCCGAAGCAAAATCTGACGGCATCGTTCAGATCTCATGGGGCGGGGCGGAATATCTTTCTGGCTCGACGGTAAAGAACATGGTTGATGGCGCCGTTGCGCTCGCCGAGTTCGCTCACGTCGTTGCTAAAAACTACAACGTCAATATTGCAATCCATACCGATCACTGCCCAGCTGAGAAACTAGATGGCTTTATGCGTCCACTCCTCGCACTTGGTGCCGAGCGCATCAAAGCTGGTAAGGCACCACTCTTCAACTCGCACATGTGGGATGGTTCTGCGGTATCGATGCCCGAGAACATGACGATCGCCTCAGAATTGATCGATGCCTCTGCCTTGGCCCGCACAATTTTGGAAATTGAAATCGGCGTAGTCGGCGGCGAAGAAGATGGCATTGAAGCGAAACACGATGCCAAGCTTTACTCCACACCAGAAGATGCCTTGCTAACCATGAAGACACTTGGCTATGGCGAGCGCGGTCGCTACATGGTTGCTGCCACCTTCGGAAACGTCCACGGCGTGTACAAGCCGGGCAACGTAGTTCTTCAGCCAAAAATTTTACAGACCTTGCAGGCAGCAGTTTCAGAGTCCAAGGGTCTTCCTGCTGGCTCGAAGCCAATGGATTTGGTATTCCATGGCGGTTCAGGTTCGCTACTTTCTGAAATTCGCGAATCTTTAGATTACGGCGTAATTAAAATGAATATTGATACTGATACTCAGTACGCCTTTACCCGCCCAATCGCCGATCACATCCTCAAGAACTACGACGGCGTCCTAAAGGTCGATGGCGAAGTTGGAAATAAGAAGGCATATGACCCACGCGCATGGGGCAAGGCTGGCGAAGCCGGTATTGCTAAGCGCGTTGTCGAAGCCTGCGAAGATCTTCGTTCAACCGGTACTTCACTTATCTCCTAGTTTTAACTCCTGCCGTACTAGCTGAAAGAGACGATCATGCCTGCCATAGTGTTGTTAGGCGCCCAGTGGGGCGATGAAGGCAAGGGAAAAGCAACCGATCTGCTTGGAGATCGGGTTGATTATGTGGTTCGTTACCAAGGTGGCAATAACGCGGGTCATACCGTTGTAATAGGCGACCAAAAGTATGCGCTCCATCTTTTACCTTCCGGAATTCTTAGCCCCAATGTGGTTCCGGTTATTGGCAATGGCGTAGTGATCGATCCTTCAGTTCTGCTAACTGAAATTAAAGGGCTAAATGAACGTGGCATCGATACCTCAAAACTGAAGATCAGCACTAACGCCCACTTGATCACGCCTTATCACCGCACCATCGACAAAGTATCCGAGCGCTTCCTGGGTAACTCCAAGATCGGAACCACTGGTCGCGGCATTGGTCCGGCTTATGCCGACAAAATCAATCGAATTGGTATCCGCGTTCAAGATCTCTTTGATCCGTCAATTCTTCGTCAGAAAATTGAAGGCGCCCTTCGCGATAAGAATCAAGTGCTGATAAAAGTTTTCAATCGTAAAGGGATTGAGCTCGAGGATGTCCTAACCGAATATTTACAGTACGCCGAAATTCTTCGTCCTTACGTTGCCGATACTGGCCTGCTTTTGGATCAAGCGCTCAAAGCCGGAAAGTATGTACTTCTTGAAGGATCCCAAGGGACTTTGCTTGACGTCGATCACGGTACCTATCCATTCGTTACCTCTTCTAATCCAACCGCTGGTGGCGCTAGTACTGGGTCTGGAATTGGGCCAACGAAGATCACGCGCGTTATTGGAATCGTAAAGGCTTACACAACTCGGGTTGGTTCTGGTCCCTTCCCAACAGAATTGTTGGATGAAGATGGCGAGAAACTTCGCAGCATCGGCGGGGAAGTAGGAGTTACTACAGGTCGCAATCGTCGTTGTGGTTGGTATGACGCGCCGATCGCGCGTTACGCCGTTCGGGTAAATGGCTTAACTGATTTCTTCTTGACCAAACTCGATGTATTGACGGGCTGGGAGAAGATTCCAGTTTGTGTTGCCTACGATATTGAAGGCACGCGGGTTGAAGAACTCCCAGCTTCGCAATCAGATTTCCACCACGCTAAACCAATTTACGAATACCTACCTGGTTGGAGCGAGGATATTTCTGGCGCTAAAACATTAGAAGACCTTCCAACCAATGCTCGCGCTTATGTTAAGTACCTTGAAGATATTTCGGGAGCTCCAATGTCGGCAATCGGCGTTGGTCCCGGACGTAATCAAACGATTTCAGTACGGGATCTCATTTGAAGGTTTTACTGATTGGCTCCGGCGGGCGAGAACATGCCCTGGCGGCCGCGCTAATTCAGGATCCCTCTTTGACCGAACTTCACGTCGCGCCTGGCAATCCCGGGATCGAAGCGATCGCGCTCTGTCACGTAATTAATATCGATGACAATTTGGCGGTTTTACATTTAGCCAAAGAGTTGGAAATTGAACTAGTTGTTATCGGGCCTGAAAAGCCCTTGGTAAATGGACTGGCGGATTTACTCCGTGGCGCGGGAATTGCTTGCTTTGGACCATCCGCCGCCGCCGCCCAACTTGAAGGCTCAAAGGATTTCGCCAAGAAGGTAATGAGCGATGCCGGTGTTCCAACCGCGAAGAGTTTCACCTGCTCTACTCGCGCGGAAATAGAAACGGCGCTCGATACCTTTGGGGCGCCTTATGTTGTAAAACATGACGGTCTGGCTGCGGGCAAAGGGGTCGTTGTAACCGATGATCGCGACTTTGCGATTGAACATGCCCTTCAAAGCTCCCAAGTAGTAATTGAAGAATTTCTCGACGGTCCAGAAGTTTCACTCTTTGGAATTTCCGATGGCCGCCACATCATTCCGATGCAGCCGGCCCAGGACTTTAAGCGCGCCTACGACAGCGACCTCGGTCCAAACACTGGCGGCATGGGGGCTTATTCGCCGCTGCCTTGGGCTCCCAGCGACCTGATCGAACAGACCTTGTCCCAAGTTTTAAATCCAACTATCCAAGAGATGGCTGCTCGCGGCACCCCTTTCGTCGGTTTGCTCTACGCCGGGCTGGCGATCACAACCAAGGGCACCAAAGTCATCGAATTTAATGCTCGCTTCGGGGATCCCGAGACCCAAGTTTTGCTTCCTCGCCTCAAAACTCCGCTCGCCGAGCTTCTCTTTCGGGCGGCCACCGGAGCGCTAATCGAGGGCGAAGAGTTGCAATGGTCCGATGAATCGGCGGTGACCGTTGTCCTGGCCAGCGCTGGCTACCCGGCCGCCCCATTACTTGGGGAAGGGATCTCAGGTATCGATCCCATTGAAGGCTCCTTTGTCTACCAAGCTGGCACCAGCCGGCGCGAGGGCAGCTTGCACTCTGCTGGCGGCCGGGTTCTGGCCGTAACCGGGATGGGCAGTGATCTGACCGAAGCGCGAAACCGCGCCTACCGGACGATCTCGGCAATCAAACTTCGTGGCAGCCACTATCGCAGCGATATTGCGCTCAATGCCGCGGTTGCGGAGCAAGGCAACTAAATGCGAGAGAATGCTCCTGTGAATCTTCTGGCTAACCGATATGCCTCGGCCCAGATGCGAGCAATCTTCGCTCCAGAAGCAAAAATAATTGCAGAACGCCAACTTTGGATCGCAGTCATGCGGGCGCAATCACAACTTGGTCACGCCATCTCTGAAAGCACAATTGCCGATTACGAGAAGGTAATTTCGCAAGTTGATTTGGCATCGATCGATGCTCGAGAACGTCAGACCCGTCACGATGTAAAAGCTCGGATCGAAGAGTTCAATGCGCTCGCCGGTCACGAAGCGATTCATGCTGGTATGACTTCGCGCGATCTAACTGAAAATGTTGAAGCGATGCAGATTCGCGATGGTCTGCTTTTAGTACGTGATCGCGTTATTGCCGTTCTTGCACTATTAGGCGCTCGCGCTACTGAATATATCGATCAACCGATTGCTGGCCGTTCCCATAATGTCCCGGCTCAAATCACAACTTTAGGAAAACGCTTTGCCTCCGCCGCTGAAGAACTTCTTTTTGCATATGAGCGACTAACTGGGTTAATCGATCGCTATCCGATTCGCGGCATCAAAGGACCAGTAGGAACCGCACAAGATTCGCTAGATTTACTTGGTTCCTCGGTAGCGCATTCGCAATTAGAAGCGAAAATTGCAGCGTACTTGGATTTCCAGAAAGTTCTGGACTCCACCGGTCAGATCTATCCGCGCTCCTTCGATTTCGATGTTGTCACGACATTGGTGCAACTCGCAGCTGCACCTTCATCATTTGCTACTTCAATTCGCTTGATGGCTGGTGCTGAACTCGTTACTGAAGGTTTCAAAGCTGGTCAGGTTGGATCATCCGCAATGCCACACAAGATGAACACCCGCTCTTGTGAACGAGTAAATGGTTTGGCAGTGATTCTTCGCGGTTACGCCTCAATGGTTGGCGAACTCTCTGGCGATCAATGGAATGAAGGCGATGTTTCCTGCAGCGTCGTTCGTCGCATTGCAATCCCCGACGCTTTTTACGCCTTTGATGGTCTTATCGAAACTTTCCTAACAGTCTTGGCCGAATTCGGTGCCTTTCCAGAGGTAATAGCCGCGGAATTGGCTCGTTATTTGCCGTTCTTGGCCACTACCAAAATTTTAATGGCATCAGTCAAAGCTGGTGTTGGTCGCGAAGTTGCTCACGAAGTTATCAAAGAGCATGCCGTTGGCGCAGCCTTGGGAATTAGAGCTGGCAAACCAAACACGATGATCGATGAGATCGCAGCCGATTCGCGCATCCCGTTGGACAAATCAGAACTCGAAAGATTATTGGCACAACCGCTGGAATTTACCGGCGACGCCCAAGCTCAAACCCAGCGAGTAGTTAGTCGCATCGAGGCGATTACCTCCGCTCACACTGCCGCGGCGCAGTACCGACCTGGTTCTATTCGGTGACGCTCGTGCTCCGCGGATGGGATCACCTTCGCAGCGGAAAAGTGCGAGATCTTTATACCAATCAGAGTGGAAATTTACTTCTGGTTGCATCAGATCGTATATCTGCCTTCGATTATGTCTTGCCTACTGCGATTCCCAATAAGGGCAAAGTTTTAACGCAGCTCTCACTCTTTTGGTTTGATCTACTTTCACCCGTCGTTCCTAACCATCTGCTTTCAACACAGGTCCCCGAAGAAGTACAAGGTCAAGCGGTAATCGTTAAACCTTTAATGATGTTTCCGATTGAATGTGTGGCTCGTGGTTATTTAACTGGTTCTGGTTGGATCGAGTATCAGGCGAGCCAAACAGTTTGTGGAATTGCGCTGCCAGCTGGTTTGGTCGATGGTTCAAAGTTGCCCGAACCGATTTTTACGCCGGCATATAAAGCCGAACTTGGCGAGCATGATGAAAATATTACTTTTGCGCAATGTATTGAACTGATCGGAGAAAGTGCGGCTATTGCACTTCGCGATCTAACTTTGAAAATTTACCGCACCGCGCACGATTATGCCGCCACCAAGGGAATCATTCTGGCCGATACCAAATTTGAATTTGGCATCGATAGCGCTGGCCAAATCTGTCTGGGCGATGAGGTTTTAACACCAGACTCTTCGCGCTTCTGGGCCGCAGCAACCTGGAACCCAGGTGGCGCGCAACCTTCCTTTGATAAACAATTTGTTCGGGATTGGTTGCTCGGTTCTGGTTGGGATCGCAAAAGTCCACCGCCCGAACTTCCCGCCGAGATCGTGGCAAAGACCCAAGAGCGTTATGAATCGGCATATGAAGTCCTCACCGGAAAGGAAATCTAACGATGGCAAAGATCATTGTTGAAGTAGCGCTAAAGCCGGAGATCTTGGATCCCCAGGGGCAGGCAGTAGCTTCAGCTCTTCCTAGGTTGGGCTTTACCTTTGCCACCTCTGTTCGCCAGGGAAAGCGCTTTGAAATTGAAGTTGCGGGTGAAGTTACGCCAACGATGTTGGCTGATGTTGAGCAAGCCGCCCAAACTTTGCTCTCTAACCCAGTTATCGAGACCTACGTTGTAAAGGTCGAGGCGTAATGAAGATTGGTGTCGTAACTTTCCCAGGCTCTCTCGATGATCGCGACGCGGCGCGCGCGATAGAACACGCTGGTGGACTCGCGGTTCCGCTCTGGCATGGCAGCGATGATCTCAAAGAAGTTCAGGCAGTCATTCTTCCTGGCGGTTTCTCCTATGGCGATTATCTGCGTTGCGGAGCGATTTCGCGCTTCGCCCCCGTTATGAAATCAATTATTTTGGCAGCTGAACATGGTTTCCCAGTACTTGGAATTTGCAATGGCTTTCAAGTATTAACCGAAGCCCACATGCTCCCTGGCGCATTGACCCGGAACCAAGGTTTACATTTTCTCTGCACCGATCAAAAGTTACGAATTGAAAATAATGAAACCATGTGGACCTCCGGTTTTGAGAAGAATGAAGAGGTTGTGATTCCGCTTAAAAATGGCGAAGGCTCTTTTCAATGTGATGACGAGACATTGGCCATGCTCGAAGGTGAAGGTCGAGTAGTCGCGAGATATCTGGGCGAAGATCCAAATGGCTCGCGCAACCTCATCGCCGGAATTTCAAATGCACGCGGGAATGTCGTCGGGCTAATGCCGCACCCAGAACATGCCATCGAAACTTTGACTGGCCCATCTGAAGATGGCTTAACTTTCTTTACCTCAATTCTTCATCAGTTGGTGGGTCGCTAATGGCTTTAGATACTGTCGCGCGCGCGCAAACCAACCCAGATTCCAAACAGCCGTACGCTGAACTTGGATTAAGGGAGGATGAATACGCCCATATCAAAGAGATTTTGGGTCGTCGTCCAACCTCATCAGAGTTAGCAATGTACTCGGTGATGTGGTCTGAACACTGCTCCTATAAATCTTCCAAGGTTCATCTAAAGCAATTCGGCGACAAGGCGCCACACTCCGATGCGTTATTGGTTGGAATTGGTGAAAACGCTGGTGTAGTCGATATCGGACAGGGCTATGCCGTAACTTTTAAAATTGAAAGCCACAATCATCCATCTTTCATCGAGCCCTACCAAGGCGCAGCAACTGGCGTTGGTGGCATCGTTCGTGACATCTTGACCATGGGCGCACGGCCAATTGCCGTAATGGATCCGCTTCGCTTTGGCTTAGCTGATGCTGCCGATACTCACCGGGTTTTGCCGGGCATCGTTGCTGGAATTGGTGGCTACGGAAACTGTTTAGGGTTGCCAAATCTAGGCGGCGAAATTGTCTTCGATGAAACCTATGCCGGAAACCCTCTAGTTAATGCACTTTGCGTAGGGGTCATGCGACATGAAGATATCAAACTAGCTAAAGCTCATGGAACTGGAAACCTCGTTGTGCTCTTTGGTGCTAAAACCGGTGGCGATGGAATCGGCGGCGTCTCAGTTTTGGCCTCCGAAACTTTCAACGCTGCCAAACCGACCAAGCGCCCAAGCGTTCAAGTCGGCGATCCCTTTGCCGAAAAAGTTTTGATCGAATGTTGCCTAGAAATTTTTGCCGCTGATCTGGTAATTGGAATTCAAGACTTGGGCGGCGCCGGGCTATCCTGTGCAACTTCAGAGTTGGCTTCTGCTGGCTCGGGTGGCATGGATATTCAGTTAGAGAAAGTTCCACTTCGCGATCCATCGCTTTCGCCAGAAGAAATTTTGATGAGCGAGTCCCAAGAGCGCATGTGCGCCATTGTCGAACCCTCAAAGATTAAGCATTTCCTTGCCATCTGCCGCAAGTGGGATGTAACCGCCACAGTGATTGGTGAAGTTACCGATGGCACGCGGCTTAATATCACCTTTAATGGCGAACTAATCGTTGATGTACCACCTCGCACCGTTGCTCATGATGGTCCGGTTTACAATCGTCCATTCGCCGAACCTGATTACATCAAGGCGCTACCTGGATCAACCTTCAGCGTTCCGATGCCAACCACGCCGGTTGAAATAACGGCGGCAATCCTAAAGTTGATGTCCTCGCCAAACATGGCAGATAAATCGTGGGTCACTTCGCAATACGATAAATATGTACAAGGAAATTCAGTACTTGCACAACCAGAAGATTCCGGAATGATCCGAATCGATGAGCAGACCAACCTTGGCGTTGCAATCTCGACCGATGCCAATGCGCGTTGGTCTTACTTAAATCCTTACGAAGGCGCCAAATTAGCGCTGGCCGAGAGTTGTCGAAATATCGCAGTCACCGGTGCCAAGCCGCTGGCGGTCTCCAATTGTTTGAACTTCGGTTCCCCCGAAGATCCAGATGTGATGTGGCAGTTTGCCGAAACAGTCCGAGGGTTGGCAGATGCTTGTCTGGAACTTGGCCTACCCGTCACCGGTGGCAATGTCTCCTTCTACAACCAAACCGGTACCGTCGCAATTTTGCCAACGCCGGTGATTGCAGTTCTTGGAGTTATCCAAGATGTTCGCGAACGCACCCCAATGGGAATATCGCGCGCAGGTTTGGATCTCTACCTAATCGGCGCTACCGACCAGAACTTCTCTGGCAGCGAATGGGCCTATCTTCATGGCGAGCTGGGAAACGCAGCCCCGCTTTCAGATTTAGCGATGGAAGCCCGCTTGATTGAACTATTGCTAGAGGGCCAACCTCTCTTTGATAACGCGCACGATCTAAGCAACGGCGGCTTAGCCGCCAGCCTTTCGGAGACGGTACTTCGTCACGGCATCGGCGCCACCGTCCAGCTTGAAGATGTGGCCGCAGCCTTATTCGCCGAAACTCCCGGCCGAGTATTGGTTGCGGTTGATCCCAGCGCTGGCGAATCGTTATCTGTCCTAGCTGCCAAGTTCGATATCCCGCTCACCAAAATCGGCGTAACGGGTGGAACGGATCTAACTATCAACGGCGCTGCCATCACCATAACTGAACTTCGCGCCGCATTCACCGAGACCTTCCCGAAACTCTTCGGATAAGCGATGCGAGATCCCGTGCTCCTTCAAGAAGTCAAAGGGATCTTGGCGCAGCTTGGCGCTCTCGCGCCTGGTCACGCGGTTGAAGTTCGAATTCCACCGTACTCCGCGGTGCAATGTGTCGCCGGTCCCAAGCACACTAGGGGGACGCCACCCAATGTGGTTGAAATGGATTACACAACCTTGAAAGCGCTACTTAGCAACCAAGTGCAGTGGAACGATGCAATTTCATCCGGTGCAATTCATGCCAGCGGCGAACGGTCGGATTTATCCGAACTTTTCGCGCAGTTGGCTCTAACAATTAGGATCACCTCATGAGCCGACGTCCGGATGGTTTGTTAACCCACGAAAATGATCCGCATGAAAAGGGTCCGCAAGATGCTTGTGGCGTCTTTGGCGTTTGGGCACCGGGCGAAGAAGTAGCAAAGCTAACTTTCTATGGTTTGTATGCGCTTCAACATCGCGGCCAAGAGTCAGCAGGAATCGCAACAAGCGATGGCGACCGAATCTTTGTTTACAAAGATATGGGTTTAGTTTCACAAGTCTTCACCGAAAATGATTTAGCAACTTTGACTGGCAATCTAGCAATTGGTCATTGTCGCTACAGCACAACAGGTTCCAGTACTTGGGCAAATGCGCAACCAACTCTTCGCGCCACCAATCACGGCACTTTAGCTTTGGCGCATAATGGCAATCTCACCAACACTGGCGATTTGGCCGAATACCTTTCGCGCAGTCCCCAACATTCCGAATCTGGTTTCGATGCTACAACCGATACTGAAATTATCACTGCGCTGATCGCTGCCCAAGAAGGAAAGAATTTCGAGAGTTCGGCACTTGCCGTTCTTCCAATGCTTAAAGGCGCCTTCTCGTTGGTATTCATGGATGAGCACACGATTTACGCCGCTCGCGATCGCAACGGAATTCGCCCACTGGTGATCGGCAAACTAGATCATGGTTGGGTAGTTGCATCGGAAACTGCGGCTCTGGATATCGTTGGCGCGGCCTTTGTCCGCGAGATGGAGCCCGGTGAGTTCGTTGCCATAGATGCCAATGGCTTGCGCTCGCAGCGCTGGGCTGAAGCCGAACCAAAGGGCTGCATTTTTGAATATGTTTATTTGGCTCGCCCCGATACCCAAATTGCCGGCCGCAATATTCACGCTACCCGAGTAGCTGTTGGCGAACGCTTAGCCAAAGAACATCCGGTTGAAGCTGACCTAGTAATCCCCGTACCCGAATCTGGTACCCCAGCAGCGGTTGGCTATGCCCGCGCTTCTGGCATTCCATATGGCGCGGGATTTGTGAAGAACTCTTATGTTGGCCGCACCTTTATTCAACCTAGCCAAACAATTAGGCAACTTGGGATTCGCCTGAAGTTAAATCCACTTCGCGAAGTTATTGAGGGCAAGCGCATAATTGTTGTTGACGATTCGATCGTTCGCGGAAATACCCAACGGGCATTGATCCGGATGTTGCGCGAAGCCGGCGCTCTCGAAATCCACGTTCGAATTTCATCGCCACCAGTTAAATGGCCGTGCTACTACGGTATTGACTTTGCTTCGCGGGCAGAACTTGTTGCTGCCGGCCTAGAGATTGAAGAAATTCGACGATCAATAGGCGCCGACACATTGGGTTATGTTTCCCTCGAAGGTTTAATCGAAGCTACAACGATCGCTGCGGATAACCTCTGCACCGCTTGCTTCACGGGTAGCTACCCAATTGATATTCCAGCTGATTTATCCGGCGGCAAGAATTTATTGGAGATTGTGAACCGCCACGAATGAGCACCTATTCCCAAGCCGGAGTTGATATTGATGCTGGTGATCGCGCCGTTGAATTAATGAAGGCGCATCTAAAGCGAGCACGTCGCCCAGAAGTTGTCGGTGACATTGGTGGTTTTGCGGGATTGTTTGATGTTAGCGCGCTAAAGAAATTCGATCGTCCGCTACTTGCCACCTCTACTGATGGTGTTGGCACCAAAACCGAAATCGCACGTGCTATAGGAAAGTACGACACCATCGGCGAAGATCTTGTCGCCATGGTCGTTGATGATTTAGTTGTCTGCGGTGCCGAGCCGTTATTTATGACCGACTACATTGCCGTGGGAAAAGTTTTTCCAGAACGAATCGCCGAAATTGTTTCCGGTATTGCCAAAGGTTGCGAGAAAGCCGGCACCGCGCTGATCGGTGGCGAAACCGCTGAGCACCCGGGCTTGTTAGCCGAAGATGAATTCGATATTGCCGGCGCAGCAACTGGAGTTGTTGATGCAAAAAATGTTCTTGGCGCTGAACGCGTTTTGGCCGGCGATGTTTTGATCGCAATGCCGGCTTCGGGCTTGCATGCCAATGGTTATTCCTTGGTTCGCCATATCTTGAAGAAGCAGAACCTCTCCCTTGACGCTCATGTAGCAGAACTCGGCAAGACTTTGGGTGAAGCCCTATTAACCCCAACCGAGATTTACTCCTTGGACTGCCTCGCCCTAATCAAGGGGTTGGGGGATGAGCTGCGCGCTTTCTCCCACATCACCGGCGGGGGGCTGGCAGCCAATACCGCCCGGGTTTTGCCTGGCCACCTAACAGCCACCTTTGACCGCGCCACTTGGGCCCTTCCGATGGAAATGGCCTATCTGGCCAGCGTGGGTGGGGTGCCGCAGGAGGATATGGAGCGCACCTGGAACTGCGGAATTGGGATGGTGGCGATCGTTTCGGCCGCTGCCGCGGGTCGCACGCTCAGTTCCCTCTCAGCCAGGGGCATGAAAGCTTGGGTCGCAGGTACTGTGGTTGTGGGTAATGGAGCGTCTGCGTTGGAAGGCACCTTCCAACCGCGATAACCTTCGCCTCTGAAGAATTAACTAACCATAATTAAGACCAGAGATATTGGTAAGGGGGTCACGCGCATGGGGCGAGGCCGGCAAAAAGCCAAAGCAACCAAAGTTGCTCGAGATTTAAAATATTCCTCACAAGATATGGATCTAGAGCGCCTCTCCAAAGAGCTTCACGGAGAGATTAAAGGTGACGAAAACGAAAACGACGAGGACCCGTTCGCAGAGGGCAATTACATTCGTCGAGCCTAGTTAGATGCGTCCAACTCCGTATGTCGCTTCACTTCGGATTTACGAACCAATTAAAGCGTTTGAACCTGCCGAGCAACTTCGCTGGGCTGGAATATCTGCTGAAGAAGCAACAGATTCTGAAGAACAAGAGCGAGCGCTTCGTCGAATGATTGTGATTGAACCGCCGGCGTTAAAGCCAGATGGCGCTCACATATTAGATATTGATGGCCGCCGTTATGTCTCGCCATGGTCTACCGCAACAAGATGTTGGTCGGCGCTCGGCGATTTCAAAGAGTCAATGCCATTACCAGTCACTCGTTTTTTCGTTCCAGAAAATATGGAAGAAGCGATAACAATTAATTCAGAGCTTATGGAAGATAAAGTTCCACACATTATTTCCGAAACTTGGATGATTCCACCGCGGTGGTTCTCGCTCTTTGAAGCCGCAGATCGCAACCGAGGCCAGGATAAAAATGGCGCCTTCACCCTTTTGCAGACTTCAATTTCGAAAGCAAAAGAGCGGTGCCTATTTAGCCACCAAACAGTTGTGAGTTCTTTTGGAGTGGGACCAATTGAACAAGAGATCGCCGATTTATTAGAGTGGCTAAATCTCTTTCATGCGGAGTCTTTAGTCGAATTGGATTACGGCGGTTTAGCTGAATATTTGGCACAGCTTTTGATTGCCGATGGCGAGAGTGGAATCGATGCCGATACTTCGGTCGAGGACCTACATCTTTCGCTAGCGGGGTTAGCCAGTGGTGATGGCGCCATGGCCGGGCAGGGATACGAGCGGTTGATAACCCGTTGGCGTCGAGTCGCCGCCATGGAATCGGCCACATAATTCCCATTTGGGGCAAATGTAAATGTTGGATTAAGAATTTGGATTTAACTTGAAACTGGAGCGATTGTCGTAGATACTTTCCTCGTATTGGTGCGAATGGGACATTTCACCTCTTTCTGAGCGAGTTACCTTGAATGGAGCGTCGATCGATATGAGCCAAGAACAAGAAGTCCTATTAACGCCATCTGAAGTAGCCAAGCTTTTCCGCGTTGACCCAAAGACAGTCACCCGATGGGCGAAAGCTGGAAAATTGACTTCGATTCGGACCTTGGGCGGACACCGTCGCTACAAGGAATCAGAAGTTAGAGCGCTGCTCAATGCAGTTCAAAGTAAGGGAAGCTAGAAATGACCTCAGAGAGTAATGTCCCCAAAAAAGAGTCCCACGCCCCAAAAAAGGAGTCTCACGCCCCAAAAAAAGGCGCCAATGCAGAAGCCAAGGCTCGAATGAAAGAGGCGCTCGCCAAAAAGCAAAAAGGGGCAAACTCGGGTAAGCCTGGCGGTCCAACCGGAGGCTCGAAGATCGGCGCGGAGGCTGGAGCCAACGCCCCAAAAATGTTCCGTCGTAAATCTGGCGCTGCTTAA
>JBAXKZ010000020.1:0-25725 GCA_037135095.1 Actinomycetes bacterium
TAGAGCGCCTGCTTTGCAAGCAGGAGGTCAGGAGTTCGATCCTCCTAGTCTCCACAATTACCCCAGAGAGATCTGGGGTTTTCTTTTTTGCCCCTTAACTCTGGAGCGCGGGCAAATCCTTAAACCAATTCAGGGCTTCGGGGTTTGATAGGGCATCCCGATTGCGAACTTCACGGCCATTTACTACATCAGCAACAGCTAGTTCGACCAATTTATTGCTTTTAGTGCGCGGTAATTCTGGCGCAACAATTATTTTTTCGGGAACGTGTCGGGGGCTAGCTTGCGATCGCAGCGCCAATCGAATCGCTTTCTCTAGCGGCTCGTCTAACAAAATTCCTGATTTCATCGTTAGGAAGAGAACTACTCGAGTATCTCCATCCCAATCCTGTGAGACCGCCATTGCCTCATTTACCTCAGGAAAGGTCTCCACCACACGATAAATCTCAGCCGTTCCAATGCGCACCCCTTTTGAATTTAACGTCGCGTCGCTGCGGCCAAAAAGAGTGAAGCCGTCATTCGAACTCTTTGAAGCGAAATCCCCATGAGTCCATACTCCAGGAAAACCTTCAAAGTAGGCGGAGCGATACTTTTCATTCGACTCATCGTTCCAAAATCCCAAAGGCATAGAAGGAAAAGGAACGGTGCAAACCAACTCACCTTTCTCATCAATAGCGGCACTCAAACCAGCGCTATTAAATACTTCGGTCGCCATCCCTAGGCAGGCGCCCTGAATCTCTCCGCGATATACCGGCAAGGTTGGAACTCCTGCTACAAAGCAACCGCAAATATCAGTACCACCGGACATCGATGCTAGATGGAGATCTCGTTTGATTTCCGAATAAACATAATCAAAACTCTCTGGGCTGAGAACCGATCCAGTTGAAGCTATAAGCCGGATTGAACTTAAGTCGTGTGTAGTCATTGGGTGAAGATTCTCTTTGTGGGCTGAGTCTATAAATTTGGCTGAAACGCCAAAAAAATTTACCTTCTCCTGTTCAGCAAGATCAAAAAGCCGTTCTGGATTTGGATACATCGGAGAGCCGTCATAGAGAATTACCGTGGCACCGCGCGCCAAGGCCATTGTCAACCAATTCCACATCATCCAACCGCATGTTGTAAAAAAGAATACTTTCTCACCAGGGCTGATATTAAATTGGTAGTGCTGCTCCGCTGCAGCTTTAAGCAAAACCCCCGCTCCACTATGAATGATGCATTTTGGTTTTCCAGTGGTTCCGCTCGAGAAGAGAACGAAACCTGGATGGCTAAAGGGCAAGGAAGTGAATTCCAATTGCGCACCAATAAAGGGAGCTATCCACGAATGAAATTCCGAAATTGAAATCGACTTCTTAACAGTAGGCAACAACGAAAGAATCTCGGCTACCTTTTCGGCACAATCAAAGAGCTTCCCGTTGTAGCTGTAAAAATCGGCGGCCAGCAACAACTTAGGCTCTACCTGTCCAAAACGATCTTGAACCGCGTGTGGTGCAAAATCCGGAGATGCGGTACTCAAAATTGCACCAATACTTAAAGCGGCCAAAGAGTAGATAACCACTTCAGCGACATTTGGCGTCCAAGCCACGACGCGGTCTCCAGCGATTATTCCTTCAGCCTTCATAGCTGCGGTTGCGGCGCCAACTAGTTTTCGTAGTTCCCGCCAGGTAATTTCAACACGCTTGCCGTCTTCAACTATAGAAACAATGGCGATCTCATCATCCGCGCCACGAGCAAGCAAGTTCTCGGCAACATTTAGTTTTCCGTAGGGGAAGAATCTCGCTGAAAGAAAATCAACGCCCGGGTCATAATAGAGGTCACCTTTCTCGCCGAGGATTCCTAAATCATCCCAAGCTTTTGACCAAAATTCTCCGGGGTTATTAATGCTCCAAGAGTGTAGATCTGCATATGTCTCGTACCCCAATGATCTTTGAAGTTGGCCGAGGAAAGTATTCTCTGGGTTACTTGGAGACCACAATTGTTGAGCCATCAGGGAGAATTACTTCTTTGAGATAACTTTTAGTCGGAGTCGGTAGTAAGCGCCAGAGAGCCCTCCCGGAGCAAACATTACGACAAATATAAATAGCAGACCCAAGATAAATGTTGGCTCAGAGAGCGGCCCACTAATTATCTTTGGAACGGAGTGCAACGCTGTTGATTGGCTGAGATCTTGCAACCTAGTGGATGCGACGGAGTAAATAATTCCGCCAATGACTGCACCCCACCGTGTGATTGCACCACCCAAGATAACCATTAATAGCAAAGCGATAGTGACATCCGAAGAAGCAAAACGTGGCGCGGCACTACCGCTCACCATCAACATAACGACCCCGATGAAACTGGCCATCGCTGCGGCGATAACGAAAGAGAGCAGTTTAAAACGGGCTGGTTTCAATCCCAAGACGGCGACTCGAGTCTCGTTATCTCGAAGTGCGGCAAATACTCGGCCTGCTGAACTTTCCGTAATCCACCAAGTAATGAAGTAGACCAAAACCAAAGTTGCCAAAGAGATCCAAAAAAGATATTTAGTATTGAAAACGCCAATGAAAATACCAGGGACTTTGTCAGCATTTAAAGCGATGCCGTTTTCGCCGTTGGTCAAACCACCAAAGTTACGACTAATTACTACATGGCCGGCTTCAGCAAATGCCAGAGTGACCATCGCAAAGGTGATGCCACCTGTGCGCAGTGAAGCGCTTCCTATGAGGATCGCCAAAATTGTTGATATTGCAACAGCCGCGATTACTGCAAGCCACCAAACTAAAACATCATGGTTGATCAAAAGGACAGCAAAATACATTCCGGAGGCGAAGAACAGGGCATGGCCAAAGGATAAAAGTCCAGTGAAACCAAAAAGTAAGTCATAGGTCAGAGCCAGTGCGCCGTATAGAAAAGCCACTGCCATCGTCTGCTGTAACCCGGGGTGACTGAGCGGGTTGTTACCTAGTAACGGGGAGGCAAAGAGCAAAGGGATACAGATTGCAAGCAGCGGGCGAGAGTATTTCCAACGCAACATTATGCCTTCACCTTACCTAACAGACCCTGAGGTCTAAGAAGAAGGACACCTGCCAATAGGAAGACGACAACGAAGTCACCTAAGCCAGGGCTGTAGTAATTGGCATATTGCTTAATAATTCCAATGATCATTGCAGCCAAGAAGCTTCCTGGGACTGATCCCATTCCGCCAATAACCACAACAATAAAGCCATAAATAAGGTACGAACCAGCGATCAGTGGTGAAACACCATTTGAGTAAGCCGAGACCAGCACGCCACCGACTCCGGCAGCAAAACCACCGATAAAGAAAACGGTACTAAAAGCTAGGCGAACATTAATTCCTAAAGCAGCAACCATTTGTCGGTTCTCAACACCAGCTCTAATCACCAGACCAATACGAGAAAAGCGCAAGAGAATGGTATTTGCAATTAACAATATGACCGCAACTCCGATATAAAGGAAGCGATCAACTGGAATGTGAGCCGAACCGATACTGACGGTATTAATAAACCAGGAAGGTGTAGGTAATAGTCGTAGATCGTTACCAAACCAGCCAGCAAGCACTGCGCCAACTACCAATGCGATTCCGACGGTAACCAAAGCTTGATCGATATGGCGTTCATACAAACGAGAAATAACAATCCGCTCTACCAAGAGCGCAAAGAGACCTGCTGCCAATCCTCCTAAAACCATGGCACCGATAAAAGTCCAAGTGTTACTGACATGCATAACCTGACTAGAGAACCAGAGTCCAACAAAGGCGCCGACAGTCAGGAAAGAGCCATGAGCGAAATTAAGGACCCCCATCAATCCGTAAATTAGTGAGAGCCCAGCGGCAACAAGGAAATAGAGGGCACCTAGACCAATACCGGTAATACCAATCAATAAGAAGGTATCCATTATTTGTGACCCCCACTAACGCCGAGCATGGCGTGTACCCATTCTGGGTCGTGCAGATTTTCCGGTCCTCCTTGGAAAACAACACGACCTTGATCCATAACGATCACATGCTGGGCAATACGCTTTACCAATGGCAGATTTTGTTCGACTAACAACATTGTGGTTGCGCCAGCGACTCGTCCTAGCGCATCAGCTACTTCAGTAACCAGTTTCGGCGCCAGACCTTTTGTAGGTTCATCGATAAGGATAATTTCATTTTGATTTACTAGGGCGCGAGCAATAGCCACCATTTGTTGTTGTCCTCCAGAGAGCGTCCCTGCACGTTGTGCCGCCCGCGTTCTCAGTTCGGGAAAGAGGGTATGAACCAGTTCCTGGCGCTCTAGATCATTTTCATCTCTGGTCGCCAACGCGAGATTCTCTTTAACAGTCAGGGAAGCGAAGATTTCGCGATCTTCCGGGACGTAGGCAATTCCATCTTGGGCAATCTTGTAGGTAAGTTTGCCAGCAATCGATTGACCATTGAGTTCGATCGATCCATGCGATTGGTATAACCCCATAATGGCTTTTAGGGTTGTGGATTTGCCAACACCATTCCTTCCCAACAGGGCAGTAACAGAGTGGGTTGGAACTTCAAAAGTTACCCCGTGCAAAATATGGGATTCATTGATTTTGACATTTAGGTCGCTTAAGGAGAGCACATTCATAGCGCCTCCCCGATGTAGGCACTTTGAACAATGGGATTGGCAATTACATTGGCTGGGGTATCACAAACAAGTAACTCACCATAATTTAAAACTGCCAAGCGATCAGCCAAACCCAAAATGACCTCCATGTGGTGCTCGACAATAAGAACCGTCTTGTTATGAATGGTTTTTAAGGAGCGAATGATTTCAACAAGCTCCGGAACATTTTCCACACTCATGCCAGCCATTGGTTCATCTAGCAATATCACTTCAGAATTTGAGACGAGCACAATCGCAATCTCTAGCCGTCTTTTATCTCCGTGCGACAATGAGCCAGCAATTTGCAATGACCTGGAACTAAGTCCGACTTGGTCTAAACCTTCCTGCGCCTTTGCAACTACCTCAGGAAAGTTGTAGGCGTTCTTAACAATATTTAAGGATTTGTTATTCGCGGCTTGTGCGGCGATTCGCACATTTTCTAAACAGGTGAGATTTGGAAAAATACTAGAAGTCTGAAATGTTCGGGCGAGCCCTAATTTAGCGCGCTCGTATGGCGCCTTATGGGTGATGTTGGTTTCACCCAGAAATATTTCTCCGCGGGTAGGAGCTCGCAGGCCCGACAAGAGATTAAAGAGCGAGGTTTTACCAGCGCCATTAGGGCCGATAATTCCCAAAGTTTCATTTTGGGCAACAGAAAGAGTAATCCCGTCAAGGATCTTGGCGCCGCCGATCGTCAAACTCAAATCGTTAACACTTAACGCCGATTCCACTCATCACCTCTTTGCGATTTGTTATTTAGGGAAATAACCTTTTGGTTTGAACGAGAGAAGCCTGACACCAAATTAGCGCCAGGCTTCCCGTACTAATTAACTTAACTTTATTGCTTATTGCCCCACATTGAAGAGGGTACGGACAAGCTTCGGAACATAATGTGATCCGTTTTTATTAAGAGATACCAAGAACATTGGTTGGATCAATTGGTGAGTGGTCGCATTAATGGTCATACGACCCTTGACGCCCAACCATGAGTAACCCTCGAGGTTGCTAATCGCGGTATCGATATTTACATCGGTGTTGCCAGTCAGAGCGCGAACAATCATGCGGGCGGCATCAGCACCTGTTGGGGTGAAGAGGTCCTGGGATTGCTTGGTCGCGGCATATTCGGCGTTAAGCGACGAAGCTGCAGCGCTGGAGAAGACGGCAGGGAAGTAACTGTTGGTCAAGACCGCGTTGGTGCCATCGAAGATGGTTCCATAGATGTCATAAGAAGATACGCCAGCAAGACCAGTAATTGGACGGCTCTTAGCAAAGGCACCTTGTTGCTTTAACGCGGTGAACATTCCACCAGCGGTCAAGGCATTTGACCATGCGATGAAGATGTAAGCACCAGCAGAGTCAGCGGCTTTCTTGGCATAAGGGGTGAAATCTGTTGCAGTGGTTGCAACCTTGATCTCATCAAACACTGCACCCTTTGGTCCAAGAAGCGCTCTGGCGGCTGCGATATTTCCAGCACCAAAAGCGTTATCTTCAACAAAGAGAACAACCTTCTTGCCCTTAATTGGGCTGATACCAGCAAGCGGAGCTAGATCTTGGCTGGAGTTGTTTCCGGAACGGAAGACATACTTATTAGCTGCACTAACAACAAGATCATTTTTAGCAGGTCCGGAAATGTATAGAACTTTGTTCTGTGCGGCGAGTGGTGCCAATGTCAGCGCAACAGCTGATGAAGCGGTGCCGACAATTATTTTGGTTCCATTTCCGACCATATCTTTAAATGCCGCGGTTGCAGCAGCAGGATCGCCACCATCATCTTTCTTGGTTACTACAAGCTTTGCTCCATTAATGGACATTTTTCCATTGGTGTAATACTTCAAGCCCCAGTCGAGCGCTGCGTTATAAGCATCACCGTAGGACTTCAAACCTCCTGATGTTGCTGTGATTACGCCAATCTTGATATCTGCGGCAGCTCCCGCAGGTGCTGTGAGGGCGGCAGGCGCAACTAGTGCGACAGAGAGCGCAGCCACTCCAATACGAGTTAATTTTGAACGGATTCCCATTTACTTTTCTCCTAGAGGGTTAGGAAAGCCAATCGCATACCAATTGGCTTATTAGTTGTTTTAAGTCTAGCCGCGAGTTTTCTTATCGTCCGATTGTGATTGTTACAATTTCACAACACTTTTCATACGAAAGATTGACGAAACGGCTATTCTCTATTTATGAATTCGGCAGCTTTCATACCAACTGCGAGATTCCTGGTAAAAGTAGATGGTGGCGATCTCGCACTATTTCGATACGGACCCGAGAGTGCTGCCACTCCAGTTCTTCTGGTGCACGGTGTGACTTCTTCCAATCGGGCATTTCAACTCCTTGCCCAGTCATTGATAGCTCGCGGATATTTGCCCTATGCCGTTGATTTGCGTGGTCGGGGCGATTCCAATCAACTTCCCGGTCCCTTTGGAATGCGTTCCCACGCCAAAGATTTAGTTGCGGTCATTGACTATCTCGGGCTGGAGTCGATTGATGTAATCGGACATTCGATGGGTGCGTTTGTCGCCGTTGTCTTGGCAGGGCTTTACCCAGATCGAGTTGCCAAAACAGTTCTTATAGATGGGGGAATCCCCTTACCTTTGCCGCCAGGGATGACGATCGAACAGATTCTGCCATTGGTGTTAGGACCCGCTTTAGCAAGATTGGCTATGAAGTTCAGTTCGAAAGCGGAGTACCGCGAGT
Organism: Actinomycetes bacterium; assembly: GCA_037135095.1. Taxonomy (GTDB): domain Bacteria; phylum Actinomycetota; class Actinomycetes; order Nanopelagicales; family Nanopelagicaceae; genus CAIMZW01. Next base: position 7,302 of record JBAXKZ010000020.1, read on the forward strand.
ACTGGAAATCTCAAGCTGCTTTTAACAAAGGCTGGAGCCCAGCAATGGATGAGTATGTGGATTATGACCTTCGCGGCCAGGCGCCAGAACTCCACGCCGCCACCAATGTCGAGGCAGTTATCGGCGATAACCAAAATATGTTCGGTGACACTTTGATAAGCGACAGTCTGAAAGGTCTACGCGATGAGGTCCTTTTTGTGAAAGCGGATCGAGGTCTACAGAATGAAGAGGGTGGCCTCTATCCGGTTCAAGTTCTAGAACATGTGCTGCCCACCTTTCCGAAACTCAAATTAGTAATAATTCCCGATACCAACCACTATGACATTTTGTTAGAGGCAACTGGCGCTGAAAAATGCGCGCAACTCATCTACGGAGATCCGGAGTAAGTATGGGAGAACTTCAAGGTCGGAGAGCCTTTGTCACAGGCTCTTTTCAAGGAATTGGGCTGGGAATTGCCACAGCGTTGGCACGAGAAGGTGTTGACCTGGTTCTTCATGGCCTAGCAGACCAGGCAACAATTGATGCCGCAGTATTGGCGGTCAAAAGCGCCGGTGCCAGAAGAGTTGAAACTTTTGTTTCAGATCTGCGTGATAGTGCAGCCACTGAAGAGCTAATTAAAAATATTTTACTTGGCGGGCCGGTTGATATTTTGTGTAACAACGCCGGTATTCAATTTACGGCACCTACCGTTGAAATGCCGCGTGGGAAATGGGACGACATCATTGCGATCAATCTTTCTTCAGTCTTCGACACCATGAGATTGCTTTTGCCGCAAATGGCCGAACGTGGTTATGGCCGAGTCATCAACACTGCTTCAGTTCATGGCCTGGTTGCTTCGGTCGCAAAAGCGCCATATGTCGCGGCCAAACACGGAATTATCGGAATTACTCGAGTTACTGCTTTGGAATTTGCAGATGCTGGCACTCGCGAATCAGGTGGAGTTACAGTTAATGCGATCTGCCCCGGCTGGGTTGAAACCGCTCTCATTGAGCCGCAAATCCAAGCCCGAGTGGCTAAATTCAACGGGGATCGAGCGGCAGGTATTGCTGATCTGCTCTCGGAAAAACAACCTTCACGTCGCATGTCTACACCTGACGATATCGGCCAAGTGGCGCTTTTTCTCTGTTCTAAGTCGGCACACAACATCACCGGAGCCGCAATTCCAGTAGATGGTGGTTGGACTTCTCAATGACAACATTTCGCGAAGCAGTTCAACTGGAGCAACCACTACAGGTAGTCGGAACCATTAATGCCAATCACGCACTGCTGGCAAAACGCGCTGGATATAAAGCGATTTACCTTTCCGGCGGTGGCGTCGCGGCGGGTTCGCTGGGAATTCCGGATTTGGGAATTACCACTCTGGATGATGTGCTTACCGATGTTCGGCGTATTACCAATGTTTGTGATCTACCACTTTTAGTTGATGCCGATACTGGTTTTGGTCCTTCCGCTTTCAATATCGCCCGAACTGTTAAAGAGCTAATAAAGGCGGGCGCATCAGCGCTGCACATCGAAGACCAAGTTGGCGCAAAACGTTGTGGTCACCGCCCTAATAAAGAATTAGTCTCTCTGGCGGAAATGTGTGATCGCATCAAAGCAGCGGTCGATGCCCGTACCGACGAGAACTTCACAATTATGGCGAGAACTGATGCCCTAGCTAACGAGGGTATTGGCGCCGCGTTGGAGCGCGCTCAAGCATATATAGCGGCAGGCGCGGATATGATTTTTCCAGAAGCAATCGCTGACCTTGATACTTACAAGAACTTTACCTCTCAGCTTTCAGTACCGATTTTGGCGAACATAACCGAATTCGGAAAGACACCACTCTTTACCGTCGACCAGTTACGAACGGTTGGAGTAGGCATCGTTCTCTACCCGCTAAGCGCATTCCGCGCAATGAACAAGGCCGCCGAAATGGTGTACGAAACCATTCGACAGACAGGTACCCAAGCAAGTGTTATCGACACAATGCAAACACGCGAGGAGCTTTACCAGCGAATCGATTACTACTCATATGAAAGTGCTCTAGATAAATTTCAAGAGGAGAAGAATTGACCGAGTTTAAGGCCAAGAAGTCGGTTGCACTTTCAGGAGTGCCGGCTGGAACGACCGCACTATGCTCTGTCGGGCGAAGTGGAAACGACCTGCATTATCGCGGCTATGACATTGCCGACCTTGCCAATTACTGCGTATTTGAAGAGGTGGCATTCCTACTTATATATGGTCACTTACCAAATACTTCCGAGTTAGCAGATTACAAATTGAAACTTGTGGGCCTGCGATCGATCCCAGAAGCGCTAAAGCGAGTACTGGAGCAACTTCCCAGAGATACCCACCCAATGGATGTGTTACGAACCGGTGTGTCGATGTTGGGAACGCTTGAACCAGAAAACCTAAGCCATCCCTCTGAAGGTACCCGCCAAATCGCAGATCGATTGATTGCCCTCCAGCCTGGAATTTTGTTGTACTGGTATCACTTTGCATTTAATGGAATTCAGATTAGTGAATTTTCTGACTCCTCATCAACCGCAGGGCACTTCCTCTTTCTTTTACATGGGAAGGTCACGCCGCCCGAGTGGGAACGTGCAATGGATATTTCACTAATTCTTTATTCTGAACATGAATTCAACGCATCTACCTTTACCGCTCGAGTTATTGCAGGAACCGGAAGTGATATTTATTCATCGTTAGTCGGCGCTATTGGTGCGTTACGCGGTCCAAAGCATGGCGGCGCCAATGAGGTAGCTCTTGAGGTGCAACAACGGTATACCGACCCCGATGAAGCTGATATTGATATTCGTAATCGGGTGGCAAACAAGGAAGTAGTAATCGGATTCGGTCATCCGGTATACACAATCAGCGATCCGCGAAGTGAGATCATTAAGAAAGTTGCTCACGATTTGAGTGTTGACCAACCAGGGCTTTATAACATTGCAGAACGACTAGAGCGAACTTTGTGGGAAATTAAAGGCATGTTCCCCAATCTTGATTGGTTCTCGGCTGTTGCTTACAACGCAATGCAAATCCCAACCTCTTTCTTTACCCCGCTATTCGTCATTGCCCGGACAACTGGATGGTCAGCACATGTAATTGAGCAACGCATCGACAACAAAATTATTCGACCAAGTGCCATTTACACTGGACCAGAAGATCTGACATTTATTTCGCTCAACAACCGTTAGGAAAAACATTGAGTAGCAATATAGTAAAAAGTTCTCAACCTTTTGATCAAGAAATTGTAGATATCGTTGAATACGCTCTTAATTTCGAAATCAACTCTGAACTCGCATACGAGACCGCGTACAACTGCTTGCTGGACACTTTGGGATGCGGTTTAGAAGCTTTGGAATACTCAGCCTGTACCAAGCTTTTAGGGCCACTCGTTCCCGGGATCACCGTAACAAACGGGGTCCGAGTGCCAGGCACAAATTACGAACTCGATGTCGTCCAAGGCGCCTTCAATATTGGTGCCGCAATTCGTTGGCTAGATTTCAATGACACCTGGTTAGCCGCCGAATGGGGTCACCCATCCGACAATCTCGGTGGGATTTTGGCGACGGCAGATTGGCTTTCACGAAGCGGAGCAAAACCTCTGGTGATGCGAGATGTTTTAACCGCCATGATTAAAGCTCATGAAATTCAAGGCTGTATCGCTCTCGAGAATTCTTTTAATAAGGTTGGGCTCGATCACGTTATTTTGGTCAAAGTAGCGACAACCGCCGTTGTCTGCCAATTGATGGGACTTACCCGCGAAGAAACGTTGAACGCAGTCTCACTTGCATGGGTAGATGGTCAATCACTTCGCACCTATCGACATTTTCCTAATGCTGGTTCGCGAAAATCTTGGGCGGCAGGTGATGCAACTTCTCGAGGAGTTCGGCTTGCGCTCTTGGCTGCGGCCGGAGAGATGGGATATCCATCGGTCCTAACCGCAAAGACTTGGGGATTTTATGATGTCTCCTTCAAAGGTGAAGCCTTTAAGTTTCAACGCCCCTACGGTTCATACGTTATGGAGAACATCCTCTTTAAAATTTCATTCCCAGCAGAATTTCATTCCCAAACCGCATGTGAAGCGGCCTTAACGCTTTATGGCTGGATGGCGAAAAATGGAAAAGACGTGGATCAGATCAAGAAAGTAACCATTAGAACTCACGAGGCATGTATTCGCATAATCGATAAAAGAGGACCGTTAAATAATCCGGCGGACCGCGATCATTGCATTCAATATATGGTTGCAGTTCCTCTAATCTTTGGACGGTTAACCGCAAAAGATTACGAAGACGATGTTGCAGCAGATCCAAGAATTGATGCATTGCGCGAAAAAATCACCTGCGTAGAAGATCCACAATTTACCTTGGATTATCACGACCCTGAAAAACGATCCATTGCCAATGCGATTACTATCGAATTTCAAGACGACACCGTGATGGATGAGGTCGTAGTGGAATATCCCATTGGACATAGACGCCGGCGCTCCGAAGGCATTCCCTTACTAATTGAGAAATATCGTAAAAATTTAGCCCGCATTTTTGACCAAGAACAGCAATCGAACATTTTGGCCAAAACCCTGGATTTTGAGGGACTTCTCAAGATGCCAGTCGCGCAATTTCAGCAGCTTTTCGTCAAAAACTAGGCTCAATCTGGGCGAATTAAGAAGAGTTGCGGGTAATGTCGTAAAGTATTGCCATTGTTTATCAAGGACTTATGAAATCTTCGTATCTTTTGAAAGGGCCTAAATGTCTACTGCCATCCTTCACACCAATTTGGGTGATATCACTGTTGAACTTTTTCCTAACCATGCACCTAAAACGGTAGCCAACTTTGTTGAGCTTGCTACAGGTGCACGGGAATGGATCGATCCTCGCACTGGCGAAAAAAGCAACGCTAATCTTTTCGATGGCACTGTTTTTCACCGCGTCATTGCAAACTTTATGATCCAAGGTGGCGACCCACTTGGCACCGGAACTGGTGGCCCGGGCTATCGCTTCGCTGATGAGTTTCACGGCGAACTTGGCTTCGATCGCCCTTACCTACTTGCAATGGCAAACTCTGGTCCGGGCACTAACGGTTCTCAATTCTTTATTACCGTTGCGCCAACTGCGTGGTTAAATCGTAAACACACCATTTTTGGTGAAGTTAAAGATGCTGATTCCCAGAAGGTTGTAGATGCAATCGCCACCACCAAGACTGGGGCACAAGATCGTCCACTCCAAGCAGTGACGATCAACTCTGTAACAATCAGTGAATAAGAAACTTTAATCCATGAAAGTTAAAGGCTCGCTCACTAACTCGCTGGTTGCACTAATCACGGGTTTTTATATCGTCGCCTCTTACTTTCCAAATCTCACCAACCCGCCACTTCAAGAGAAGCTCTTTCTCATAAAACGCGCAATCTTGAGTGACGGGTTAGTTCATGGTGTGGCAACCGGTGAGTGGTATCGATTTCTTACCGTCTCACTAACGCACGCAAGTTGGACCCACCTGATCTTCAATATGTTGGCGCTCTTTTCGGTAGGTACGCCGGTTGAGGCTTATTACGGAAAAGTTCGCTTTTCAATAATTTTTCTCGTTTCACTTTTAACCGCCTCTTTCGCCTCAAATCTCTTGAACCCCCAAAACGTTCCCGGCGTCGGAGCCTCGGGTGCGATCTTTGGTCTCTTTGCCGCCATGTTGGTTACTGGCCGGCGGATGGGGGTTGATTACCGCAGCGTCGGCGGAATTATCGTGGTCAACTTAATTCTGACCTTTGTGATCCCCGGAATCGATTGGCATGCCCATGTTGGCGGGATTTTAGGTGGGGCAGCAGCAACCTACGCGATCAAGGTTTTTAGGTAAGAAGTTATCCACAAGGTTTATCCACCATGTGGAGAATTACATGGTTGTAATTAGCGCCATCTCGTTGCGAGGGTGAAACCGGCGGCGATAAAGCCAAAACCGACAACCATATTCCAAGCCCCAATGTGTGGAATTGGGTAACTGGTGGAGCTTATGTAGAAGATTACGATCCAGATTAGACCAGCTAGGAAAGCCGCAACCATCACCGGGGCGAGCCATTTTGGGCTCTCCTTCGGCAGAACAAAGGCGTTATTGGCCTCTGCGGGTAGGTGGGATTTATCCTTTTTGCGGACCTTCGATTTAGGCATAGCGAAAGGTTACACCACAATAAAGCCATGGCTACAAGCGCTCCGAAGATCCTGGTGGTCGATAACTATGACTCCTTCGTCTTCAACCTGGTCCAGTATCTGGCCCAAATCGGCGCCGAGTGCACTGTGCTACGAAATGATGAAGTAGCCATTTCTGAAGCTAAAAACTTTGATGGCATCTTGATCTCTCCTGGCCCTGGAATTCCCGAAAGCGCAGGGGTAAGTGTTGACTTAGTTAAGTTCGCTGCGGCAACAACAATTCCACTGCTTGGAGTCTGCTTAGGACACCAAGCGATTGGTGTGGCATTTGGCGCCACCGTTTCGCGCGCGCCGGAATTACTTCATGGCAAGACTTCGATAGTTCATCACAATGGTGTTGGCATTTTAAAAAATATCGCTAATCCATTTACAGCAACTCGGTATCACTCGTTAGCGATAGAGCCCGACACTTTGCCACCAGAATTAGAAGTTACGGGAAGTACAGACTCCGGTGTGGTGATGGCGATTCAACATCGAACTTTGCCAATTTCGGGCGTGCAATTTCACCCGGAATCAGTCTTGACGCAGTTCGGCCATCAGATGTTGGGCAATTGGTTAGTTGCCTGCGGTGATGCAGGTGCGCGCGCTCGATCCGAGGGGTTATCGCCAGTCGTAAAGAAGAGTTAGTTCTGCGCCTTATTAACAGTGATCGTCACTGAGCTTCCAATTGGTTGGGCAGTTGCCCCATCAGGTGCTTGTGCCAAGACAACATCTAGCGGTTGATTAGCATCATAAGCAAAGACAACTTGAACTAGGAAACCATCTTGAGTCAAAACGGTTCGAGCTTGAATCTCATTCATCCCTAACAAAGTTGGCACGGCAGCATTTCCGCTGGCAATCTGCAAAATAACGCCACCACCGGCGGTAATAGTCGTGCCACCACCTGGCGTAACTTTCAAAACCGTTCCGGGCGCTTCACTGGAATCCATCGGAACGGTAGTGGTAATTACTAATCCAGCCGCGGCCAAACTATTGCGCGCCGCTTCTAGCGTCATTCCTACAAGATCAACCGGAACAGTCGTGTCACCGGCACCGTCAGAAATTGTTAGCGTGACACTACTGCCCCGTTGTACTTTAGAAGTTGCAACTGGAACTTGAATCGAAATTCGGTCTTTCGGAATTTGCGAGCTAGGAGCGTGGGTGAAGGTAACCGTAAAATTTGTAAGTAATGGCAAGGCTTGATCTTTGGTTAGACCCACAACATTTGGAACCTGAAGCGGAATTACAGTTTTAGGCGTCTTACTCAGTCCAAAAATTGTTCCAACTACTAGTAGGGCGACCGTTATTAGAAGCGCCACAATTCGCCACCATTTAATCTTGGTAACTTTCTTAACTTTCGTTGTGACGTTTTGGCCACGCATTACTCGCTGAAGATCGAGCAACATATCTTCGGCATTCTGGTAGCGCTGATTTGGATCTTTAGAGAGTGCAACTGCCAAAACCTTATCCAAATTTTGGTCAAGTCCTGGAACAACTTCTGACGGCGGCAGAAAAGGCATTGAAACATGCTGGTATGCAATCGAAACCGGAGTATCGCCAGAAAAAGGTGGCTTTCCTGTTAGTAATTCATAGAGCAAGCAGCCCACGGAATAAATATCACTTCGCCGATCCGCAACTTCACCGGTGGCTTGTTCGGGCGATAAATATTGAGCAGTTCCGACAACATTCCAAGTGTTGGTCATGGTTGCGCCAATATCGTCCAGCGCTCGCGCAATACCAAAATCCATCACCTTCACGTCGCCCGCGTCGGTCAACATAATATTTCCGGGCTTTATGTCACGATGAATAATGCCATTGGCATGCGAGTAGCTCAGCGCTTCTAGTACTCCAGCAACTACTTCTAATGAGCGCTTAACAGAGAGTCGTTCACCGCTGTGGACAATTTCGCGAAGGGTATGACCAGTTACTAGCTCCATAACAATGTAAGAACTATTTCCTTCCTCACCAGAATCGTAGACCGCAACAATTCCGGGGTAATTCAAACCAGCTGCAGCCAACGCCTCTTTGCGAAACCGCGCAACAAAGGAAGGGTCGCGCGCCAAATCACTACGCAGAATCTTTACTGCAACTTTACGATTCAACCTTAAATCTTGACCGATATATACATCGGCCATACCGCCCGTGCCGATCATTTCGCCGAGGGAGTAGCGATCTCCCAAAATTCTATTCATTTGCAGCGCCTAACAACTTTTGCTTCCCGGATACTTTGGTGGTTGTTACAACTTCTGCCCAAAGGATAGTGATGTTGTCTGGCGCACCTTTTGATTTAGTAGCCGCGATTAAATTTGGAACTACTAGGTCGGCGCTACTTAATCTAATAATCTCCAATATTTCTAAATCCGATAACACACTGCTTAACCCATCGCTGCACAAAAGATAGTGGTCCCCAATTTCGGCCGGGAAGACCATCAAAACTGGATCGATATTTGAGTTGCCCATTAACACTTGAGTTAATAGCGAACGCTGCGGATGGCTATGAACTTCTTCGGGAGTCAAACGACCCTGGTCCAACAATTCTTGCATGACAGTATGGTCGTAACTCAATTGCGAAAGTTTATTTTCGCGGTAGCGATAGCAACGAGAATCGCCAACATGTACTAACTCAACTGCCTTACCTTCTAAGCGCAACGCAGTTAATGTGGTTCCCATTCCAGTTAGCTTTGGATCAGCCAAGGTGCGCAGTGAAATTTCATTATCGATTTCGTAGGTAATATTGAGTAACAGGTCTTCTCGAGAATCAGCGTCAATCATTGGATCATCGAGCACTGATTGCAGCTTTGCCAAGGTACCGATCGCGATCTTTGATGCTACTTCGCCGCCAACATGGCCGCCCATACCATCAGCAACAGCTACCAACCGGGCGCTGACAAGCGCGGAATCTTCGTTGCCATCGCGAATTAACCCAAGGTCAGATTGCGCGCTGGTCTTAAAGATCCACACGAAACTAACCTCCTTAGTTACTACTCTCGACTTCGCTGCGCTTCAGGTAAGTAGCCTAACGGTGCTAATCTCGCTTTCAATGAAGCGCGAGTGGCGGAACGGCAGACGCGCACGGTTCAGGTCCGTGTACTCGCAAGGGTGTAGGGGTTCAAATCCCCTCTCGCGCACATGTTGATCTATGCCCATCGCGGTGCCCACACCACCCATCCCGAACACACCCTCCTAGCCTATGAGGCGGGCATCTCAGAAGGTGCAGATGGTTTCGAGTGCGATATTCGACTAACCAAAGATGGCGAAATGATCTGTTGGCACGATTCAACGACTTTAAGGATGACGGGGAAGAAGCATCGAATCTCTAGTTCAAGCTACGAAGAGTTGGCCTTTGCTAGTCCCTTGAAATTTGAGGCGCTCCTTGATTTGGCGATCCAGAATAAGAAAAATCTTGCCGTTGAAACGAAGCACCCAGTGCCAACTGGAAGCGCTATTGAAATTGAACTTCTGAAATTGCTCGACCGAAAGCAGAGAGAGATTTCGGCTAGTGGAATATGGATCACGATCATGTCTTTTTCAGAGCGCGCAGTTCGTCGACTCTGCAAATCGCCCTTCGAAAGTGTCTTCTTAATTCAGCACCCGCTCTTTTTGCAATCTAACCCGGCGCCCATTTTGGGGCCAGGCATTCATATCGTGAGAAAGAACCCAGAATTGGTCTCCCAAATGCATAAGCAGGGCAAGAAAGTATTCGTTTGGACCGTTAATGAGGCAGTCGATGTCCGTCTCTGTCACGAATTGGGCGTCGATGTGATCATGAGCGATAAGCCGGCACTCGCCCGAGAGGCGCTCGGTTAGGCTAAGAGCATGACGCGTTACGCCTACTTAGGCCCTTCCGGGACATTCACCGAAGCAGCTTTGCGCCAAATTTCGATTGCCACCGATGAGCTTGTTCCCTATGCCAATGTGACCGCCGCGCTGGAAGCAGTTCGATCCGGCGAGGCTGACAAAGCTCTGGTCCCGATCGAGAACTCAGTTGAGGGCGTGGTGGCGCGAACCCTGGATGAGTTAGCCAGCGGCGAGCCTTTAATAATTTCGGCTGAAACCACGTTGCCGGTCTCATTTTCCTTAATGGTTTTGCCCGCCAATAAGGATAAGGCGATCACCAAAATTGCCACCCACCCACATGCCGAGGCCCAGTGCCGCACTTTTGTGGCGAAGAACTGGCCAGCTGCCGAAATCCTCGAAACCGCGTCGACCGCCGCCGCCGCCGCCGGGTTAAGCGCCGGAAATTACGACGCTGCGATTGCAGCTGAATATGCCGCTGAGAAATATGGCTTGACCATTCTGGCCAATAACATTGGTGATAACGAGGGAGCGGTAACCAGGTTTGTGGTGGTTGAAAAACCGAGCGTCGCTTCCAAGCCAACTGGAAACGACCGCACCTCATTAGCGGCCTTCATAGATATCGATCATGCCGGCGCGCTCCTTGAGATTCTGACTGAGTTCGCGAAGCAGAATGTGAATTTAACTTTCATTCAAAGTCGCCCAACTGGTCGCGAGCTTGGGCACTACCACTTCATCATTGATGCCGAAGGCCATATTGATGACCAACCAGTACATCAGGCGATCGAAGGTCTGCGCGCAATTTGCGAAGACATCAGATTCCTTGGTTCTTATCCGCGCGCTCGTCGCACTAATTAATCGGTAGGCTTTCCAATATGATTGATTTAAAGGTACTTCGCGAAGAAGCCGAAGCCGTTCGTAACTCTCAACGAGTACGTGGCGAAGACCCTGCATTGGTTGATCAACTTTTGGCTGCCGATGATCTTCGTCGAAATGCGATTGTAGAATTTGAAAAATACCGCGCTGAACAGAATATTCTCTCAAAAGCGGTTGGCGCCGCAAAAGGTGATGAAAAAGCTGCGCTACTAGAGAATGCCAAAGAGTTGGCCGCAAAGGTAAAGAGCACAGATGCGATTCGCGCCGAAGCGGAAACTAACACTCAACAAATTTTGCTGAAGATTTCCAATTTAATAGATCCAAAGGCGCCAGTTGGTGGCGAAGCCGACTTCGTGGTTCTTGAAGAAATTGGAACGCCGCGCGATTTTGCAGCTGAGGGTTTTGAAGCTAAAGATCATGTTGAACTAGGAAAAATTCTTAAAGCCATTGATACCGAGCGCGGGGTAAAAGTCTCGGGCGCTCGCTTCTATTACCTAACCGGAATGGGAGCACTTCTAGAGTTTGCATTGGTTAACTATGCGATCTCTTCCGCTACCAAGGCCGGCTTCATTCCGGTGATTCCACCAGTACTTGTTAAGCCACCAGCAATGGAGGGCACTGGTTTTCTTGGTCAAGCTGCGGAAAATGTTTTCCATTTAGAAGAAGATGATTTCTATTTAGTTGGAACCGCCGAAGTGCCATTGGCTGCTTATCACATGGACGAAATTCTGGATGAGAGCTCGCTACCACTTCGCTATGCCGGTTACTCCTCTTGCTTCCGCCGCGAAGCTGGAACTTACGGCAAGGACACACGCGGAATCATTCGAGTTCACCAATTCGATAAAGTTGAAATGTTCTCCTTCTGCAAACTTGAAGATGCCGCCGCTGAACATCAACGACTTTTACAGTGGGAGAAAGATTTTCTCAATGCAATGGAAATTCCATTTCGCGTGATTGATGTGGCATCGGGCGACTTGGGTTCCAGCGCGATTCGTAAATTCGATTGTGAAGCCTGGATTCCTACCCAAGGGACTTATCGCGAAGTAACTAGCACCTCTAACTGCACGGAATTCCAAGCTCGACGATTGAATATTCGCTACAAAGATGCGACCGGTACCAAGTCAGTTGCCACCCTTAATGGCACGTTAGTTGCGATTCCTCGAATGATTGTTGCCATTTTGGAAAATCACCAGAACGCTGACGGATCAGTAAATGTGCCAATGGCACTTCGCCCCTTCCTTGGCGTTGATACTTTGTTGCCAGCATGAGCATCCCAGGCAAACGACCGAAGTTAATCGCAACTGATCTAGACGGCACCATTGTTGCCGATTACGGATTTATCTCCGATCGAACAGTCGCGGCTTTCACAAATGCACACAATTTGGGAATTGAGATCTTCTTTGTAACCGGTCGACCGCCAAGGTGGATGGCGGAACTCAAAGAAGTATTTAGTTTTGGAAATGCCATTTGTGCCAATGGTGCGATGCTCTTTGATTTGCAGAATCAGCGCGTCTTAGAAGAGTGGCTGATGCCGGTAGAAAATCAGATTTTGGTAGCCAGCAAATTGCGAGCGGCCATGCCAACAATTTCATTCGCCGTTGAATTTGAAGATCGTTTTCACCGCGAGATTGCCTATATCCCCCGATGGGATATTGGGATGGACAATGTCGGAGTGGATCGGATCGAAACTCTGATGACTCAACCGGCATTTAAGATTCTGGCTCGTTGTTCTGATGGCGATTTAACTTCCGATGAAATGCTTGAGATTGCACTTCGCGAGCTTGCCGGCATTGCAACAGTCACCCATTCAAATGGCGTCGATTCCCTTCTGGAAATTTCAGCGGTAGGGGTTTCAAAAGGGTTGACCTTGGCTCGGATGGCCGAGCGAGCTGGACTAACCGCCGAAGATTGCGTCAGCTTCGGGGATAACCCAAATGATTTCTCGATGCTGGAGTGGACCGCAAGATCATGGGCGATGGCCGATGGCCACCCCGATGCCGTCAAATATGCCAAATTTGTTGCCGAACCTCATCAAGATGACGGGGTGGCGATCATTATCGAAGAGCTATTGGAACTTCCCGAATAACCTGGTTTTGAGCGCGTGAACTCTAGGCAGTAAGTTTGCCCACGGAGGGCTCGCATAGCGGCCGAGTGCACCGGTCTTGAAAACCGGCAAGGGAAACCTTCGAGGGTTCAAATCCCTCGCCCTCCGCCAGATTTTCCGCAATCTTGAGCCACCGACTCCTGTGGTTGATTTCATAGGCTTAAGCCAACCCCTTACCTAGCGTTAACCATGCCAAAGGGTGAAACTTCTCCTATCTATGTCGAGCAGGCTGCGGCATGCGAACACTTAAGGAGTGATCGGTGGCAACAGGAGTTTTCTCTAGCGGGCGCGCCAAGATTTCAGAGCGCACCCTTCGAACCGATCGTTGGTGGCTCCAACCAGCTATCACGGTTTTCGTGCTCGTCTCATTCATTATCTATTCCTCATTTCGGGCTTTTGAAAATGCAAATTACTTCATTGCATCACAGCCGCTAATTTCACCGTTCTACTCACCTTGCCTTTCCAAGGAATGTTTGACGGGATCTTCGTTAGTCGGAACTCCAATCGGGATTCTGCATATCTTCGGCATGACAGTCTCACCCGCGCTATTTATCTTGTTATTCCCACTTGGCTTCCGAATGACTTGCTATTACTACCGCAAGGCTTACTACCGCTCCTTCTGGATGTCACCACCTGCATGTGCAGTCGCAGAGCCTCATTCAAAGTACACCGGCGAAACTCGCAAGCCACTAATCCTGCAAAATGCGCACCGCTACTTCTTCTACGCCGGGTTAGTATTTAACGTCTTCCTAACAATCGATGCAATTTTGGCTTTCCGTAAACTTGTTGATGGTCATATGCAGTGGGGCCATCTCTCGGTAGGAACTTTGGTCTTGCTGGCTAACGCAACCCTTCTATGGTTGTACTCCGCCTCTTGCCATACTTGTCGCCACACTATCGGCGGGCGACTTCGCAACTTTTCGGCGCACCCAATTCGCTACAAGCTGTGGACTTATGTATCAATCTTGAATCACAAGCACCAGAACTTCGCCTGGATTTCTCTCTTTGGCGTTGCGCTTGCCGATCTCTATGTTCGTCAAGTTTCTTCAGGTTCCATAACCAACTTCTACTTCTTTTAAGCGAGCACCATGACTAATTCAATTGAACGATACAAGTACGACATTCTCGTAATTGGTGCTGGTGGTGCTGGTTTACGTGCAGCTGTTGAAGCGCGCGAAGCGGGACTAAGAGTTGCGATTATTTGCAAGTCGCTCTTTGGCAAGGCTCACACTGTTATGGCAGAGGGCGGCGTTGCCGCTTCGATGGGTAACGTCAACGACAGCGATAACTGGATGGTTCACTTCCGCGACACAATGCGCGGCGGTAAGTTCCTTAATCATTATCGAATGGCGGAACTTCATGCCAAAGAGGCGCCAGAGCGAGTATGGGAATTAGAAGTATGGGGCGCGCTCTTCGATCGCACCAAAGAAGGCAAAATTTCGCAACGTAACTTCGGTGGCCACGAGTACCCTCGTTTGGCACACGTCGGAGACCGCACCGGTCTTGAACTTATTCGCACGATGCAACAACGGATTGTTGCTCTGCAACAAAAAGATGCTCGCGATCATGGAGATGCAGAAAGCTTTATCAAGGTCTTTGCTGAACTAACCATTACCGATATCTTGAAAGATAACGGCAAAGTTTCTGGCGCCTACGGTTACTGGCGCGAATCCGGTTCCGAAGTTCTCTTCGAAGCCCCAGCAGTTGTTCTTGCAACTGGTGGCGTCGGAAAGACTTTTAAAATTACCTCTAACTCTTGGGAAGGTACCGGCGACGGTCACGCTCTAGCTTTGAAGGCTGGCGGCAATCTGGTCGATATGGAGTTCTTGCAATTCCATCCAACCGGAATGGTTTGGCCACCCTCAGTTCGCGGTCTTCTTGTCACCGAATCAGTTCGTGGTGATGGTGGCGTGCTAACCAATACCGACGGAATTCGCTTCATGTTCAACTACATCCCTGAAGTTTTCAAAGCTATTTATGCTGACAATGAAGCCGAAGCTGATCGTTGGTATAACGATCAAGCCAACAATCGCCGCCCTCCAGAACTACTTCCTCGCGATGAAGTTGCTCGTGCCATTAACTCTGAAGTTAAAGCTGGTCGAGGTACCGAACATGGTGGCGTCTACCTCGATGTCTCCAAGCGCCTTCCAGCAGATGTAATTAAAAAGAAGCTGCCATCGATGTGGCACCAGTTCTACGAGCTTGCTGGCGTAGATATCACCAAAGAGGCGATGGAAGTTGGACCAACCTGTCACTATGTTATGGGTGGCGTCGAAGTTGATCCAGATTCTGCTGCAGCAGTTAATGTGCCTGGACTCTTCGCTGCTGGTGAAGTTGCCGGCGGAATGCACGGCTCGAACCGTCTTGGCGGTAACTCGCTCTCAGATCTCTTGGTATTCGGTCGTCGCGCCGGAATTGGCGCTGCAGAATATGTAAAGAAAAATGGCGCCAACCCAGTTAATGAAGCCACTATCAAGAGCGCGGCGGAAAAGATTGAGAAGCCATTTGCCCAAACCGGTGGCGAGAACCCCTACGCGCTGCACGCAGAACTTCAGGAAGTAACTCATAACTTGGTGGGAATTATCCGAACCAAAGTCGAAATTGAAAACGCCATCGTCAAGATTGCGGACATCCGTAAGCGCTCAGCCAATGTTACGGTTTCTGGTGATCGCCAATTCAATCCTGGCTTCCACTTGATCTTCGACCTCGACAACATGTTGTTGGTTGCTGAAAGCACAGCAAAGTCCGCCCTGCTTCGCGAAGAGTCACGCGGTGGCCACACTCGCGATGATTTCCCAGGCATGAACGCCCAATGGCGTCAGGTCAACCACATCAGCTCATTCGATGGCAGCCAGGTCAATGTGAA
Source organism: Actinomycetes bacterium (assembly GCA_037135095.1). Taxonomy (GTDB): domain Bacteria; phylum Actinomycetota; class Actinomycetes; order Nanopelagicales; family Nanopelagicaceae; genus CAIMZW01. Next base: position 23,104 of record JBAXKZ010000020.1, read on the forward strand.
ATCACAGAAACTGCCAATGATTCGTAAGGATCTCTTTGATCTCTTTGATGTTCACGAACTCGAGAAATATATGACACCGGAAGAAATTTCGAAGGGTGGTTCCAACTAATGGCCCGCAAACTTAATCTCCGAATTTGGCGAGGTAACTCGACCGATGGTGGGCTACAAAACATCACCGTTGACGCCAACGAGGGTGAAGTTGTTCTCGATGTCATTCACCGCGTCCAAGCCGAGCAGATGAACGACCTTGCGGTTCGTTGGAACTGTAAGGCCGGTAAGTGCGGTTCTTGTTCAATGGAGATCAATGGAAAGCCACGGCTGGCATGTATGACCCAGGTTGCAAGCTTTGAAGAGGACGAAACCATCACCCTTACCCCACTTCGCGCATTTCCGGTTATCAAAGATTTGGTCACTGACGTCTCCTTTAATTACAAGAAAGCGATGGAGATTCCTGCATATGAAGCTCCTGCCCATCTGAAACCAGGCGAAGCTCGAATGCAACAGGTTGATGTCGAGCGCAGCCAAGAATTTAGAAAGTGCATCGAGTGCTTCCTATGCCAAGACACTTGTCACGTAATTCGCGATCACGAAGAGAATAAGAAGTCCTTTGCTGGGCCAAGATTCTTTATCCGAATCGCAGAGTTAGATATGCACCCATTAGATACCTTGCGGAACCGCAAGCAGAAGGCCCAAGAAGAGCATGGGCTAGGAATGTGTAACATCACGAAATGCTGTACCGAAGTATGCCCAGAGCACATTCGGATCACGGATAACGCAATCATTCCGATGAAAGAGCGCGTAGTAGACGTGAAATATGACCCTGCCCGCTGGTTAGGCGCCAAAATCCGAAAGCGAGACGGTATTCTCTAAGGCATGAAACTTCTTGTTCGTTGGGCAGTTCTTGCATTAGCTTTTTGGGCAGCAACTACTTTGATTCCTGGTATCACCATTCATGGGGGCGCCAGGAAATATCTCTGGGTCGCGCTACTCTTCGGATTAATTAATAGCTTCTTTGGCTCCTTCTTAAAGCTAATGACATTTCCCTTCGTCTTAATTACCTTCGGTCTCTTCAGCGTCGTTATCAACGCTGCCATGCTGATGCTTACCGCTAGATGGAGCAGCTCGCTGGATGTTAAAAATTTCTGGTCAGCGCTTCTGGCTTCGTTGGTAATTAGTTTCGTTTCCTCGGTCTTAAACGGCATTTTCAATAAGAAGCCAATTAAAGGTTACCGCTGAAAAAGTTAGCGGTTGTTGCTCTTGGTGGGATTGCAGGCTCGCTCGCCCGATGGGCAGTGGCGTTGGCGATTCCAGATCACGGCTTTCCGTGGGCGGTCCTATTAGTTAATTATGTTGGGACCGTGCTCCTTGCCGCACTTTTGATTTACCTTAATTTTCATGAAGCACCAAAGTGGTGGTGGCGACCAGGTCTGGGCGCTGGGTTTTGCGGCGGCTTCACTACTTACTCCGCCTTTGCGGTAAAGATGGATCAATACCTAAATGATGGCAAGACCGCCGCCGCCTTTAGTTATGCGCTCGCCTCGTTATTTGGAAGCTACCTTTTGGTTTTGGCAACTAATGAATTGCTGCAAAAGAAGTGGGCCAAGCGATGAGAGGGTTACTAATTGCCTTAGGTGCTGGTGTCGGCGCACCCATGCGATACCTAATTGATAAATTTGTTAAAGAGTTGCACTCTTCATATCTTCCGCTCGAGACTTTATTAATCAATACCTTAGGTTCATTTGTCCTAGGGCTAGTTATAAATTCGCATGGCAATATCGTTTTAATTCTGGGAACTGGTTTCGCTGGAGCATTTACCACTTGGTCCACTTTTGCAGTAGAGACTCATAGTTTGCTTCACACCAATCGCAAATCTGCGGCAATTAGTTACCTTGCTTTAACCTTAGTATTCGGAATTGCAGCAGCAGCGCTAGGAAATGCGCTCTAGCTTCGACTTAAGTTAGACATCCAAACTTCAACTTCATCAGGATGACTTGGCAACCCTTGGCTGAGCACCCGGCAACCAGTTTCGGTAACTAGGACATCATCTTCGATGCGAACTCCAATACCGCGATATTCAACGGGGAAGAGTTCATCATCGGCATGAATATAAAGTCCAGGCTCCACGGTAAGAATCATGCCTGGCTCTAAAGTGGCTTCGAGGAACTGTTCTTTGCGGGCCAACGCACAATCGTGAACATCCATACCTAACATATGTCCGGTGCTATGAATCGTCCATCGTCGGTGCAGCCCTATCTCGGGCTTCATGGATTCTTCAGCAGAGACTGGCAGGACTCCCATCGCGGCCAAACCTTCAGCCAAAACTTTTTGGGCAGCTAGATGAAAATCGCGAAAGTTAGCGCCGGGCTTAACTGCGGCGATGCCTGCCTTTTGAGCTTCATAGACCAATAGGTAGATCTCGCGTTGTTGCGGCGTAAATTTTCCGTTGATTGGCAAAGTACGGGTGATATCAGCGGTGTAAAGCGAGTCAACCTCGACGCCAGCATCGATAAGAATTAAGTCACCTGGCAGGACATCGCCATCATTTCGGGTCCAATGCAAAATACAGGCGTGGGATCCTGAGGCCGCGATGGTGTCATAGCCAACATCGTTGCCTTCCAACCG
>JBAXKZ010000021.1:0-25410 GCA_037135095.1 Actinomycetes bacterium
ACGAACCAGAAAGAATTTAATGACATTTTCATCACCCCTTAGTAAGCCATAGTTAATACGGAATCGGAATCGGTCTTCGCAGCAACCGCAATTGGTTCTGGTCCAACCTTGATAGTGCGGATCATTAATCCGAACTCAATCACGGCTAGTACGCCGTATAGCAATGTGAAGGCAATCATCGTGAATGCGACGCTTCCTGCTCCTACTGTTGGGCTGACGCCGGACGAAGTTTTCATCAGGCCAAAGACGACCCAAGGTTGGCGAGCACTTTCGGTAAAGATCCAACCAAATGAGTTTGCCAAAATTGGTAGGAATGGCAACGCAATTGCGCCACGTAAGAACCATTTACCTCCAAATGTTCGGCCTCTTCGAATTCCAACCAAGACAATGAGTGCGAATAGTGCAGCCAAGGCGCCGAAGCCAATCATTAAGCGGAAGCCCCAATAAGCAAGTGGAATATTAGGTTTGTAGTCTCCAGGGCCATATTTCTTCTCATATTGAGCCTGAAGATCGTTTACGCCTTCAACCACGCCATTGAAATTGCCAGTGGACATAAAGGAGAGAACAGATGGAAGACCAATTTGGAAAACTGGCTTAGCACCATCCAAGGTTCCGATTGTCAAGAGCGAGAACGGCACGTTGGACTTTGTGTCATATGCAGCTTCTGCAGCCGCCATCTTCATTGGTTGTTGACTTGTCATGACTCGAGCGGTCCAGTCACCGGTAATTCCAACAACTAGGAAGGAGATGATGATTGTTACAAGACCCATCTTCAAAACTGGTTTGGCAACCTCAACATCGCGCTTGCGCACGATCATCCATGCTGCAACACCAGCAAAGAGGCCACCCGCCGTTAGGAAGGCTGATGGAATTGTGTGGAAGAAAGCTGCGAGCGCGGTATTTTGCGTTAAGACTTTAACGATATCCGTAAGCTCGGCACGACCTCGTTCCACATTCATGGTGTAACCAACTGGATGTTGCATAAAGGCATTTGCTGCCAAGATGAAGTAAGCCGAGAACAGGGTTCCAAAAGCCGCAACCCAGATTGAAGCTAGGTGAGCTTTCTTCGACAACCGATCCCAACCAAAGATCCAGAGACCCAAGAAGGTGCTCTCTAGGAAGAAGGCGAGAAGGCCTTCCATCGCAAGTGGGGCGCCGAAAATGTCCCCAACGAATCGACTGTAAGCCGACCAGTTCATTCCAAATTGGAACTCTTGGACAATGCCAGTAACAACTCCGATTGCAAAGTTTATTAAAAATAGTTTTCCAAAGAATTTGGTCGCACGTAGGTACTTCTCTTTCTGGGTGCGATACCAAGCGGTCTGCAAACCAGCCACCAAGAATCCCGAACCGATCGTGATCGGCACGAAGATGAAGTGGTAGACCGTGGTAATTGCGAACTGCCAACGGGCAAGATCTAATGCATTCACTCAGGCTCTCCTCACTGCGTTGTAATAATCTGTTACGCAAAGGATGCTATACATACAATCGTGAAATGTCGGAAAACGCTGGTGGAATAGATCACCAGACGCTCAATCGAGCGTGAGAAAGCTACGATTGTGAAGGCAATAAGGGCTAGCCCCAAAAATTAACGAATGGACTCTTGCCTTTTGATAGCCCTTCGCGACCACACCACGTGCCCAAGAAATCCGATAACCATCGCAAAAATTACCCCGACGTTGGCAAATGCCCACGGCCCGGTCTTGCCGCCGATCGCGCCCAAGAAATAACCCTGCCAGGAGAGCCAGGAGGCGAAGGAGTTTGTGACAAAACCCCAGCCCACGATTGAACCAACAATTACCAGTGCAATCGAGCGCCAATTCCAGGCGCCATATCGACCATTGGGATCAAAGAGCTCCGCTTCAGCGTAATCGCGCTTTCGCATTATTACGTCGGCTACAAATATTGCTGACCAGACTGCGACCGGAACACCGAGTGTGATTAAGAATCCTTGAAATGGAATAAAGAAATTTTTTGCGATCCATACAATATATATAGTCCCGATAGTCATGATCACGGCATCAATGGAAGCTGCCACGTGACGCCGAACTGGCAGCCCGATCGAAACCAGGGTAATTCCCGATGAATAGAGATCTAAAATTGCCCCACCCACTAAACCAAGAACCGCAACGATCGCAAATGGAATTAAATACCAGGTTGGCAAAAGCGTTGTTAGCGCACCGATCGGATCGTTAGCGATTAAATCGCTCAGCGATTTACTGCTGCCGGCCAAAAGTGAGCCATACATAACGAGAATAATGGGTACGACAGAGGCGCCAAATACTGTCCATCCAACTACGCCGCGACTTGAAGCCGTTCTTGGTAGGTACCTGGAATAGTCAGCGGCTGAATTGACCCAACCCAATCCGATTCCGGTAATTCCAAAAATCAAGGCACCAATAACTCCTTGCGTGGTTCCAGAGTGAATCGAATGAATTGCATGCCAATTGATTTTGTGAAAAGTTAAAGCGATATAACCGATCGTCAGAATTATTGTTGCGCTAGTTAACCATCGTTGAATCTTCATAATCATCTGGAAACCAAGCACGCCGCCGAAGACCGTCAAGCCACCAGCGAAGAGAAAACCTAAAATGCGTGACAGGTTGTGATCTAAATGTCCTAGCCGATTAAATACCGTTTCCGTAGCTAATGTGGCCAACGAAACTAAAACTGTCTCCCAACCAACAAAGATTAGATAAGAAAGAAATCCCGGAAGCACATTTCCTTTGACGCCAAAGGCGGCGCGCGAAAGTGTCATCGTCGGCGCATTAGCTCGCTTGCCCGCCAATGAACTTATTCCTACTGCCACGAATGAGGCGACGGTTCCAATGACGGCGGCAAAAGTAGCTTGCCAAAATGAAATCCCAAAACCTAAAAAGAAAGCGCCGTACGAGAGCGCAAGAAAGGAGACATTGCCTGCTGCCCACGGCCAAAATAGCGAACGGGTGCTGCCGCCACGCTCACCTTCGGCGATGAAGTTGGTGCCATTGAGTTCAATTTTTGTTTTAGCCATAGGGGGTAAAGATACTGTTTAAGCCCACTTCAGCGCTCGAGAAGCAGCTGCAACCTGGCCTTTACTTCGGGCCATTCCGCTTTCAAAATCGAATACACGACGGTATCTCGCCGAGTGCCATCCCTGCGGACCATGTGACTTCGAAGCGTTCCTTCGTACTTTGCCCCAATCCGTTCGATGGCAGCCCGTGAGCGAATATTCAGATTGTCGGCCTTAAGTTGAACCCGCTCATAACCTCGGGTTTCGAAAGCTTTGGTAAGCAAAAGTAATTTCGTTTCGGTGTTTATTCCAGTGCGCCGAGCAACGGCACCATAAAAAGTTGAACCGATTTCTAAGTAACCAGAATCTGGTGAAATATCCAAAAAGGATGAACTTCCAACAGCTTCATTGCTCCTTAAATCGATTACCGCAAATGGTTCCCGGATTCCGGCATCTCGCTGCGCCACCATCTGGGAAATCATCCGGACCATCTCAGTTTCATTCTTTGGAATTGGAAAGTGGGTAACCACCCAACGCCATAACTCGTCATCGTCAGCCGTGTTCTTAAATAGCGAAGCGGCATGTGCGGTCGATAACGGTTCTAATCTGACCCATCGTCCGTGCATGCCGCCCACTATAAAGGGTGGTTATTTCTGGCGTATTACTTTGTGGCTTTCTTTACGATCTTCTTCGGAGCGATCTTGGTTGTGCTCTTGGTGATCAAGCCCTTTTTCTTAGTTGTAGCGCCTTCTTCGCTCTGCTTGGTGCCAGATTCTGACATCTCATGCGGAGCAGTGCCTTCCTTAGCCGCTGAGGTCTTACCTGAGAGCTTGATCGCTGGCTTGGAAGTGGCTGCCAACGCGGCTGTTGGCGTGATAAGCGCGAGTGCTAAAACTGAGGCAATGATGATCTTTTTCAATTAATTTTGTACCTTTCGTCGGGAGAGGGTGAATCCTCCCATGGAAAAAAGGCCGATTACTCAGCGATTCGCTCCACTCTCAGGTTGGCAGCTAAAAAGGCACAACCAATCAGAGAAATGGCTGGGAAGAGCAAGGCCAACGGCAACCCAATCCAACCCGCCAAGAGTGAGACTGCACCGCGGCCGAAGAAGAATCCCAACGAACTAACGATTCCCATGCGGGCCAAGGCGCGTGAGGTCGGCAATCCCGGGATTGAGCCCGAAATGGTCACATACGCCGGAGGCATAGGTGAAACCCCAAGACCTAACAGCCCATAGGAAATACACATAACACTCACAGCCATTACCTGATGTTGCCCAACGATTTGGCGCGAAATTAGTAAGCCTGCGGCGTAACCCAGGCCACCCAATAAGCCACCAAATTTGAGCACCGTCGGAATTCCGTAGCGATCGATCGCTCTGCCGGCTAAAAATCGGCCGGTGATTTGAGCCAGGAGAAAAGAGCTGTAACCAAGGGTATTAACGCCGATCCCAACTTTTAAATCTTCCTTGAGCAAGATCGCGCTCCAATCACCGACCGAAGCTTCGGCAATCAAGGCTAATAACGAGCCAAAGGAGACAAGATAAAGAAAGCGTTTGATCTTAGGTGGAATCGGCGCTCGGTGTTGAACCTCCTGATTGACCGCAATATCTTCCTTATCTGAGGCAAAGGGGAGCAGACCGCGGGAGACAATGAGGATGCCGGTGATCCCTAAAACAGAATTTATTAGAAGGTGAGATTGTGGCGTAAGAATTTTTGCAATCGAACCGGCAGCAAGCGAACCAGTCAATGCGCCAATACTCCAGGAACCATGAAAGGAAGGCATTAAAGATTTTCCGGATTTACTTTCGATCATCGCACCTTGGGAATTAGAACCAACATTGGTTAATGAATAGGTAAAGCCGCCAAGAAATGCGACGAACGGAACTTGCCACAACGCGTTCATGAAACCATTTAGAACTTGAGCGACACCGACTCCTACCATGACGATCTGAACTAATTTACGTGTTCCAACTTTGTGCGCGATTCGGCCGCCGACCATAGTTCCAACCAAGGCACCTAAATTGCCCACCATTAAACTTATTCCGAAGGCGGTATTTGTCGCACCGATATGAGCTTTAATTTCCGCCAGCCGCGCCGCAGTTGCCGCAACCGTCATGCCCATAAAAAAGAAAGTTGCGCGAAGCGCCCATCTAGCTCTGGCAATACGAGCTAAATCCGGAGACTCCACTTGGTTAGTTTATTAGCCGTTGAGTAATCGCTCCGACGAAACCGCCTAGTACTCGTTGGCAATAAATAGTTCTTGGGCGGGGAACTTAGTCAGAATATGAACTCCAGTTTCCGTCACAACAACTTCCTCTTCGATTCGAGCTGCCGAAACCCCATCTGATGCTGGGCAATAGGTTTCGAGCGCAAAGACCATGCCGGGCTTAATTTCAATGGGATTATCCAAGCTATTTAAACGCGAAATTATTGGTCGCTCGTGGAGTCCCAGTCCAAGGCCGTGTCCAAATTGCAGACCAAACGCGGCGAGTTCACTGGCAAAACCGAAATCTTCCGCCTTAGGCCAAACTCGTGCAATGTCATCCGTACCCACGCCAGCTTTGACGGTATCAATTGCCGCATCCATCCACTCACGAGCTTTTGTATATGCATCGTGCTGGCTTGGAGTTGCGCTGCCCACTGCAAAGGTGCGGTAATAACAAGTTCTATAACCGTTGTATGAGTGAATGATGTCGAAGAAGGCTTGATCTCCAGGGCGAATTATTCGATCGGTAAAGTTATGTGGATGTGGGTTGCAGCGATCGCCTGAAATAGCGTTAATCGCTTCGACTTGATCCGAACCCATTTCATAGAGCCGTTTATTTGCTAGCGCCACAATCTCGTTCTCGCGGATACCAGGCTTTAATACATCGACAATATTTTGGTAGACGCCATCCACCATTGCGGCTGCTTGATTGAGCAACATGATTTCATCCATAGATTTGATAACCCGCGCATCGAGCATGTACTGCTGAGCATCAACAACTTTTAAGCCTTGACGTTGCATTTCAAAGAGAAATGGTGGCTCCACAATATCCACACCGACCGGCAAGTGAGCTACGCCAGCATCTTCAAGCAAGCCTTTGATTTCCTTCACGGCCGCTTCCATCAAGCCAGCAGATGGCGCAACCGCGCCGCGCATTCCCAGCATTCCGGGGCGATTGTTCTCTTCCTTTAGCCATGGTGAATAAAGTTTGTGATGGCGAACAGCAGAACCGAAGTCCCAGAGCATTGGTTCCCCGCCATCGCGAGTAAGTAGCGCGTAGCGCGTCATTTTGTCGCCCAAAGCGCCACCGATCCAAGTTTGCGTGGTATATCGAATATTGTAGAAATCAAATAGTAGGAAGGCGCCACACTCGCTCGCGTTTAGCGAATCCTTCGCGCGACCGATTCGATATTTTCTTAGCCGATCAAAATCAACTCGTGATTCGTAATCGACCGCCATATGCCCCGGCGCTTGTAGTTGGCCGTGATTATTCATTTCCCGATACCTCGAGTCCAGACAAGACTGGTGTCTGCTCAGATTTTATTTCATATCCAGAGCGACGGGCCTGTTCTACGATCAAAACCGCAAAGTCTTCGGTTAGGTAACCGGCGCCACCAGCGGAAGCGATCAATTGCGAAGTCGCCGAAGCAATTGGCATTGGAACTTTAAGATCATGAGCGGCTGCTAGACCAAGATCAAAGTCTTTACTAAGTAATGGAATCGTAAAGGTGGCATTGAAATCTAGATTCACCAAGGCAGGGGTCTTGTAACGCGAGAAGGTCGATCCCATCACGGAGTCGTTCAGGAAATCTAGAAATGCGGCTCGACTAACGCCACCGCGCTCTGCAAGCACGGTGATTTCGGCGAGCGCTTGAATGACTATGCCCAAATAAACGTTGTGGGCAATTTTTACCAGTCGAGCAACTTCGCCTTCGCCTACCCAAGTCACACTGCGACCAAAGGTGGCCAACAGTGGTTCTACAATTTTGAAGGTCTCATGCGGACCTGAAACCGCAACGGTCAATTTCCCGGCCGCGATTACTGCTGGGTTTCCACTAACTGGTGCCGCCAGGAAGACTGCTCCGCGCTTGGCCGCTGCGGCACGAACTTTGGCAGATACTTCTTCAGAAACGGTGGAGGAATCAACAATGATCTTTGGGGCGTGATCTGGATTAGTTAGAAGCCCGTTCTCCCCATACATAACCTGCTCAAGGTCCTTTGGCGCTGAGACCATAACAAAGACAATTTCGCGATCAGCCAATTCACGCGGGGTATCCACAATCTTCGCACCTTTGGCGGTAAGCGGTTCAGCCTTTGCCCTGGTTCGGTTATATGCGGTGAGGTCATGCCCAGCAGCTAATAAACGAGTGCTGAGCTCAAAGCCCATTCGGCCAGTGCCGATCCAACCGAGGGTGGGGGATCCGGTCGTTGTCATAGTCGCTCCTAAATGGTGGCGGAAGTGCAATCGATTGCAGTAATCCCCCATTATCGGCGCACTTTGCCGCTCTCGTCAACCCTCTTCTTTTGCCATATCGTTCAACAATGCGAAACCGCGTAACACTTGCAGATGTAGCCAAAGCAGCTGGCGTAAATGCCGCAACCGTTTCGCGCTCGCTCAACCCAGCAACTGAGAGCCAGGTGAGCAAAGAAACTGCTCGCAAGATTAAAAAGATTGCCAAAGAGTTGGGCTACACCCCGAACACAGTTGCGCGAGGATTACGCACCAGAAAGTCTTTGACGATCGGGGTGGTAATACCGGACCTTACAAATCCCATCTTCCCGCCTATTGTGCGCGGAATTGATAGCTACTTGATACCCCGCGGTTACTCAGCCTTTGTGGTCAATACTGATGGCAACCACGATATTGAACAAACTTTAATTAGCTCCCTCATGGAACGTCAGGTTGATGGCCTAATTGTTGCAACTGGTCATACTGAGGGCGACCTTCTAACTCAGTATCACCAGCGCGGAGTTAAAGTAGTTATGGTCAATCGCGAATCTCCTGGAATTCCATTTCCCGCCGTCACCAGCGACGATAGCGCTGGAATCAGCGCCATTATTGAACATTTGGTCACATTGGGACACAAGAACTTTATCCACCTGGCCGGACCTACTGACTCCTCCACCGGCTTGCTTCGATCTCGCACCTTTACAAGTGAGTGCAAACGCTTGGGACTAACCGGAAAAGTTATAAAGAACGAGAGCTACTCGATTGATGACGGACAAGCTGCCGTGGATAAATTGCTCGACCATGGCACCCGCAATTTCACTGCAATAGTTGCAGGCAATGATTTGCTCGCACTGGGCGCCTACCACTCACTGCGAACCCATGGATTAAAATGCCCAGAAGATGTTTCGGTAGTCGGTTTCAACAACATGCCTTTTACCGCTGATTTCCAACCACCTATGACCACGGTCAACGCCCCTCATTTTGATATGGGGGTGGAGGCAGCCCGACTCTTATTAAGCCAAATTGATGGCATCGACACTGCCCCAGTTAAAGTAACGCTTCCGGTTTCGCTGATTGTTAGGGGCTCCACCGCTAGCGCTTTATAACAAGCCCGTTATAAATAACCTATTGACACGCCTCCGATATATCGGCAAAGTTAATGCAAACGATTGCATAGCCGTTTAATTACGGGGAATTCAGTCGCGCATATTTACTTGCTTTCAACCTGATAGGGGTAACAATGAAGTTAAGTACTAGCAAGTTCTTAAAGCGCCGAAGCACAGTGGCAGCCGCAGTGGCCCTGACCCTTGTTTCGACCTCATTAATCTCAACTCTTGGCAATGCAGCTTCAGCTGCGGCCAAGCCACTAACCATCGGTGTCTCGCTCTCCCTCACTGGCGACTTCGCAGATTCCGGAACTGCGGCCCAAAAGGGCTACAAGTTGTGGGTCTCAGATGTAAATAAAAAGGGCGGAATCTTGGGACGCAAAGTTTCGATCAAGATCGTAAACGATGCCTCCAGCCCAGACCAGGTTGTAACCAACTACACCAACCTGATCACTCAGACCAAGGTTGATATTGTCATGGGACCGTTCTCCAGCTTGCTGACAATTCCAGCTTCACGTGTTGCAAAGCGATATGGCTACTCATTTATCGAGCCTGCCGGTGGCGGACCAAAAGTCTTCCTCGAGAAGAATCCAAACCTCTTCTTCGTTCAGCCTGCAGCCACAACAAAGGGCGGCGACGTCTTCGCCGATTACATCCTTTCATTGCCAGCGGCTTCTCGGCCAAAGACTGCAGCCTATGTAAAGCTCGATGATCCATTTGCTGCGCCATTGGCAGATAACATCAAAGCTCGATTTGAAGCTGCCGGTATCAAGACGGTCTACGACCAGACCTATCCATCTGAAACTGCAGATATGACGCCAGTAATTTCTGGTGTCGCAGCCAAGAGCCCTGATGTCCTGGTTGGTGGAACCCAAACCGCTGATGCCTTTGCCCAAGTTAAGGCAATGATTCAGCTGAAGTTCAATCCAAAGTGGCTCTTCCTTTCTAATGGTGCCAGCTCACCTTTGGAATTCCCTAAGGCAATCGGAACCAAGAACACCGAAGGCGTCTTCACAAGCAGTGACTGGTATCCACAGTCAACCGCTCCCGGAACGCCAGCTTTCATTAAGTCATATCTTGCAATGTACGGCGGAAACGCTGAACTAATCGACAGTACTTCGGCAGAGGCTTACTCCGCTGGAACCTTGCTTGAATTAGTTGCAAAGAAGACTGGAAAGATCGATAACGCAACCATCATTAAGACCCTCCACACCGGATCATGGCCAACACTCGTAGGCAATCTCAGTTGGAACGCTTATGGCGAGCCACAAGGTTCATACCTTTTGACTCAGTGGATTGGTGGCACGCTTAAGACGGTATTCCCAACCAAGATCGCACAACACGCTCCGGTGGCTCCAAAGCCTGCCTGGGTCGGATAACGAACTAATAGCAGAGTAATAACCGACAGAGAGTAGAAACGTGCATCTCGTAATTCAGGCCTTAATACTGGGCTCCTTGACCGGCGGCGTTTACGCGCTAATGGCCAGTGGTCAAACGTTGATTTTCGGAATTATGAAAGTCATCAACTTGGCTCAAGGCGCTTTTGTAATCGTGGCTTCTTATTTAACTTTCAGTCTCTTCCAAATGACTGGATTAGATCCGTTTCTACTCATTGTCGTAACAACACCAATCATGTTCATCTTGGGCGCAGCGACGCAGTGGTTTTTACTGCGTCCGCTGCGACCAGATGATGCGGCAGAACTCTCGCTCTTAGTTACCTTCGCTGTGGCTCTCGGACTAGAGGGTGCACTTTCAATTGTTTACAAGACCACGCTCCGTAGCATTATGCCCGGCTATGAAAATCACAGCTGGACGATTTGGGGCTACCAAGTAAATGAAGTTCGTTTTTATGCTTTCTTGTTGTCAATCGCAATGCTCGTGATTCTCTACTTACTATTACAAAAGACAAAGTTCGGACGTTCCGTTCGCGCCACGGTGCAGAATCCTATGGCAGCGCAATTGCTAGGCGTAAACTCCAAAGCGGTTTCGGCCTTTGGCTTTGGGCTTGGTGTCTCGACCACCGCCGCGGCTGGGGCCGTCTTTGGTTTGATCACGCCATTCAATCCTGGAAGTCACTATGACTTAATTAGTCGTTTGCTAACCATTGTTGTACTTGGTGGCATGGGTGCAATCGGTGGTTCGGTAATTGCCGCCTTGATGATGGGAGTCGGAGCCGCACTTGTCTCTGCCTTGGCTTCTCCTATCTGGGCCGACTTCACATTCTTCATAGTTCTGTTACTTGTTTTATTACTTCGTCCCCGCGGCCTCTTCGGTGCCAAAGTTAGAGGAGCGCTATGAGTAAGGCCGGAATTATTCGGGCAGTTGCCTTCTTTGGAATCTTGGGGTTGCTCCCGCTCGGAGTTAAACCACAGTGGGTTGTTAATCTTTTGATCTTCACTTTGATGTACGCCACCTTGGCCTCTTCATGGAATTTAATCGGTGGCTATGCAGGCTATCCATCTCTTGGACATGCCGCATTCTTTGGCTTCGGCGCCTATTTCATTGGAATCATTTTTGAAAATAACGTAGGTAATGGCTACAACCCGTTCCTAATTCTGCCGCTGGTAGGTCTATGCGCGGGTTTGATTAGCATCCCGATCGGCTACATCGCAATGAAGACTCGAAAAGATGTCTTCGCAATTGTGACTATTACTTTGCTATTTATGGTGCAGACCTTGGCTTACAACCTGCGCGCCGTCACTGGCGGGGCTCAAGGCAAAGGCGTGGCAGTTCCACCATTCGCCCCAGAGACTTTCGGACGCCCTTTTTACTATGTAATGCTGATCTTACTTCTAACCGCAATGGGAATATCGTTTTATTTCCGCCGCTCAAAAATCGGTCTCTCGTTGGCAGCAGTGCGAGCCGATGAAGATAAAGCTCATGGCGTTGGTATACAAGTCACCGCGGTGAAAATTATTGCTTTTGCGATTTCCGTTGGAATCGCTGCCATGGTTGGTGGCGTGTGGGGTTACTACGAAGGTTTCATCTACCCACAATTCGCAGTCGATCCGCTGATCACAATTGGAATGGTTCTAATGACCTTCCTTGGCGGTCGGGCCACACTTTGGGGACCGGTTCTTGGCGCCTTTATCTTGGTTCCAGCCCAGCAGTATTTCTCTTACGAGTTCGGCGCTACGCAGTTCTACTTATTGGCTTATGCCGCAATCTTTTTAATCATCATGCTCGTACTTCCGCGTGGAATTTTGCCCACTCTTACTGATCGGATTAGATTGAAAGCAAAGATCGCTGCGGAGGCTGCCAAATGAGCGCACTCCTAGAAGTAAATGCTCTGACCAAAAAGTTCGGTGGGATCACTGCAGTAAATAATTGTTCCTTTGAAGTTCAAGAAGGTTCAATCACTGCCCTCATCGGACCAAATGGTTCCGGTAAAACTACCGCCTTCAATATTATTACTGGTTATCTCAAGGCAGATTCTGGGTCAATAACTTTCCAAGGCAAGCAAATTTCAGAACCTAATCCAGCCAGCCTTTATCGCAGCGGCCTATCGCGTACTTTTCAACAGGCTCGCATCTTTCCCGAGATCACCGTCCTGGAGAATCTAATCGTTGCCAGCGGCTATTCCTGGAGAGGACTATTTGGCGCGCGAACAACAAAGGCCGACCGAGTCCGAGCTGGTGAAATGCTAGAAGAGTTCAAACTCTCCGCCCTTGCAGATTTCTATGCTTCCGAACTCTCTTACGGGCAACGCAAACTATTGGAATTCGCATCGGTTTTGATGAGCGCTCCCAAGTTGGTTTTACTCGATGAACCAACCGCTGGCGTTAACCCAGTGATGATCGAAACCATGGAACGACATATCCGTGCTCGTCACGCTGCTGGCGTTACCTTTTTAATTGTTGAACACGATATGCAATTAGTAATGCGCTTATGCGATCCGGTGATCGTGTTGGATCGGGGCGCCATGATTGCAAGAGGCACCCCGCCAGAAGTTCAGGCAAATCCTCAAGTTCTCGATGCTTACCTAGGAAGTTGAGATGACTACTAATAACCACGTGCCCCTTTTGCAGCTTGAAAATGTAACCGCCGGCTATGGCGCCGGGCTGGTACTAAAAGGCGTCGATTTAACGGTGCAAGCCGGACAGATCGTATGTTTAATTGGCCCTAATGGCGCGGGTAAGTCCACCGTGCTTAAAACTATTTCGGGTTTATTAGGTATTAAGAGCGGTGCAGTGCGCTTCAACGGCGAAGAGATTTCGGCACTTACTTCTCGCCAGCGTTTATCTAAAGGCATAGTTCATGTGCCTCAGGATCGCAGCCTCTTCCCAGCTATGTCGGTCTGGGAGAACGTTCTGATGGGCGCTTTTATTCTTTCGGATCAAAAACTCATCAACAGTCGTATTGAATTAGCCGCGGAACTCTTTCCTATCATTCTGGAGCGAAAGAGCGCCATGGCCGGCTCACTTTCTGGGGGCGAACAGAAGCAGGTAGAAATTGCCCGCTCTCTAATGTTGGATCCCACCATCATCTTGTTGGATGAGCCATCAATTGGCCTGGATCCTAAGTCCCGCAAATTGGTCTTTGAAAGTATCAGATCTTTAGCGAGCGCTGGTCGAACCATTCTCTTAGTTGAACAAAATGCCCGTTCTGGTCTAGCAGTGTCTGACCAAGGCGCAGTCTTAGAATCAGGAAAGGTTGCATTAGTTGGCACTGGTCAATCATTACTTACCGATCCAGAAGTCTCTCGACTTTATTTAGGCGCGAGCGCTAAGTAACGCTTCTCATATTGGCTTAAGTAAGAGTTAAGCCGTATCTTTGAACTATGACAACGGAGTCAGCATTAGATACTGCCCTTTCTCAATTACGAACTGCCGTAACTAAATTAGGCCTTTCGGAGAATGAATGGCAAACCCTTTCCACCCCCAGACGCGTACTTGAAGTAGCGGTACCGCTTCGGCGCGACAATGGAAACGTTGAAATGTACAAGGGCTTTCGGGTCCAGTACTCAACTACTCGCGGCCCGTCCAAAGGTGGCGTTCGCTTTCACCCCGATATCAATATGGAAGAGACCATCGCGCTTGCCATGTTGATGACTTGGAAATGCGCCCTAACAAATTTGCCATATGGTGGCGCCAAAGGTGGCATCGCGGTTGATCCAGCAACTCTTTCGCTAGTTGAAAATGAGAGATTAACTCGGCGCTATACCTCAGAAATTTTGCCAATCATTGGACCCGACCGCGATATCCCAGCTCCTGATGTGGGAACTGATGAAAAAAATATGGCTTGGATGATGGATACTTACTCGGTCAATGCTGGATTTTCAGTCCCTGGCGTTGTAACCGGTAAGCCCATTGTTCTCGGTGGCTCATTGGGAAGAACTTCAGCTACTGGCGATGGTGTTGCAATCTCAACCCGCGAAGCGCTCTTGGCTCGCAATATCAATCCTCTAGGTGCAACAGTGGCGATCCAAGGCTTCGGCAAGGTCGGTTACTGGGCCGCGGTGGCGCTAGAAAATATGGGACTCAAGATTGTGGCGGTCAGCGATGTTCACGGCGGCGTTACTGGTTTTGCTTCAGTTAAAGAGCTTTGGGATCATTTCTTGACGCACAACAATTTGGACGCTCCCGGCACCGAACGAATGAGTAACGAAGAACTACTACACCTGGATGTTGATGTCTTAATCCCAGCGGCACTCGCGGATGCCATTACGGCTCACTCTGCCCCTGGAATTCGCGCAAAAGTAGTTGTTGAAGGCGCCAATGCCCCAACCACGCCTGAAGGTGATGCAATTCTGAACGATAAGGGGGTCCTTGTTGTCCCAGATATCTTGGCGAACTCCGGTGGTGTCATAGTTTCCTACTTCGAATGGGTCCAAGATAAGCAAAATTACTTCTGGGATGCCGATGAAGTTAAGGTAAACCTCAATCAGATCATGATGCGAGCATTCCGAGAAGTCGAAGAGACCGCGACCTCCCGGAAGGTCACCTGGCGTGAAGCTGCCCATATGCTCGGTGTCGGCCGAGTTGCTGAAGCGCATCGACTACGAGGTCTATATCCTTGATCCATCGTAAGCAATAGGAACTAATCAGAAGGGGAATGAAATGGCTAATAAGGAACAGAAGAGCAATGCAAATGCTAAGAAGGAACCAAAGCTTTCACTCAAAGAGAAGCGAGTAAAGAAGCAAGAGAAATCAGATAGCAAGCGAAAAGATTAAGAGATCTTCGTCATAGGCGACATTTATTGATTTGAGCGCACGCCCTCCTAATAGTTAGGGGGGCGTGATTGCTTTGTGAGGTTGTTGCGAACTATGCGAGGTGCTATCCCCCAAAAGAAGATCATCGCAACTGATTCAGTAAATTAGATTAGAAAATTGTTTTAATATTCGCAAATGGGAACAATAGGGGCGAAGCGACTAGCGCTTGGTTCCGTGGTCACCGCGCTATTGATAGGCAGCTCCTTCGCAACTTATGCGAGCGCTACCGAAAATCCACCAGCGCCGCTGAAATTCGCTTCGCTGAACTCTTCCTCGCTTTCAGTTTTTCAAGCAGATAACAATGCCTCGCAAAACCTTCAAGCTTGGCTCGCCTCACCAACAGGGGAAATGACCACGGTCAAAATTAAATTGCCGGCTGCTAATCACGACCACGCGATTCGAATCGAACATCTCTCAAGGACCTCCCTCCCTGGTGGAAAAGCAGAGTTGGTTACCTTGCTATTAACAGGAATAGATATGAATACCTTGCAGAAAATTAGTTTGGGAAACTTAAACTCTCTTCAATTTGGTCGGCAAAATATTGCTATTTCAAATCGCGGGACCACTCGCGGGGTTAGATGGAGTAACTTAAATAGTTTTAACACTTCCAACTTGCCCGTAGGTGTAACGAATGGTTATCGATTAATGAGCGATGGTTCAGTCTTGATCCAGTACAAACAGAGCAAGACCTTGGCACTAGCTGAACCAATTTTACAAAATTGGTTTAACCCGCCAACAATTTCTTAGCGATTGAGTATTGTTCAGCATCGATTTCGCCTAAAGCTAATCTGCGATCTAAAATATCCTTTGGAGCCTCACCTCTGGGTGCTAGCGCAGGACTATGCATTTCATGACCTAAATGATGACTTGGTCGACGGTCTGTTAAGCGAATAACCAACCAAATGGCAACCACAATTACAGCTATCCAAAAAATCATCATTCCAGCCATTAATAGACCAGATTGTCCATGGTCGAAGCCATCTTGATTTCCCCACATGATTTTTAACCTTTCCCTCAATTTGTAACTTGATTATGCCCGTTCGGGCTTGAAATGGAACTACTTTTGGCTGTGAATTGGCACAGCACTGTTAACCTTCGCCTATGAACACAGGGGTATTTCTGCCACTTCACTTTTCCTACGTACAAGCGTTCTTCACTGGTTTAATCCAGGGCGTAACGGAACTCTTCCCGGTCTCCAGCCTTGGGCATGCCGTGTTAATGCCTGCGTGGGTCGGTGGCTCCTGGCGCGTATTCGCCACCAGCGATCGCTATTTTCTGGTGACTATTGCTCTGCACTTAGCGAGTGCCGTCGCCTTATTTTTAGTTTTTTGGCGTCGATGGATTCGACTTCTATCCGCCTTCATCCGCGGATTAATTAACCGCGATTTCAGCAAGACCGGCTTTCGCGTACTTTGGTTAATTTTGGTAGCTACCGTTCCGGTGGCACTAATGGGATTTCTATTCGGAGATTACTTTCAAAAACTCTTCGGAAAGCCGGTCGCTGCCGCTACCTTTTTATTGCTGAACGGTTTTATTCTCATAGGAGCCGAACGACTAAGCCGATCTCATGGCTCTTTTGTGGATCCGGATGTTGCAATTGCCGAGCGCGTCTCGGTCGGCCAGGCTTTTGTTGTTGGTGTTGGCCAAAGTGCCGCGCTTTTCGCGGGTATCAGCCGGTTCGGAATAACAATGAGTTTTGGGTTGCTCCGCGGACTTTCACGTTCCGTCGCTTCCGACTTCGCTTTTCTTTTAGCTTTTCCGGTGATTCTCGGCGCTTCAATAACAAAGCTTCCGAAGTTAGCCAGCAGCGATCTTCATGGCATGGTCGGGCCGATAATCCTCGCCGCCGTGGTGGCATTTATTGGAACTTTTGTTGCTATCAAATTCTTAGTTAAATGGTTTAAGACCAACACCTTGTATCCATTTGCAATTTATTGCTTGTTCATCGGTGGCGCTTCGCTGATTAAATTTGGTTTCTTTAACTAGTTCAACCAGTGGGGCTACCCCCCCGCCAACAACAATAAATCAAGTATTAATGGGGGCGGTTGAACGCTACCCGTCTAGACTTCAAGAATGCTCGGCTAATAAACCGAAGTATCCTGCCTTAACTGACCCCCTGAAAAGAAGGAGGTGGGAAGTTGCATCCGACTAAAGAACGGCTGATTTCCTATACCGCGGGTTTGTTGTGCGAGAAACCTGGCAGTGTACTCAAAGTTGAGCAACTACTTATGCACTCCGGTATATCCAAGGGTTCGCTTTATCACCATTTCGAGGATTTTCTAGATCTTGTGGAAACCGCTCAGCTGAGACTTTTTAGTGAAACTACCGATAAGAAGATTTCGCAATTAACGGAAATATTGGCGCGAGGTCAAAGCAAAGAGCAGATGAAGGATGATTTTCGAATCCTGATCCGGGCCACAGATGAAGGTCAATCCGAGACAGAGTTATTTAATCAGCTAGATCCACTCTGTCGATCCCTTCACTCTGAACGGTTAAAGATCGCTATGAGATTTGAACAGGAGCGCCTTACCAAACGCTGGGTTTTGCTATTTGAAGAGTGTGCCAAAAGGGGTTGGGGTCAAGATCAGTTAAACCCTCGGGCGGTAGCGATATTAATGCAAGGCATTTTTATGGGGCGACTCTTCGATGACGTTTCACTAATTCGGGTTGATCCAGTCGCTTGGAATCAGGTTATTGAATTCGTGCTTGATTCCCTCTTCTTTACCTCACCCCATGGAGTGACGACCCAAAAACTTATCGCCTGAAATAATATCGTTGGGGCAGTAATCTCCCGTTATGAAAATTGGTAAGTCCCTGCTTTCGGTAGTTCTCATTTTCGGATCAATTTTTAGTTTTGTGGCGCCAGTCCAAGCCAGCGTTCTCACCAACTTTGTGATCGGCGGCGATCGACCAGTCAAGGTATACCTGCCACTGAAGTTAACTAAACCAGCGCCAATATTAATTTCACTCCACGGTTACACCAGCTCCGGCGCCCAGCAAGAGGCCTATGTAAAGATGCGGTTGGAGGCAAGCAAGCGTGGCGTCATCTACTTATTGCCAGATGGAACGGCTGATGCCTCGGGAAACCGTTTCTGGAATGCCGGAAATTCTTGTTGTAATTTCTTTTCATCGGCCGTGGATGACGAGAAATATTTGATGGGTCTGATTGATAAAGTGGCGAAGAAATATCCAGTTGATCGAAAACGGATTTACATCATTGGACACTCAAATGGTGGTTTCATGGCATACAAGTTGGCATGTGACCAATCTGCAAGTATTGCAGCCGTTGTGAGCTTTGCCGGTTCGCTGCAAGTTGATCGATCCACTTGCCCCGCCAAGCATCCCATAAGTATTTTGCATATTCACGGCACCAATGACACAACGATTCTGCCTGCTGGTGGCGACTTAGTACCTGGACATACCTCTCCTTATGCCAGCGTTCAATCCAATCTCACCTTCTGGGCCAAAGTTGATGGATGTAAGCCAACCGCCGGATTGCCTAAAGTCTCTGGCAAAATAGATTTAGAAAGCAGCATCGCGGGAGCAGAAACATCTATTTACAAATTCAGTTGCCCAATGCATTTCACTCTGCAGTACTGGAGCATCGCTGGTGGCGAACACGTACCTCAATTGTCGCCAACCTTTGCTGCCCGAATTCTTGACTTTTTGTTGACTCAATCTAAGGTTTAATGATTGTCATCCCTGGGCTTCGTTTCGCTTCAAAAGTAGAGAGCGCCGCAACACCTGCTGATAAGGAGATGATCGAATCAACTAGCAATTGTGGCTGAAGAAGACCAGCTGAAACTAACTTCAATAACGCGGGATAATCAACTGCGGCCATCCCATGGCTGCCAAGTAAATCAAGTTCAAAAGCAATCGCCCGCGCCATTGGAAGTTCAGTTTTGCCAGATTCAGAAGGCAGTAGACCTAATTGCAGATGTCGACCACGGCGACGAAGTGAAAGAATTGCAGCGCTTGCAGTTGTTTGAGAGCCAAATGCGTCAACCGCAACATCAGCACCGCCAGAAGTTAGTTCACTGATCCGATCGGCAACCGATACTTGCGCACTGTTGATTACAAAATCCGCTCCAAGCTCTTGGGCTTTTGCGAGCGCGGTTTCAGAGATATCAATTGCAATTACGATGGCCCCGAGTGCTTTAGCAATCATGACCGCCGATAGGCCAACGCCGCCGCAGCCAAAAATTGCAACGACCTCACCAGGCTGAACTTTTGCTCGCGCCGTTAACCCTCGAAAGGCAGTAGCGAATCGACAACCTAAACTAGCGGCGCTCTCAAAACTAAGATTCACTGGCAATGAGACTAAGTTAAAATCGGCATTTTCAATTTCCACATATTCAGCAAACGAACCAAAATTCGTGAACCCGGGTTGGCTCTGGGTTGGGCAAACCTGCGCATTCCCACTTAAGCAAAACTCACATTCACCACAGCCACATACAAAGGGAACGGTGACCCGGTCACCAAGATGAAAATTCTTAACTTCGGCGCCGACTTCGGAAATTACCCCGGCAAATTCATGGCCTGGCACGTGCGGCAATCTAATATCGCTATCGTGCCCAACCCAGGCATGCCAATCACTTCGACAAAGCCCAGTGGCCATAACTTGGATAACCACACTCTTGCCTTCGGCTTTGGGAATGGGCAACTCTGCCAGTGATAATTCGCCGCCGAAAGATTCGAAATAGATCGCCTTCATGCTCCGATCGTACCTACCTTTGGGGCTAGCCCTTATGTCTTTCGAATTCCGATGATTACCGAACGGTTTAGGTTAATAATTTCGACATGGAAGATCTTTTGGTCAGGCAAGCCCACTTAGATGATGCTCAACAAATTGCGCTGGTTCACGTTGAAACTTGGCAGAATTCTTATTTGGGATTAATACCGGACTCATATCTGCAATCCCTCTCCGTCCCGCAACGAGAAGAGACTTGGAAGAAAAAGTTAGAAGCGGACACATCTGCCACCCATACCTTGGTTGCCGAAATCGCTGGCTCAGTAATTGGATTTATTGATGTCGGTGCCAGTCGAGATGCCGACTCTCCTGAAAACCAGGGCGAAGTTTATGCAATCTATGTGGATCAAGATAAGCAAGGATTCGGAATTGGAACTCAGCTACTAAATCAAGCTATGGCTTTCCTCAAGAGCTCTGGTTTCAACAGCGTCGCGCTCTGGGTTCTAGCCGAGAACAGCTCTTCTCGACTTTGGTACGAAACTCGGGGTTGGCACGCTGATGGCCAGGTAAAAAGTGAGCATCGCGGGAACTTTGACCTCATCGAAGTTCGCTACGTCCGTCACCTCTAGTTCACTAACGCCTGATATTCTCCAATTCTATTAATTAGATTTGGAGAGCAGCTTGTGATGCCTATGCAAGGGAGGAAGGTCCTGGCTGAATTCGTGGGCACCGCGATTTTAGTCGCAACCGTTGTTGGCTCCGGAATTATGGCAACCAATCTCACCAAAGATGTTGGGCTCCAGTTATTAATAAACGCTTTAGCCACGATCTTCTCGCTCGGCATTTTGATTGCTCTACTAGGTCCCATCAGCGGGGCTCATTTTAATCCTGCTGTCTCATTGGTCGAACGCATATTTAGCCGGCTTACCGTTTCTTTGACCTTGCTTTATATTGCAGCCCAAATAATCGGTGGTGTTGCTGGTACGGTGATTGCTAACTTAATGTTCAAGCACTCGGCAATAAATGCTTCACATCATCAGCGAAATGGCGTAAACCTCTTTCTTGGTGAAGTTGTTGCAACGGCCGGATTGCTTTTCATTATTACTTTGCTCACGAAACAAAAGCGCGGTGCAATCGCGCCTATTTTGATTCCACTTTGGATAGGCGCCGCCTACTTTTTTACCTCGTCCACCTCATTCGCTAACCCTGCCGTTACTTTTGCCCGGGCGTGGAGCGACACCTTTTCTGGCATCGCACTTGCATCGGTACCAGCTTTTATATTGGCCCAATTGATTGGTGCCAGCGCCGGCACTCTCTTAGCTTTAGGAGTAACTAATGACTGATTCCAAGCCCACTGTTCTCTTTGTTTGTGTCCACAATGCTGGGCGCTCCCAAATGGCTGCCGGTTACATGCGTGCCCTTTCAGAGGGAAAGATTGACGTTCTCTCCGCCGGATCAGAACCCAAGGATCAAATCAATCCAGTAGCGATCGCTGTTATGGCTGAAGAAGGCATAGATATCGCAAATAACGTACCAAAGATTCTTACAACGGAAGCGGTTCAAGAATCAGACGCTGTAATCACGATGGGATGTGGCGATGTTTGCCCAGTCTTTCCTGGAAAGCGTTATGAGGATTGGGTTTTAGAAGATCCAGCCGGTCAAGATTTAGAGAAGGTCCGTGAGATTCGCAATCAAATTAAAACCAAGGTCCAAGCGCTAATTGCGGAACTTCTGCCTTAATAAAGTGCGCCTGGAGGGACTCGAACCCCCAACCTTCTGATCCGAAGTCAGATGCTCTATCCGTTGAGCTACAGACGCTGGTGTGCGGCGCAATCCTCTCACTAAAGGCTATTTTTTGGCGAATTGCTCCGAGATCTCTAGTAAATCTAAGACTGATAGTTCTCGACTCTCCGCAATTGTGTGCTTCTTTTCAATTTCGCAGACCAGGGCCAAAAAGAGCACCGCTGTTGTCATGGCATCTCCGAGCGCGTGGTGTGGTGAATAAACCGGCAATTTCATTAACCGAGCCAAAGATTCCAGCGAAGGTTCGTGATCACTAGCTAAATCGGCACGATTCGTTGCACGTGCCAGAGCTGCAGTATCTATTACTCGTTTTGGAAAAGTGAAGTTGGCCTGCTTTAGCGGCGCAGTCAAAAATGCCCGTTCTACCCAAAGTGCATGACCGACAATCACTTGGTTTTGAAACTTCGCCACAATCTCTGGCGCCGCATCGCTAAATTTCTTGCGGTCTTGAAGGTCGGCCGAACGCAGACCATGGATTTTCATCGAGGGTATCGATGGTTTTTGCGATGGTGCAATTTCAGTATAGAAATTTTCGGAACTTAAGATTCGCCCAGCCTGAATTGAGACCATTCCAATTGAAATGATTTCATCGCGCTTAAGGTCGAGGCCAGTGGTTTCTACATCAATTACACAAAAGTCCGCGCTACGCCAGCTCTCGCTGATATCAGCTTTATTACCGAAGTTTCGTTTGAGAAAACTCATCAGAGCCGCATCGTCCAATCCCCTTCGATCCGATTTTGAATCGCCGAAATTGAGCGAAACGATTCGCGAAGGTGACGGCGAGTTAAAGAATCGAGAGCTTCAGGTGCAATCCATGGATTCAACGGCGAACCTGACCGAATTCCGGCGATCTCAGCTTCAAAAACTAATTGATGAATATCCCTGAATGCGTTGATTAGAATCTCAGATTCTTCAGTTAGAAAAATATTAGCTTCTGCCGCTCGTTTTAACCGTTCTACCGTTCCACCTCGAACATCACCCATCGCAATTGCCGCCCATCTTGCCAAAGAAGAAATTGGCGTCAGACCGCCTTGCTTCAAGTCCAAACCACCGCGATTTTTGCCAGAATGATCTACAACAAAGTCTTTCACAAAACCGATAGGTGGTTTCTTTGCCAAGGCAAAGCGAAGTGCATCAGCTAAGAATTCGTGAGAGCGAGCGGTCGTCCGAAGGTTTTCTAAGATCGTTCGCCCCAGCGTTATTTGGGTAATTGGTTGGTTATCAGCAGCAATAGCGGAAAGCAGTAATGCGCCGGGCCGAGTGGGGTCTGCCAACCAAGCACTGGAAACTTCTATCCACGAGGAACGAGAACGACTAAAGAGGCCATTGTCGGCGTTGGCACCATTGGAACATCGTTGCAATCCGCAACGCTCCATCAAATCCAAGATATGTTTTGCATTGTTTCTAATCTCTTCGGCTGGATCTTTCTCTCCGGGCTGATCAGCCCAGACGATCGCGGTATCAACATCCGAGGCGGGCAATCCTTCGCCTCTGGCAATTGAACCCAATATCAACCACGAATGATCAACCGGCTCTGAGATCGAGCTCGTTAGCGCCAGAATCCGAGCCAGGATTGAGCTAACAATTGCAGACATCAAGGATCCCACATGAAGGGAAGGAATCGCGTTGTCGTGAAGTTCCACCAAGGATGGCATTAATAAAGTGGCAGCCGCAGCAAGTTCATCCATATTTTTTGCGGACTCAATTGCCGCCCTTATTAGCAATGGATTGCGAAGTTCCACGGATGACAAATCCATTGCGCGAACAACACCAATAGGATTTTCAAATTCATCAACGACAACTAAATGATGAAATCCATGTTCGACCATTGTTAGAAATGCTGTTGCCAGCGTTATGTCACTTCGCACGGTGATAATTGGCGAAGACATAATCAAGTGAACCTGTGAATCAACACCAATCATTCCGCCAACAACTTTGCTTCGGAAATCTCGATCGGTTACCAGACCCAGATCCGAACCAGCGCGAATAACAGCACAAGATTGTTCCGCCGCCGTCATCGCCATCGCAATTTCGCGAACTGAGTCAGTTGCACTACCCCAAACGATCGGGCGAAGAAAGCGAGTAATACTCGACTGCATATCGGACATCAACGCGCTTGCCGTCAAACGATGTCTAGTGATTAAAGTTCCAAAATGGTTAAAATCCAATAGTGATGGATCTGAAATGAGATTTCGTGGGTCGGGAACTCGGTAACACAACGTCTCCTCCACAGCGCGAACGCTATATTGGGGTGGCATGCCTGTCAGAACCGAGATATGACCGAAAACATCGCCCGGGCCCAATTGATCTATCACATTGCCGCGATCTAAGACTTCCACCGATCCGGTTCGCACAATATATATATGTCTTAAAGCTTGGGATCTTGCTGCCACAATTATGGTTTCAGCGGCAAAAAATTCAACTTCGATTTGGGAAGAGACCCGCTCTAAATCCACAGTTGATAAGGCGTTAAATGGTGGCTGTTTCGCCAAGAAATCAGTGAACTCTTGCATCGTCAGCCCTTCAGGATTGAGCCTAATTCTCCTCGATTAGAGCGTACGCCAACCCCGCAAATTAAGAGGCCCCACTCATCCTTTACCTTGGACAATTACTCTTTTCCTCCCTAGCCTTCCTAGATGAGCTTCAAAACTATTATCGAACCCTTCCGAATCCATTCCGTAGCGCCGATACGTATGACAACCCCTGAGCAACGCGAGCGGTTTATCGCCGATGCCGGTTATAACGTCTTCTCGCTGCGCTCTGACGATGTCTTGATCGATTTATTGACCGATTCTGGAACCGGAGCGATGAGCCGAAACCAGTGGGCCGCTATCCAACATGGCGATGAGTCTTATGCTGGCTCGCCTTCATGGGAAATCTTTCGCGACGCGGTGCAAAATCTGTTTCCGTTTAAGCACGTAATTCCAACTCACCAAGGACGAGCAGCCGAGAAGATTCTTTTCACCGCCCTTGGCGGCAACGGGAAATTTATTCCCAACAACACCCACTTTGATACCACTCGCGCCAACGTCGAATATAGCGGTGCCGAAGCGGTTGATTTCGTAATTGCCGAAGGTAAAGATGCCGCGAACCTCCACCCTTTCAAAGGAAATATGGATGTTCAAGCGTTAGAAGATTTCATTAATAAAGTGGGCGTTGCCAACATTCCAGTGGTCATGATGACCATTACCAACAACTCAGGCGGCGGCCAACCAGTCTCGTTGGAAAATCTTCATGCCGTAAGTGCAGTCTGCAAGAAATATGGCTTGCCGCTCTTCTTAGATGCCTGTCGCTTTGCCGAAAACGCCTGGTTCATCCGAGAGCGCGAAGCCGGCCAAGGCGATCGCGATGTCGTAGATATCGTTCGTGAAATCGCATCTTTGGCTGATGGCATGACAATGAGCGCCAAGAAAGATCCGTTAGGAAATATTGGTGGTTGGTTAGCTTTGAATGATGATGAGCTTGCGGGAGTGTGTCGAAACCTGCTGATTTTGACCGAAGGTTTTCCGACATACGGCGGTCTGGCTGGTCGCGACCTTGAAGCTTTGGCTGTTGGTCTAACTGAAATTGTTTCCCATGATTATCTAAAATATCGAATTCAATCCACCGCCTACCTTGGCAATGCTCTGCTTGCCGGCGGCATCCCTGTGGTTCAACCAATCGGTGGTCATGCCGTCTACATCGACGCCAAGGCACTCTTGCCACATATTCCGGCTCTGCAATATCCCGGACAAGCTTTAGCTGTTGAGCTTTACAAAGTTGGTGGCATCCGTGGTTGTGAAATTGGAACGGTGATGTTTGGCAAGAAGCCAGATGGATCTGAAGTGCCAGCAACAATGGAGTTAGTGCGCTTGGCTATTCCAAGACGTACCTATACTCAAAGCCATATCGATTACGTGATCGAGGTTTGCCTGGCGGTTAAAGCAAATAGCGAAAAACTTTCTGGCTACCGAATTACCAAAGAGCCACCGGCGCTTCGCCACTTCACTGCAATCTTTGAACCCATCAAATAACCAAGATCGGGTTAAAGCTGCCGCTTCATTTGTTCTGCGATTCGCCGTTCCTCGGCTAACGCAGAATGAGATAAGTCATCTGCAATTCGCTTCCGATCTTCGGCGCTGCGGTTTTGGCTTAACTTGTAAACGGCCTCGACCTTTGTAACTTTAAGC
>JBAXKZ010000022.1:0-25130 GCA_037135095.1 Actinomycetes bacterium
CTAAATTAACGTTCTATTTATTTGTGAAGGCAAATATCAAAGCAGCAACTCCAACAATCAACCAGGCGGCTCGCACCGTCTTCTTCTGAAGTATCGCTACTCCCGCGGGGAGAAAGGTCATACCCAACAAAATTAGCCCTGGAAGGATGATGAGAAGGCTATGCGCGATGACATGTTGGTTACGACGTTGGTAATCCCAATTTATAGCGCCTACCGCAATCATCGAGTAAGCCCACATTCGTAAGTTGTTCATTTGTCTAGCCTCTCTTAGTTGTAGGCAAAAGAAAAGGGAAAGTGCCAGTAGGGCGCTTCCCCTTTTCATATCTACTTTTTTAGTGGGTGTCAGCCATGCCTTCAGCGGCAGACTTCATACGAGCGATCTTCAAGATGGTTAGACCGAATACGCACTTTGCCAAGACATCTGCAACCGTGTAACCGATCTGGCGACCAGTGAAGAGATCAGCGGCTTGCGAAGCAGATGGGTGCTTGATCAAAATTGGGAGCAGGTAAGAGATTGGGTAAACGCCCCATGTACCAATCAAAAGGAGTCGAAGACGTTTTACTGTTGCTGCTACTCCCTCTGGTTGACGATCCAAGGACTTTGTTAGCTCTACAAATAGAACCTGAAGAATGTAGAGGAATGGAATTGTTGAAAGAATTCCGAAGAGAATCTTTGTTCCGTTGCTGCTTGAGATTTCGCCTGGATAACCGAGGATGATCATCGCGGCTGAGGCCGGAACCAAACGGCTAATCAAAGACTTTGATGCTTCTTTAGCGAGCGCAAGAACTGCAATTACTTCTACTAGAAGTAGAGGTACGGTGAGGATCCAGTCGATGTAGCGGTAAGCCTCATTGAATGATCCCTGGGCAGTTCCAACTGAAACTGAATTCTTCATGGATGACTCGGAGAATGAGTTGAAGATCCGGAAGTAGTGATATCCAGCAATGAAGGTAACCATCGAAGACATCACGAGGGCAATACGGTACTTAGGCAGTACGCGTGATTGACTCACTAGCGTGAAGACGGTGGTAGCGAGCATTGAAATTAGGCCGAAAGAGAAGATGTTGTACAACGAGCTCCATTGGCCGTTTGATAGTTGCAGCATCGAGATTGATCCTCCAAATCGTCGATCAGAGCGTGGGATCCGAGGTGGCTCGGAGCTCCAAATCGTTTCTTAAATTCTGCTGATAATTGGTGGGGTCCGCCACTTGAAAGTGAGGTTCTTCGCAGATTTCTCAAGAAATGGTCAAAATTGAAGACCAGGTGGGGATATCCCTAAATGGCTCATGGGAGCAAAGTCACAGATTAAGGCATGAGGGGGAAGGGCGGCTTAGAACTTAGACAGGGAACCCACAATAAGCCCACAATCTTTATTTCTCTTTTGCGCGTTTAACAGGTCTACCTTGAAAGAAGCAAAGAAGATTTACTCCTTTGTAAAGTTTTAAGAATTGGAAGTACCTAAAATGCGTATCAATTATCGAAAAAGTCTTGCTCTTGTTGGTGCCGTAATGATTACCGGGCTTATGGTCACGCCATCAAATGCCGCGGCGCCGGCGGCAACTGGAACGATCCATGTTATTAGTAAAGTCGTTAATGACAACCTTGGAACGGATACTCCATCAGATTTCATATTCAACGTTAAGCATTGGGGAACTGATGTAGTTGGCAGTCCATTTATGGGCGCCGATGGTGCGGGCGTGACATTTATTCTTCCTGTCGGAAGCTACGTTGTCAGCACTGCATTGGTGCCAGGTTACGGCGGAAGTTGGTCCGGAGTAGGTATAGAAAATGGCCACATAATGTTGCAGGCTGGACAAGATGTAACGATCATCAGAACTAGCAGCGATGTCGGGGTTGCCGTTACTCCAGTAGTAGAACCACCAGCAACAGTGGACGGTGGAACCTTGCCAACAACTTCAACACCTTGGTTCAACTTATTGGCCATCGGGTTGCTTGTTAGCGCTGCCGGTGCATTCGGGCTTCGCAAATCTTCAATCTTCAACTGAGATAAAAAGTAAATCAAATGAAGCGCTCCCGCGCAGTATTAGCAATTGTTTCTGTTCTAGTTGTTTCAGCTGGTATAGGAACGGCTGGTTATGCCGGGATCCAGATCTATCAAATGAACTCCAACTTGGGCACGATGTATCTGCCCAAGTTGGATATCCCGCCAAATGTGAGTTCTCTAAAAATGGCAACCCAGCCCAAAATTGGGGAAATATTTGGTTCGCTCTCTATCCCGCGATTGCAGCGAATTATTCCGATTGTGGAGGGCACTGGAACGAAAGAGCTAAAAATTGGCGTTGGTCACTTTGTTGGCAGTGTGATGCCAGGCGCAACTGATAACTCAGTTCTTGCCGGTCACAGAGATTCAGTGTTTAGAAATCTCGGTGCCTTGAAATTGGGAGATTTACTTACTGTCACTACAGATTATGGGGTCTTCATTTACGAAGTACACAAGTTCCGAATCGTAAGTGCCAATGACAAGACGGTGATCGTCCCGACAACTGAAGCAATTTTGACCCTAAGTACCTGCTATCCGTTCGGATTTATTGGAAACGCCCCAAAGCGTTACATAGTTCAAGCTGGGTTGGTGGAAGAAAGAAAGATCGCCTCGACCATTATTAACGTGTAGCGAATAGCGATCTAATTAAAAACTATGGTCTTCTGTCCCACGATAAAGATTCGGTCTTCGGCAAATAGTTTTACCGCCCGCGAAAGAACGCGGCGCTCGATATCTCGGCCCAGCGCAATTAGCTCTTCAGGTGAAAGCTGGTGAGTTACATGGGCAACATCTTGATCGATGATGGGACCTTCATCTAAATCTGCGGTAACGAAGTGTGCAGTTGCACCGATTATTTTCACGCCGCGGGCGTGGGCTTGGTGGTAGGGCTTGGAGCCTTTAAATCCAGGAAGAAATGAATGGTGAATATTGATTATTTTTCCGGCCAATTGCTGGCAGAAATTGTGCGACAAGATCTGCATATATCGAGCCAAGATTACGAACTGAACTTCATTTTCGGCAACGAACTTTAGAACATCACGTTCGGCCATTTCTTTACCAAGCGCTACCAACGGCAGGTGCGTGAAAGTTAAACCAGCTGATTCCACTAGCTCTCGAAGCTGATTGTGATTGGAAAATACGCCAACTATTTCAACTGGCATTTCGCCGATTTCTCGAAGGAAGAGAAGTTCGCGCAGGCAGTGACTTTCAGTAGTCACCATGATGATCGCACGCTTCTTCACGGAATACTCGCGCAAACTTAAGTTGGGCGTGAATCTTTCCAATTCAGTTCGGAGCAGAGTATCTGCTTCTGCGAATGAGATTTGCGTTTCAAAACGAGTGCGCATGACAAAGACATTTGAATCTGGATCAGTGAATTGCTGATTCTCAATTATGTTGCCGCCGCAGGCCAAGATTGCAGATGTCATTGCATGGACGATCCCTGGTTGGTCAGTGCATTGCAGGGTTGCGATCAAATCCATCTTAGACTCCTCTTTTGTAATAAGAGGAGCCTATTTCACTTCAGGACCCTTTCGGTTACGTTGCTTAGTGGCTGATAGTGAAGCGCTTGAGAGCTTTGGGTGCCCACCAGTTTCGTTCGCCAAATAGTCGCATTAAGGCGGGTACCAAAAAGGCTCGAACAACCGTGGCATCCAGCAAGATGGCAAAGGCCACACCGAATCCCAAGGTCTTGATGTTGGTAACCCCGCTCGTTAAGAAAGCAGCGAAAACGATGGCGAGCAACATAGCGGCAGCGGTGATGATTCGAGCCGAACGCTGCAGGCCGGTAGCCACGGATTCGATATTGGACTTGCCAGATTCATGTTCTTCTTTAATTCGCGAGAGCAAAAAGACTTCATAGTCCATCGAAAGTCCGAAGGCGACGACGGCGATCAAGATGACCATCGAGGTATCAAGCGAACCAGTCACCGTGAACTTTCCTACCAACCAATTCATATGACCATCAATGAATATCCACGTCAGGGTACCTAATGTGGCGCCTAACGAAAGTACATTCAAGATTACCGCCTTGATTGGCAGAATTATTGAGCCAGTAAACATAAAGAGCAGTAGCAACGTTCCGATTGCAATCCAGCCCAGCGCCCAAGGCAGGGTCCTGGCAATGCCAGCTTGGCTGTCGGCGTAATCGGCTGCAACGCCACCAATCAATGTGCCAGCCGGAGCTGAAAGCTTTCGGATCTCATCGATCATGGTTTGGGCCGCAGGAGTTCTGGAACTAATTGTTGGAATTGCACTTAACCGCAGTGTGGAACCGACAGCTTCTGGCGTGCCAACGCCGCCAACTCCCGGAACTTGCTTTAGCGCAGCGACATATTTAGCAATGGTTGCCTCTTGACCGACGCCATTAGGAATGATGATTTCGATTGGGCTGCCTTCTTGGCCAGGAAATTTTTCTAATGAAACGGCAGCAGCAAGTGCAGCTTTATCTGATGCTGGTAAGACTCGGCTATCTACTTGAGAGAAGACAATTCCCTTTAGCGGTGCGGCAAGCGTTCCTAGAAGGATAAATGACAAGACCACGACGGCAACCGGGCGACGCATCACAAAGCGAGCGGTCTGTGCCCAGCGGCCATCTTCCTTTGGCGTGATCGCACTTCGGCGGACCACTAATTTATCAATTCGATTACCGAGCAGCGCCAGGATCGCGGGAAGTGGAATTAGCGCGCCAAGGACTGCCATTGCAACAACGGTCACGCCCGCATAGCCAAATGACTTTAGGAACATCTGTGGGAAGAACATCAACGCCGAGAGCGTGATCATGACGGTCACGCCGGAAAAGAAGACCGTTCGCCCGGCTGTAGACACGGTTTTTATAACGGATTCGGCGACACTCTTGCCATGGTGGAGCTCCTCGCGGAAGCGGTTGACGATTAATAGTGAGTAATCGATTCCCAGGCCAAGACCCATACCAGTTACTAAGTTCAGGGCGAAGATGCTGACGCCAGTTGCCAAGCTAATTAAGTACAAGGCAAGGAAGGCGCCAAGAATCGCGCTAAGACCAACTACCAGTGGCATTGCTGAAGCAATCAAGCCACCGAATACGAAGGCCAACAAAATAAAGGTTGCTGGAATCGAGATTGCTTCGGCCAAAGCTAAGTCTTTAGAAATTCTGCTGCTAATCGCAAAGCTGAAGGTGGCATAGCCGCCGACATAGGTTCGTAAACCGTTCTTGGTTCCGTCATATTTGGCTTGAATTCTTTTGGCCAGATCGGTCGCGGTCGATGGGTCGCTCTCAGTTGAGTAGATGAAGATGTAAGAGGCGTTTCCATCTTTGCTCATCAAAGTAGGTGCTCCGCCGGTTGACCAATACGAAAGAGTTTTGGTTACGCCAGGTTCGGAGCGAATCGCGCTTTCTAGAGCCGTGGCGTTGGTGACAACGGTTGGGTCGGAGACCGATTTTCCAGCGTCTACCGCCAGAACGATGGCGGGATCTTTGACGTGGAAGGTATTAGCCAAATAGGCAGAAACCTTCGTGGAGTCGCTCTTAGGGTCGTTATAACCGCCATTAGAGAGGCGTGCGAAGACTAGGGAGCCAACCCCGCCTGCGACTATGACCGCCAATATAAAGAGCGCTAAAACGCGCTTACGTTGTCGAACTAGTGCTCCAGCAAATTTTTCGAACATGATCCGCTCCTATCGGCTATCTGAACAATGGTCAGATTATGCGCGGCTATTTGAACACTGTCAAGTTTAGCGCGATACTAAGCACATGGCATCTGAGGCAATATCGGCGAAGGCTGGCTACCACCACGGAGATTTGGTGGCGGCCCTCATCTCCCAAGCCCGAGAACTGGTGGCGGCTAATGGCGCCGACCATGTCTCGATGCGTGAGGTTGCCGCAAAGATCGGTGTGAGCCCTTCCGCCGTTTATCACCACTTTCCAGATAAAGATGCGCTGCTGGGCGCGCTTGGGCGCACGATTTTTGAAGAGCTGGCTGATGAACAAGAGGCGGCATCAAAGGCGATCCCTGGAAAATCGGCAACTGCCACTCGCAAACGATTTCGGGCAATTGGGGTGGCTTACTTCAGCTTCGCAAAATCGAATCCAAATCTCTTCCGCTTATGTTTTGGCCCACTTTGTGCCATGGGAAAATTTGATGAGAAAGCGAATTCTCGCGCTTGGCAGTTACTTGTTTCCGGGTTGAACGAAATGTCGGCAATTGGCGCGGTAGATCCGGCGGTTCGGCCGAACGCTGAAATTTTGGTCTGGGCCGCGATTCACGGTTCATCTATGCTGGTTTTAGATGGCTTGTTGCCGGAGGAAGCAATTCATTTAGTTTTGGATTCGATCGAAGTTGCCTTGCAAGGCGCAGCGCCAGTTACCAAATTAAAAACCGTTAATAGGGTGGCTAAGAAATGAGCGATCCAAAGATTTTGCCGGAGATTACTTCCGATGAAGTTGATAATGAATCAGATGATCGACGGGATGCAGAAATCGCAGCTGATAAGCCACCCCACCACTAATAAAGCTATTTAGAGAAAGCTAAGGAGCGGGATCACTCTTCGGGGCAGGAGTAGGTGCTGGGGTTGGACTCTTCTTCTCGGTTGAAGTCGTGCTGGTCCGAGAGTCATTCTTATAAAAACCAGAACCTTTAAAAACGACACCTACATTGGAGTAGACCTTGCGAACTTCGCCCTGGCAGAGCGGGCAGATCGAAATGGCATCTTCGGAGAAGGCTTGAAAGAGCTCAAATTCATGGCCACAGACGGTGCAGGCATATTGATATGTGGGCATGGGCAGTAGTCTAAAGAAGTGAGCCCATTGGTTCTAATCGAGAGAGGCCGGGCATGAGAAAGTTCCAGGTTTTAGCGCTCAGTTTCGCCTTTCTGCTAATCCCCAGCCTGGCTAACGCCAACTCGATAACGAGCACCTCCCCATTAGCCGATGCCATTCTGGTCGTAGCTCCCAATGCGGTTTCGATTACTACCGCAACGCCACTGATGGATCAAGGCAATAGCGTCAGCGTTACTGATTCCATGGGTGTCCGCGTTGATGACGGTTCGCTCGCGATCAATATCGATACTGCTGTAATAGGTATGAAGCCGCTAACGGCTACCGGGGTCTATACCGTTACCTACACATTGTTAGCGGTAAATGAAGACCCGCTAACTGGCACTTTTAGTTTTACTTTTAATGCTCCGGCAGTGATTGCCGCTCCCAGCAGCAGGCCAACCATGGCCACCCTCACCGCAACGCCGGCGCCTAATGCCTCCACCAGCACTTTGATTTATGCGCTTTTGATTGCAGCGCTCTTCGTCTTTCTCTTTTTAGTTTGGTACGCGATCATTATTTTCCGATCGGGAACAAAAAAGCCAAAGCGAAAGTAGATTTAAACCGCCATGTTTTTTGAAGCAGTTACTCACTTCCCAGATGCTGGCCCCTTGGTCAGCGCTTTGATTCCAATTGTTAAAGATTTAAGTTTGGTGGCTGGGATCACCGCAATTGGTTTGCTCTTAGCAGTTTCATTTTTGATCGAAGAAGAGCACGGCCGAATCACCAAGGAGGGCTTTAGGGTTCGAGATTTAATCCGGTTTGCTTTTCTGGTTTGGTTTATTTGTATCTTTGGCAATGTAGTTCTTGAAATTTCAAATTTACTGGCGCAACCAATTGGTTCCTCGCTAGATCCAACCACGATGAAATCATTCTTCACGCAAACTTCATTGGGTCACAGCTACTTCGTTCAGCTTGTAATTGCCGCATCCATCTTGGCCTCACTGGGCCGAATGAAAAAGATTGGCAGCTTCAATCTTGCTTTGGCTTTTACGTTAATGGGTTTCGTCTTACCGGTTTTTCAGAGCCACTCCAGCAGCGCCGGTAATCATGGCTTGGCAATTGGATCGCTACTCTTTCACGTTCTGGCGATCT
Source organism: Actinomycetes bacterium (assembly GCA_037135095.1). Lineage (GTDB taxonomy): Bacteria > Actinomycetota > Actinomycetes > Nanopelagicales > Nanopelagicaceae > CAIMZW01. Next base: position 7,891 of record JBAXKZ010000022.1, read on the forward strand.
CGCTCTGGGTAGGCGGAATTATTGGTCTGTTGGTTATTTCACCAGTCAATCGAGAAAAGAGTTTGGCACGCTTTAGTTCGTTGGCGTTATGGTGCGCAGTCATTGTTGCAATCAGTGGCGTGGCAAATGCTTGGACCCGGCTAAACTTCTTAGCTGGTTGGAATTCTATGTATGGCGTCTTAGTAGCGCTGAAGGTGGCGTTAATGGCGATCCTTATCGGCTTTGGTGTTCGTCACCGCCGATATATTGCGCGCGAACTTTCCGGCACCAGAGCGGTATTTCAACTCTTAACGGCGGAACTTTTTGTCATGACTATAACCGTCGTAATAGGCGGATGGTTATCAGTTACTGCGCCACCGGTTTCAAACGCAACCGCCAGCGCCCCATTCGACCCGGCGATAAATTTGACGGGTGTGGCGATGCCTCCAGCTCCAACTTTTATGAAGATCATGACCGAATATGCACCTGATGGAACCTTCATCGGCTTGCTGGTGCTGGCCACGGCGCTCTATATCCGTGGTGTCGTTTTGCTCGCTCGTAGAGGCGATAGTTGGCCTAAGGGTCGCACTGTCGCATTCATTCTCGGCGTTGTAGCCACTGACTTTGCAACTAGCGGCGGCATAGGTGTCTATTCGCATTTTTCTTTCTCCCTTCATATGGTCGCTCATATGATTTTAGGAATGATTGCGCCAATTGGATTTGTACTAAGTGCCCCAATCACCTTGGCTCTTCGTACCTTGCCGATCGGGCGCACTCCATCGGAGCGTGGCGTAAGGGCGACATTCTTGTCATTCTTGAATTCGCGCTATGCGCGAACGATCACCAATCCCATTACGGCGTTGGCGATCTTCGATGGTTCGCTCTTTTTGCTTTACATGACCCCGATCTTCGGTGGTTTGATGAAGAGCCACAGCGGCCACCTGTTGATGGATATCCATTTTCTGGCGGCCGGTTTTCTCTTCTTCCATGTAATTGTAGGAATCGATCCAAATCCCCAGCGAGTACCTCATCTGGTTCGGATCATCATTCTCTTTGCCGCAATGAGCATTCATGCCTTCTTCTCGGTGGCGTTGATGTCTTCCAGCTCGCTCTTAGATCATGGCTATTTTGCCGCCCTTCATCGACCTTGGTCACTGGATCTACTGGCTGATCAAAAGGCAGGTGGCGCTATTGGTTGGGCTATGGGGGAGATTCCAATTCTGATTGCACTGGTGGCCACATTTATTCAGTGGGTGCGCGATGATTCTCGCGAAGCAAAGCGTTTGGATCGAGCTTCTGATCGCGCGGTGGCCATGGGCGATGATGATGAATTAGCAACGTATAACAAGCATTTACTGAACCTGGCTCGCCGCGATCAGGAAAATCCCGAGAATTAACTAGACGACCAACTTAGAAACTGGGTTAATTGGATCATGGACGCATTAATAGCACCGGAATATGAAGAGTTGCGCGAAAGTGTGAAGTCGCTGGTATCAAAGAAGGTCGCACCTTTCGCCCATGATGTTGATGAAGCGGCGCGCTTTCCGCAGGAAGCTTACGAAGCCCTGCATGCGGCTGACTTGGCGGCGGCCCATGTCCCGGCAGAGTTTGGCGGCCAGGGCGCCGATGCCTTAGCTACAGTAATCATTATTGAAGAGGTTGCCAGAGGTTGCGCCGCCAGTTCGCTAATTCCCGCCGTCAATAAATTGGGTTCGGTCCCATTGCTGATAGCGGGAAGTTCGGCGCAGAAGCAGAAATATTTGCCACAGTTAGTGGCTGGAAACGGCTTCTCATATTGTCTTTCAGAATCCGAAGCGGGCTCCGATGCCGCCGCTATGAAGACTAAGGCGGTGCGAGATGGCGAAGGTTGGGTGATTTCTGGCAGCAAGAAATGGATTTCAAACGCTGGCTTTTCCGAGTTCTACACCGTTCTGGCCTCCACAAATCCAGAGCTCGGAGCAAAGGGAATTACTGCTTTTATTATCGAAAAGAGCGATGCCGGAGTTTCCTTCGGCGCTCATGAAAAGAAAATGGGCTTTCGTGGTTCACCAACGAGAGAGGTCTATTTAGATAACGTTCGAATTTCCGATGATCGACGGTTGGGCGAAGTCGGAGATGGTTTCGGAATAGCTATGAAGACTTTGGATCACACTCGAATCACCATCGCTGCCCAAGCGTTGGGTATTGCTCAAGGCGCTTTCGATGCCGCGTTGAAATATTCGCATGAGCGAATTCAATTCGGGAAACCGATCTTTGATTTTCAAGGGATCCAATTTATGTTGGCCGATATGGCAATGCAGATCGCAGCCGCGCGCTCTTTGGTTTACACCGCTGCCGTGAAAAGCGAGCGGGGCGATTCTGATTTAACTTTCTACTCAGCTGCTTGCAAATGTTTTGCCTCTGATGTGGCGATGAAGGTAACGACTGATGCCGTTCAGATTTTAGGTGGCTATGGCTATGTCAGCGACTATCCAGTTGAGCGAATGATGCGCGATGCCAAATTAACTCAAATTTATGAAGGTACCAATCAGATTCAACGGGTTGTTATGGCGCGCCATTTAAACGAGCTATAAATAACTTACTTTCGAAAGCGCACGATCAGATCGGGGGTTGCGGCGGCATCGACTCGTTGATCATGGCTTTCGTTGGGAATCGCCTCACTGGTGATTTCGCCACTGTGGAGCAAGGCAATTTTCCAAGCTGAAACCCGAGCCAGCGCTCGGTCGTAAGAGCCGCCACCCTGACCCAATCGATTGCCTTCGCGATCAACATGGAGCGCTGGCACAATAACGATTTCAATCTCAGCTTCAGCAGATAGAGAGATCGGGGCTCCCGTTGGCTCCATAATTTTTCCCGATTGCTTCAGAGTGGAAATCTCGCCATCCCATTTAATCCACGCCAGGTCGTTATCTGGAAGTAGTTTTGGGAGGTAGATCACCTTGCCCATTCTTAGTAGTTCTTGATGGAGATCCTGCGTCGCTGGTTCACTGCCGTAGGAGAGATACGAGGCGATCTGAGATGCTGCTTTAAATTCATCGGAAGCCAGAATATGAAGCCAAGAATCCTGGGCAAAGCGAAGTTCGCGTTCATGGCGATAATATTTTCTAAGTTCCGCTTTTTCGTTTTGAGTCATAGTTGAGAGTTCGCTAACGCTGAAAAATGCATGGCTTTACTCTAAGGAAGAAGTAGGGTTTAGTCATGGATAGCAGAGTCAGCGATTTTCTCGACCAATTGCTGGCGATCTCTCACCCCTTAGAGCCTTTTGATATGCCGCTTTTGGATGCCCATGGCGCCAGCCTGGCTCAGGACATCTTCGCGGGAGAGCGGTTGGTCCTTCGTGCCGGCTCCCGGATTAGATCTACTCAGATTGGCTTGGCCGCCTCGATCGGGTTGGATCGCTTGCCTACCAGGCCACATCCTCGGGTCGTAGTGATTTCGGCCGGCGATGATTTAGTTGAACCTGGCCAACCGTTGGGTGACGAAGAGGACGAATACGAAACTAACTCTTGGCTTCTAACTACCGCAGTTCGAGAAGCTGGAGCCACCGGCTATCGAGTCCATACCATCCCAGAAAATCATGCCCAACTTCGTCAAATTGTTGAAGATCAGTTGGTGCGCGCCGATTTAATTGTTATCAGCGGCGAAAGCCAAGACGAATCCTTTGCCTTAATTACTGGAGTATTGGCCGAGATGGGCGACATCACCACCGTCACACCTAATCTGGCCGAAAGCGGACAACATAACTTTGGTCTGATCGGTCCCGATAAGACCCCCGTTGTGACTTTGCCAGGCGATCCAATTGGTGCATTTTTGTCAATGGAAATATTTATTCGCCCCATGATTCGAACGATGCTTGGCGCTTCGAATGTATTTAGAAATGTGCTCTCACTCACCCTGGCGGAATCAATAACGTCCCCGCTAGGAAAGACCAGTTATATCCGAGCCGCGATCGAAACCAATGGCACCGTTATTGCGCTGCCAGATCAGAATGATTTGCTCTCACTCTCCGATGCGGCTGGGTTAATCGCTGTTCCCGAAAAGAGTGAAGGTTATAAAGCGGGCGAAATGGTAAATGTAATAATTCTCGAACGAAGCAATAATTAATTGAGCACCTACTGGCCCATGATTCTTCACGATGGTGCAATTACGTTAAAACCACTGCGGTATCGAGACCGCAAGCGCTGGGATGAAGTTCGTCGAGCCAATCGAGAATGGCTTTCACCGTGGGAGGCAACCAGGCCACTAATACCGGGTGAGTCGAGCAGCGGGTCACTGCCCACTTACTATGAAATGGTTAATCAGCACCGCCGCGAGGGACGACAGCTTCGCTCGATTTCGCTCGGGATTTGGTTTAGCGAGGGCGGGAAATCGAATTTTGTCGGCCAAATAACGCTGGGCGGTATTGTTCTTGGCGCCCTTCGGGGGGCTCACATCGGGTATTGGATTGACTCGCGTTACTCCAATAGGGGGATCACAACGCAATCGGTAAACCTACTGACCCGATATGCCTTCGATGAGCTGGCCCTCCATAGGATTGAAATCAACCTTCGCCCAGAGAATTCGGCTTCGAAGAAAGTGGCCGAAAAATGCGGCTATACCTTCGAAGGGCTACGTCCTCGCTTCCTCCACATCGATGGGCAATGGCGCGATCACCTCTCCTTTTATAAAGAAAATCCCGCAATTCAGTAATAATTCGTTAACTTTTTACGAGAAAAATATTTAATTTCAAAGTGGACATACAAGGCAAATCCCGACATTTTTAGGCTTGGAAGTCTAAGGTTTGTCATTATGGCTTCCAGTTTGATCTACCTAATCATCATCGGGATGTGGGTCGCATATTTTCTTCCGCGTTGGATCACCAGCCATGAAGAAGTTTCAGGTCGTTCTGCCGAACGCGCGAAGAGCGCAATGAAATCAGTTACCGAAAATGATCGGCCAAACTTTCGACCAGAAATAGTCGAGCCGGATCTCAAGCGAAAAATTATCGCTCGTCGTCGAATTATATTTTCAATTTTAGCCACCTCCTTTTTAGGGACGCTAGTTGTTGTAACAGTTGGTGCCGTTGCTTGGTCACTGCTTTTCATTCCCCTTTCAGCGCTCGCGATTTATAGCGTTTCGGTTCGTCGTCAGATAATCGCAACCCAACTTCGCACTCGTCGCTTGAACGCGCTCAAGCAAATTACTGCTGCTGAAATTAAACTTGAACCAACGGAACGAATTACATTTGCACGAGAACGAAGTGAGAGCGCAGAAAATTGGGTACCGCTCACTGAGCGTTTGGATACCGCTGGCGTTGTGGTTATTCCACGGGAACGCCAAAGCTGGCAGCCAATATCGGTGCCAAAACCTACCTATGCCAGCGCGCCAAAGGCCATTACGCCAAAGCGAATTATTGATCTAACCGTTCCGGGTACTTGGCAGGAAGAAGAGATTCTGCTTGAGACCTTCTTGTTGCCATCAAGAGAAGATATCTTTGATCAAGAGCTGGCCGAACAAGCGGCTGTTGAGCACCTTGAAGTTCGGGAATCTAAAGCCGTAAACGACTAGTGCTAGCCTGAAGCCCCAGGTATTTAGGGGCTGTAGCGCAGTTGGTAGCGCGCCTCGTTCGCAACGAGGAGGCCAGGGGTTCGATTCCCCTCAGCTCCACGCTTTGCTTTCGTCATTTATTAACGCGCGATAGCCACTTTCAGCGCCTTGGTTTCAGCCGCTCTGCCAAAGGTGTCATATGCCTCCATGAATTGATCGAAGGTAAAGCGATGAGTAACCATCTTGTGAGCTGGTAATTTCTTGCTTTCAATTAACTTCAGAAGCATTGGGGTTGTGTTTGTATTAACCAATCCCATACTGATGAAGACGTTTTGAATCCAGAGGCTCTCTAGATGTAGTGGAACTTCTTTGCCGTGCACACCAACGTTTGCGACGTGCCCACCTGGCCGAACTATTTCAGTCGCCATAGTGAAGGTTGTAGGAACTCCCACAGCCTCAATTGAAACGTCAACGCCCGCGCCATCTGTCATGGCCATTACTTCCGCTTTCCATGTTGCCGTGCCAGAAAGAACGGTATCGGTTGCGCCAAACTCTCGAGATTTCTCCAGACGGTTTGAGTCAAGATCAATAGCAATAATTTTTGCTGCGCCATAGAGACCGGCAGTTGCAATAGCAGCCAATCCCACAGGACCAGCGCCAATGACGGCAACAACATCGCCTGGCTTTACGCCACCATACTGAACTCCAATTTCAAATCCCGTTGGAAAGATGTCGGAGAGCATGAGACCTTCTTCGTCGGTGACACTCGCAGGTAGCTTGTAAAGAGAATTCTCTGCATATGGAACACGGACATATTCAGCTTGGGTTCCATCGATCAGGTGTCCAAAGACCCAGCCAATTCCAGATGCGCCTTCGTCACCAAGGCAGTGTGAGTAGAGACCCATCTTGCAATTAGGGCAAGAGCCGCAGGACTTAATGCAAGAAATAATTACTCGATCTCCGACCTTAAGATTGGTAACGGAGGAGCCAACTTCAGTGATCTTTCCGACGCCTTCATGGCCCAAGATTCGACCAGGGGTGACTGCAGGTACATCTCCTTTGAGAATATGTAAATCAGTTCCACAAATAGTTGTTGTGTCCAATCGAACAATTACATCCGTTGGATTTTGAATCACCGGATCTGGCACATCAATCCAAGACTTGATACCAGGTCCGCCATATACGAGTGCTTTCATTTTGGGTACTTGCCCTTCAGAAACTTCGCAAAACGACTTTGCTTATTAATGCTTCGCTCCTGGCTTATCAAAGTAAAGAGAAAGCATCACATTTGGGGTGTGATGTTGAATTAGAAGTGGTGTCTCTCGAGTATTGTGACTCGATTTGCCAATCTGGTTTTAAATCCAGGATGGAAACCACATTCGACCGAACCAAGAACTGTATGTAAGGACGCCACCGGTATAGAGCGGCAAGAAATATAGGAAGTTGATTGCGATAACAGCCATGCCAACCATTAAGGCAAATTTTCGAATTCTCAAAATCCTGGGATCATTATCGCGTTCGAGGAATTTGGCCATGGAATAAATAATGACCAAAATAATGAATGGTTCAAATGCGATGCTGTAGAAGGAGAACATCGTGCGTTTTTGAAATAGGAACCAAGGTAAATAGGCCGCACCAATGCTGAGCAAAATAAGTCCGCTCTGCCATTCGCGGCGGGAAATCCAATATCCAAAAGTGATCGCAATTGCGAAGACTGCGGTCCACCAAAGGAATGGTGTGCCAAGGGCGATCACCTCTTGCGAGCAACTCGCTGCACCACAGGTCTTAGGGGTGGCGTAAAAGAAGGAGGTTGGTCGCCCCTGGATTAACCAGCTCCAGGGATTGGCGGAGTAAGAATGTTTTGTTGTTAGTCCGGCATGAAAGTTAAGAATTTCGGCGTGATAGTGCCAGAAATTTCTGATAACGGAAGGTATGAAACTCCAACTTGATTTACCGTCGGACCAATTCCGATCCCAACCAGTTTTTGTAACGAACCAACCAGTCCAACTGGCAATGTAGGTAACAACGGGGAGAAGGCCATATTGCAAAATGCGAAGCGGTGCTTTCTCACGGATCGTGACAAGCAGCGCTTTCTCTCGTTCTAGTGCTCGATTGTTTCGGTAATCAACATATAAAACAAAGGCGAAGTAAGCCACGATCGAGTAAAGGCCACTCCATTTAGTTCCTGCCGCTAACCCCAGTGCTATGCCGGCAATCCAATGTTTGCTATACAGAATGGCTAATAGCGCTACAAGAAGGAAGAACATTAAATAAAGGTCTAGCAGTGCGACCCGAGAGTGAACTAGTTCCAAGCCATCGATCGTCATTAAGAAAGCAGCGGAACAACTTAGGAAATAGTTATTAAATAACTTTCTTGCAGTGAAATAGATCAAAACAATTGCCACGGATCCGAAGACCGCCGAACTGATTCGCCAACCGAACTCGTTATAACCAAAGACTTTGATGCCAATCGCGATCATCCATTTACCAACTGGCGGGTGGACGATAAATTCGGCGATCTTAGTACTGGTGCTGATCTCAACGCCATGCTTCAACAGCGAGTATGCATTCTTGGCGTAGTAGACCTCATCAAAGACAAAACCCTTTGGGGTGGCTAGGTGCCAGATTCGAAATCCGAAGGCCAAGAGGCCAAATCCGATTGCGGTCAGGGTATCCCGGCTCCGGGCAGTGAGGGCAGTCATGGGGTTAGCCTAAAGCCTGCGACAATTGCCATATGTTGATCTTGGCAGCGGCACCTCTGGGAGACCCTCGGGATGCCAGCGCTCACTTGCGGCAGGCAATAGTGGAAGCCAGCCATATCGCCGCGGAAGACTCCCGAAAATTCATGCGTTTGTGTTCGGATTTAGGGATCAAATACCAAGCCCGAGTCATCTCCTTCTTTGAGGGCAATGAGCTGGAGCGAATCGACGAACTAGTCGCGATTATGCACGGCGGCAGCGATCTCTTGGTGATAACCGATGCTGGGCTACCGGGCGTTAGCGATCCGGGGTACCGATTAATCCGGGCGGCAGTTGAAAATCAGATTGCGATCAAAGTACTGCCCGGCCCCAGTGCGGTGACTACTGCACTTTTGTTATCAGGGCTGCCAACTGACCGTTTCTGCTTCGAAGGGTTTCCGCCCCGGACCCAGGGTGCTCGGCAAACCTGGTTGATGGAGATGGCCGAAGAGGTTCGAACCATTATTTTCTTTGAAGCGCCACATCGAATTATCGAAACGTTGTCTGATGCGGTAGCAATCATGGGTGGCGAGCGTCAAGGCGCGATCTGCCGCGAGATGACAAAGACTTATGAAGAGACGATTCGTGGCTCGCTTTCAGAACTCCTCGCTTGGGCGAATAGTGGGGAGGTCCGGGGCGAGATAACGATGGTGCTTGCTGGTTTTGATCCCAGCACCCGTAACTTTTCACCCGCCGATTTAGTCGCTCTGGTTCTGGCTCAGGAAGCAGCCGGAATTTCGCGAAAAGAGGCGATTGTTGCGGTAGCGAAGAATTCAGGATTGGCCAAGCGTTTGGTTTTTGATGCAATGGTCGACCACAAATCGGGGAACAAATAGATTTCGATAGGATTGAACTATGGCAACTGAAACTGCGAAGAACTTTTATCTGAGTACGCCCATTTACTATGTAAATGACGCACCGCATATCGGTCATGCCTATACAACGGTCGCGGGCGATGTCCTAACCCGCTGGCATCGTCAAAAGGGTGAGGGCGTCTGGTTTCTAACTGGCACCGATGAGCACGGTCAGAAAGTAATGAATACCGCGCTGAAAAATGGGGCTTCGCCACAGGACTGGTGCGACCGGTTGGTTAATGAAGAGTGGATTCCCAATTGGAAGCATTTGAACATCGCCAATGATGATTTCATAAGAACTACCGAGCCACGCCACATGGAGCGGGTGCAGCGCTTTCTGCAGGGGCTAAAAGATAACGGTTTTATTTACTCCGGGAAGTACGAAGGACCGTATTGCATTGCTTGTGAGGAATTTAAACTTCCAGGCGATTTGATTGATAACAAATGCCCAGTCCACTCCACGACCGTGGAAATGGTCAGTGAAGTTAACTGGTTCTTTAAGTTGTCAGAGTTTGTGCCGCAGTTAATTGAACGTTACAAAGCCGATCCTGCGGCTTGTGAACCTGCCAGCGCGCGAAATGAAGTTCTCTCATTTCTCGAAGGTGGCGTTTCAGATCTTTCGATCTCTCGTTCCACCTTTGATTGGGGGATTCCGGTTCCCTGGGATACCGATCAAGTTTTCTATGTATGGTTTGATGCGCTTCTGAATTACGCCACCGCTGTTGGATTGGGCGATGACCCAGCTTCTGAAGGCGGCAGGAAATTCGCCAGTACCTGGCCAGCCGACGTTCACTTGGTTGGAAAAGATATTTTGCGCTTTCATGCGGTTATTTGGCCGGCGATGTTAATGGCTGCTGGACTGCCGCTACCTAAAAAAGTATTTGCCCATGGTTGGTTGTTAGTCGGCGGCGAAAAGATGAGCAAGACCAAGCTGACCGGAATCGCGCCACGAGATATCACCGATCACTTCGGCGTAGATGCTTTCCGCTATTACTTTTTGCGCGCCATTCCATTTGGTACTGACGGTTCGTTCTCATGGGAGGATATGGGCGCTCGTTACACCTCGGAGCTAGCAAACGATTTTGGAAACCTGGCTTCGCGCCTGACGGCAATGGTCGAAAAATATTGCGATGGTTTAATTCCAGCAGTTGCCACCGACGAAGGTTTGACTACTGCGCTTGCCGAGACCGTTCGAGTTAGCGATGCCGCAATTTGTGCGCTGGACTTCCAGGGTGGAATTAATGCGATTATGGAATTCTGCAAGCGGGTCAATGGTTATGTGACTGAAAAAGAGCCGTGGATTGTGGCTAAAGATGAGGCTCGAACCACCGAACTAAACGCAATTTTGTATAACACCGCTGAATCACTGCGTGCCTTAGCCGTGCTTTTCAATTCGATCATGCCAGAAACTGCCGGAAAATTGTGGCTCAGTTTGGGCGCTGATATTTCGATTGGCGATATCAATTCTCAGAAGATTGAAAATGTCGCGCAATGGGGTCAACTGCCTGCAGGCAGTGCGGTATCCAAGGGCGCAATACTGTTTCCTCGTTTAGAAGAGAAGTAGTTCAAAGGGATGGCTGATCGTCACAACCGCGATATCGATCGACTTCCTGCCCCGTTGCCCGAACCGCTTCCGGTTACTTGTATTGATGCTCATGCCCATTTAGAAATAGTAGGAAATTCAGAACCTGACTCCCCAATCATTGGTGAAATTTTGGCACAAGCAAAGAGCGTTGGAATCGATCGTGTAGTTCAGGTTGGATATTCCGCGGAGCAATCGAAGTGGTCGGTTATGTGCGCGGAGAGTTGGCCGGGGCAAGTTCTGGCAGCAGTTGCATTGCATCCTAACGAGGCGCCAGTAGTTGATGACCTGGATCGCGATTTCGCCATCATTGCCGAACTTGCTCGCCATCCGCGCGTACGTGCCATCGGAGAGACTGGCTTAGATTTCTTTCGTACCCCACCGGAGCTTCAAGATCGTCAACGCGATTCTTTCAGGCGTCACATCGAATTAGCAAAGTCGGTGAATAAGGCGCTCGTAATTCACGACCGCGATGCACACCGAGCAGTTCTAGATACTTTGGATGAAGTAGGCGCCCCTGAAATCACTATTTTTCACTGTTATTCCGGTGATGAAGAGATGGCACGAGAGTGCATCGATAAGGGCTACATCCTCTCGTTTGCCGGCACGGTCACTTTCAAAAATGCTCCAGCGCTTCGTGGTGCTGTTAGGTTAGTTCCAATCGGACAACTTTTGGTTGAAACTGATTCTCCCTTTCTTTCACCAATGCCAAATCGTGGTGCTTTAAATACCCCAGCTCAAATTCCGACAATCTTGCGTGCCATCGCCGAAGAGCGCGGTGATGATCTTTCCGAACTTGCCAATGCGATCACGGCTAATTGTTTAAGAATCTTTGGGTCGTTCGATTAAATGAGCGGGTTATTAGGTGCCACGGAAATTCGAGAGATAGCGGCACGTTTGGGCGTTGTTCCGACTAAAAAATTAGGTCAGAACTTTGTGGTTGATGCCAATACCTGTCGTCGCATTGTTAAAAGCGCTGATGTAACCGAAACCGATATTGCTCTTGAAATTGGTCCCGGCTTGGGTTCATTGACCTTGGCGTTAATGGAAACCGCAGCCAGCGTTGTTGTGATTGAAATTGATTCTCGGTTGGCTGCCGAACTTCCGGTAACTGCCGAACGCCACGGCTTCAATACAGAGTTGTTATCCGTAATTACCCAAGATGCCCTAACCGTGAATGAGTTGCCTATGAACCCAACAGTTCTGGTTGCGAATTTGCCTTACAACATCTCGGTTCCAGTCTTGCTAAATTTCTTGGAAAAATTTCCAACCCTTCGAGCTGGCGTAGTTATGGTCCAAAGTGAAGTCGCCGATCGGCTGGCGGCAAAACCAAATACCAAAAGCTATGGCAGTCCATCGGTGAAGGCCAATTGGTGGGCCGAGATGTCGCTGGCGGGCACGGTCGGGCGAACAATTTTTTGGCCGATTCCAAATGTGGATTCCGCCCTTGTGAAATTTGTCCGCCACCCAACTCCTGGTGATGAAGCGCTTCGTAAAGCCACCTTCGCCATTATTGAAGCGGCCTTCGCTCAGCGTCGCAAGATGCTACGGGGCGCGCTCTCTGAGCTATTTGGATCATCAGCGGCTGCCTCGGAAATCATGGTTCGAGCCGGTGTCGATCCCACTCTTCGCGGCGAGGCGCTAGAGCTGACCCAGTTCATCGCAATCGCTAACGCAGCACAATCTGCCTAACCCGTTAGGCTTTCGGAATGAAGATTAATGGCGTCGTTGTCAGGGTTCCTGGCAAGATCAATCTTCAATTGGGCGTTGGTCCATTGGATCCGGATGGTTTCCACGAAGTCACGACCGTCTTTCAAGCTATCTCGCTCTTCGACGACGTCACGGTAAAAGTTGGTGAACCCGATAGCGGCATTGTTATTAGCCTCTCTGGTTCAACAGCTCCCGGAGTGCCGGTTGACGATTCGAATTTGGCTCATCGAGCCGCTCAAATCATGATTGAGCGTTATGACATTGGCTCTGATATTGAAATTCATTTAAAGAAAGAGATCCCAGTTGCCGGTGGCATGGCCGGTGGTAGCGCCGATGCGGCCGGGGTTTTAGTCGGAATTGATTCGCTCTTTGATTTGGGTCTTTCCCGAGATGTTATGGAACGAATCGCCGCCGAACTTGGTAGCGATGTGCCGTTCTCGATATCGGGCGGAATCGCAATCGGTCGCGGTCGTGGCGATCAGATCACGCCAGTTTTAAGTCGAGGCACTTACCACTGGGTTCTGGCTCTTTCTGGTCATGGTCTTTCAACGCCGGCGGTCTACAACGAATGCGACCGACTTCGCGAAGGGCTATCGATTTCACGTCCACAAATCAGCGATTTGATGATGCAATCTCTCCGAGCTGGCGATTCAAAGGCAGTTGGAAAATCATTGGCAAATGATCTTCAACCCGCAGCTTGCTCGCTTCGACCAGCACTTCGATTAGTTCTCGATGTTGGTCTGGAATATGGTGCACTGGGAGGGATTGTTTCGGGCTCTGGTCCTACAGTCGCCTTCTTAGTAGAAGATGAAGAGAAAGCCTTGGATTTAACGGTTGCTTTGAGCGCCAGTGGCGTAGTTGCCGGGGTAATAAGGGCAACGGGTCCAACTCATGGGGCGCGGGTTATCGAGACCTTGTAGGCACCCACCGCCATTTTGTTAAATTGGGGGATTAAAGGGAGAATTCAGGTTCCGCCATTGTGTAGTGGCTAGCACATGGGCCTTTGAAGCCCAGGGTCCAGGATCGATACCTGGTGGCGGAGCAAAGGTAAAAGATAGACTTACCCCGTCAGCCGCGCTTTCCGACCAGCCAGATAGAGGGTAGGAGCAGTTTTGAGCCTCGAAGTAGCGATTGTGCTCGCCGCAGGTGAAGGCACCCGCATGAAGTCTCACCGCTCGAAAGTCCTCTTCGAAATTGCTGGAAAATCCATTATTGAACATGTGATCGCCGCAGTAACTCCACTTCATCCAGCGCAACTTCGGGTAGTTGTAGGTGCACATCGACAAGCGGTGGAAGAACATTTGGCTCATATCGCCCCAGCTGCGGTAGCAATATTTCAAGCGGAACGAAATGGGACCGGCCATGCTGTTCAAATCGCGCTCGCAGAAATCACCGGCGATGGCGTCGTTTTAATTTTGGCTGGGGATACCCCCTTGCTAACTTCGGCAACCTTGAGCGAATTTCTGATTGCACATAAAGCCTCGAGCGATTCCGTTTCAGTTCTTACCGCGTTATTGCCGGACCCCTTCGGTTACGGACGAATTCTTCGCGACGAAACTGGCGCTTTGGCGCGAATTGTCGAAGAGCGCGATGCCGATGATGAAATTAAATTAGTTGAAGAAGTTAATACCGGGGTATACCTTTTTGAACTTCCGGCGCTTAGGGCGGCGATTACGCAACTAACGACGGCAAATTCCCAGGGCGAGCTTTATCTAACCGATGTTATTTCGGTAATCAATGCCACCGGCGGAACTGCAAGTGCCATTCTCTCCAACGATTATGCCGAAACTTTGGGAATCAATGACCGTGCACAATTGGCAGAATGCGCAGCTTTGATGCGCGAGCGAATTAACGACCACCACATGAAAGCCGGCGTCACATTGATTGATCCGACGACAACTTGGATAGATTCTGATGTCACTATCGAAGCTGATGTCGTTATTCATCCCGGTTCTACTTTGACTGGTGAGAGTTACATTTCTGCCGGAGCGATCATTGGTCCACGCACCACGCTAAATAATGTTTTTGTAGGAGTGGATGCCTCAGTAATTGAATCCAATTGCTCTCACTCGGAAATCGGCGATCGAGCAACGGTTGGTCCTTACACTTTTCTTCGGGCCGGTTCAAAAATTGGTTCCGATGCAAAAGCTGGCGCCTACGTTGAAATCAAGAATTCCACAGTCGGCGAACGTTCCAAGGTGCCTCACCTTTCTTACGTGGGCGATGCAACGATTGGCTCTGGAACCAATATTGGTGCCGCAGCAGTCTTCGTAAATTACGATGGTGTCGTAAAGCATCAAATCATCATCGGCGATGATGTTCGAATCGGTAGCGATACCATGCTAGTGGCGCCGCTTTCAGTAGGCGATGGCGCGTACACGGCTGCGGGATCGGTAATTACCGAAGATGTCCCTGCTGGCGCTATGGGTGTTGGTCGGGCGCGCCAACGAAATATTTTAGGATGGGTACTAAGGAAGAGACCGGGAACGAACTCCGCGAAATCGGCTGAAAAAGCTGGCGCCGTAGATTCGGGCTCATCATCAGCGAATGGGGCAAAGATATGAGCGAGCTAAGACTGACTTCCGAGAAGCGACTTCGACTCTTTACGGGCCGCGGATACCCGGAACTTGCAGACGATGTGGCATCAGAACTTGGCATCCCCATTACGCCGACTTCTGCTTACGACTTCGCCAATGGTGAGATCTTTGTTCGTTTCGAAGAGAGTGTTCGCGGTAGCGATGCCTTCGTTCTTCAGAGTCACGCCACTCCAGTAAATAAGCAGATCATGGAACAGTTGATCATGGTCGATGCTTTGAAGCGGGCATCGGCAAAGCGCATCACCGTTGTGGCTCCGTTTTATGGTTATGCCCGTCAAGACAAGAAGCACCGTGGCCGCGAGCCGATCTCTGCTCGATTGATGGCAGATCTTTTCAAAACTGCTGGAGCTGATCGCCTGATGGTTGTTGACCTTCACACCTCGCAAATTCAGGGCTTCTTTGATGGTCCAGTAGATCACCTCTTCGCCTTACCGTTGCTCGCCAATTACGTGGGCAGCAAAGTTGATCGCAGTCGTTTAACGATTGTTTCGCCAGACTCTGGTCGAGTCCGAGTTGCCGAACGCTGGTCGGATTTACTTGGCGGCTGTCCGATTGCATTTATTCATAAAACCCGCGATCCCCGCATTCCAAATGAATCGATCACAGGTCGCGTCGTTGGAGATGTCCAGGATCAAACTTGCGTAGTCATCGATGACATGATCGACACCGCAGGCACGATTACCAAGGCGGTTGACGCGTTATTTGATGCTGGCGCCAAGGATGTAATCGTGGCTGCTACCCATGCCGTTCTTTCCGGTCCTGCGGTTGAAAGACTAAAGAATTCTCGAGTTACTGAAGTAGTAGTTACCAACACGCTTCCAATCCCCGAAGAGAATCGTTTCGACAACCTGACCGTGCTTTCAATTGCGCCGCTACTCGCGCGCGCGATCCGTGAAGTATTTGAGGATGGTTCCGTAACCAGCCTTTTTGATGGCCTTAGTTAACCCTTAAAAAATGCTCTCTTCATTTCACCCCACCAAGAAATCGCTCATTAAGAGTGCCATCGTTTTATTGGACACCCACCCGAGCTCTGAAATAACCAGCGAACAAGTTCTTGAACTTTCTGGAATTTCTAAAGGTTCGCTGTATCACCACTTTGATGACTTTTCCGAATTGATGGAATATGCCCTGGTCTATATGTTTTCGCGTTATGTTGATCAATCGATCGAGGCTTTCCACCAACTTTTAATTGTCTGCAAGAGCCCTCAGGATTTTTTATCGGGGGTAAAAGAGATTACTCGGGCTACTCAGTCACCCACGATGAGAAATATGCGCACCGTTCGAATTAATGCAATTGCTCAAGCGATTACAAATCAACGGATGCGCACGTTGATGAGCGCCGAACAAGGTCGCTTGACAGATTCGTTTACCGATCTCTTCCGAGAAGCTCAAGAGAAAGGCTGGGGTTCTAAGCAAATAGATCCTCGAGCCGCTGCCGTGTTAGTTCAGTCGTACACGATCGGTCGAGTAATTGACGACTTCACACCGGAGCCGATCGATATGGATCGTTGGTTTCAGGTAGTAGATCTAGTGCTCGAACGTATCCTCTGTGCGCAGGTGGCCTAATGAGCGCTTTACATCCAACTAAAGAGCTCTTAATTTCCACCGCCTTTGAGTTATCGCTAATTCGTCCATTATCTGAGATAACCAGCGATTTAGTATTAGAAGTGTCGGGGATTTCTAAAGGCTCGCTTTATCATCACTTTGAAGATTTTGGCGACCTAATGGAACAGGTCCAAGTGCGAGCACTTTCTATTTTTACCGATTCCCAAATTCAAGGTTTACAGGAGTTGATGGCAAGCTCGAAAACTAAGGCAGAATTTTTACAAGGGTTGCGACCAATCTCGCATGGAAATCGAAGCCCAGATGTTGGAGCCGCTCGGTTGGCGCGAATCGACTCAATTTCTAAAGCGCTAAGCAGCACTCGAATGCGTGAGATGAAGGGTCCAATTCAACAGCGGATCACCAATGCAATTGCGGAAATTTTTCGGGAAGCCATTCGTCGTGGCTGGGCAAATTCAGATCTCGACCCAATGGCGGTTTCGGTATTCTTGCAAAGCCTAAATATCGGTTCCGTTGTAGATATTTTGGCCCCCACTCAGGTTGAACCCGAGGCTTGGTTTACGCTCATCGACTTGATTCTGAGCGAGGTCATCCTGGATAGCTAGCCGCAATTTGGTCTTTGTGGTGGCGATTCGGTAACCTTCAGGCTCGTTCCGGCGAGGGATAGTTAATTATCCGTAATCGACGGGTT
>JBAXKZ010000023.1:0-23854 GCA_037135095.1 Actinomycetes bacterium
CTTCAAGTGAAGGTAGCCGTAGCGCCCAAGCAGGACGTGGCCCCTTCTCTTCGATGCGATCTAAAATCAAATATGTTGCGGCAACTGCATTGGCTAAAAGAAATACGCCACCGGACATAATGGCTGCGGAGACATGAATTGCTAACCAAGTAGATTTTAAAGCTGGCACTAATGGTGCACTTGGCCGATAGAGAAGTGTGATTGCCGTACCAAGTGTCAGCAGAACCGCAATCGAGACCGGCAACCCCAGCCAACGCAATTTATATTTCTTTAGGGCGAAGAGATAGGCGCCTGAAAAAGCTAACGCACCGGTGATAGAAAATTCATACATATTTCCCCACGGCACGCGATGTGCCGACAATCCACGAAAGATTACGCCAGCGAAAAGTAGTAGAAAAGCTAAGGTCATCATGGCGGAGCCGATTCGGCCGCTGCGCTCAGTTCGAGAGAAATCAAATTTAGTTTGATCATTCTCGGCATTGTTGCGGACGGAGAAGGCGACTTCTATTGCGTGCGAAAAGAACGCGATCGTATAAACCGCCATTGCGGAATAGATCGCGTAATTTGATAGGTACGCATAACTTCGAGAGGTCAAAATTATCCCTTCAGAACTTTCACGAGCGCTTCAATTTCATCGTTTAAACCAGGAACACCGTTCTTTGCTAAACCAGCCACTTCAACGCGATCAGAGATTTTGACCCAGATTCTTCGTTGCCGAGTAAAGAGGGAGATTAGCAAGCCGAGGACCGCAAGCAGACCACCAGCCAAGGCATACATCTTTCCTGGATCATCAACAATCTGCAGGTTGACCCATGACTTCCAACCGTCAAATGTGATGGAGCCCTCACCGAAGTCATAGCTCTGATTTAAGGAAAGCGCCTTTAGTCCGATTCGCTGCATCTTGGTGGTGTTGATTCGATATACCGACTGCGGGACACCGGAATCCAAGCCAAGGTTGCCGGCCCATACTGAGAGCAGCAGCCGAGGGTCGAGAACTTCTGGGTAAGAAGAGAAAGCGCCGCGCGAGGCGGAGCGATCTGCAGTTGGAAGGAAGGTGGCTACAAAGCCAATCTGCGGCTTCATATCTGGAATTTTGATCGCTCCGACAGACGTTAGATTTCCATCTTGCGGTAGAAATGCAACTGGTCCGCTGAAAACTACCTTGCCACTTTTATCCTTCACGGTTACAACTGGTGAATATCCATTAGCTTGCAAATATATTTTTGTGCTGGCGAAGGTCAGCGGCGAATTGACTTTGACAATTCGGGTGACTGGTTTGCTCCCAATCGGGTTCGAGGATTGGACCGTCAACTTGTAGTCAGTAGGTGCATTTGTTGCAGGGTCGTAAGTGGCAACAAAGTTTGTGATGTTGAGTGAAAACGGAATTAATGATCCTTCGCGCTGAAATTTTCCAAAGGTGATGTTGTCGTAGGAGGTCGGGGTATTAATGAAACGTTCCCCGACATTAAGAATCGCCTCGCCCTTTGAACCGTAGAGCGAACCCACTCCAACAGCTACTAAAATCAAAAGTAAGGAGAGGTGAAAGAGTAAATTTCCGGTTTCGCGCAAATAACCTTTTTCGGCTGAGATCGATTTCTCTTCCCGACGAACTCGAAAATTATTCTTCTTTAACCACTTTTCCGCCACATCCAATGAAGAAGGGCTTTGATCTAGTTCAGTGTGGAACTCCATTCGATCTAGAAACTTTGGAGTCAACGGTGGCTTCGCGCCAATTGCTTTGAGATGCTCCAGGGTTCTGGGCAGAACGCAACCGACTAAAGAGATAAAGAGTAATAAGTAAATGGCGCTAAACCACGGCGAGCTGTAAACATCAAAGATCTTTACCCGATCTAACCACCGTGCCAATTGCGGATTGTTGGTAAAGAACTCTTGCACCTTCATGGGATTTTGAGAGCGCTGTGGAAATATTGAACCTGGAATTGCGGCTACACCTAGAAGTAATAAAAGGATTAGCGCGATTCGCATGCTGGTGAGTTGACGCCAGATCCAACGAAGAAATCCAAGCGCGCCAAGTTCTGGAGTGATACTCATTTAAACCACCGGAATGAAGCCGGAGATTAAATCGCGAACGGTATTCATTACGTGATCCCAAGCGCCGGTTACTTGCAATAGGCCGATAAAAATCAAAAAGATACCGCCGACTCGAGTCATGATATTTCCGTGGCGTGAAATATAGCGCCGCAATTTCTGTGATTGATCAAAGAAAATTCCAACTAATATGAAGGGGACACCAAGACCAATGCAGTACGCCACACTAAGAATTGCCCCTCGCAGCGCGCTGGAACTTTGGAATGAGAGTGCTTGGACGGCGCCAAGGGTTGGGCCAATACACGGGGTCCAGCCAATTCCGAAGAGAAATCCAAGTACAGGTGCGCCAACTAAACCAGCCCGAATTTTCCATGTCGGTTTGAAGGATCGATAGAACCGTTGATTAAAGAGAAAAACGATGCCCATCGCGATGGTCATTAGACCAAGGATCGTCGAGATCCAACGTGAATGAGAACTGATGGTGGAACCTAAGCTTCCAAAAAGCGCACCATAAGAGATAAAGAGCGCAGAGAATCCCAAAACGAAAAGTAACGAACCAAGCGCGACACGGCCCTTAGTACGAACTTCAGTCATGCCGGCGGCATATGAAAGATAGCCAGGGACCAATGGGATGACACACGGTGAAAAGAATGAAATCAACCCGGCAATCAACGCAACGAAGATTGCCGAAAGCACATTGCCATCAAAGATCTGATTTACTAGAAAGTTATGCATGATGTGGATCCTTTGAAACTTTGGTAATCAAATCTGTTAATAGTCCAACGGTAATTGCGCCGCTGACTCTGGCAGCAACGTAACCCGAGGCATCGATAATCAAGGTTGTGGGAATGGCATTTGGCAGCAATGAGCCCCGGAAACTTGTGAGCACTGCATCATCGGTAAAAGTTGGATAGGTTAATTTAAAACGATCGACAAATGATTTTGCTGCGGTTAAATTGTCGCGAGTCAGAATTCCCGCAAATTGCACATCTGGATATTTCTGGGAAAAATCTTGTAGTAGTGGAGCTTCAGCTCGACATGGCGAGCACCATGATGCCCAGACATTAAGCACTGTTACCTTATTCAAAGTTAGCGCTTCGGTTTTTCCAGAGAGCGTCATTCCAGAAATTGCCGGCGCCGGTTTCCGTTCGGCCGCCTTCACATAAACAGCGACACCAGATCCAGAAACAAAGGCATTTTCATTTTGCTTAGAGAGACCGCCACCACCGCAGGCGGTCAGAAGCAGTAATGAGGCGAGCGCCGCAGGAAGTAATTTCATTTGCGCGGCAACAGATGCTTTGCCGGTTCGGTGTAATAGGTATCTTGAATCATGCCCTGATCATCTAGGACAAAACTGGTGACCGAGGCCAAAGTGCATTCACGCTTGCGGGGATCATGAAGCATCGGGCGACCTTCAACCGCCGATCGCAAGATCCAAATTGGAAGCTGGTGTGAGACGCACAAGGCATCTGTACCGGCAGCGGCATCGCGGGCAGCAAAGAGGGCGGCGAGCATTCTGGAAATCTGCTCTTCGTATGGCTCTCCCCATGAGGGTTTCCACGGGTTGTATAAGTAGCGCCAGGAGCGCGGGTGCTTTAAGACTCCGCTGCCGAGCTCAAATTTCTGACCTTCGAAGATATTGGCCGCTTCAATTAGGCGATCCTCGGTTGTAATAGACAGGTTGTGGGTGGCGGCAAGTGGGGCGGCCGTCTCTTGGGCCCGCTGAAGCGGGGAGGCGAGCAGGGCGCCTAGCGAAAGCGGTTTTGACCACTCGGCTACGGTTTGGGCCATCTCTTGGCCGCGCTCAGAGAGGCGCCAGCCAGCCTGGCGGCCGTACAGGATCTTCTCCGGATTTTCGACCTCGCCATGGCGAAGGAAATGAATTGTGGCCCCCATAGTGGCAAGCATAAAGGAGCCTTGACCTTTGGGCTTCGCTAAGGTTGAGATATGGCGCCAGAGCAAAAACGGGTGGCCTTCTTTGATGTCGATAACACGATCCTTCGAGGCTCAAGCCTCTTCTTCTTGGGTCGAGGGATGTATCAGAGGGGTTTCTTTAGCAAGCGTGAAATCTCCGCTTTCGTTTTGGCAAACCTTCGCTATCGCATGACTGGCAAGGAGAACAAAGAGGAGATTGCCAAGATTCAGAGCGCTGCCTGTGAGTTTATTGGTGGCCACAACGTGAAAGAGATCGAGACCATTGGCTTAGAAATTTACGATGAGTTCGTCTCCCCCGCGCTCTGGCAAGGAACAATCGAAATTGCCAATGACCATCTCAGTGCCGGCGAAGAGGTTTGGTTGGTCACGGCCACACCCATTGATATGGCTAACTTAATTGCAAAACGCTTGGGATTTACCGGCGCCCTTGGAACCAAGGCTGAAATCTGCGATGGCAAATACACCGGCAAGATGATCGGCAACCTCCTTCATGGCAAAGAGAAGGCGATCGCGATTCGGGAACTCGCGGCCGAGAAAAATATTGATCTGAGTGAGTCCTTCGCCTACTCCGATAGCCACCATGACATCCCGCTCTTAACGGCGGTGGGTCACCCCCGAGCGATTAATCCCGATACCCTGCTTCAAATTCGTGCGATTCGCGACAATTGGCCGATCCACGATTTTCGGCGCGCTCGTTGGCTCTCTCGGGCCATGGGTCCAATCGTTGGTCGCCTTGGTGCGGTTGCAGCTTTCTTCTCCCCTCGCAGCGGTGGTCGGCGCCCCCACTGATTCATCGGTAATGTAGACCAGTTATGTCCACCACCTCCTTTGCCGACGAGCTTCGTGCTCGCGATGATGCCGCGATCTCGCAATTATTTGCGCTCCGGCCAGATTTGTTGACGCCGGTACCAACTGATCTTTCTGCGCTCGCCGCACGTGCCAATTCGGTACCGAGCTTGATCCGTGCGCTCGAGTCACTTAACAAGTGGCAACATGATCTGCTGATCGCCGCCAGCGCGATCACCGAACCATTTTCGGCAAAAGAGCTCGTGGCTTTAACTCACGAGTCCGCGGAATTTGCGATTTCGGAATTATGGACTCGCGCCTTGTTATACAAAGATGGCAAGAACTATCGAATGCCCAGCAATATTCGTCCCATGTTGGGCGATGAACCCATGGGGCTCGGTCCGATTTCGCCAAATTCTATTGATTTGAGCCCGCTAAAAGAAGCGCCAAAAGCCTCCCTGGAAGTGCTAGCCAGGCTGGTTTGGGGACCACCCCGAGGCCAGATTGCCTCCGTTAAAAAACCCGGACCAGCAATTGGTTGGTTGCTTGAACACAAACTTCTGCTGCCATTTGATAGCACCACAGTTCTGCTACCACGCGAAGTGGCGATCCATCTTCGAGGCGGCAAGATTCTTCGAGAGATAAATAATGTTGCGCCAGCAGTAACTGGTGCGACCCGAAAACAGAAAGATGTTGATCGCGCTGCCATTGCTAACATCTCCACCTTTCTGCGTTGGATTGAAGAGCTAGCCCATAACTGGTCTGATGAAGCTCCGGTTGCACTTCGCTCCGGTGGCTTAGGTGTGCGCGACCTAAAACGATCTGCTGAACATCTAGGCGTCTCCGAAATTTGCGCGGGCTTTGTCGCTGAAATTCTTTACCTTGCGGGGCTTGTTGTAATTGATACCGACGATCAAATCTTGCCTACCCATGCCTTCGATCTTTGGATGACTAAAACTTCCGAGGAGCGATGGGAAGGCCTGTGCGCGCTTTGGCTTGAAACTTCCAGAGTTAGCGGCTTGATCGGGAAAAGTGAAAGCAAGAACATTGCCCCGCTTGGACCAGAGATGGACCGTACGGGCATCGCGCCACTTCGAAAGTCATTGCTAAATATTCTGAACTCAAATCGGGAAATAGATCCCGAATTAACAAGCATTAGTAGCCACGCCCAATGGCTTAGCCCGCAACGTTTCAATGGCGAATATATCGAGTGGACACTTCGCGAAGCAGAGTGGTTAGGAATAACCGGACAAGGCGCAATATCCAGTTTTGGTATCTCATATTTCACTGGTGCTGAAAGTTTAGGAATTGAAGCAGCATTACCAAAACCGGTCGATCACATCCTGATCCAGGCCGACAACAGCGCAATCGCGCCGGGGCCACTAACCATTGAACTTGCAAATTCGATTGGAACAATTGCTGATATCGAAAGTCGGGGCGGCGCCACGGTCTATCGTTTTAGCGAAGCTTCGATTCGGCGCGGTTTAGATCACGGTCAAACTGGCGACCAAATCAAAGATTTCCTAAAGCGCACTTCTAAAACGCCGATGCCACAACCGTTGGAGTACTTGATCAATGATGTTGCGAAACGACACGGTCGGCTGCGCGTTGGACATTCTGCTTGTTATCTACGTTGTGAAGATGAGGGCCTAATCCAACAGATCTTGCACGATAAGCGCACCGAAGATCTGCGACTTCGAAAATTGGCGCCACAGGTAATTATTTCCGAGCTCGATATCAATGAAGTAATTCTTGGGCTGCGCGAAGCTGGCTACCTGCCGGCGATTGAAAATGCAACGGGAATTCTGGTAGCGCAACCAACTACCAAACGGGCAAAGTCCCGGCCGCGACCCCCTCGAGTACTTAGCGAAATTGGCAAACCAAGTGAGATCATTATTCAATCCGCCGTCCGCGTACTACGCACTGGCGAAAAAGTTACCGCCCACAAGCCGCGAGACATTCCGCGCACCACCGCCAACGAAACCCTTGATTTGCTTCATCAATATATTGAAGAACAAGCCACGCTCACTATCGGCTATGCCGATACCAACGGTGGCGTTTCAAATCGCCTAATCGACCCAATCTCAATCTCTTTAGGCACGCTGTTAGCCAAGGATCACGCCACTGGCGAGCTAGCGCACTTCAGAATCCCCCGAATCACGGGCGTCAGCCCGGCGCCCTCGACGCTCTAAAGTACGGCAGACTTCGCTAATGACCTTTCTTGCCGACCTCCAAGACCTGGTGGAATGCGAATCTCCCAGCGAGGATCTGGCTGCCTGTCGGCGCGCGGTCGAAGTTGCGCATGGAATCGCCAACCAGAGGCTGGAAACGTCGGCACAGATCAAGGAAATTGGTGGGCGCCCAGTGTTTTGGTGGGGCGCAGACCAACCAAAGATTTTGCTCTTGGCCCATCTTGATACGGTTTGGCCGATCGGTTCATTCGAACCAGTTTGGGAAATTTCTGGCGATGTAATTAAAGGTCCTGGCGTTTTCGATATGAAGGCCGGCTTCCTACAAGCACTTTATGCGCTGATTGAAATTCCCGATGCAGCTTCAAAAGTAGCGCTCATCGCAACCACTGATGAAGAGATCGGCAGCCAAACTTCGCGCGAATTAATCAAGGAATTGGCAGCGCAGGCCGATGCAGTTTTGGTTCTTGAAGCTTCCCTGGATGGAAAAGTTAAGACTGGACGCAAAGGCACTGCGATGTATCAAATTAGCGTCGCGGGTCGAGCTTCACATGCCGGACTTGAACCAGAAAAGGGAATCAATGCCTCGATTGAAATTTCCCACATTGTTTTAACTCTTGCGGATTTAATGGATGCCGAGCTAGGAACAACTGTTGTCCCCACGCTAATAAAGTCTGGAACCACTACTAACACCGTTCCCGCCCTCGCTACCTTGGATGTAGATATCCGCTCCTTCTCAAGCGCTGAACTCCTGCGTGTTGATGCTGCGGTGCACAATTTAAGAACTCAACACCCCGAGGCAGCCATAACGGTGACGGGCGGAATAAATCGGCCGCCGATGGAGTTGAAATCTACGCAAGCACTTTATGAAAAATTAGAGCTGGTTGCACAATCACTTGGTATGCCACCAATTGGCCATGCCGCAGTCGGAGGAGCCAGCGATGGAAACTTCGCTGCTGCTGCTGGCGCACAAACGCTCGATGGCTTAGGTGCCGTTGGTTCTGGTGCTCATGCCCCGCATGAGCATGTTTTACTATCGTCGATTCAAGATCGAATCTCGCTCCTAGCCGCATTTATTAAGGAACTCATTCGTGACTGATGGCCCGTTAATTGTTCAAAGCGATAAAACTTTGTTGTTAGATATTGATCATCCGCTCTCAGCAGAATGTCGCAGAGCTATTGCCTCATTCGCGGAGCTAGAAAAGTCGCCGGAGCACATTCACACCTATCGCTTGACCCCGCTTGGCTTATGGAATGCCAGAGCCGCGGGTCATGACGCCGAGATGGTTGTTGACACGCTTTTAAAATATTCACGATACGCCGTACCGCACGCTTTATTAGTTGATATTGCCGACACCATGTCCCGTTATGGCCGGCTTCGCTTGGAAGCTCATCCGGTTCACGGGTTAACGTTAGTTTCAAATGATCCAGCAGTTCTTCGTGAAGTTACTCGTGGGAAAAAAGTTGCCCCGATGCTCGGACTGCAACTAGATGAAGAGACGATCGTTGTACACCCCGGTCAGCGGGGCTTTTTAAAACAGGCGCTACTTAAATTGGGTTGGCCCGCCGAGGATTTTGCTGGCTATGTTGATGGTGAGCATCATGAAATAGCGCTAAAACAAGAGGGTTGGAGCATCCGAAAGTATCAAGAACTCGCAGCCGAAGGTTTTTGGCATGGCGGTTCTGGTGTTGTCGTACTTCCCTGCGGCGCTGGAAAAACCATTGTTGGCGCAGCTGCAATGGCACATGCAAAAGCAACAACCTTAATTTTGGTAACTAATACGGTGGCTGCAAGACAATGGCGCGATGAACTGCTGCGCAAAACTACGCTTCATGAAGATGACATTGGCGAATACTCCGGTGCTAAAAAGGAAATTCGCCCAGTAACGATTGCCACTTACCAAGTGATGACTACTCGAAAGAATGGCGTCTATTCACATCTGGATCTATTCGATGCTATCGACTGGGGTTTAATTATTTACGATGAAGTGCACCTGCTTCCTGCGCCAATTTTTCGCTTTACCGCAGATATTCAATCGCGCCGTCGACTGGGCCTAACTGCAACGTTAGTTCGCGAAGATGGCATGGAAGGTGAGGTCTTCTCACTAATTGGTCCAAAGCGTTTTGATGTGCCTTGGAAGGAAATTGAATCGCAGGGCTATATCGCGCCGGCGGATTGTGTTGAAGTTCGAATTACACTTACCGATGATGAGCGCCTAAACTACGCCACTGCTGAACCAGAAGATCGTTACCGCTTCTGCGCTACCACTTCAACAAAACGAAAAGTTGCTGTTGCTTTGGCTAAACAACATGAAGGCGAGCAAGTTTTAATTATTGGTCAATATCTTGATCAACTAGATTTGCTAGGCGAAGAATTGGGAGTTCCGGTTATTAAAGGTGACACTCCCGTTAAAGAACGGGAACGACTTTTTAATTTGTACCGAACTGGTGAAGTGAAATGTTTGGTTGTCTCCAAAGTTGCGAACTTTTCCATTGACCTACCTGAAGCGACCATCGCAATTCAGGTATCTGGGACCTTTGGCTCCAGGCAAGAAGAGGCGCAGCGGTTAGGCCGAATTCTTCGCCCGAAAGCCGATGGTCGTGGCGCCCGCTTTTATTCGCTAGTTGCCAGAGACACTGTTGACCAAGACTTCGCGCAAAATCGCCAAAGATTCTTAGCGGAACAAGGTTATGCCTATCGGATTATCGACGCCGATGAAATTCTTCATCAAAGCTGAGCAATTGCAGCCCGGAATCTCTCTGGGCTGACTCGCCAAAAGTCGTGCGGTTGCCCATTTATTAAGGTCACTGGAATCTGCTCGCCATATTTAACTTCTAACTCCGGATCATCATCGATTAATCGAAGCTCTAATGAAAACTCCAGTTCTTTCTGCAGTTCGGTAAGCGTTTCCATTGCCACATCACACAAATGGCAGCCAGTTCTGGAATAAACCAAAACTTTGATCACTACGGTTTCCTTCTTTCCGCAGCCTTAGCGGAGAAGATTCGATCAGATAACTCTTGAAGGACCAACGTGGCGTCGCCCTTGCTTCTGGCCAGTGAGGTCTCAAAACTCTTCAGTGAGGCGGTTATGGTGGTTTCAGTTATCGTGCCAACGAGCGGACCAAATCGATCAGCAAAAAGGGTGTGAGCCACTCGAGAGATTGATTTTGCTAGATCTTCTCGTGCCTCATCAAGGGTAGGTTCGGGCTCTTTATCCGAGAGAAGTCCAATGGAAGGTCGCTCGCGTTTTGCTCGATTAAAACTTTCCTGGGCAGTTGCCGAAAATCTTGGCTTTAAGGCATCAGATGGCATACACCTATCCTCTCAGACTGCTAGCGTTTTCCGTTGTGCGAGGTAAATCTTTACTCATCTCCGTGGTTCTGGCCACTTCAACCTTGGCTTCGCCTGCTCCGGCACACGCGCTTACGCTTCGCTCGGTTCCCGCCGGTTGGGTCAACACTTATAAATCAACAGCACCAG
The DNA here is from genome assembly GCA_037135095.1 of Actinomycetes bacterium. Classification (GTDB taxonomy): domain Bacteria; phylum Actinomycetota; class Actinomycetes; order Nanopelagicales; family Nanopelagicaceae; genus CAIMZW01. Next base: position 10,443 of record JBAXKZ010000023.1, read on the forward strand.
CACCAAAACTAAACCAGAACTTAACAAAGAGTTCAAACACTCCAACAGGCGCTCATCTAGATAAGACCAGCACCTTCGTGATTAATTACGTAGCAGTTCCAGACAATGTTAAGGTCGCAATCCAAGCAGCAGTTGATGTTTGGTCGGTTAACTTCGCTTCTGCAGTTCCAATAACGGTAACTGCAACTTGGGGTCGCCAATCATCTGCCGGAATTTTGGCGTCAGCAACACCAGGCCGTTATTTCACTGGTTTCGCGGGGGCACCCGATAGTTCACTTTGGTATCCATCTGTTCTGGCAAATGCACTCGCCGGGAAAGATCTAGATCCGAATTCGCCAGAAATTTCCATTAAAGTAAATTCAAGTGTTGCCTCTTCGCTGTATTTAGGTACCGATGGAAATTGCCCCAGCGGTCAATACGATTTGGAATCCATAATCCTTCATGAGATGGGACACGGTTTAGGATTTTTATCCAACAATAGTTTTGATCCATTTTTTGGCTACGGCACCATTGACCAACCAACTCCTTTTGATGCCTATACCCAATTGCCGGATGGTCGCCGGCTCATGGATGTGCCATCGCCTTCTCTTGAACTCGGAAAAGCTCTCACCAATACTTTGGTTTGGTCCGGACCAAATGGCGTAAAAGCCAACAATGGAATCAAGCCAGTTCTCTACACCCCCACTACGTATGAACAAGGTTCATCTGTCAGCCACCTGGATGAAGCAACTTTTTCAAAATCTGGGGCTGATGCAGTTATGACTCCTAACCTTGCAGCTGGCGAGGTCTTTCACAATCCTGGTCCGATCTTGATTGCCATGTTGGCCGATATGAAGTTAAAACCCCCCGCTGGAATTGCCTCTGGGATTCCATCAGTACCGCGAAATGTAAAGGCGCTAATTGGCAACAAATCAGCAATTGTTACCTTCGATCCGCCTACTAACGCCCGCACCGCTCAAGTAAATTCATATTCGATCCGCGTAAATTTAAATGGTGCCGAAACCCTAGTGACATCAAGCCCAGCCGTTATCCCGAACTTGACCAATGGAATTGCCTACTCATTTTCAGTTATGGCCAAGAATGATTTGGGAAATTCCGACCCCGTAACCACTAATGCCGTTATTCCACAGGCCTCGTGGTCCCGTTCGGTTCTTGACCCCTCCGCGGATGCTAAGTATTTGGTGACCGGCTCTTTCAATAAGAAGCCAATCGTGGTCTACTCCGATAGCTCTCGTGGTGACCTAAAGATGGCCACCTGGAATGGAAAAGATTGGGTTCGCACCATAATTGACGGGAACTCCACATCTGGCGGCCGCACGAAGAATAGCGTTGCGGGTTACATCTCGATGTGCTCCAGCGGGACCGGCGCCACCGAACAACTAAATATCTTCTACGGTGACCTAACTGACAAAGATTTGCGTTATGCCTCGTACGTTTCTGGAAAGTGGCACTTTGAAGTTGTCGATGGCAACGGTCCAAAAGTGCAGCCCTACCAAGAAGCGGCCCGAGTTCGCACAGCGAGCGATGTGAGCGTTAGCAGTGCTTGTGTTTCTACTCCAGCTGGTCTGCAAGTTTTCTATCGCGATGAAAGCCAGGGGATATTGCTAGGTGCGGTTAGAGATGGCACCAAATGGCGCTATGAATTAATAGATGGCGATCGCGCAACTGACGGACGTACTACCGGAGACGTTGGTTTTCATATCAGCGCTCTCGCAGTCGGCACCAAGGTCTATCTCGTCTATGACTCGGTACTAGCTTTGAACCAAGACCACTTGCCGATTAAGGGTGAACTTAGATCAGCAATCCGTAGTTCGGCCTATCCCGAAGACTGGATTTATGGAACCTTGGATGCAACTGGTGGCGCTACGGCTGTTGCCGGTTATGCGGTCGCTCTTTCTCAAAATGGGAAGAGTGTTTATGCAACTTGGTTGGCAGCATCTGGAATTACCGTACCGGTTGCAGATCAAATTCGTTGGCGCGATCTAACTACAAGTGCGCCAATAATTTCGATGAATAGCGATTTCTTCGGTATTCCTGCCGGGCCGCTGGCAATCGATTCACAAAAAATTCTCTTTGGTTGCTCTAATCGACTTTGTGCAATTAGCAAAACGGACCAAACCATTAAATTAGTTTCCGGTGGAAACTTTAAGGATTCGATCCGTTCTCAATGGATAACTATTAACGGTGGAAGATATGCCCTGATTGGTATCGGCGGGACACTCTCACTCTTTAAACTTACTTAGCGTTCCGACGCTGAATTCGAGTCTTCTTCAAAAGTTTTTTATGCTTCTTCTTGGCCATGCGCTTGCGTCGCTTCTTAATTACTGAACCCATAGTGCTCCTTTTGGTGGTACTGAAGGCTAAGTGCTAACCCGCCAGAGGAGCAACAATAGTCAATCCGAAGCCAGTACTTTGTTCGGTAATTAGCACTAACCCCGGCGTTCGCGCCCAGAGTGCATAGCGAAGTTTCCCGGTGAAGGAGTTGGCAGTCAGGACTCGCCCGGCCTTTGAATATGAGACCGCCACCAAGGTCGCCTTCTTCGGCGCCCAGCTTGGTATCCCGGAAATTGCAGAACTTGAGGTGAAGATTCGCCAATTGTTGATGCCGGCAGCAAGCACGAGCGTGGAAAGCGGCTTTGTCACGACCAACTTACTTTGAACGATCGTCCCGAAACTGCCTGACGCATCTAATGAGAGGCTGAAATTCTTGGTCGAAGCCCCAGCAGCAATTTGGCCCGTAATCGTGAAATTGGCACTGCCATCAAAGCGAATGTGCTGAGGGTTGATCACGGCAGGAGCCAGCAACGAATAAGTCGCTAGCAATTGACCAGCACGACTGACCTTCCAAACTGTCAATTGGGTTAAGCCAAGGTTTGCAGCCGTAGTTGGATCAATACTTATGCCGTCAGGATTGAGTGGTGTCGTTGACGGCGCTGGGCTTGCGCTTGGAGAGGTTAGGGAATTGGCCGCGCCCAATACCCAGAACGAACCCAAAGAATCTTTTACAACATCGGTCGCAATTTCATCGCCTGTAGTACCTAATCGCAGATCCCACAGGTGCGTCCCCGATAAATCCAAATCAGTAATGAAGCCATCGGTTCCACCCAACGTTGGTGTAGTAACCCAACCGCCGCCATTTCCTTCAACAGTTCCGACCAAGACGATTGCGGCATTTGTAAGTAAGGCCGCGGAAATATCATCGCCACTCGCACCCGCAAGAGTTGCAATTTTCAATGGTTTTACCGCAATAACTTTCACCGGCTTAATTGCGGCGCTAGCAGCAGAACTACTTCCTACGATTACACAACCAATAAGAGCTATCGAAAGAGTTCGAACTCTCAAGCCAGCTCCTGCGATCTGTCCCGCGCCGCCCTCATTGCCTTGGCAACTAACGCATTTAGTTCACCATCAGTGAAAGCGTGAAGCGCCGCGGCCGTTGTTCCATTAGGGCTAGTTACGTTTTCCCGCAACATGGTCGCGCTTTTACCAGTTTGAGTTAGCATCCCGGCGGCACCAACAATTGTTTGAATAGTTAGTTTTGTTGCAACATCCGGCGGCATCCCTAACGCCACTGAGCCTTCGACCATTGCTTCAACAAATGCGAAAAAGTAGGCCGGTCCTGATCCACTGGTAGCGGTAACGGCATCTTGGAGAGATTCATCGATCGCCAACACCAAGCCGTTTGGAGAAAGTAGATCCGTAACTAGGTCGATCTGGCTCGAAGTGACATTTGCCCCAGCAGAAAGCACTGAAGCACCGGCTCCGACTAACAACGGCGTGTTAGGCATAACGCGAATAACCGCCGCGGGAGTAGCCAATCGCGATTCAATAAAGTGTGTACTTTTGCCGGCAGCAAAGGAGACCAACAACGCCCCGGTATTCAAATGCAGATCTAGTTCGGCGACTAATTCGCCTAAATCTTGTGGCTTTACCACCATAAGGATGAGATCACTCTGGCTCGCGACCGCCTCCAACGAAGAGCTATGAACGCCATATTTTTGTGAAATTTCAGTGGCTCGTTCCTCGCGTTTCTCCACAAAGTAAATCTGATCAGGTGTTACCCCAGCAGATAGGAGTCCAGCTAAGAGCGCTTCGCCCATAACTCCCACCCCAAAGATCCCGACCTTCAACTCACTAATTGCCTTTGTAGTTGTCATAGTAAGAGTCTACCTTCGCGGCTCCCGGGGCTCATTAAATCTCACTGTGAATGTGCGGTTTAGCACTTAAAGCCTTAGGCTCTCCAACTGTGCCAGAGGTAGATCCAAATTTCGCTCGCGATTGGGTGGAGTTTGCCGACCCTTCTGCTGTTGGTGAAATCTTTAAGTGCGATATCACATGGCTAACTTCCTACTGGAGCTGTATTTACGGCGGCGGTTGTTGCGGTATTGATTTAGATAAACCTAACGATGGTTGCTGCTCAGATGGCGCTTACTACTCGGATGAAGATGATGAACTTCGAACCTTGGAAGTTGCCAAACGATTGACGCCGCAAATGTGGCAATTCCATGAAGCGGCGCAACCTAAACGAGCCAACGGAAAAATGAAGATCTCTGAAGTTGGATTAGATGGCGATCGCAAAACTCGCAAGATTGAGGACTCCTGTATTTTCCTGAACCGAAAGGGTTTTGAGGCCGAAGGCTTCAACGGCTCATTCGGTTGTGTGCTGCACCATCTTGCACAGCAAGAGGAGATTCACTTTGTAGATACCAAGCCCGATGTCTGTTGGCAATTGCCGATCCGTCGCAGCTTTGAAAAGCGCGAAGTTGGCGACCGAGAAATTTCGGTAACAGTAATCGGCGAGTACGAGCGATTAGCGTGGGGCGATGGCGGGGCCGAATTTAATTGGTACTGCACCAGCAATACCGAAGCCCACGTTGGCCGAGAGCCGGTCTATCTTTCCAACCAGGTCGAACTAAGTAAGTTGATGGGCGAACTGGCTTACGCGCAGCTTAAGATCCATTGCGATAACCGAATGGCCGCCATCGCCGAATTAGCCAAAGCGCAGCGCAAGAACGAACTTCCGCTCTTTGTTATCCATCCCGCCACCGTGCAAGCCGGTCGTTAAAACAATTTCTCTATCTATAGTACTTTTAAATTTTGCGATAACAATTTAGGAATTAGTACGTACCGCATTTACGTTCCCGGGATTTAGGTCGATCGAGAGTCCTCCATCAACTCTGAGTACTTGCCCAGTCATGTAAGAAGAAGCATTCGAGGCAAGAAAGAACATCACCTCTCCAATTTCATCTGGCTTTCCAAGTCGCTTTAAGCTAATCCGAGAACTAAGTAACTCCTCCGAGACCAATCCGCTATCTAAATCCTTCTGAATTAAATCAGTCAATACCCAACCGGGAGCAACTGCATTTACTCGAATTCCATCTTTAGACCACTCGGTGGCCAACGAACGAGTAAGTCCTTCAAGACCCGCTTTGGCTGCGCAATACGATGCTCGAATAGGCATCCCCATAGCTCCTGCAATTGAGGAGACATTAATTATTGACGCATCACTTGCCCCCTTTAAAAAAGGAAATGCTGCCCTTGAGCAACGGAATGCACCAGTGAGGTGCGTGTCGATCATCATTTGCCAATCCGCTACTGATGTTTCGACCGTCGGCTGCTGATTTGTGATACCCGCATTGTTGATAAGAACGTTGATGTGACCATGCTTTTTCCCGACAATATCAATCGCCTCCATAACCGAATCGTCGGAGGTGACGTCCAAAGAAAGAGGATGAGCGTGCGATTGAAAACTTTTTAGGGATTCGACAAATTGCTGAGCACGTATAAAGTTCAAATCCGCAAAATACACGTGGAAGCCAGCTTTAATAAATCGAAGGCCCGCAGCAGCACCTATCCCGCGTCCACCGCCGGTTATAACGGCGACTCTTTCTTTATCGTCCATTTTGATACTCACTTCCATTTGATTGAACACTCATGAAAATACGGTCGCCTACTCGATGACATCACTCTTCATACGCGAGACCTGGCAAGCTGCCGTCCATAATGTACCCACCATCAATATCCAAGGTTGTTCCCGTTATGTAGTCCGCTTCTGCAGAGGCGAGAAAACAGATTCCAGAAGCGATCTGGTGAGGGTATGCGATTGTTCCCAGCGGAACTCTCATTGAGAGCGCTCTAACGACTTCAGGTGTGTAAAGGGGTTTGCTTAAAGAAGTATGCGTGGCTCCGGGTCGCACGCAATTCACTCGAATATTTCGACGAGCCCATTCGGAAGCCATTGTTCGAGACATACTCTCGATGCCCCCTTTTGCAGCAGTGTAAGCGCCACCGTTTGGCTCTGATACAACTGCGTGAATGGAAGACACGTTTACTACACTCCCAGGTAATTCATTCTCTAGAAGTATTTTTGCAACTTCACGAGTCATGTAAAAAACACTGAACAAATTAGTGCGAAGTATGTTTTCGAAAAGCTCATCAGTGGTGTTCTCCATGGCGGCGACTCGCAGGATACCGGCGTTGTTTACTAAAACTTGAGGAATTCCAATGCTTTCTTGAACTTCTTGCACGGCGGTTCGAACTTGATCGGGCGCGCTCACATCAACTTTGAAAGAGAACGCAGTTCCACCTTTTTCCACAATCTCATCTCTGACTTGAGCAGCACTTTTTTCATCTACATCGAAAATCGCGACTTTAGCCCCTTCGTCTGCCAGGCGTATGGCAGTCGCTTGGCCGATGCCCGAACCCGCACCGGTCACGATCGCCGTTAGATTTTCGAATCGACGTACGTTATTCATAATCGTCTCCCTCGAGAAATGGAAAGCCCTTAGCATTTACGCCAACAGGTCTTTTAGAAATATCAGTAAAAGTGATTCCTAAAGTTAGGTGAGCCTCAAGAGTTTGATGTGGGCCAAGAATTGAAGCTTCCCCCTTATCTGCAAGGGACTTTAACTCTTGAGCAGGTGCGCTTGAATGAACTTCTAATCCGATGATGCTCTCAAGCCCCCACCATGGGTATCCAGTTGGGTCATAAAATTCCTGCCAAAGCCAAACGAATGGCATTCTTTCGATGTCCCAGGTGAGCGTAATTGTCAATCCGGAAATATGGTTACGCGCGATCATCCAGCCTTCGGTACAACGAAAATAGAGAAGATCTGCGCCAAAATCTTTGTCAGTTCTTGCTGAATACTCACCCACTGAACCAACCATTTTCAAAGAGTGTTTTGATCGCGGTTCATATTTCTGATGGCTTGAGAAACTTTCAGGGTGAACGAACATTTCTTCGCAAGGTAGATAAACCGTACATCCACCCGAGCTCAGTGCTTCTCCAAATGCAGGATGAAACCCCCAAGAATAGGGAAGGGACGCAAGAGACAAATTCTTTACTTTAGATCTAAGGGTTAAAGAAGAATCATTCTTTTCAACAGAAATTGTTTTCATCATTTGTATTGGAGATCTTTGAAGGACAGTACTCAATTTAAGTTCATCATTTTGTTCTCTATCTAACTCGTCCAAGTTCCAGGAAACTCGACAGGCTTCACCGTGAAAGGGTAGTTCGGCGCCCATAATGAGCGTGCTTTCTGCAGTATTAGGAAAGAGTTCTTGAATTCCTCCTGGATATTCATCGTAAAAAGAATCTGGCGAAAGGTTCATAGGACCGGGTGATGGGCGCTGCTTTTTGGCTTTCCTAGAATTCCACAAAATATTTTGGCTGGATTCTTTATGAAGAATCGAAAGAATATCCCCGCCTCGTTCCGGATTAATCAAAACTTCTAATCCGCTACTAGAGAGGCAAACTAGCTCTGAGGAATATGGAAGGACCTGCTTAGTTGTCATGATGAGCGGTCGTTTAATTGCGTCCGAATTCCGCCATGGAGACTCAAATATTCGCGTACAAACCCGATATGTTCCCTCATTGCGGCTTCGGCTTTTGTCGCATGACCAGCCAAAATGGCTTTCAGAATTTTTTCATGCTGCTCGTCGGAGGCATCTATTGCTCTCGGCACTTTAGTACCTACGACCATACCTCGAGTGACTGGCTCTTGAACTACAGCGACGATCGCTTTAAACAAAGAATGGTGGGCTAGATCCGCTATTGCGTTGTGGAAAGCTAGGTCAGCGAGAACGTGTTCGTTAGCATCATGTGCGGCCGTGCGAAGCATCTTGAACGCAGACATTAGAGGAGCCGTATTTGATTTATTGGCATTTTTCGCTGCGAGAGATGCTTGTTTCGGCTCGATAAGAAGACGGACATCACACAGTTCGATTAGATTAATTTGATTCATTCGTAGCAATAATTCCAATGATTCTTTCAAGCCTTCCAGAGAAGGCTCGGCCACAAAGGTTCCCCTTCCAGACCTAGTGACCAACAAACCTTTTTGACACAATCTACCGATCGCTTCTCTAAGCACATTTCGGCCCACAGACATGGTGAGCGCCAAGTCTCTTTCGGGAGGTAACTTATCGCCGGGGAGCAGGTGGCGTTCAATAATTATTTCTTGAATTTGAGCCATTATTACTCCGACAGTTCCAACGGTAACCACCTGTGCAAAGAGGTCTGGTTCATCAGCCATGAAGTATCACCTATTCCTTGACTGCTATTGGTGCAGGACGGTTAAGTGGTTGACCAGGCACGTCGACCTCAATTGCACCGATATGCCACCTTGCCAGACTCGCAATAAAAAGAGTGCGTAAATCGGATCCGCCAAATGCAACATTCGTCGGCGCACCGATTGATGTACCTTGAAAATCATCCGCAATAATAGTCAATCCGTCTGTAATGTCGAACTTATAAATTCGATCTGGTCGGTAGCAACCGATATATAAATTGCCAATTTCATCAAACGCAATTCCATCCGGAACCGTCAAAGGCATTTTTACAACCAGCTCCGCTTCCCCAGCACTTCCATCGCTAAGAATCGGAATCCTGGTGATTCCTGGCAATGTGGATTCGACCACGTAGAGATAGGTTTCAGAAGAATTCAAAGCTAAACCATTCGCAAAATGTGGCACGCCGTGAGACCAAATTATGGTCTCGCCCTTCGGTGAAATTCGGTAAATGCGCCCCGTCGCACCTAACCAATCGCCAGAATCAGAGACATACAGATTGCCTTGGGCGTCGAAAACCGAATAATTGGGAGTGGTCATTGGCAATTCTGTTGTGCCTTCGGAAAGCTTAGACAAATCCCCTTCGGGGGTCGTCTTAAATAGGCACCGGTTTGTCGGATCGCAGAGGTAGGCATTCCCATCGCCGTCTAACGCAATCCCTAAAATCCAACCTTTGGTATCGGCAATAATTCGGTGACTGCCATCTGAAAGATCAATGCGGTACAACTGACCCGCTTCACCTCCGGCAAGTAGGAACCCCTTTGGATCCCAGACGACACACTCGGGATGATCTAAACCCTCGGCAACAGTTCTGCTCATGAGATCTCCCCTTGATGGGATGCGCTATTGCCAATTGATTTTGGATCCTCAGTCTTGTCGAAGTTGTCTTTCGAATTAACTTCTCTTCTAACACTGGCTTCAGATCTTTCGCGCCTGGTAAAACGATCCAAAATTACGGCCGCTATTAGAGCCACACCTTGGGCGACATACTGCCAAAAAGGTTCGACGCCAATCAAATTTAGTCCATTTCCCAAGAACCCAACAATGAGTGCCCCAACGATCGTTCCTGCAATTCGTCCTTCGCCTCCCGCGAGCGAAGTGCCGCCGAGAATTACAGCCACAATTACCTGAAATTCAAATCCGACTCCAATATTTGGGTCGCCACTGCCAAGGCGTGACGTTAGAACTACAGCTGCGATGCCGGTGGCAAGCCCGCTCATTAAATATAAAAGGAAGATGACCTTTCGAATGTTGACGCCTGAAAGTCGCGCGGTCTCTTCATTGCCTCCGATTGCATATACGTGGCGGCCAAAAACGGTTCGCCCGAGGAGCCAGCCGAAAAATAAAGCAATAACAACTGCAATTATTACTGGGTAGGGAATCTGAAAAAAGCTTCCTGTACCTAAATCACTCCAGTTGGAGGGAAGGCCAACCAGAATTGCACTTGGTGTCACCAGATATGCCATACCGCGGGCGATATTTAGGGTACCCAAGGTGGCGATAATTGGAGTTACTTTAAAGCCAACTACCAAGGTGCCATTTAAAGCACCAAAAAGTGCACCTAATGCTATCGCTGCTAAATAGGAGAGCCAAAGATTAGTTCCATGCGAGGCGATAGATGCTGCTAATACGCCCGATGCGGCGAGGAGGCTTCCAACGGATAAATCGAGTCCTCGAGCGATCATCACCAACGTAACGGCGCTGCCAACTATCACAACCGATGAAGTTGATCGAGTTACATTTTGCATATTATCCCAAGTTAGGAATCGCGAACTTGTCATTGTGAAAAACAGCATGAGAACAAATAGAATGAATAAAGAGGCCATCAGCTGATTGCCTCGCATGACGCGGCCCCACGAACGCAATTTGCGAAAAACAATACTTAGCATGTTTGTCCTTTTCACTTTACTTCTCCCATTGCAAGGCTCATTACTTCTTCTTCTGAGGAATCTCCTCCGAGCATGCCCATAAAAAGCCCTTCTCTCATCACTGCAATTTCGTCTGCAAGTCCTAGAAGTTCGGGTAAATCAGAAGAAACAATGACTACTGCCATACCCTCGCGCGCAAGTTGATCAATAATTTGATACATCTCCGCTTTTGCTCCCACATCGATTCCCCGTGTTGGTTCATCCAATAATAGGATCCCCGGAGCCACCGCCAACCAACGTGCGACAACACATTTCTGTTGATTGCCTCCAGATAGTTGACCCACTTGTTTTCCCATACTTGGAGTTTTGATGCTAAGTCCCGATATGAATTTTTTTGCCAAAACGACAGAATCTCGCTTCCAACTTCTTAAAGGCTTTCCAATCGCCCATGTAATTGAAATGTTCTCTTCCACTGAACGTAGCCCAATGATTCCTTGACCTCGCCGATCTTCCGGCACGAGTCCTATTCCGACACGAATGGCATCTCGACAATTGCGGAATCGTTGTAATTCTCCTCCCATCGATATTGATCCTGCCGTCAGGCGATCAAGCCCGAAGAGGGCACTCATTAATTCAGTTCTGCCAGAACCCACCAGCCCGGCAATCCCAGTGATTTTGCCGGATTGAAAAGCCAAATTCACATCTGATATTTTGGCAGTAGATATATTTTTAACTTCCAAAACAGATTTCCCGAAAGTACGATTCTTTGTGGGAAAGGTATGTTCTATATCCCGTCCAACCATCTTTCGAATCATCCCATTGATCGACAATTCACCGGAATTGTACGTTCCGACAATGCCCCCATCTTTGAAGATCGTTATACGATCGGCAATCTTTTCAACTTCGTTCAGTCGATGTGAGATGAAAACAATACTTCTACCTTCGGATTTTAAGGTTCTAATAACTGAAAATAGATTCTCAACTTCATCGCGATCCAAGGTTGAGGTGGTTTCATCCATAAATATCACCTTTGCATCAATATTCAAGGCCCGCGCCACCATAACTGCTTGTTTCTCGGCGGTTGAAAGTTGACCAACTTTTCGATTTGGATCCAGAGAGCCAAATCCAATTCTCATTAGTAATTCTTTCGCACGAACAAAACTTGCTTTAGGCAGAACTAACGGACCGCGAGACAATTCATTGCCTAGCAGAATGTTGTCAGCTACGGACAATCCATTAACAACACTCAATTCTTGAAAAATGAAACTAAGCCCTAATTGTTGGGCATGATGCGGACTGGAGATATCTTGAATTTCATCCGAGATACGGATTTGCCCCGAACTTGGGGTCATGCTGCCGGCCAGAATTTTTACCAAAGTGGACTTACCGGCACCATTTTCACCGATCCAACAATGAACTTCGCCTGGAAAAATATCGACGTTTACCGCATCTAGGGCTTGAACACCTGGAAACATCTTCGAAATTTCAACAACTTGAAGAAATGGTTGCATAGGCGAAGAGACCAACTTTGCCGATGCAACCATTTCGTTATTCCTTTACTTCGTTGGGTATTGAGCCTTGAGCCAAGCGCTGATACCCGCAGGCGAAGGATTGATTGGAGGATACCCCAATGCAATCTGAGTGGACTTTGTAGTCTTCTTTTGGACAGTGGCACCTAGAAGGTTAAATGCTGCGAAAGCAAAATCCCCTGGTGGATATCCTGATTCGGCCTTATAAGGAGAATTCACATCTCCCATATCAGCCATGCCTGGACCTGAACCATCGACCGCGGCGAGCACGCCCCAATCAGCGTTGTACTTACCAATGGCCTTTAGGGCAGCAACTGTTCCTAGAGAAGAGTCATCATTGATTCCAAAAATGACGTTTACTTCAGGATGAGCTTGAAGCAAATCGGAAGCTGCAGGTAGAGCCTTGTCGATTACTCCACCACCGTTGACCGATTGAACTACCACAGCACCAGGGACTTGAGAAAGGAATCCGTAGAGGAATCCGTTCTTGCGATCTGCTACTTGTGGGAGATTTGGAAGGTCAACTATTCCGATTTTGGCCGCAACCCCAGGAAATTTAGCGTTGAAGTAGGCGCCTGCGTTGCAACCAGTCGAACGACTACCTAGAAAGTCATTTGCAAAGACTCTAGGGGTCAGAACTTTTCTTGGTTGTACGTTGTACGTTACAACAGGGATTTTGGCTGCTAAAAATTTCTGGATTTGAGGAACTGATGCGTCACTATCTAGTGGTGCAAAAGCAATTGCATCAGGCTTATCGGCGATGATGTTGTCCACATTTTGCTGGACCGTTCCCGCGTCGAATTTTCCGTCATAAATTTTTAACGTGAATTTATACTTCTTTGCCAAATCTTTCCAATGATTCGCAACCGCCAAGAAGAACGGTTGGCCCAGACCCATCACAGTAAGCGCAATGCGCTTTCCAGTAAGGGGAGATGTCTTAGGCAGAGCTAACCAATTCCCTGGTGCGCTTACATATCCCGTGAATCCGGCAACGGAACCCGGAATCTTTGCCACGGCGGCTGGATCCTTGGGGGTGCATATCTTGCTGCTGTAGCTTGAGGCAGCCAGTGCCGAGGCATTCGAGGCAGCGTGCGCTGAGATTGGCGTGAGCATCGTAACGAGGACTGAACTAGCAGCGAGGATAGAAAGCGCTGCGGTTCCATACGATCGATGGGGAAGAAGCTTCTCTTTTATCATTATTCTCCTTACTTTCTTGTGTCCATAAATTATGGCGGAGCCGTCATTGGTTCCGTGGTAGGACCACCGAAAATTAACAGGCTGTCAATAGACTGTCAATAGGGTGAGATTTCAACTGGGAGCTTTGACACTCCCAACCGCTAACCTTTCGTCGTGGTTAAATCTCCCTCCCCAGCAAAAGATCCTTACCGCTGTACGGAATGTGGTTGGACGGCCAATAAATGGGTGGGTCGATGTGGCGAATGTCAGGCTT
>JBAXKZ010000024.1:0-22113 GCA_037135095.1 Actinomycetes bacterium
CCGTGTACTTCTTTAACTCTTCGACGATCTCTGGAGTTACATTTTCAACTAACAGGCTGCCTTAGATGCCTATCAAGTTCACCCGCTTCACCAAGAATTTGTGAAATGGGTAGCGGATTACATTAGTGATCGCGTTGCTATTGATTATTTGGTGTAAATACACCTGGATGGTTACTCAGTTCTAGCCGAGTTCGTCGAATATGGCCATACAAAATTCGTTCGGCATCTTCGGCATCGCGCTTTTTGATTGCCGAAAGCATTAAGTGATGCTCATAATGTGCCGGCTTGAAACCGTCGTTAGCCAAGAGTTTTGTGTAGGCGCGTCGATAATGTTGCGTCGTATTCCAGAGACGATTCACCATCTCACCAAGCAGAGAAGTTTGGGCGCCGGCATAAGTAAGCAAATGGAATTCCCGATCTAGCTTAAGAAAAACTTCCACTTCCTTATTCTTCTCCAACGCTTTAACTATCTTTGAAAGCCGGGAAATCTGCTCGTCTGTTAGTTCTGGGATACTCAATCTAAGTAGTAATGGCTCGATTCGTTCCCGAATTTGGTACATCTCTTCGCACTCAGCCAAACTCAATTCCGAAATCCATGCACCGGTGTGAGCCACCAGATTTATTAGGCCATCTGCTTCTAACATTCGAAGCGCTTCTCGTACCGGTGATCTACTGGCGCCAAATTGGGTCGCAATATCTTCCTGACGAATTCGAGTTCCTGGGGGATATTCGCCAGAGAGAATTTCTTCTTTTAGCGCAGCAGCGATTCGATGGCTAGTGGCTAGATCACCTTCGGAACTTACCGACATTAATTGCTCCTATTTCTCTGGCTGGCTGGGATGCCAGAGTTTAATGGGAGCATCCTTTTCATAAGCTTTGCCATTAGGAAAACTAACCAGTTCGAACTGCATTCCCCAAGGTGATAAAAAGTAGACCCAACGCTGTCCTTCGCTGGCGTTCTTGCTAAAAGTGGGCTCACTTAAGATTTGGACGTCATTTGCTTTTAAGTAGTCGAGGGCAGCATCAAAATCATCTACATAGAAAGCCAGGTGATGACCGCCGATATCGCTGTTCTTTGGTTGTGGCGCGGCATTCTCGAACGGTTCGTATTGGAAAACTTCAAAATTTGGGCCGGTTTTGCACCGGAAGAACCGGAGTTCTCGCATTACGGTGCGAGGATGCACATTCAAATGTTCCAACATCCAATCGTCCTCGCGAACAAATGGCCCGAGTGCGTAGACCAATTCGCAGCCAATTACATCTACAAAAAACCGAGTCGCCTGTTCTAAATCAGGGACGGTAAAGCCAATATGTTCGGTTCCGCGAAGCCCAGGAAGTCCGGCCATTTTGCGCTCCTTTGTTGGTATTGGATCCAATCTTAGGCATAAATGGCAAAAAAGGGGAGAATTATTGCCAAAAACCTTGTGATTGGACTCAATCTGCCAATACAGTTGAGCCTTGCTGGTGCGCCCCCTGCGCGGCTCAATGAGGAGTAGTTAAATGACTGAACATGTAGCGCTGACACCAAGCCAACCTTGGGTGGAACTTCGTACTACTGCCGAAGATTGGAAAGCGGCCGACCCGCAATTGCTTGCAACGATGCTTGGGCAACTCCATTTAATTCGCGCCTTTGAAGAAGCGGTTTTGGAATTAGCCGGTGAAGGTTTAGTTCATGGTCCCGCTCATAGCAGCATCGGACAAGAAGGTGGTGCGGTCGGGTCCATTGTTGGAATGTCGAGCGCCGATGGCGTTAATGGAACACACCGCGGCCATCACCAATTTTTAGCAAAAGTAATTGAATATGTTTCACAGGGAAAGTTAGATTTGAATAATTTGGTGACGCCGGATCTGCAAGTTGTTTTGCAGCGAACTCACGCTGAAATTTTGGGACTAGAGCAGGGCTATTGTGCCGGCCGAGGTGGTTCGATGCATTTGCAATACTTTGAAGCAGGCGCATTAGGAACTAACGCAATTGTTGGTGGTGGCGTTCCACTGGCTGCCGGAAATGCATGGGCACAAAAGCGGGCCGGTACCAATAATGTAACTGTCACATATTTTGGCGATGGCGCGGTAAATATTGGCTCGGCGCTAGAAAGTATGAACTTAGCTTCGGCTTGGAAGTTGCCACTCTGCTTCTTTATCGAAAATAATCTTTATGCGGTTTCAACCCACGTCAGTGAAGTAACTGGCGAATCTCGACTCTCTGCTCGCGGGCTTGGATTTGGGATTCCGTCTTGGCGCGTTGATGGTATGGATCCATTAGCTGTTTACCTTGCAATGCAGGAAGCAAATGCTCGCATGCGTGCTGGCGAAGGACCAACGGTTATTGAAGCTGAGGTTTATCGCTACTTTCATCAGAATGGCCCATTCCCTGGAAGTGCCTTTGGTTATCGAACCAAAGAGGAAGAGGCGCATTGGCGCGCTCGCGATCCACTGCTTCGAGTTGCAACTGAAATGATTGCATTGGGATTGATTGATCAAGCAGGAGTTGACTCAGTTCGAGAGCAAGCGATCGCGGCGAACAAGATTGCTGTTGCCGCTCTTGTGGAGGCAAATCCTGATCTACCTGGAAAGCGTCGGATTCGTCCAGAGCTTTGGCCAGATGTGAACTTTGTAAATATTGGAGTTCGCGGCGATGCCAGTGAATTGCTCGGAGCGCGCACCTTGGAACCTGATACCTATTCCGGTGCAACCAAGAGCGCTAAATTCGTTGATACCGTGGCTGCGGTATTGGACCGACGGATGGAAGAGGATGAGCGAATCATCATCCTTGGTGAAGATATTCACCGCTTAAACGGTGGCACAAACGGTGCTACTAAAGGACTTTCGAAGAAGTATCCAGACCGAATTTTGGGAACCCCAATTAGCGAAAATGCTTTCATGGGCTTAGGTGGCGGTATGGCACTGGATGGTCGCTATCGCCCAGTCGTTGAGTTTATGTATCCCGACTTTATGTGGGTCGCAGCCGATCAGGTCTTTAACCAAGTTGGTAAAGCTAGGCATATGTTCGGCGGCAAGAATCCGGTTCCTTTGGTACTTCGCACCAAAGTGGCAATGGGTAGCGGTTACGGCTCGCAGCATTTAATGGATCCCGCCGGCATCTTTGCTACCGCTCCAGGATGGCGAATTGTTGCTGCGTCGACCCCAGCTGATTACATCGGCTTGATGAATGCCGCGCTTAAATTGGAAGATCCGGTTCTAGTTTTGGAACATGTTGATCTATATCAAGATATGGGCGAGATTCCAGAGACCGATTTGGATTACCAGATTGAATTTGGGAAAGCCAACATCCGTCGCGCTGGCACCGAAGTAACGATCCTGACTTATCTGTCGATGGTCAAGCATTCATTGACAGCCGTTGAACAAATTGGAATTGACGGTGAAGTAATCGATCTTCGTTGGCTTGATCGAGCCAGTTTGGATTGGAAGACCATTGAGACCAGTATTAAAAAGACTAATAACGTCCTGATTGTGGAACAAGGCTCGAGGGGAACTTCATATGGCGCATGGTTAGCCGATGAAATTCAGCGACGATATTTTGATTGGTTAGATCAACCAATTCAACGCGTAACAGGCGGGGAAGCCTCACCCAGTATCTCTAAGGTGTTGGAACGCGCTGCGATTGCTGGAGTTGAAGAAGTTGTAGCCGGACTTCAAATTGTGAAAGCTGGATTTGGCGGTGCTAACTAAGATGGCAACCGTAATGAGAATGCCAGAAGTCTTGGCGAACGCGACCGAAGCCATTATTTCAAAATGGTTGGTTGCCGAAGGCGCCAGCTTCACCATCGGCCAACCGATCGCGGAAGTCGAAACCGAAAAGGCGATAGTGGAAGTAACAGCCGAAACCGATGGAATTTTGGGTCGGTATTTAGCAAAAATAGGTGCAACTACCGCGGTTGGGGCGCCGATCGCAGTTTTGTTATTGGCAGGTGAAGGCGAGGCCGATATTGCTAAGGCGCTTGCCGCTGAAGCGATCGATGTTGCGCCGGTTGCTGCACAAGTTGAGGTTCTTCAGAGCGCGGTCGCAAAAGTTGAAGCAGCGCCAGTTGAGTACGCTGGTGAACGGTTATTCGCGAGCCCGCTCGCTCGAAAGCTAGCGCGCGAGAATGGGATCAATACCAGCGCCTTAAAAGGCACTGGTCCAGGTGGTCGGATTGTTAAGAACGATGTTTTGGCCGCTTTTACTAGTGGTGGCGTGAAGAAGAGCGCTCCAGCCTCAGCACAAATAATTAGTGGCGATGGTTCGTACACCGCCACAGCACACACTCCTATGCGTAAAGCAATCGCTCGTCGGTTAACCGAGAGTAAGTCCACGGTTCCCCATTTCTATTTAACAGCGCCGGTGTTAGCCGATGATTTGCTGACTATGCGCAAGAAGTTGAATGAATGGTCGGAGAAGAAGATTTCGGTAACCGACCTAATTCTCAAGACCGTGGCGGCAGCTTTTTCTGATGTCCCAAAAGCGAATGTAATTTGGACGCCGGAAGAAATCAGGCAGTACCAGAATGTAGATATTGCGATCGCGGTAGCTGCTGAAAATGGCTTAGTGACTCCGGTTGTTCGCGGGGTAAATCAAATGAATTTGGCGCAGCTAGGTGCAGCAACTGAAGATTTAATTGCGCGAGCTCGAGTTGGCCGACTAAAGCAGAATGAAATCGAGGGCGGCACTTTCTCAGTTACCAATTTGGGAATGTATGGCACCGACGAATTCGCGGCAATTCTCAATCCCCCACAATCGGCCATTTTGGCGGTTGGAGCGGCGAAGCCGAAACCTGTTGTTATTGACGGGGCGATCGTCATTCGTTCAGTTATTAACTTCACGCTATCCGTGGATCATCGTGCAATAGATGGGGCGTTGGCGGCCGAGTGGTTGGCAGCTTTCGTGAAGCGATTCGAAAATCCGATGTGGTTGGTGGTTTAGCAATCAAGAAATAGAATTTGCGATATGGAGTGGGTGAAATCGAGAGCTGCTCAAAACTCTCTCACCGCCTCGCTTCCCAGAGCAATTCTAACTTTTGTTGCCATTCGCGGTGCCGTTCTTTTAGTTCTTGTTGCTATTTCTGAGCTTAAGAATCGTTCTGCTTATTCGGTCTTGGTCCGCTGGGATTCACAGTGGTATTCGCGAATCGCTGATCACGGTTATGGACATATCGTGGCGACGAGTGATGGCCGGCAGTTATCGGATTACGCCTTCTTTCCGCTCTATCCAGCCACGGAGCGCATTTTCCATTTTGTTACACAAATTTCTGCCGTTAATTGCGGATTATTTATTAGCGCCGTCGCATCGATTTTTGCGGCGGCCGGTATCTATCGGAGCGTCCACCTCGTATCCGGTGAACAGACCGCATTCATCACCACGATGCTATGGGCGCTGGTTCCCATTGGAATCGTGGAATCAATGGCTTACACCGAGTCCCTTTTTACCGCTTTGGCGGCGTGGGCAATATTTTATATTTTGAAAAAGAATTGGGTAGCAGCTGCCGCTCTTGCGGTTGGCGCTGGGCTAACGCGCCCTATCGGTATTGCCGTTGTAGCAGCGGTAGTGGTTTGCGCACTTTATGAGCAAAAACGTCCTTATTTGGCAATCGCAATTGCACCAATAGGTTTGGTGGGTTATCTATCTTTAGTTGGCTACCAACAAAAGAACCTTTTAGGTTACTTTGACGTTGCAACTGGTTGGCAGAATGGATTCGATGGTGGCGCCAATTTTCTGCAGTGGATTTGGAAATTACTTACGAGCGGCTCAGCATTTTCTGCGATTCTAATTTTATTTGGTATTGGAACGCTGATTCTTTTACTGCGTTCCTCAATTAAAGATCGTCAGCCGCTGGCGTTGTTAGTTTATTCCTCTTCAATACTTCTCTTGTCTTTTACTACTGCAAGTTATTTTGGCTCAAAGCCAAGATATCTCCTTCCTGCATTTGGTCTCTTGATTCCAATAGCAGCGCGAACCGCAAAATTAAAACTCGGAACCCAAATCGTTATCTTTTCCCTTTCGCTCATATGCTCGGCTGTCTACGGTGCCTTTTGGCTTTTAGGCGCTGGCCCACCATAAAAGATTTAGCAACATCGGGAGTCAATGCCTAAGTAGACTGACTGTATGTCCACCAAATTGCCTTCCAAAGTAAGAGTGATGCTCTTTGGCATCTCACTTTCTGCCGTTGGCAACGGCCTGGTCCTGCCCTACCTCTTTATTTACTTCCATAGCATTCGTGGGATTGGTTCGGCGCTGGCTGGAATTATTATTGGTTATGGAGCGCTTGCCTCATTGGCAATCTCGCCGCTGGTCGGAAATATGATCGACCATTGGGGTCCTAAGCCAGTCCTAATGTTTTCTTTAGTAGTTTCTGGAATTGGTTATGCCAGTCTTAGTTTGGTCCACTCGGCAGCTAACGCCTTGATTGTTATAACTATTTGTTCGTGGGGCCAAGCAGGAATGTGGCCCGCGCAAGGCGCGATAAATACTGAACTAACTCCCGATCACTTACGTGAACGGGTTTATGGTTCCCAATTTGCGGTGATGAATTTGGGTTTAGGCGTAGGTGGGTTAATCTCCTCGACCGTAATTTCATTACACAACGCAAGAACCTTCGAACACCTCTATTGGGGCGATGGCGCTTCTTATATCGTTTATCTTTTCGTGGTTCTAACTCTTAAAGGCGCCGGTCATCGTAATAAAGAGGAGCGGGCAGAAAATAAGAAACTTGAAGGTGGCTGGAAGGATGTAATCGCAGATCGAACTTTTGTAAAAATCTGGTTTGTTGCACTCTTCGCCATTCTCTTTGGTTATAGCCAACTAGAAGTTGGATTCGCAGCGTTCTCGACAACCGTTGCCAAGCTACCTCCCTCACATATCGCTTGGGCCTATGCCGCCAACACCATGGTTATTGCTCTCTTTCAGTTGTGGGTAATTCGAAAAATAGAGCACATGCATCGCGGTAAAGCGATGGCCATTGCCGCATCATTCTGGGCACTTGCTTGGCTAACTCTTAGCTTTGCAGGTCTGTTCACAAATATCGCTCTAATAATGGTGATTCTCTGTCAGGTCATCTTCAGCTTCGGTGAAATGTTCTGGTCACCTTCGCTGCCATCGATCGTGAATCAATTGGCACCCGATCACTTAAGAGGCCGTTATAACGCCGCGGCCGGAAACGCTTGGCAATTTGCCTTGATCATGGGTCCAGCGATGGCCGGCACACTTCTTGGCGCACACTTGCATTGGCTCTGGATCACGATCTTGATTTTGGGATTGGGACTGGTAGCGACCTTTGCGCTGCGACTGAAAATTCCAGAGCGTCCGGTAAGCCAATTAGATAGTTCAATCTAGGCGGTTGCTTTACTATGGGTCGCATGAGCAAAGTGACCGAATTCAATACCAAATTGGCGGCGAAGATAACATCCGGTGTAGCCACGATGTGGTGCGCTTACGCCTTTGCTGCAATTGCCCTCATCTCATTACCAGCGGCTCTTAAGTCCGGTGATGCAATCACGATCGTTGCTTGGGTCGCTCAAACTTTCCTGCAATTGGTTTTGCTATCAATAATTATGGTTGGGCAAAATGTCGCTTCCGCCTCAGTCGAACAAAAGATTACCGAGACTCATACCGCTAGCTTAGGTGAATTTGAATTAGCTAAAGAGGCACGTGAAATCGCGAAACAGGAGCTACTTGAGTTGAAAGAGATTGCGAAAGAGATGAAGCAACTGCTTCAAGATTTTGAAGGTAACGATAAATAATGGCGCAATTTACCTCAGCGATTGATGCCCGGGCTTCGGTCCTTACGGGCGAAGCGACTTCCGCAGAACTAGTGCGTTCGGCAATCGAATTAATAACCACACTCGATCAAGCAGGCTACGAACTCAATTCCGTACTGGCACAAAATGCAGATGCGCTTGAGCAGGCACAGGCAATTGATATTGATGGTAAATCTCGGCCGTTAGAAGGATTACCAATTCTTATTAAAGACAATATTGAAGCGCTAGGTCTTCCAGCAACGGCCGGATCCTTAGCCTTGATCGGTCGCCCCACGGTGCGAGATTCAACGCTGGTAACCAGACTTCGTGAAGCCGGTGCCGTAATTTTAGGCGCTACAAATCTTTCGGAATGGGCAAATATTCGTTCCAGTAAATCAACTAGCGGCTGGTCGGCAGTTGGTGGTTTGACCGCTAACCCATGGATTCACCCTCACAGCGCTGGTGGCTCTTCTTCCGGAGCTGGCGCAGCTATTGCGGCGGGCATAGTTCCATTGGTAGTAGGTAGTGAAACTGATGGCTCTATTGTTTGCCCCGCTTCTCTCAATGGTTGTGTTGGCATTAAGCCGAATGTCGGATCGGTCCCTCGAGACGGAATGATCCCCATTAGCAGCAGCCAAGATTCGCCTGGGCCGATGGGGCGAAGCGTCCGAGATGTAGCGCTATTGCTAGAAGTTATGACCGCGCAATCAGGCTTTCTCGCAGCCGCTGAAAATCAAGACCCGATGCGGATTGGAGTAGTTCGTAGCTGGTTAACCAAGCACGATGGGACAAATGCTCGATTCGAGGATTCGCTATCGCTTTTGAGCGCCGCCGGAATAATTCTCGTTGAAGTGGAAATTCCAGAGCCAGCCGAAAGTATTTCTGATGATGAGTTCAAAGTTTTGATGCACGAACTTCATGATGATTTAGGTGATTATCTCTTGGCTCGGGACGGCGACGGCGCAAAGTCTTTACGTGATGTTGTGGAATACAACTTAGCTAACTCTGACTTTGAAATGGAGTACTTCAATCAAGAGCTCTTTGATCAAGCCTTAACTCTTGGTGGTCGTAACGAGTCATACCGCGAGATTCGAGCGCGAAATTTGGGCTGGGCCGAAAATACCCTGGCTAAAGCGCTCGATGGGGTAGACCTGTTGATTGGCGCTACTTATTCGCCCTCCTGGAAGAGCAATCTTGGCGGCGGTGACGATTATGCCGCTGCGAGTTGGATAACTACCGCGCCTTCGATCGCCGGAACGCCGATCGGATGTCTACCAATGGGGATTGTCGACGGCCTGCCGGTGGGCATGGGAGTTGTTTCACGGCGCAATGACGAGGCCAACTTAGTTCGGGCGATGTCCCGCATTGAGTCCGCCCTTAGTCTTGGAGTTCTTATTCCCACATTTCGAAAATAACCATGACACTTAAGGAACTTTTTGGCTATCGCTATGTAAAAAGGTTTCACCTGAGTCGATTCATTTCAAATTTCGGCAATGGCATCTCCCCTGTTGCGTTGGCCTTCGGAATTCTGCATTTGCCGAATGGCAGCGCCAGCGAACTTGGATGGGTTCTGGGTTCGGCAACTATCACCATGATTCTGATGAGCCCTTTTGGCGGCGTGATCGCTGATAAATATGGTCGAGTTCGCGTGGTGGGTTTATGTGACACATGGGGAGCTATCGGATTGCTAGTACAAGTGGGGTTCTTTGCCACTGGAAATGTTCCGCTCTGGGTTTTGCTGGCTGCCAACATAAATTTTGGTTTGATGTGGGGTATTTGGTGGCCCGCCTTCTCGGGCGTGCTGCCTGCAATCGTCCCCGAAGAGGGTTTGCAGAAAGCCAATGCTGTCAATCAATTTGTCTCCAACATTGCCTACATCTCTGGCGCTGCAGCAGCCGGCTTCTTAGTCAGTGCTTTTGGAAGTACTTTTGCGTTAGCTGTCGATGCCATCTCGTTCTTGGTCGCAGGATTGATTGTCCTGAGTTTTTCCCACGTTGTACCTGCTCGGGTCGAAAATCAAGATTCAATGCTGGATGATCTCAAACACGGTTGGAAAGTTTTTCTCTCCTTTCGCTGGATCGTAGTGATCGTTTTCGGCTTCTCCTTTGTGGTTATGTGCTGGGCTGCCGGCGAGAATGTCCTCGGCCCACTTATTGCTTTGAAACATTTCGATGGCGCAAAGTCTTGGGGGTTTGTTCTTACTGCCGAATCGGTGGGCTACATCGTGGGATCTTTACTTGCTATGCGGTTGCACTTCAAATACCCGATGCGCGCACTGACAATTATTTCTTCATCGATGGCTCTGTATCTCTGGGTTCTGGCTCGCCCCATGTCTTTACTGATCATCGCATTTTGTGCTTTTTTGTGGGGCGTCACTCTAGATTTATGGGGGTCTATCTGGTCGACAGCACTTCAGCGGATGGTGCCACGGGAAGCGCTGTCTAGAGTCTCTTCCTTCGACGCTTTGGGCACCATGCTTTTTCGGCCAGTTGGCCTAGCAGTAGCAGCACCCTTGGCGGGTGTTATTGGAATTACTCGCACGTTGGAAATTGCCTCAGGTATAAGTCTCTTCGTTATTTTCGTGATGCTCTGCGTTCCTGAAGTCCGCGACATGCAATTTGTTCCACTTAAGCAAGATGTGAGTGGTGACGATTCTTCATCGATTTAACCAACGGGATGAAGAGGAAAGTTGAAACAGTAAAGACGGCGCCGAGAATCAACCAACCAACTTTATGAAGATCTACCACCGCAGCCGTGATAAGGGCCGGACCTGCAATTCCACCCAAACTCCAACTCATTTGCCAGATGCCCTGGTATTGCCCTTGATAGCGCTCGTCGGCTAGTCCAAAACCCAATCCCCAGCCAGCGGCTGAACCCAACAGTTCGCCCACGGTGTGAAGACCCATTCCAACAAACAATAATCCGCATGCTGCCCACGCGCTCGCTCCTTGCGCAAGTGCGTATAAAACACAGGCCGCAGCCACGAATAGTCCTGCTTTGAAGAAAACTTTTGATGCAACCACAACATTGCTGGTGCCCTTACTGGCTCGTACTGAAAAAAGTACACAAGCGATCGTATTGATCAGAAAGACAACAGAAATCGTCCAATGTGGAGCTTTGGTATATCTGATGATCCAGAGCGGAAGCGCCACGCCTTGAATAATAAAATGGCTGGAGTAAATGGCATTTAGCAGCATGGCTGAGATGTATTTTTTGTCTTTTAAGGCGATGAACCGGTCATCGACTCGGGGCTCCTCATCAATTTTTTCAGACCCCGTGTACGGCACTTTAAGAAAGACTAAAGCAGCAATTATGAAAGTAATTCCGTTGAGAACAACGATGGTTGCATAACCTGCATGGGTGTCGATGATTAGGGCAATACCAGCAAAAGCGGTACCCATACCGATACCTAAGTTGGTGACTGCCCGCTGGTAAGCGCGGAAACTAACTCTCTCCTCTCCTGCACCTCCGACTTGGTTAATCAATACCATGCGAAATGTTTGAGTGAAGGAAACCAGAATTTCGACCGAGATTGTCAACATCAAGAATGCGGAATAACTGTGAATGAAAATAAATGAAGCGGCAGCAATACCTTGAATCGTTTGCGAAATGGCCACAAACTTCCTGATGTTAATTCGATGTGCGATCTGCCCGGCTGGGACGCTCATCGGGAAGGCACAGAGCGCAGCGAGGGTGAATCCAAATCCGACCTGGTGAGGGGTTAGACCGACAGACCTAGTCAGAAAGATAATTTCTACGGTAAAAAAGAGACCATTACCGAAAGTGTTGATGAAGGTGCTAATTGACATCACTTTGAGGACTTGTGATGTAGGCAGGGCTTTACGAATCCGCTCTCGTAGATTTAAGTTACTCAGCAACGCTGCCATTTCGGAATTTTAGTCGATATTGATTGGCGCTCATTTCGAATATATCTTCTGGCCCGTCTTCTTCGTCAATCTGTTGCCCTTGATAGATAAAGCCGAACTTCTTGATAATTGCTTGAGATGGCGCGTTATCTGGTGAAACGGTGTACCGCAAAACCTTCACCTTGGGATCATCGACGACCCAACCCCACATTCCATGAAGGAGCTCCTGCGCCAAGCCCTGGCCGCGAAATTCTGGAACCAGCCCCAAGCCGATTTCGATCATCCCTTCAGCATTTGGGCCATCATGAAAACCAGCGCTTCCAATGATTTCACTGGTTGGACGATAGACCGCCATTCGAAGCAGATATTTAGCCAAGGTCGGGTCTTTCGCAATTCGAGGGATTCGAAAGGGCAGCGGCCCAGGATCATCAACTAAGTGACCAAAAGGATTGGCGAAGCCACGGCCCTGCCAGAGTTTGGGATCCGCCCGATTCACCGCTAAAAGCTCATAGTCCCCGGGCGTGACGGTATGGAGATCGAGGTGAGCGGTGCGAATTAAGAGGTCTAAATCTTCCATATGTTGGTCAAGTATCCCACTTTTCTCAGTTAACTCTTAGAAAATCCATTTAGAATCTCAACCCTGTTCTATAAGAATCAGGGACAATCAAATCGAACGGAGATTTTTATGCGAAGCACCGTCGCTAAAGTATTAATTGGGTTTGTTTTAGGAGCGACCGTCGTTGGTGGGGTCGCAGTAGCCGGCACCTTCAGCGGTCCGGTTGTGAAAGCCTGTATGGATAATCGGACCCAAGCCCTCTATGCCTCCGCCGATGGTACCTGCGCCAAAACTCGTACCGCAGTTGACCTTGGCTCGGTTGGCTCGGGCTCGATCAAGAATACCGTTCAGAAAGTTTCACCCTCGGTGGTCTCCGTTAATGTCACAATTCCTGGTGGTGGCGATACTGGTTCTGGTTCAATCTACAAAACCGATGCGACATCCAGTTATATCGTTACCAATAACCATGTGATTGATGCTGCCGCCACTGGCACTGGAACAATCACAGTGGATCTAAATAATGGCGATACCGTTCCAGCCACGATTGTCGGACGCGATGCAATTTATGATTTGGCCGTCTTAAAGATTAATATCGGAAACGAACCCGTGATTTCATATGGCGATTCTTCTTCTATCAGTATTGGTGATCAGGTAATTGCCTTCGGTTCCCCGCTGGGCTTGGCTCACACTGTTACAGCCGGAATTGTCTCTTCGCTAAACCGTCCAGTAATCACTGGCAGCACTGGCTCCGAGTCCTATATCGATGCGATTCAAACAGATGCGGCAATCAACCCCGGTAACTCCGGCGGACCACTTACTGATTCCTCTGGTCGAATCGTTGGGATTAACTCGGCCATTGCCTCTTTGGGTTCCAGCTCTACTTCGACCGGCAGCATTGGTTTGGGCTTTGCGATTCCATTCAATGAAGCACAACGAGTCATTAACGAAATTATTGCTACCGGAAAATCGACTCGTCCGGTTCTCGGTGTCTCATTCGATCAGACCTACACTGGTAAAGGCGCAAAAGTAGCCGCCATTACTCCTGGCTATGGTGCCGAAAAAGCTGGACTCCCAATTGGCGCCATCATCACTCAAATCGATTCGGCAAAACTGGCCGATTACGTCGAAGCAATTGTTAGAATTCGGGCCTACAAGCCTGGCTCAACAGTCTCAGTGACGGCAACGCTGCCAACTGGTGGCACCAAGGTATTTACCATCACCTTAGGCTCAGCACCGTCAAACTAAACTAGCTAAAGCCATTTAAGGACGCATGCTTTAGGCTCGTCACCATGTCCTCACAAGCTTGGTGGCGAGATGCCGCGATCTACCAGATCTATCCCCGCTCGTTCAAAGATACCAACGGTGATGGCGAGGGCGACCTTGCAGGTGTAGTTCAAGAGTTGCCATATTTGAAGAATTTAGGGATTGACGCTATTTGGCTTAGCCCATTTTATCGTTCGCCTAACCGCGATGGCGGCTATGACGTAGCAGATCCCCGCGATGTAGATCCCAGATTTGGAACGCTAGCAAATGCCGAAGAGCTTATTTCTGCAGCGCACCAATTCGGGATTCGAATTATCTTCGACATTGTTCCAAATCATTTTTCGAGCGACCACATCTGGTTTCAAGCAGCCGTGCGCTCAGCACCCGGGTCATCGGAACGCGCACGCTTTCATTTTTATGATGGCCGCGGAGTTGATGGCGATGAGCCCCCCAATAACTGGAATTCAATCTTCGGCGGGCCAGCCTGGAGCCGAGTAACCGAAACTGATGGCAAGTTAGGACAATGGTATTTACATCTCTTTGACTCATCGCAACCGGATTTGAATTGGAATAATCCCGAGATAGCAACTGATTTCGAGACCACTCTTAGATTCTGGTTGGATCGTGGCGTTGACGGTTTTCGTATCGATGTTGCACATGGTTTAGTTAAAGATGAGATTGATGTGGATCATAGAGATCCCGCCGGTCTTACTAAAGCGCTTCGCTTTGATGCGGTCTTTGAAGATAAAGCTGAGCGGATGGCACTTTTGGAAGATATTCCCTTCCTGGACCGCGAAGGCGTCCATGAGGTTTACCGTTCTTGGCGCAAGTTATTTGATTCTTATGACGGTGAACAACGTTGCAGTAATAGCAACGAGGCTCGCGTCCCGCGCAAAATGTACCTAAACCACTAAGTGGTAGGAATAGCGTGAGACTCTAACTTTGTAACAGTTTCATAACGAGTGGTTCACGCAAAAGTGAAGATAATTAAAGTTGGCCCTCAAATGCCCGCGCAATTTGTTGCGCGTGATCAAATGGATGTGCGGTGTAATCGGAATACCACTTATCGAAGGTGTACTTTCCGACCTCCGAATGATTGCCGGACTTCTGTAAATCAGAATCGGTCAACCTCTTTAGAACATCAAGCGATGCTCGCCTTACGGCGATGAAGAGCGCGAGCGAGTGTTCAATAGGAAGCACTTCATATCCCAAAGTAGGACTTTTCGCCCAAGCACCTTCGTCATAGCCGGAAAGTAAAGTTCCTTCCGGTTCGCCAACCAAGCGGCGCAATCGGATATAGGAATTAGTTTCGCTATCAGCTAAGTGGTGAATTGTCTGTCTAGGGCTCCAGCCCTCAGGATGTTTAGAATCCAAATCTCGGTGCTTGTAGTCGCCTAACGCCTCGATAACCGCGTGGGTCCCAGCCTCATATTTTGCATTGAGTTCTGATCGATTCATTTAACTTCCTTTCGAGAGGCGGAGTGGGCTCATGTGACTCGAGAACCCTCTGAAGTGACTTTCTCATACTGTCTTGTCGCTACTAAATCTCGTAAGCGCTGGAAGCCATCCCAAATTTCCACATAACTATTTGTCAAGGGTGAGATCGCCAACCGAATTGAATTAGGCGTGCGGTAATCTGGAATTACATGGGCGAATTCCCGCAGCGCGATTGCGATTCGCTTTGCATCTGGATGCACTAGTGAAATGTGACCACCGCGTTCCAAAGCTTCGCGCGAAGTATTTAGCGAAAATCCAAGTTCTGCTAGCCAAGCATCATATAAACCGATCATCATCTGAGTTCCCGTTGCACATTTTTGCGCTATGGCGCTGATCGTTGCTTCTTCAATCATTGCAAATGCGGTATTTATGCAACGCAGGCCAACAATTGAAGGACTGGCAATTTGAAAACCGCGAATCGAGTTATCTTTTTCGAAAGTTGGTCCCATCTCAAATTGGTCGGCTTGGGCGAACCAACCTTGAATTGATACTTGTAGCGAATTCTGTACCTTCTTATTTACATATAACCAAGCAGGGGAACCAGGCCCGGAGTTTCCATATTTATAAGTACAACCCACTGCAAGGTCGATACCATTGTCGTCGAAATCTAATTCGATGGCACCGGCGGCATGGCTGGCATCCCAAATGGTCAGCCCACCGTAGTTACGAACTAATTCGGTAATCGCTTTAATGTCAGTTCTTGCACCAGATCGATACTGAATTACTTCAAAGGTAACAAAGGCAACATCGGTTGATAGGTATGGTTCCAAAATCTCAGGAGTAATTCGTTCACATTCGGCGCTGCCAGGTGATTCGTTATCAATAATTATTAGATTTAAACCCATGCGATCGGCAACACCCTGCAAGATATAGCGATCGGTTGGAAAGTTGGCAGAATCCGTGATTATTGTTTTGCGACCAGGACGGGCTGCGAGTGCAGCTCCAACAAGCTGATAGAAATTTACCGAGGTCGTATCGCAAGCTAGGACCTGCCCAGCACCGGCACCAAGAACTGCTCTTCCGATTAGATCGCCTGTGGCCTGCGCCTCATCGATCCAATGGCTCCATCCGCCGACAACTTCTGCACCCCATTCGTTCAAAAGATAGTTATTTACAACTTCGACGGTCTTCTTGGGAAGTCGACCCAACGAATTTCCATCTAAATAACAGGTGTTTGGGTCGGTATTAACGAACTGGTCTTTATATCGAGCCAGTGGATCGTGCGAATCGAGATTCAGTGCAAATGCGCGTTCAGTAACGGTCATTAACCCACTCTAGCAATAGTGAAATACGCTAGGTGCATGGCCGTGAAGAATCTTTTAAATCTGGAATCGGTCTCAAAGGCCTTTGATATAAAGCCGTTACTAACCAACGTTTCGCTAGGAATTAATGAAGGCGAACGGATTGGGATCGTCGGTCGAAATGGCGGCGGGAAAAGTACGCTCCTAAAGGTTATGGCTGGGCTGGAACCGGCAGATTCGGGTCGAGTCGCGAAAGCTGGATCGGTTCGAATCGGGATTCTCTCTCAGGTCGATACCGCCAAGCCTGGGGCGCTAATCCGAGATGTGGTTTTAGGCGATACCGAGAAGCACGTTTGGGCGAGCGACGCGGCAATTCGCGAAATATTTACCGGACTTTTTGGTGGCTTTACCGACGATCTTCTAGAACGTCCCTTCGCATCCTTATCTGGCGGTGAACGTCGACGGGTTAACTTGGCGCGGCTATTGGTAGATGATCTGGATTTAATTCTGCTGGATGAGCCGACCAACCATCTTGATGTTGAAGGCGTCTCCTGGCTGGCTGCTCACTTAAAATCGCGGAGCAAACTTTCGATCGTTGTAATTACCCACGATCGATGGTTCTTGGATGAGGTCTCTGAACAAATCTGGGAAGTTGTTGATGGCGACGTTTTAACTTATGAAGGTGGCTACTCCGCCTATGTGCTCGCCAAAGCAGAGCGCTCCAGGCAGCAAACCGTCGAAGATGGAAAGCGCAATATGCTGATTCGAAAAGAATTAGCTTGGCTGCGCCGCGGCGCCCCTGCCCGAACCGCGAAACCGAAATTTAGAATTGAAGCGGCTAATACTTTGATTGCAAATGAACCGCCACCGCGAAATCAGACCGAGTTGCTTAACTTTGCCTCCAATCGTTTAGGCAATACCGTTTATGAAACCCATAAAACGGCAATTCGCGCAGGTGAGAAACCAATACTTGATGATTTAAATTGGAACGTTGGACCTGGCGATCGAATCGGAATTGTCGGAGTCAATGGTGCCGGAAAGACGACGCTGATCAGAGCGTTGTTAGGCCACATAAAACCGACGGCTGGAAAAATTGTTACGGGTGTTACGGTGAAAGCCGCTTTTCTATCGCAGCATTTGGAGGAGTTAGATCCAGAGTGGCGGGTTTTAGAAGCTGTTGAACATGTGGCAAACCATGTGCAACTTGGCAATGGGAAAGAGATGTCTGCCAGCCAGCTCTGTGAGAAATTAGGCTTCAATACTGATTCGCAATGGACGCCGGTTGGAGACCTATCTGGAGGTGAACGTCGAAGGCTACAACTCACCAGGCTTTTGATGGATAGCCCAAATGTGCTCTTACTTGATGAGCCCACCAACGATTTCGATGTTGAAACTCTTACTGCGCTTGAAGATTTGCTGGACTCCTATGGCGGCACCTTGCTAGTGATCTCACACGATCGCTATTTCCTAGAGCGGGTCTGCGACAAATTTGTCGGGCTATTGGGGGATGGAAAGTTGCTTGATCTGCCAAGGGGCATTGAGCAATATCTAGAACTTCGGATCGCATCGAAGTCCACTAGCCCAGGAGCGACTTCTGCCAGCGGTACATCCAATGCGGCCCAATCTCGGTTGCTTAAAAAAGATGTAGCTCGGCTAGAAAAGCAGATGGCAAGAGCCACTTTGGATGAAGCTGACCTTCGTGCCGCCCAAATTAACGTTGGCACCGATCACGAAAAGCTAGTTCAAGTCATGAAAGAGTTGGCGGCAATTCACGCTCGGATTGCCGAGTTAGAAGAAGCCTGGTTGACCGCGACTACCGCGTTAGAGGAGATTTCAAATTAGCTCAAAAGTCTCTCATGCAAAATTGGAATTTCTAGCGGCGCTTACTGGAATTCTCATTGCGATCCAAGCGCGAGCGAATGGTCAACTTTCGCACGAGGTAAAAAACAGTATTGAGGCAGCGCTCATCTCCTTTGGTTCGGGATTAATTGCAATTTTAGTGATTGCACTCTTTTCAAAACCGATGCAAGCCGGTCTAAGTCAGATACGAATTGCGCTAAAAACTAAATCCTTGCCTAAATGGCCATTGATTGCCGGCGCATTAGGCGGTTGCGTCATTGGAATCCAGACACATGTTGTTCCGCTCTTAGGAGTTGCAATCTATTCCGTTGCATCAATTTCGGGTCAAACCGGAGTCTCTTTAATTGTTGACCGTTTAGGTTTGACTGGCGGTATTAAACAACACATTTCCATGCGCCGCATTCTTGCTGCCCTGGTAACAATCACGGCAGTCCTGGTATCGGTTTGGGACCAACTATCGCTAAAGCATTTTGCTCTGGTCGCAGTGGTCGTAACAATCATCGCTGGCTCCCTAATTGGGGTACAGCGAGCATTCAATGGGCAGATTAATTCTCACTCCCACCAGAGTTTTGCCACTTCGCTAATAAATTTCATAATGGGAAGTTCAGTCTTGGCTCTCACCTTACTGTTTGTGACATTCGTAAAACATGAACGAATTTACCCATTTCCACACGGACCATGGTGGATTTACACGGGTGGGGTAACGGGGGTTATCTATATCGCCTTTGCCTCAACCGTAGTTCAGCATCTTGGCGTTCTCACATTTACCTTGTTTAGTGTCGGCGGACAGTTGCTGGGTTCACTTTTGATTGATTTCATCTCCCCAACTTCAGGGACTCATATCAGTTGGTACCTAATCGTTGGGATTGCTATAACTTACGTGGGCGTGATTATTGGAGGTCAGTCCCGACTATTTCGACGGTAATTCAAAAGCGCGGAAATCAAGGAACCCACGATGAAAAAAGTCGCCAGCCCGTAAGAGATATTTTTAACCCAAGGCAGTGAGGCGGAGTAATAACCAGCCAAGGTGATTCCACTGCTCCATAAGATTGCGCCCAAGGCATTAGCCGAAAGAAACTTGTAGTAATTCATCATCGAGATTCCCGCGATCGGCGGGATAAAGGTGCGAAGCCAAGGGAAGAATCGCGCAATAACTACAGACCACCAACCATAAGTTCCATAAAATCTTTCAGATCGAGCAACAAATTTTTGCAATTTAACTTTTCTGGATAAGTACGGCCTGCCAACATGGCGACCAAGCAAGTAGCCAACTTGGTCACCAACGAAGGCAGCTAAGAAGACAATAAAGAGGAGAAAGACCACATTAAAGTCATGACGGGTAGCCGCTACCAATCCAGCACTAAAAAGAATTGAGTCTCCGGGAAAGAAGAAACCGAATAGCAAGCCAGTTTCAACGAAAATTACCGCACCGGTGATCAAGTAAAAGAAGAAGGGCGCCAACCCATTTAGTTGATGACTAAATGAGGAGGCTTCGATCAAATACTGATTCACGGCGCTCAGACGGAGTGCTTAACAGCCGCCGCAACATTGGCTACAACTCGTTGATCAAAGACGCTTGGGACGATGAAGTTGGCGTTCAACTGTTCATCGGAAACACAATCGGCAATTGCATCTGCCGCGGCCACCAACA
Organism: Actinomycetes bacterium; assembly: GCA_037135095.1. Lineage (GTDB taxonomy): Bacteria > Actinomycetota > Actinomycetes > Nanopelagicales > Nanopelagicaceae > CAIMZW01. The sequence continues at coordinate 19,666 of JBAXKZ010000024.1, forward strand.
TCTTGTCGGTAATCTTGAGAATCCGAGCGTCGAGCAGTCCTCGGAAAATTCCAGGAAACGCCAAGACGTTATTAATTTGATTAGGCTGATCGCTACGACCGGTGGCAACCACAGTTGCATACTTGCGAGCAATTACTGGATCAATTTCTGGATCGGGATTAGCCAGCGCAAAAATAATGGATTTAGGCGCCATGGCTGCGACATCGCTCTCGGTAAGCACGTTCGGTGCACTTACTCCGATGAAGACATCGGCGCCCACCAGCGCTTCAGAAATGTTGGCCCAAACTTGAGTTGGATGACAGTTATCCACGAACCAGGTACGCATTGGATCATCGCCCGCTTTATGGTCGACAACGAGACCATCTTTATCAAAGCCGGTAATTTTGGTAGCCCCACTCGCAACCAGTAGTCGAGCGATGGCAGTACCTGCTGCACCTGCGCCACTCATAACAATTTTCGCTTCGGGCAATGTCTTTTTAACAAGTTTCAAAGCATTCTTTAGCGCTGCCAGAACCACGATCGCAGTACCGTGTTGATCGTCATGAAAAACCGGGATATCCAGCAAGTCGCGCAATCGGCGCTCAACTTCAAAGCACCGAGGCGCCGAAATATCTTCCAGATTTATGCCACCATAAACCGGAGCAATGATCTGCACGGTTCGCACGATCTCATCGACATCTTGAGTATCAAGACAGACTGGCCAGGCATCGACATCGGCAAAGCGCTTGAAGAGAGCGGCTTTTCCTTCCATAACTGGAAGTGCAGCGGCGGGCCCGATATTTCCAAGACCTAGAACGGCAGATCCATCGGTGACAATTGCCACGGTGTTTCGCTTAATTGTTAGTCGGCGCGCATCGGATGGATCCTTTGCGATCGCTTGGCTGATTCGACCAACACCAGGGGTGTAGGCACGCGAAAGATCATCGCGCGTCTTTAACGGAACTTTTGAAACGACTTCGATCTTTCCACCTAAGTGAAGTAGGAAGGTTCGATCGGAAACTTTTCGAACATTCAAATCCGGATGTTGAGCGATCGCTTCTGTGATTCGTTCAGCATGTTCAGCATCGATGGCATCACAAGTTACATCTATAACGACATGATCAAGAAAAGATTCAACAACATCGAGCGCCGTGATAGTTGCGCCCGCCGCGGTAATTGCATTTGTTACTTCAGCTACTGGTTGCGCCGATGGTGGCCCATCAACGCGAATTGTTATTGCATAGCCGGGACTGGTTGATGCCATTTACACAACTCCATACAAACGATCGCCGGCATCGCCCAAGCCTGGAACGATGTATCCATGTTCATTTAACTTTTCATCAACTGCGCCGGTGACAATCGTGATAGGAGCACCGCTTCCTTCAAAAGCAGTTTTCACATTTTCGATTCCTTCAGGTGCTGCCAAAATTGTGATTGCTGTTATGTCTCGCGCTCCGCGTTCAAAGAGGTAATTGATTGCCGCGATGAGTGTGCCGCCAGTAGCCAGCATTGGATCCAGGATGTAGCACTGGCGACCAGTTAAATCTTCCGGCAAACGGTTGGCGTAAGTAGAAGCTTGCAAAGTTATTTCATCTCGAACCATTCCCAAGAAGCCAACTTCAGCTGTGGGGATTAATCGAGTCATGCCTTCGAGCATTCCCAGGCCGGCGCGCAGAATCGGAACTACGACGGGGCGCGGTTTCGCCAAGACTTTTCCCTTCGCGGGCGCCACCGGAGTCTGGACCGTGACCTCAACCACATGCACATCCCGAGTCGCCTCGTAAGCGAGCAAAGTTACGATCTCTTCAGTTAATCGCCGAAAGGTGGGCGAATCGGTCTTTTCATCGCGTAAAACCGTCAATTTATGGGTTAACAGCGGGTGGTCAACTATATGAATTTTCACTTTCCCACCCTACTCACCGAAGGCGGGCTTGTCGCACGCCCCCTTTCGGTGTCACCATGAATGCCTTAAGTTTGGCTTAAGGGAACGACCTAATCGAAGCGAGAGGCGTGCCATGGCTGAAGATTTCGGTGTGATCGCTTGGCATGAAGATGGTCGCTGGAACCTTTCAGTCCTCGAAGAGACGCGCGATATTGGTTTCTTGATTGATCGCCTAAAAGCCCAACAAACCAATGGTGGCGCTATCGCTCTGATATCAATTGATGAAGAATTTTTTATTGTTGCACGCGCATTGGGTAGTCAGATGCAAATGATGATCAGCGATGTCACATATGCCACCGATTACGAAGTGGCCGCTGAACTAGTAGAAATTTTGGACCTGCCATTTCCAGAAGATGATGATGATTCGCAACCAGGTGGCGACATCGATTTACTAATTGACCTCGGAATGAGCGTCATGGAGCTAGAAGCGCTCTGCGAAGATAGTGATCTATTTCCCGATGAACAAATTGACGCTATTGCCGCTCGCATCGGTTTCGGTGATGAATTTGCCGAAGCATACGACCTGC
>JBAXKZ010000025.1:0-21310 GCA_037135095.1 Actinomycetes bacterium
GGGCGGACTCAAAATCCGCACAGTGTCGGTTCAAATCCGACTCGAGGCACATGAGCTCCAATACCCCACCCCCAGCCTCAAGAGGGCGAATTTTGGTTGCCGAAGATGAGGCAATTATTCGATTGGATCTGGTCGAGATGTTAACCGAGGCCGGCTACGAGGTCGTGGCGCAGGCAAGCAATGGGGTCGAGGCCATTGCGCTGGCAAAAGCCCATAAGCCTGATTTAGCTATTTTGGATGTAAAGATGCCAGAACTTGATGGCATTTCGGCCGCGCAAGAGATAATTTCGATCGCCCCATGTCTCATGCTTACTGCTTTTAGCCAACGAGAATTAGTTGAGCGTGCTCGCGATGCTGGCGCAATGGCTTATGTCGTTAAACCTTTCAGCATCTCCGATCTAGTTCCTGCTATTGAAATTGCGATGAGCCGGCATCAACAACTGCGCGCACTTCAAGCAGAAGTTGCCGATCTTCATGAACGGCTCGAGGCTCGCAAGGTCATCGATCGAGCAAAGGGCATCCTGATGCAAGCCTTAAACCTAACTGAGCCAGCAGCTTTTAGTTGGATTCAGCGGGCTGCCATGGATCGTCGTATGACCATGAAGCAGGTGGCGCAAGCGGTAATCTCGCCAGAATCGGTCCCAGAGCGTTAATTCTTTGTTACATTCATGCGACACGTCTAAAAGCGACTAAATCGTTATCAAATAGTGCCGGTTTTGTTTGAATTCATCACCTGTTCACCTATACCCTTCACTCCTCCCTGTCCCGGGATTAAGTAACAGGAAGGTCTACATGAACAAGAACTCACAACGCGTTCTTGGCGTAGTAGCTGCCGCAGCCCTTGTTTTGGGTTCTGTTGCACTTACCACCGCACAAGCCGCAACAAAGTCAGTCACCTTGGTTTACCAAGGCCCACTAACCGGAACTGATGCTCAGACCGGTCAAGATGAGCTTTTAGGTGCGAAGACCGCAGTTCAGATGTATAACGATTCAAACCCTGCAGTAAAGGTCAACCTCATCACCGCTGACGATCAAGGCGAAGGCGCAGTTGCCGGAACCGTCGCACCAGGTGTTGCTGCTAACAACAACGTCATCGGCGTTGTTGGACCTGCCTACTCTGGCGCTTCAATCGCATCATTCCCTTCATACAAGGCAACCCGCTTGACGATGGTTTCCCCATCAGCAACTCGCGTAACCTTGACCAATCCAAAGTCACCAGACAATGGATTCCCATTCTTCCACCGCGTTGTTGGTAACGATGCACTTCAAGGTCCAGCAGTAGTTCGCTGGTCGATCGCTGGCGTTACCGCAGCAAAGGTTTATGTAATCGATGACCAGACTCCTTATGGAACCGGTCTTGCACAAGCTGCAACCGCTTACATCAAGTTGACCAAGGTTAACGAAGTCGGTTCTGACTCTGTCGTTCAGAAGACCTCTGATTACACCGCAACTGTTGCCAAGATCAAGAATTCAAAGGCCAACGTTGTTATTTACACCGGTTACTACCCAGATGGTGGCGCTCTTGCCAAGGCACTTAATGACTCCGGTTGGGCTGGCGTCTTCGCTGGCGGCGACGGCGTCTTGAACGATGCATTCATTGGTGTAGCTGGTAAGGCTGCAGCTGAAGGTGCAAAGTTCACTGCTCCAGCAGTTCCATTCGAAACCGCTGCAACAGATGCTCAGCAAGCTGCATTCACAAAGGCCACTGGTCTTAAGACTGCTGCTGGTCACGTCTATGTAACTGAAACCTTCAACGCAACCAACGTTTTCTTGTCATGCATCAAGCTCGGCAAGCTAACCCGTGCTGGTATCCAGCAGTGCGTTGCAACCGGTTCCTTCTTTGCCCTAGATGGCAAGACGGTTCTACGCTTTACTCGTCAGGGTGAAGTTGTTGGTGGCGCGCCAGTTGGTGGCTTCCAGGTTGTTAAGGGAATCATCAAGTACTTCGGCGCTGTTTAAGCCTCGAAGTTATTGATAAGCGGTAAAGATTAGTTAAATATCTCCCAGCGCAAAGCGCTGGGAGATATTTCAAATGTTCGAAGAACTCTCATTAAATTTCGTTTCATGAATTGGGTCTAATGAACTTTTCCGTAGTGGTATCGCAGTTCTGGCCATTGTTAATTAATGGTCTCGCCCTAGGTTTTATCTATGTTTTGATCTCCTTGGGTTACACAATGGTTTATGGCGTTCTTCGCCTCATCAACTTTGCTAACTCGGAAATCTTCATGGTGGGCACTTTTGCCACCGTAATCGTTTCACGAAACTTTTTTGGCTTTGATCAAAATACTGATCCGCTTCATGGCTTCAAGTTGGTCTATACCCTCGGTGCCTGTTTATTAGCCTCAATGTTGGTCTCGGGCGTTACCGCCGTCTTGGTTGAAATTGTCGCCTACCGCCGCTTACGCGCGAAGGGCACTAACCGACTTGCGAGCCTAATTTCTGCAATCGGCGTTTCAATCATCCTGCAAGAAGGCGTTCGAATTCTGACCCACTCCGTGCCGATGTCGAATCCGCGGTTATTGCGTAAGGCCTACATATTCAATATTGGCTCGGTTGGATTGCGCGTCGACACGCTGTTGGTAATTTTCTTTGCCGCAATTCTGTTTTTCTTGGTTGATCGTTTTGTGAGCAAGACCTTGTTAGGAAAAGCAATTCGTGCCGTCTCGATGAGCGAAGAGACCTCAAAGCTCATGGGCGTGAATCTTAACCGAGTTATTTCGGCCACCTTTTTGATCGGTGGAATGATGACCGGTGCCGCCGCCTTCTTATACGAAACAGTTTATGAAAATACTAAATATAACGTTGGCTTCTCCATTGGACTTGCGGCATTTACGGCCGCCGTTCTTGGTGGGATTGGCAACCTGCGTGGTGCCTTCCTTGGCGGGCTATCTCTGGGGCTGCTCGAGGAATTTGCGGCCGCCATTTTAGGTACACAATGGAAATCAGTTACCGTCTTTCTAGTTCTGGTATTGGTCCTACTATTCAAACCGAACGGCCTCTTTGGTGAAGCTGTTCAGCAAACGAGGGTATAGCGATGATAAATATCCGCGATCGAGGTGCTGAGCTTTGGGAGAACTGGAATCGGCCTAAGCGAACTACCTTTGTAATCTTGCTTTTGGCAGTCATAGTTCTTTTGCCATTTGCCGGGGATTACTCCTTTTCGAGTTTTCTCAATACGCCTATCTCCTCATATCAGGCAGTTTTGGTTTACCCAGTTGGCATCTTCGTTCTTATGTCTTTGGGCCTCAATATTGTGGTGGGCAAGAGCGGTCTGCTCGATTTAGGTTATGTGGCCTTCTTCGCAATCGGCGCCTATACCGCTGCAATTCTTGGAACCAGAACTCATCTAAATATTTGGGAGATCATGCCAATCGGCATGGGCTTGGCGATGCTGTCCGGAGTGCTACTCGGCTTGCCAACGCTGCGCCTTCGCGGCGACTACCTAGCTATCGTGACGTTAGGTTTCGGTGAAATTGTTCGAATCGTTGCCGTAAATAACCGCGCCACGGGCGGACCAAACGGCATTGCCAACGTGCCAAATCCACCATCTATTTTTGGCATCCGATTTGCGCTGGATAATATGCAAGGTTTCTTCTGGGCTATCTTGATCATGATTTTGTTAGTGATCTGGATGGTTCGCCGGCTATCAATCCGTCGACCTGGTCGTGCCTGGGAAGCCATCCGACAAGATGAGGATGTGGCAATGCTTATGGGCGTTGCAACTCTCAAATACAAAATCTGGTCGTTCAGTATTGGTGCCGCAATTGGTGGCGCCGCTGGCGTAATTTTCGCCTCCAAATCCATGTACGTGGCGCCCGATATGTTCACCTTCAATATTTCAGTACTAATTCTGAGTTGCGTGGTCTTTGGCGGAATGGGAAATATTTGGGGCGTTGTTCTGGGTGGAACAGTCTTGGCCTACCTTCCAGAGCGCATCCGCTTTATCTCCAATGCCCGTCAACTAGTCTTTGGCTTGGCCTTAGTAATTATTATGAACGTTCGCCCCGATGGTCTTTTGCCGCGAAAGAAGCGAGAAAAATTGCACAAAACCGTTGAGCCTGGTGCAGTTGCAGTAGCAGAGGGGGAGAAGAATGTCTGAGCGCGTGCTTGACCTTCAAAATGTAACCATGCGTTTCGGCGGCGTCTCCGCGCTGGATGGCGTTAACTTTCACGTCAATAAAGGTGAGATTTGCGCATTGATCGGGCCTAACGGTGCCGGTAAGACAACGGTGTTTAACGTGGTTACTGGCGTTTATACGCCAACCAGTGGCGAGATCCTTTTCAACGGTGAGTCCATAATTGGCAAGAAGCGAAATGTAATTACGGAATCTGGCATTGCTCGCACCTTCCAGAATGTCCGTCTCTTTGGCGAAATGACTTCGCTCGAAAATGTTATGACCGCTTCTGATGTTCACAAGAAATCTGGCCTGGTCGGTGCGCTTTTTGGTACCCCTCGAGCCCGGCGCGAAGAACGTGAAGGGAAAGAACGCGCCCACGAGCTATTGAAATTTATGGGGATTGACCATCGTTCTGATCAACTTGGTAAGAACTTGCCTTACGGCGATCAACGACGCCTAGAGATTGCACGTGCGCTTGGAACCGAACCAAAGCTCCTTCTTTTGGATGAGCCAGCTGCCGGCTTCAACCCAGCCGAGAAAGTTGCCTTGGCCGAAACTATTCGCAAGATTAGAGATGCTGGTTATACCGTTCTCTTAATTGAGCATGATATGTCACTAATTATGGGAATCTCCGATCGCGTTTCAGTATTGGACTTTGGTGTGAAGATCGCCGATGACATTCCATCTGTTGTTCAAAATGATCCAAAGGTTATCGAAGCCTATTTAGGAGCACCTGCCGATGCGTCTTGAAATTAAAGATCTCCACGTTTTTTACGGGAAGATCGAAGCGATCAAAGGTATTAGCATCACCGTCAATCAAGGCGAGATTGTTACCTTGATTGGAGCTAACGGCGCTGGCAAGACCACCATGCTTAAAACCATCTCAGGTCTTCGCCCAGTGGCTAGCGGACAGATTCTTTTCGACGGCAAAGATATTTCCAAGGTTCCAGCGCATGAACGCGTTGGACTTGGTATCTCCCAAGCTCCCGAAGGTCGCGGAATTTTTCCGGGCATGACTGTTCTAGAGAATCTTGAGATCGGCAAGTATTTTCGCAAGGAGCGCAAGAGCGAGATGGCTGAAGACCTAGAAAAGGTTTACTCCCTTTTCCCTCGCTTGAAAGAACGTGCAACCCAAGCTGGTGGCACCCTTTCAGGTGGTGAGCAACAGATGTTGGCAATTGGCCGCGCACTGATGGCTCGTCCAAAAGTACTTTTGTTGGATGAACCTTCAATGGGTCTGGCACCGATGATGATCGCTAATATTTTCCGTATCATTACCGAGATTAACAACACGGGTACAACAATCCTGCTGGTTGAACAGAATGCGCAGCAAGCGCTGCAACGCGCGCATCGCGCCTATGTTCTTGAAACTGGACATGTTGTTAAAGAAGCCAAGGCTTCAGATTTGCTTAATGACCCAGCAGTTCGCGCGGCATATCTAGGAACTGGCGCCGCCAACCACTAGTTTCGTTCGGTCAAGATCAAGCAAGTAATTCTGGCGGTGCAGGTTCGCTCGCCTTGGTCGTTGGTGATTACCACTTCATAACAGCAGAGCGTCTTGCCCAGCGAGATTGCGGTTGCAACCGCAGTGACGGTGCCAGATGTTGCAGATTTATGGTGCGTGGCGTTGATATCCACGCCAACTATTCGACGATCACGGCCCGCGTGAAGTTGAGTACCGATGGATCCCAAACTCTCCGCAAGGACGACATTTGCCCCGCCATGTAGTAGTCCCACAGGTTGGGTATTACCGGCGACTGGCATTGTTGCCACTAATCGTTGGGGACTGGCCTCAACTATTTCAATGCCCATTTTTTCATCTAACGCGCCGCGGCCTCGCTTTTTGATCTCTTCTAGAAACTCGCTCATACCTGAAAGTCTAACTTCTGACGCCAATGAATAGACCTAGAATCGGACCATGGCGAACCGATTGCTCCTCATAGATGGCCATTCGCTGGCATATCGGGCTTTCTATGCGCTGCCAGTTGAGAACTTCGCGACTTCTTCCGGGCAGCCGACCAATGCGGTCTATGGCTTTGCTTCGATGCTTTTCAATCTAATTCGTGATGAGAAACCGACCCATATCGCAGCGGCCTTTGATATCTCGCGTAAAACCTTTCGCAGCGAAAAATTCCCGGAATATAAAGCGAATCGAAGCGCAACGCCCGATGCCTTCCGCTCCCAAACCAGTTTTCTCTTTGAGTTAGTTCACGCCATGGGAATTCGCCACTTTGCCGTTGAAGGGTTTGAAGCTGACGACATCATCGCCACCTTTGCAACCAAAGCCGAAGCCGCGGGCTTTGAAACCTTGATCTGCACGGGAGATCGTGACTCATTTCAGTTAGTTACCGAGAAGACCACGGTGCTCTATCCGCGCAAAGGGGTGGCTGATCTAGCTCGAATGACGCCAGCTGCGGTTGAAGAGAAGTACGGTTTGACGCCAGTTCAGTATCCAGACTTTGCTGCGCTGCGGGGGGACCCTAGCGATAACCTGCCATCGGTTCCAGGTGTCGGTGAGAAGACTGCGACTAAATGGATTCAAGATTTTGGTTCACTTTCAAAATTGGTATCCCGGGTTGATGAGATCAAAGGTAAAGCTGGCGATGCGCTCCGAGAGAATTTGGCAAATGTCTTGCTCAATCGCGAGCTAACGGAACTTCAGCGCACCATGTCTATCGATGCTGAAATTTCGGATTTGAAATGGCAAGGTGCAAATGCGCTCGAACTAAATGCCCTCCTTGAGTTGTTGGAGATTCGCGCCCTAAAGGAGCGGGCCAAGGCGCTAACCGGTGGCGACTCGGTCGCAGTTGCCTCGCCGATAATGGCGCCAGTTGTTTTGCATTCCGAGATCAATTCCGAGGAACTTGCTGAAATTCTTATCGGCCGAGTTGAGCCGATTGCTCTTGATGCGCTGATCCATGCAGGTGAGCTTCTGGAGTACGCCGTCGCCTTGAGTGAGAATGAAATATATGTGGTTCGAGATTCAAGAATTGGTGACTGGTTTTCTGATTCAAGCCTGCCTAAATGGGTTCATGGTGGCAAAGAAATCTTGCGAAATCATGGTTGCCAAGGGATCGTCTTCGATACTGAACTTGCTGCATATCTAATTGCACCGGGGGGCCGTAACTTGACCTTGGCCGATCTCTCCGAACGCTTCCTCGGCCGAGTCAACGCCGAGCAAGCCCAGGATCTCTTTTCTCAATTTGATACTCAAGGCGTAGTAAGCATTTTGGCTCTGGTTCCAGTTTTAGTTAACTCGTTAAAAGAGCGGCAGATGGCCGAACTTTTAACGCGACTTGAGATTCCGGTAATGGTCGACCTCGCCGAAATGGAAGCGATCGGAATTGGCGTGGATGCAGTGAAACTTGGTGAATTAGCCGCTTTTTTCCGCGGTGAAGTTGAGCGAGAGACCCAAGGCGCCCACCAGGCTGCAGGCAAGGAATTCAATGTGGGGTCGCCAAAGCAACTTCAAGCAATTCTTTTTGATGAATTGAATCTACCCAAGACTAAAAAAATTAAGACCGGCTATACAACCGATGCTGAAGGGCTGGAATGGCTGCTGGTAAAGACCGGCCATCCATTGCTCTCGCACCTGCTTCGAATCCGAGAGACCAGCAAACTACTTACCACGATCGAGAGTCTGATATCGGCGATTGCCGCAGATGGCCGGATTCATACTGATTTTCAACAGACGGTGGCGGCAACAGGTCGGCTTTCATCAACTAATCCAAATCTTCAGAACATCCCAGTGCGCACTGAAGAGGGACGCAAGATTCGCGATTGCTTTGTGGCTCTCGCTCCATATACTGAATTATTGACCGCTGACTACAGTCAAATTGAGATGCGAATCATGGCTCATCTTTCAAATGATGCTGGATTGATTGCCGCATTCAAAAGCGGCGAGGACCTCCACTCCACCGTCGCTTCATTGGTATTTGGCGTTAAAGCTGATCAAGTTGATCCCGAAATGCGTCGCCAGATCAAGGCGATGTCTTATGGATTGGCATATGGACTTTCTTCTTATGGATTGGCGCAACAACTTGATTTATCGCCCGCCGAAGCCAGCGCGCTGATGGAGAACTACTTTGCCCGCTTTGGCGGTATTAGAGATTACTTAAAGACTGTCGTCGAAGCGGCTCGAGAAGTTGGATACACCGAAACCATTATGGGACGCAAGCGTTACCTTCCAGATCTGACTCAAGAGAATCGCCAGCGACGAGAGATTGCCGAGCGCATGGCCCTTAACGCGCCGATTCAAGGATCAGCCGCCGACATTATAAAAGTGGCGATGATAAATACTAGAAGCGCAATGAAAGAACAATCATTGAAATCACGCTTGCTGCTTCAAGTTCATGATGAATTGATCTTTGAAATCTATCCCGGCGAAAAAGAGGTTCTTAGCGATTTAGTTAAGCGAGAGATGGGTTCGGCATTTAAGTTGTTAGTACCACTTGATGTAAATATCGGAACCGGGCTTAGCTGGGATCTAGCGGCGCATTAATTTTCAGCCGAAAGGAGATCGCCAATCGCTTCGGTATCAGCCTCTGGCGTTGGGATGCGATCGGCAGCTTTCAACCGGCTCTTTCCTAGGTTAATCACAACTAATCCGATTGCGATTGCTATCGAGGTTGTCGCCAAGCAATATCTAGGGGAGAAGTGCTCGGAAATATAACCGCCGCTGGTCTCACCCAGAGCGGCAAAGCTACCTTCCACCGTCCAGAGCCAACCCAGAGCCGCAACCGCTGAACCCCTGGGTCGAACCGCTTCGGTTATTTCCCAGTAGAAGACTTGGAGGCCGCCATTTACTATTCCAATAAAGGCAACGCAAATCATTAATCGCCAATCCGGAAAGGTAAATGGCAGCGGAAGCGTAAAAAGAAACCAAGCCAAATACAAATTCCTAAAGGCTTTTAGCGATGAAGTCTTACGCGAAACCAAGCCGGCAACCAAACCACCGAGAACGGTGAAGCCAGCCAAAATTCCCAAGATCGTTCCAGTTCGGCCTGAGAGATTTTGCAACGTGGTAAATGCTGGAACGCCGATAAAGAATGCTCCCCAGCCGAAACCAATAAAGGCACCCTCCACCATTAACAATCGAATTGCTGGAACGCGCCAGATTGGAAGTTCGCCTTTCACCTTCTTCTCTGGAATCCAATTCTTGGTAGCCGGCAGGAGCGCCATCATTCCGCCACCCAAGAACATGAAACCGGCGCAAATATTTAGTGCAAGCGCAGGGTGTTTTGAAAGAGCTAACGCGGTAACCAATACCGGGCCAATAACACCAACTAAATTCATCATCGCGGTATCAATGGCATAAGCGGTTCGAATACTGCTTGGGGGAACCGTTATCTTCCACATCGGGCGAACGGAGAGATTTATCGGGGGAGCGGTGAAGCCCAAAATGAAGGCGAGCGCTATCAATTGAAACTTTCCATGGCCTAAGTTGAAGATAATAATCAACGTGCCATAAGCCGGCACAAAGGTGCGCAATGGCCATTTCAATCCCCAGCGATCCATGATTGAGCCGCGCAATCCAGCGGTTAATGCGCCCGAAAGTCCGTTTAATCCAACAGCTAGCCCGGCCAACGAAATGGAGTGAGTGGCATGCTGCACCTTGAAGTAGATGCCCAAGCCGATCATTCCGTAGGCCAATCGCGCCGGAAAGGCGCTAATTAACAGCAATTGCGCCCCGCGAAGTCGCAAGATTTCTAGATATGAGCGCATTTGCTCATCTTAGCCCTTGGCGAAATAAGCTCGTTTGACCATTATTTGTGCGTAAAGGTACCCTTGCCTGTCCTATCCCTACTACTTCTATCCCAACTGGAGCACCTTGAGTACCTTCCAAATTACTGTAAATGATATTGGTTCAGCAGAAGACTTCTTAGCCGCTATTGAAGGCACCATCAAGAATTTTAATGATGGCGATTTAGTTTCCGGAATTGTCGTACAAGTTGATCGCGAAGAGGTCCTTCTCGACATTGGCTATAAGACCGAGGGTGTAATCCCTTCCCGCGAACTATCAATTCGTCACGATATTGATCCCTCCGAAATCGTCAAGGTTGGCGATCGCGTTGAGGCTTTGGTTCTCCAGAAGGAAGATAAAGAAGGTCGATTGATTCTCTCCAAGAAGCGAGCTCAATACGAGCGCGCCTGGGGCGAAATCGAAGGCAAGAAGGAGCGGGACGAAGTTGTCACCGGTATTGTTATTGAAGTTGTTAAGGGTGGTTTGATTGTAGATATCGGACTTCGCGGTTTCTTGCCTGCCTCTTTGGTAGAAATGCGTCGCGTCCGCGATCTAACGCCATACATTGGCAAGCAGGTTGAAGCTCGCATCATCGAACTCGATAAGAACCGCAACAACGTTGTGCTCTCTCGTCGCGCCTACCTCGAGCAGACTCAATCCGAATCACGCACCACTTTCTTAAATCAGCTACTTAAGGGCCAGGTTCGTTCTGGCGTTGTCTCCTCAATCGTTAACTTTGGTGCCTTCGTTGACCTTGGTGGCGTCGATGGTTTGGTTCACGTCTCTGAACTTTCATGGAAGCACATCGATCATCCATCCGAAGTTGTTGAAGTTGGCGACGAGGTAACGGTCGAAGTTCTTGAAGTTGATTTCGAGCGCGAGCGCGTTTCACTCTCTTTGAAGGCCACCCAAGAAGATCCTTGGCAGGCATTTGCTCGTACCCACACCATCAACCAAGTTGTCCCTGGTGAAGTTACCAAACTCGTTCCCTTTGGCGCCTTCGTTCGCGTCTTTGAAGGAATCGAAGGTTTGGTTCACATCTCCGAATTGGCCGAACGCCACGTCGAGATTCCAGAGCAGGTTGTTCAGGTTGGCGATGAGCTCTTTGTAAAGATTATTGATATCGATCTTGAGCGACGTCGGATCTCACTCTCATTAAAGCAGGCCAACGAGGGCCACGAAGTTGAGATCGAAGCATTCGATCCAACCCAATACGGAATGCCAGCTCGTTACGATGCTGAAGGTAACTTCATCTACCCTGAAGGCTTCGATGCTGATTCGCAAGAATGGCAACCAGGCTTTGAAAGCCAACGCGAAGCTTGGGAGCGTCAGTACGCTGAAGCACAGGCGCGATTCTTGGCTCACAAGAAGCAGAAGGAAGAGGCCAAAGCAGCCGACGCTGCCGCGGAATCAGCACCTTATGTCTCCGAGAGCGAAGCGGCGCCAGTCGCGGAATAACGCACTGACCGGCCGAGAATCGGCCCAACTAGAGTTAAAGGCCCTGACATTAGTCGGGGCCTTTTTCTTTTGACTCCCATGGTCATCTGCGGCTGTCAGCCTCGGTAGGTAGGCTTCGTAGGTGCTACTTGTTGCTCTGACTGGCGGGATCGGATCTGGCAAATCCCACGCCGCCGCCTTCTTCGCCGACCTTGGGGCCATTGTTGTTGACTCCGATCAACTCGCTCGCGAGGTCGTAGAACGTGGCACTTCGGGCTTTGATGAGATTGTGGCCCGCTTTGGCGATGAGGTCCTAACTCAAGGCAATCTAGATCGTAAGAAATTGGGGGAGATTGTCTTCGCCGATCCCATTGCTCTGGCCGATCTCGAAGCGATCACTCACCCACTAATACGTGAGGCTCTGGCTCAAATAGTTAGTTCGGCACCAGAGAACTCCATCATTATTAATCAAATTCCTTTGCTCGTTGAAACCGATGGCAAATCTCGCTTTGACCTGGTCATTGCAATTGTTGCCCCCGAAGAGCTGCGCCATTCACGCTTGATCGAGCGCGGGATGAAGAGCTATGAAATTCGACAACGGATCGCTGCACAAGCTTCGGACGAGGCTCGAATCGCTATTGCCGATCATGTAATCACAAATGATGGTGATGAAGATAAATTGCTAAGACAAGTAGAAAATATCTGGGAAGATTTTCTCCTACCCAGAGTCCCCGGGTTTTAATGCGACCGGTAACAGATCTTGAGCGAAAGGTTAATCCTTTCCAAGTCATCAGCGATTACATCCCATCCGGCGATCAACCCACAGCTATAGCCGAACTCGTTACTCGAATTGAACGTGGCGATCAAGATGTGGTTTTGCTTGGTGCCACCGGAACCGGAAAGTCAGCGACGACGGCCTGGCTAATTGAAAAATTGCAACGCCCAACGTTGGTACTGGCGCCAAATAAGACCTTGGCTGCGCAATTAGCCAATGAATTTCGCGAGCTTATGCCCAACAACGCAGTGGAGTATTTCGTCTCCTATTACGACTATTACCAACCCGAAGCCTATGTTCCTCAGACCGATACCTTCATTGAAAAAGACAGTTCAGTCAATAGCGAGGTAGAACGGCTTCGCCATTCCGCTACTAATTCCTTGTTAACCAGGCGAGATGTAATTGTTGTCGCGACTGTTTCCTGCATCTATGGCTTAGGAACGCCGCAGGAATATGTAGATCGCATGGTGCGCCTTAAAGTGGGGGATAGCATCGAACGAAATGCCCTCCTTCGAAGATTCGTCGATATCCAATACAAGCGAAACGATATTGCGTTTGAACGTGGCACTTTCCGAGTACGCGGCGATACGATTGAAATTATTCCGATGTATGAAGAGCTAGCGCTGCGAATTGAAATGTTTGGCGATGAGATCGAACGGATTATGACGCTCCATCCGTTAACTGGCGAGATTGTTCGCGACGAATCCGAAATGTATGTCTTTCCCGCGAGCCACTACTCCGCCGGCCCAGAAACTATGGAACGAGCTATTGCGGCCATCGATATCGAGATGGAGAGCAAGGTTGCCGAGTTCGAGCTCCAAAATAAGCTCCTTGAAGCGCAACGAATTCGGATGCGAACCACCTTTGATATCGAGATGATGCGCCAACTTGGCTTCTGCTCAGGTATTGAGAATTACTCCAGACATATTGACGGCCGCTCACCTGGATCGGCACCTAACTGTCTCCTGGACTATTTCCCCGAAGACTTCTTAGTGGTAATTGATGAATCTCATGTGACGGTTCCACAAATCGGTGCCATGCATGAAGGCGATGCCTCCAGAAAACGAACCTTGGTCGAGCATGGCTTCCGGCTGCCGAGCGCCATGGATAATCGGCCGCTGCGCTTTGATGAGTTTCTAGAGCGCAAAGGTCAGACCGTCTACCTCTCAGCGACGCCGGGCAAATACGAGATGGCAAAGGTCGAAGGCGATGTTGTCGAACAAGTCATTCGACCAACTGGATTGATAGATCCACAAATTATTTTGAAACCGATCAAAGGACAGATCGATGATCTCCTTCACGAGATTAATATCCGCGCAGCTAAAAATGAGCGCGTACTGGTAACTACGCTGACTAAAAAGATGTCCGAGGATTTAACTGATTACCTTTTGGGCTTGGGCGTGAAGGTCCGCTACCTCCACTCCGAGGTCGATACCCTGCGCCGAGTTGAGTTGCTGCGAGAGCTTCGCTCCGGGGAATATGATGTGCTGATCGGAATTAACTTGCTTCGCGAAGGTCTTGATCTACCTGAAGTCTCCTTAGTTGCGATCTTAGATGCCGACAAAGAAGGTTTCTTGCGTTCGGCGACCGCACTGATTCAAACAATTGGTCGAGCTGCGCGAAATGTCTCCGGCGAGGTTCACATGTATGCCGACAATCTGACTAAGTCGATGGCACAAGCTATCGATGAGACCAATCGACGCCGTGATAAGCAGATTGCGTACAACACCCTTCATGGAATTGATCCCACCCCCCTTCGAAAGAAGATCGCCGATATCACCGATTTAATTACCCGCGAAATTGCCGATACCGAAGAGCTAACAGTCGCGGCAAATCGAAGCTCTCGTTCGCCAAAGAGTGTTGCAATCGGAATACACGCCAAGGATCTGGCCTCTCTGCCAAGACAAGAACTAATGGCTCTCATAGAATCCCTCACGGACCAGATGCGGTCCTCGGCGGCCGATCTGCAATTTGAATTGGCTGCCAGGCTACGAGATGAGATTCGCGAATTGAAGCGTGAGCTCCGAGGGATGGAAGAGGCTGGCACGTGAACTCTGATCGACTAATTATTCGAGGTGCCCGGGAGCACAACCTAAAGAACATCTCATTGGATTTGCCTCGTAATGCTCTAATTGTTTTTACTGGGCTCTCAGGCTCCGGTAAATCTTCGCTCGCTTTCGACACTATCTTCGCCGAAGGCCAACGACGCTACGTTGAATCCCTATCCGCTTATGCCCGTCAATTCTTGGGCCAGATGGATAAGCCCGATGTAGATTTCATCGAAGGTCTTTCGCCTGCGGTTTCGATCGATCAAAAATCAACTAATCGAAATCCGCGCTCAACGGTGGGCACAATCACCGAGGTTTATGACTACCTTCGACTGCTCTTTGCTCGAGCTGGCCGGCCACACTGCCCAAATTGTGGCAAAGCGATCGCGAAGCAGACGCCGCAAAATATTGTTGATCAAATTCTTGAAATGCCGGCCACTACGAGATTTCAGGTTCTTGCCCCGGTTGTCCGCGCCCGCAAAGGGGAATTCCTTGATCTCTTCAAAGAGTTTACGATCCAAGGCTTCTCCCGCGCCCGAGTAGATGGCGTTGTCTACCAACTTGCCGAAGTCCCGAAACTAAAGAAGCAAGAGAAGCACACCATCGAAGTCGTCGTAGACCGACTTACCGCAAAAGCCGATTCAAGGACGAGATTGACCGATTCAATTGAAACCGCCCTTCGCCTTGCAAGCGGCTTGGTTGTGCTGGATTTTGTTGATTTAAAAGCAGGCGCCGAAGGTAAAGAGCGCACCTATAGCGAACATATGGCTTGCCATGATTGTGGACTCTCTTTTGAAGAGCTCGAGCCGCGCTCCTTCTCTTTCAACTCACCCTTTGGCGCTTGCCCTGACTGTTCTGGAATCGGAACTCGTCTTGAGGTAGATGAAGAATTAATTATTCCTGATGATTCGATCTCAATAAATGAGGGTGCCATTGCACCGTGGTCCAGCGGACACTTTGCAGAATATTTCACCAGGCTCCTCGAAGGGCTATCGGAAGATTTGAAGTTCTCGTTGGATAATCCCTGGAAGAAGTTGTCCGTCAAAGCTAAGACCGCCATTTTGCATGGTTGGGATTACGAAGTTCATGTGAAATACAAGAATCGTTATGGTCGAGTTCGCAATTATTCAACTGGTTTTGAGGGCGTTGTTCCCTTTATCCATCGTAAGCATGGCGAAACCGATAGCGAATACAGCCGCGAGAAGTACGAGTCCTACATGCGTGAGATCCCATGTCCCGTTTGCAAAGGAGCACGCTTAAAGCCAGAAGTCCTGGCAGTAACGCTCGGCGGAAAATCCATCTCGCAAATTGCCGAACTTTCAATCGCCGAATGCGCCATCTTCTTACAGAAGATTTCTTTGACTGCCCGGGAAAAACAGATCGCCGAGCGTGTCCTAAAAGAGGTCCATGCCCGCATGGGCTTCTTGTTAGATGTTGGGTTGGATTACCTTTCGTTAGCCCGACCAGCGGGAACGCTATCTGGCGGCGAAGCGCAACGCATTCGATTGGCAACTCAGATTGGCTCTGGATTAGTTGGCGTTCTCTATGTGCTTGATGAACCAAGTATCGGGCTACATCAGAAAGACAATCGTAAGTTAATTGAAACCCTGACCAGGTTGCGAGATCTAGGGAACACCTTGATAGTGGTTGAACACGATGAGGACACGATTCGAACCGCTGATTGGATTGTAGATATTGGTCCCGGAGCTGGCGAGCATGGTGGCCATGTCGTCTCCTCGGGTGATTATCAATCTTTGATCGACGCTCCAACCTCTATAACTGGCGCCTATCTTTCCGGGCGAAGCAAGATTGAAATTCCAGCGGTACGTCGCCCCCTAGAAAAGGGTCGTTCGATCACCGTTAAATCGGCGCGCGAAAATAATCTCCAGAATATTGATGTAACTTTTCCGCTCGGAGCTTTTGTCGCAGTAACGGGTGTCAGTGGCTCCGGAAAGTCCACCCTTGTAAATGACATTCTCTACGCCACCCTGGCTAACAAATTAAACGGCGCCCGGATCGTTCCGGGGCGCCATCGAACCGTTACCGGGTTAGATCAACTAGATAAAGTTGTTCACGTAGATCAATCGCCAATTGGGCGAACTCCCAGGTCGAACCCGGCCACCTACACCGGACTCTTTGACAAAGTTCGGGCACTCTTTGCCGAAACTACGGAAGCCAAAATCCGCGGCTATCAGCAAGGCCGCTTCTCATTCAACGTAAAAGGTGGTCGCTGCGAGAACTGTTCTGGCGATGGCACCATCACCATCGAGATGAACTTTCTGCCCGATGTGTACGTTCCATGCGAAATTTGCCATGGCGCCAGATATAACCGCGAAACTCTAGAAGTACATTACAAAGGCAAAACCATCGCTGATGTTTTAAATATGCCAATCGAAGAGGCGAGCCATTTCTTCGAAGCAGTTCCCGCGATCTCTCGCTATCTAAAGACTCTAAATGAAGTTGGCTTGGGCTATGTGCGGCTTGGGCAATCTGCGCCAACTCTCTCTGGTGGCGAAGCGCAACGAGTAAAGCTAGCAACAGAACTCCAACGTCGCTCTACTGGGCGAACTATCTATGTTTTGGATGAGCCGACGACGGGGCTGCACTTTGAAGATGTGCGCAAATTGCTGCTCGTTTTAAATCGATTAGTCGAAACTGGCAATACCGTAATCGTCATCGAACATAACCTCGATGTCATTAAATCTGCCGATTGGGTGATCGACTTAGGACCAGAAGGTGGAGCCCGCGGCGGGTTGGTGG
This sequence comes from Actinomycetes bacterium, assembly GCA_037135095.1. GTDB lineage: Bacteria > Actinomycetota > Actinomycetes > Nanopelagicales > Nanopelagicaceae > CAIMZW01. The sequence continues at coordinate 16,882 of JBAXKZ010000025.1, forward strand.
TTGCTGAAGGAACTCCCGAAGAGGTGGCTCAAAATCCTGCCAGCTTCACCGGACATTTTCTCGCCGAAGTACTCTCTGGTGTACGGGTTTAGCTTTTAACTCGAGTTGACGATGAGCGATCCCCAGAGTTATCGACCAACTAATATTCCCAATAGCCCTGGGGTCTATCGTTTTTTCGATGCCAACGATCGCATTATCTATGTCGGCAAGGCAAAGAATCTGCGTTCCAGATTGTCCTCATATTTCCAAAGTAATCTGCCCGAAAAGACTTATCAGATGGTGCACACCGCCGTCCGAGTGGACTGGACCATTGTCGGAACTGAGGTCGAGGCGCTCCAGTTGGAGTTCACCTGGATCAAGACCGAGAGCCCGCGATTTAACATTCAATTTCGAGATGACAAGTCTTACCCTTATTTAGCCATTAGTCTAAAAGAGGAGTTCCCCAGGATTTTTATCTCGCGGGCGAAGAAGAAGCCGGGCATTAAGTATTTTGGACCATTTGCGCACACTTGGGCGCTACGCAGCACTTTCGATGTACTTCTAAAGCTATATCCCATTAGGTCATGTGGCGATTCCAATTTTCAACGGGCAGTACGAACCAAGCGACAATGCCTTCTGGGCGATATCGGAAAGTGCGCGGCGCCGTGTGTAAATTGGATTAGCCCTGTCGAGCACAAGGCGATGGCCCAAGAGTTAGTGAAATTCTTAGATTCAAATCCAAACGATATTGGAAAAGAACTTGAGAGCGAGATGGTTGCGGCGGCGGCAAATGAAGAATTTGAAAAGGCCGGTAAATTGCGCGATCAGCTTGAAGCCCTACGTAAAGCCAGTGAATCTACCGCCACCACATTGCTCGACAGTTTGACGGCTGATGTATTGGCGCTGCACGAAGAAATAACTCATGCGGCAGTTTCAATCTTTTCGGTTCGGGCTGGTCGCATCGTAGGTTCTAGATCTTGGGTGATTGACCGCGCCGAGGTGCTTGAAGGGGACACCGTAATTGAAGCTTTAATTCCAAAGATCTACGCTGACTCCGAGCCGCCTGGGGAAATTTTAGTAGCGCAACTTCCCGAATTCGCCGCGCCCATCGAAGAGTGGCTAAGCGCCCGAGCCGGGCACAAAGTTAAATTAGTTGTTCCACAACGCGGTGAAAAGGTTGATTTGCTTGCAACGGTAAAACGAAATGCCTATCAATCCCTGATTCAGTATCTCAGTAAGCGCTCCAATGATGCCGCGGTCAGCGGCAAAGCGCTCGAAGAGATCGCAGAGTTGCTTGATTTATCAGATGCGCCACTTCGGATCGAATGCTTCGATATCTCAAATATCCAAGGCAAACATATGGTCGCCTCGATGGTGGTCTTTGAAGATGGCCAACCGAAGAAGAGCGAATACCGCAGATTCGCAATCTCCGATGAAGCCGGCTTCGACGATACGCGAGCGATGCATCATGTCTTAACTCGGCGACTGAAACGCTATCTGGCGGAGAAAGATTTAGATTTGGATGAGATCGCGTTAGCGGGTGGGGCGCGACCGCGATTTGCCTATCCGCCGCAACTAATTATTGTCGACGGCGGCGCCCCTCAAGTAGCCGCGGCGGCCGCGGCACTTGCTGCACTTGGTATTACTAATATCGCACTCTGCGGTCTGGCGAAACGTTTAGAAGAGGTCTGGCTCCCAGGTAGCCCCGATCCACTAATCTTTCCGCGACACAGTGAAGGTCTCTATCTCATGCAGCGGATTCGAGATGAGGCACATCGCTTCGCAATCACCTTCCATCGGAGCAAGCGTTCTCGGGTGATGCTGGAATCACTTTTAGATGAGATTCCACAATTGGGAAATTCCCGACGAACCGCGATCCTGGCTCATTTTGGCTCGGTCACTGCGCTTCGAAAGGCGAACCACCAAGAGATTGCCTTGGTTCCGGGCATTGGACCCAAGATTGCCACGCTGATTATCGATAACCTTTCTGCTATCGAGAGCGCCCTTGAGCCTAGGGTTAACCTAATGACTGGTGAGATATTGGAGGATGGGGGAGAAGATGTCTAGCGAAGTTGTTGTAGTTACCGGCATGAGCGGCGCCGGACGATCGACCATCGCGCACGCCATGGAGGATCTGGGATGGTATGTCGTGGATAACTTGCCACCGGCGTTACTCGCCAACTTATGCGAGATGGCAGCAGACTCGGTCTCTGCAATCGCAGTTGTGATCGATGTTCGCGGCGGTCAATTCTTTGACGACCTCAACCGCGCGCTAGCTGAGCTATCGGAGCGGGAAATCTCTCATCGGATTCTCTTCGTAGATGCCTCTGATGAAGTTCTAGTTCGACGATTTGAGGCAACTCGAAGGCCGCATCCACTTCAAAGTTCCGATCGAATCGTAGATGGCATTGAACGCGAGCGGGAGCGACTCAGAGATGTGCGTTCGGTCGCCGATATCGTGATTGACTCATCTGCACTAAATATCCATCAACTTGAACAAAAAGTTGCCGATATTTTTCAACGCACCGAACTAGCGGATCTCAGAGTTAACATTCTCTCCTTCGGCTATAAATATGGAATTCCAGTTGATGCCGATCTAGTTATGGATTGCCGATTCATTGCCAACCCGCATTGGATTCCCGAACTTCGGCCCCAAACTGGACTGGATCCAGCCGTTCGTGAAAATGTTTTGGGTTCCGAGAATGTTCAGGAATTTCTGACTCGATATCAAGCGGTCTTTGAAACGATGGCCGCGGGTTTTCTGCATGAGGGCCGAAAATATTTGACCCTAGCGGTTGGCTGTACCGGCGGAAAGCATCGAAGCGTTGCTATTGCTGAAGAATTGGCACTTAGGCTCAATGGATCAGCCCACGAGTTTGGCAAACATGTCAGCACGCAGGCGATCCACCGGGATCTTGGTCGCGAACTTTGAACTCACCAAAAGTTGTAGCAATGGGCGGCGGCCATGGGTTAGCTGTCACCCTCACTGCGCTTCGAGCGCTTACTACCGAGATCACTGCCGTTGTTACCGTCGCTGATAACGGTGGCTCAAGTGGCAGATTGCGTCAAGAGTTCAATTCACTGCCGCCTGGAGATTTAAGAATGGCACTTGCGGCGCTATGTGGTGATGATTCATGGGGTCGTGGTTGGGCTGAGATTATGCAATACCGCTTCAGTAGCGAAGGCGAGATGAGCGGCCATGCGATTGGGAATCTGCTTCTAACGGCGCTCTGGGATCGAGATGGTGATCCGGTTCGAGGTTTAGATCGCGTTGGCGAACTCCTTAAAGTTATTGGTCGAGTTCTGCCCATGGCAATCGAACCTTTAGATATCGAAGGAACTTTTGCGACCTCATACGGTCGCACCATCGTTAGAGGTCAAGTAGAGGTTGCTACTGCAAAGGGGAGAGTCGAATCACTCCGACTAATTCCGGCGGCGCCGCGCGCCACCCCGCAAGCCTTAAGTGCAATTATGGCCGCCGATTGGCTCACCTTTGGTCCAGGTTCCTGGTTCTCCAGTGTTATGCCCCATTTTTTGCTGGCGGAGCAAGCTGATGCAATTCGCAAAAGCAGGGCGCGAAAAATATTTATTTTGAATTTGGCAGAGGGGGATACCGGTTTTGAGTTTGCCGGATATAGCCCCGAAGAACATTTGGAGTTGGTCCTATCTCACGTACCGGATTTGGCGATTGACTTCGCGATCGCAGACCCAGCGGTGATTCGTCCCAATAGCACCCTAGAAGCGCTGGTGCGAAAATGTGGTGGTGAGCTAATAATTTGCGATTTAGCGGAGAGCCCAGGGAGTTTTCATCACGATCCTAAGAAATTGACTTCCGCTTTCGCCCACATTTTTTCATCAACCCTGCTTAGATAGACCTCGTTACTACAACTAACGGATTTGGTAGGTATGCAATGGCTATGACTGCATCAGTTAAAGATGAGTTGAGCCGACTCTCGATCACCAAGCCATGCTGTCGCAAGGCCGAAGTCTCAGCCCTTTTGCGCTTTGCTGGTGGACTCCATATCGCCGCTGGGAAGATTGTCATTGAAGTGGAACTTGATACCGCGCAGACCGCTCGTAGATTGCGCAAAGATATTTCGGAAGTTTTTGGTCACGGTTCTGAACTCGCCGTTCTCTCGCCTAGCGGATTGCGCAAGGGCAGTCGCTATGTTGTTCGGGTAGTGGCTGATGGCGATGCCCTGGCGCGGCAAACTGGTTTGATCGATTCCAATAATCGTCCAATTCGTGGTCTGCCACCACAAGTTGTTTCGGCTGGAATTTGCGATGCCGAAGCAGCTTGGCGCGGTGCCTTTCTGGCGCATGGCTCACTTACTGAGCCGGGTCGATCCTCTGCTCTTGAAATTACTTGCCCAGGCCCAGAAGCGGCGCTCGCTTTGGTTGGTGCCGCAAGACGTTTGGGAATTGCGGCAAAGGCTCGCGAAGTTCGAAC
>JBAXKZ010000026.1:0-20547 GCA_037135095.1 Actinomycetes bacterium
ATCTTTGAAAAGTTAAAGTTTTGTTGGCGCGACTTAATCGTATTAAAATCCAACCAATAAGAATGAAAATAGCCGATTCCACAATGACGCCGATCCAGTCGGCACCCCCAGTTACTTCCTTAGTGAATTGAGCGTTACTGAAGAATTGCATAGGCAAATCCGCTATTCCATGCATGAGTACGGGTGCCCAAATGCTGCCAGTGAAGAGCATTAGCCCACATGCGAGGTATCCAAAAGATGCGGCACTCAGAGCCTGACCTAAAGTAAAAGTCAGGGATTGCCCACCCCAGAAGAAATTACCAAGGTGCAACAAGCCAAAGTGAATCGAAGAAATGGCGGCCGCGATTCCGACGCCAAAGCCTTCGAGGGCTCCGAAGATAAGACCTCGACTAAAGAACTCTTCATCTATTCCGATAAACATGGAAAAGACAAAACCCTCAAGTAAATGGCGGAGAGAAACGCTGAAGACTGATGAATGAATGAGCCCGGGCAATTGCAGGTAGGCCACGATGGCCAAACCAATAACAAATCTTCGTGACATTAGCCGGCCCTTAAAGCGCCGAAAGGCAACGGGACAGAACAATCCAATGAGGATCAGAGAAGAAATAGTAGAAATTGATCTAGATGCCAACACTTGCCAGAAAGAAGAAACTGGAAGTTTGTTAAAGGGGATTAGTCCAATCGCCCACGTGGTTAAGACCGTGCCTAGCAGAACGAGGAGCACAGCATTTCTGGTTTTCAGCATTTTGCCAAAATAACAGGGGGGTCTGACACCTAATACAACTCTCGGGTGTATTTTTGTTGATCTTGCCCGCAACAGTTTTCTTGCACCAGCACTACTTAATTGATATTTACGGTGGGATCTTTGTTGGTTTCACCGCTTATTGGAGCTGTGTATTCGTAATCGAGAAACCAATGCTTGTACTCGAATGAGCAATGTGAGGAGATTGTTAGAAATTTAGGGTGCTGAATGCAATACCTTTTAGCAATGAATTTTTCGGAATCCTTTGGAGAGAGGGTTTATAAATGGCACATGCAGCGTTAGCGCCGGAAAAAACTGATTTTAAGATAGTTCCGACTGGGGCCTTACCAATCATTGCAGTTGTATATATTGCTTTGATTGTTTCAGTAGGGTCGAACAAATTATGGGCTTTGGACTTCTTTCACGTCGTTGGTGGCGGGCTCTGGACTGGTATCGACCTCTTTTTAGGATTTGTAATTGGTCCAATTCTTGGAAGGCTAAGCATCCCAGCGCGGATGGAGTTCTCGAAGAAGTTTATGCCGATGATGTTGGTGATAATGCCGACGTTGGTAATTATGACTTTGGCTGGCGGTTGGCAGTTGGCCCGCCATCAAGATTTCATCTTGTCCTCAGATAAACACCACCCATGGGTGGTTGCCTCAATGATTGTTGTTGGGATTATGGCCACGGTGGCATTGGGAGTATTAGAGCCGGCAAATATCGCCGTCTTGTTCGAGCTGAAGAAAGAGCGACCAAATGGCGAAATTATTGGTCGGTTGATGAAGCGATTCCTCTACACCGCTGGGTTGACGGGCGCCATGCAAGTTGCGACCTTAATAATTATGACAAGGATTGCCACGCTATGAACACAAATAATGATTTCACCTCAAGAAAATTTCCACCGATCGCTGAGATTGCAGTTTCGACTCTTGCTTTAGTCATAATCGGGGGCGTCTATCTCGCCTCTCATCTACCAAACCACATTTCACTTGCTCCAACGACAGCACTTGTATCAATCGCCGCCGCTTTGGTATTAGTTAATGTGAGCTTGTTATTGCGCCTGAAGAATTTCAATTGGAAAACTTTTGCTTTGGTGGCTAAATGGACGCTCTTGGTCTATTTAATTATCAGCGGGACATTGGAATACGTCTTCATTTACGATGGGATGCGCGGTTCGTTATTGGCGCTGATGAGTTCGGCTCTGTTTATCTTTGCCATTAACTTGCCGATTCTCTTTGGATTCACGGTTGCCCGATATGCCGAGAGCCCTGCCTAATTGAGCCAAGGCGGGCAGGTTTTAGGTTTTGGGTTTAGAAAGTTGATCTAATTGGCAGAGAATATGTTCATATTTCTGCTTGGTGGCGCGAGACATCGCGACTTCACAAGTTAAATTGGTAGACAGGTAAGCGTCAAATTGTTGATCGTTTAAGGCAGTGGCTTCTGCGGCAGTGGCGCTAGCAGTTAGTTCTGGATGGAGCATCCCGCGATCACCTGCAAAGGCACAGCAGCCCCAGTCAAAAGGAGTAGTGACCTTCACTGAAATTGCGTTAGCCAAATGTTCCAGATTCCTATTTGATCCGAGCAAGGTGCTTGAACATGTTGGATGAAGTGCGACGGAGTTTAGCTTCGTGGCTATTGTCAATTTTGGAAGCAAGTATTTCGCCGCGAAATCCACGGAATCTATGATTCGAAGCGGCGTATTGGGCATCTCCGAAATTGCTTTGATTAGCCCTTCGCTGCAGGAGGAGTTTTCGCAAACTATTGGGATTCGACCATTATCGCTGGCCGTCATGAGTGAGAGATAAGTTTTGTTAATCATGCTTTGATATCCGATCTTCATCCCCTTGGACTTCCATGGGGTTGCGCAGCATAGATCGTTGATATTCGCAGGAATTGTGTAGGCAAGTCCAGCTTTGTCGGCCAGCGATTTCAGCGAGTCCGAAGAGTCAGAAGAGAACATTGTTGCAATGCAGGATGTAAAGAAGACGAAACTGGCGCTCTCATTTGGGTGCGGAGTGCGAGCTTTGCCGCCCTTTGGAAGATCGCTTGACCAAAGTGGGATCTTTTCCGTTCCGAGCAAAGTTCGAGCTAATCGATTTATAGGTTCGATGAAAACGTTGGGAATTTTTGCGGAGATATTAAGTAACCCGGCAACAGTACGAACTTGCTTTCCCCAGCGGTTCGCCGATTGGTTCCAAAAGCCGCTGTAGATAGCGCCAAGTCGATCAAAACGAAGCTCCCTGACCAGAGTTCCGGTATTGATTCCGACCGGACAGGCACTTTCGCATAAACCGTCAACGGCGCAAGTCTCTACTACCTCGTATTGGGAATCCTTAACAAGTTCGTTGTATAGCTCGCTATTTCCGCCCTCATAAGCACTTGAGATAGCTCGGCGAATAACGATTCGTTGTCTTGGAGTAGTTGTTAAGTCCTTGCTTGGGCAGATTGGTTCGCAGTAGCCGCATTCGACACAGTTATTTGCTATTGCCTCAATTTCTGGAGTGGATTTGATATTTCGCATATGACTTAGCGCATCAGATGAGATTAATACGCCGGGATTTAAGACATTTGATGGGTCGAAGACTGACTTGATTTTTACCATAATGGCGTAGAGCTCTGGTCCAAATTGGCGCTCCACAAATGGCGCCATCATTCGGCCAGTCCCATGCTCAGCCTTGAGTGAGCCATTCTTGGAGAGCACTAGTTCGACCATATCTTCGGTGAAAAGTCGGTAGCGCTCAGCTTTTATTGGGTTGGCAAAATCTTCGCAAACTAGAAAATGAAGATTGCCATCTTTGGCATGGCCGAAAATTACGGCATCCGAATAACCGTGTGTTAAGAAAAGTCTTTGCAGACCGCTGCAAGTAACTTCTAGTTGATCGACCGGGACCGCAATATCTTCAAGCAAAGCGGTTGTGCCTGGGCTTCGCGCGCCTGCCACAGCGGCATATAAACCTTTGCGAATATGCCAAAGCGATTCTCGAACCTGCTGATCGGTGCTCAGAATTGGAGTATTTACCGTTGGAAGCTTGGCGAAGACCGAGTTTGCCACGGTAATCATTATCTCCAATTGCTGATCATCCACGGCCTGATACTCAACGAGCAGCGCTACATGATCCGTTGGAATCACACCGTCTAAGTCCACTTTTCCAGCACGTAGCGAAGCGCCGTCCATTAATTCAATGGTGGCCGGGTTGCTCGTTATGAGCTCGGCAAGCGCTTGCGTCGCAGATCCAATGTTCTCGAAGATTAAAAGACAGGTGGCGGATTTCTTTAGCAATGGGACGGTCCTAAAAATAGCTTCCGATACGAATCCCAAAGTGCCTTCACTGCCGATCATTAAGTGCAGCAAAATTTCAGTAATGGATTCGAAGTCCGCGAAAGAATTGAGTCCATACCCCATGGTGTTCTTTATTTGATATTGCCTTCTAATTTCACCCAAAAGATTAGGATTGTTTTTCAAGTCAGCTTTGATCATTGTCAAAGTTTCGTAGATCTCTGGCACCGCGGACATTAATTGCGAGTCACAGTCGGGATCCGCGGTATTGATGATGGTTCCGTTGTACAAAACGACGGTTGCACTTTGTAGCGTTTGATAAGTGTTATCAATAATGCCGCAAGCCATACCGCTCGAATTATTTGCGATAACGCCACCAATTGTTGCGGCAATCTCGCTTGCGGGGTCTGGCCCGAGCTTTCGCCCAAACCTGGCTAGTCTGGCATTGACGGCGCGGACTGTAGCACCGGGTTGAACTTTGACCCGGGCCCCATCGTCAAGCACTTCAATTTTTCGGAAATGTCTTCGAGAATCAACCAGAATTGCATCGCTTACACCTTGACCGGAAAGACTGGTTCCCCCGCTTCGGAAGGTAACACTGGTCCTATTTGCTGTTGCATAGGAAAACAGCTCTGCTACATCCGCTAGGTCTTTTGGAATTGCAAACGCCGAAGGAATTAATTGGAAATGAGAAGCGTCCGATGAAGTTCGATAACGATCGATACTTCGGGTAGATAACAGGTCCTCATTCATCGATGCTCATTGGCCGTTCCATTAGTACGTACTTCATACTAATATTCGGAAGACTATAACACGGTGGATATTCAATTTTTAGAGAACCAAACTCACTAGTCGGTTTCAATTAGGGGAGAGTCGTGAAGGCACTACGAATAATCGCTCCTCGGGTTGCAGTGGTCCAAGAAGTGCCAGATTTACAGGCGGGTACCGGCCAGCTGTTACTTAATGTTGAACGCGTTGGAATTTGCGGCACCGATGTTGAGCTTTTTACGGGTGAAATGGCGTACTACCGAACCGGACGTACTTCTTATCCAGTTCAAATTGGCCACGAGTGGGTCGGAACTGTAGTTGACGTTGGCGCTGGAGTTTCATCCTCGTGGATCGGCAAGCGAGTCACTGGTGACACGATGCTTGGCTGCGGATTTTGCGCCAGATGCAATTCTGGCAAGACCTATTTGTGTGATGATCGAATTGAATTAGGGATCACGGATGGCTGGGGTGGTGCCCTCGCAGAACAAATGTTGATACCAGAACGGTTTGCATTTGAAATTCCGGATTCAATCTCGATTGCCACGGCGGCAATGATCGAGCCAGCTGGTAATTCACTTCGTAGTGTTGAAGCTGCCGGCTTGAAAGAGAATCAGAAGTTGCTGATCTTAGGTGCCGGAACAATTGGGTTATTAGCGGCGCAATTTGCTTTAGTGAAGAATATTGAAGTTCATGTCGCTGGAAACCGTGAATCTTCCTTAGAACTCGCTCGAGATCTGGGAGTAACTCGCACTTATCACTTTGATGAGATAACCAATGATTCTAAACGCGAATTCGACGCCGTGATAGATGCATCTAGCATTGAATCGATGCCAAAATTGGCTTTGCAAAAAGTGCTCCCCGGCGGCAAGGTAGTGCTCATTGGTTTATCCGCGTCTTCAAGTTTGATCGATACCCGCGAACAAGTGCTGCAAGATGTGACGATGGTTGGAATTCTTTCGGCATCTCCCGGATTGCAGGGAGCCATAAATTACTTTGCATCCGGAGAAGTAAATCCCGAAAGGCTGATTAGCGAAGTAATTGGATTGAACCAGGTAGCAGACCGACTGCAAGGAAATCGCGGCAAAGATGCAAAGTCTGGTCCCAAAATTCATGTCGATCCAAGGAACCAGGAATGACCATCAGTTATTTTAAGGTACTGGCTTTAATAGGTGGCACCAAATGAAACCTACAGTTTGGGATACTCGCAAGTGTCACGTGGGCGAAGGACCGGTAGCGACCGGATTCGAGCAAAATAAGATTTACTGGGTAGATATTCTAAATAATCGAATTCTCTTTAAAGATTTGATTTCAGGCAATGCTGGACAGATCGGCACTTCGGAGAATGTAAGTTTTGTATTGCCGCGCAGCAATGGTGGTCTAATAATCGGGACCGCTCATGGACCCTATTCCTTGGATGCAGCTGGTGGTACTGAGTCGCTACCAACTCGCGCAGATGCCGATGGCTCACCAGATCCAGTTCCAATGCGTTGGAATGATGCCAAAGTAGGTCCTACTGGTGAAATTTGGTTAACGACTAGTTCTAACGGTGTTGCCACTGATCGAATCGGTTTGCACCGATTGAGTGCAGATGGGCTCAGAATTGAAAGAATTCTCTCTGGTATGGAGCTAAGCAATGGCTTGGATTGGAGCCCGGATACTAAAACCTTCTATTTGATCGAAACTGGCGCTCTCAAGCTTCATGCATTTGATTATGAAAACGGTGCAATCTCAAATCAACGGACAGTTATCGATTTCGATCCAAAAATCGAGCAGTACCCAGACGGAATGACGGTTGATGCCGAAGGTGCTCTTTGGATTGCGTTTTGGAATGGCGCCTGTATTAGGAAATATTCACCTAGTTTTGAGCTCATGCAAACCATCGAATTCCCAGTTCGTTTCGTCTCCAGCTGTGCTTTTGCTGGAGCGGATTTATCGACCCTGGTGGTCACCACTGCAACGGGCGACAATGGTTGGCACGACGAGCATGATCTTGCCGGGATGACTTTTACGCTATCTACTGATGTCAAAGGAAAGGCCTCCTATGTCGCTGATTTCTAATAACAACAGGGAACAACAAGGGCGCGTCGCGATCGTCACGGGTGGATCAAGCGGCATCGGTCGCGGGGCCGCTCGTGAGCTTGCGGCGCAAGGAGCTTCGGTCGTCGTACACGGATTAAATTTGGATGAAGCCGACCAAGTTGTAGCTGAGATTTGCAGCGCTGGGGGAGTGGCGGTTGCCATTGCCGGAGCGATCGATGACCCACGTACATCTTTTAATGCTGTTGCTCTCGCGCTAGCCCAATACGGGCATCTCGACGTTCTCGTAACTTCTGCTGGAATTCAACGGTATGGAACCACAACAGAGACCTCCATTGAAGTATGGGATGAAGTCTTTAATGTAAATGTAAAAGGCGTTTTTCTGGCGTGCCAGGCTGCTCTTCCCGAGATTCGCAAGAGTCCTTCTGGAAGTATTGCAATAATCGCCTCTGTCCAAGCATCTGCCACGCAGGCGAATGTCGCTGCCTACACTTCAAGCAAAGGCGCACTTTTATCTTTTGCTCGCGCAATGGCGGTCGATGAAGGTCGTTATGGGGTTCGAGTAAATTCAATTAGTCCAGGAACTATCGACACTCCGATGTTGCGCAACACCGCCAAAATATTGAGCGACGGAACTCCAGCTCAAATGCAGGCTTTGGTTGACGAGTGGGGATCTGCTCATGCCCTTGGAAGAACCGGGACGAGCGCCGAATTAGGTGCGGTAATTTCTTTTGTAACCAGTCCCCGCGCAAGTTTCATGACCGGAGATGACATTCGAGTCGATGGTGGCCTGCTTGCGCGCCTGGCGGCTGCCGCACCAAAACCGCATTAGCTAGGGCGCCGAATTCGTTACAATAGTTAGATGCCCGGCGAAATTATGAAAAATGAGATCTTTGAAGTTCCACATGTCTTCTCGCGTTTAATTTCAGCGACGGATGTGTTTACTGAAGCTGGTTCGTTACTAAGGGAAAAAAATTATCGTTCAGCGCTAATTTTGGCGCGAGGCACTTCGGACAATGCGGCCCACTTTCTCAAGTATCTAATAGAGACGCAATTGGGTATGCCCGTAGGTTTAGCATCTGCTTCCTCCGTGACTGTCTACAACACGAATCTTCGCTTTGAAGATGTTTTGGTAATCGCCATCAGCCAGAGTGGGCAATCCCCTGATTTGGTTGCATACGCGAAGTCAGCAAAAAGTGCCGGGGCAACGCTAATTTCAATGACAAATGATCCGGATTCCCCGTTGGCACTAATCGCAAGAATTCATATTGATTTAATGGCCGGCCCAGAATTGGCAGTTGCGGCCACAAAAAGTTATGCCGCGCAACTCTTGGCCTCTTACTTATTGGTTTGCGCCTGGTCCGGAAAACCAGCGGAAGTGGCTGATTTAGTTTCTGCAACCAACCTACTTTTAACAAAGGATTTAGCTCCTGGCGTCAAGCAATGCGAATCTTTCATCCACTTGCTCGGTTCGCAATGACTCGAGTTCCTCGTCGAACGACATGCGTGAACAATATGGCGGAAATCTATTCTTGACCAGCGCGCACAATATCTGCTCGGGTTTGTCGCGAGTTTTTCGCAGGTATACCTCTCTTATACAAATTAAGAAAGTGACTTATTTATCACCGCAAAAAACAACGCCCTCGACCGAAGTTCGAAGGCGTTGCTTATTGTGCTTAAGCTGTTGTCACTTCGAAGTGGTTGCCTTTGCAACTACTGCAGGTTTTACGGGAGCAACAGGCTTAACTGGAGGCGTTGGCTTGGTAGGCAGTGCAAGCTTTACTGGATCCGCTGGTTTTACCGGACGAACAGGCTCAGTACCTAGTGCTGCAACAGCGGCCTTGAAAGTAGCCAGCGCTGCGGTTGTTGCTGTGGTGTGAGCTTTCAATGCAGCTTCAATGCCGGCACTTGAACTATCAGCGGCAATGGCTGCCAAGAAGGCGGTGTCAGCGGCGGTGTGTGCAGCATCTTTTACTGCATTTAAAGGCTTGTATTTTGCTTGATAAGCATCGTTCGCCGTTTTAAAGGTAGCCCAAGTTGCCTGCCATGAGGCGTTGAATGCTTGATTCGTAGCGGTCCATCCGGCCCAATATGCTTTCAATGCTGGACGGTACGCAATTTCGTTCTTTACTAAAGCGACTCGATATTGCTGCAATGCAATTTTATACGCGGCCAGGTCAGCCTGGTATTGAGCGGTAGCTGGATTTACAGTCTTAACAACTGTGGGTTTTGGGGTTGTTGTGACGGCGGCAGAAACTGCGCCGATCGAAGTTCCGACAAGTCCCAGTGTCAGGATTGCGACACTGACATATTTGGATCTCTTCATTTTGACTCCTTGGTCGAGTGGGCCTGATTGCCCCTATAAGGAATAGTTCTCGTGCATCTTGTGTAACCTCTGTGGTTTTCCTATGCCAATCTTGCGGGAATTTTAAGCACGCAAATAGGGCGGTACCCCTCCAAAATAAATCACGTGAACGAAATGTGGTGCACGCCACTTGATAATTAATTGAAAAAGAGATGCGGTTATTTCACATCAAGAAGTAATAAATCCTGCTCTGGATCATCAAGAATTTTTCGAACTTCTTGCGCGCAGCGACAGGCAACGGCAATTTTTCGAGCCCATTCAAAGGCTTCGTCATCCGAATCAACGTTCACAATTGCAAAACCACCGATATGAACTGGACTTTGTTGAAGCGGACCTTCCTTGATTTCGCCATTTTCGAAAACAACAACTGGGGAGTATCCCCTGAAACCGCCACCATGAATCCAAACGCCGGTATTAATCGCATCTGCCATAACGGCATGAGCTGCATCGCCTACCGCTTCAAAATCCTCTTCCGGGAATGTCATGTCTCCATCGTTAAAAGATATGAAGTAGTTGGTCACTTGCGCTCCTTTGTCATTAACAAAATGATTTTGATTTTGAGGACGTTGCTTCCACCACTCGGGCTTTTCACCAATGAAACCTAGCCCTGACAACTTCAGCCCACGAAAGTTGTCTTTCATCTAGCAGGCCTAACATAATTACAAAATCCATGAGTGCCTGCGCCCCCGCCTCGACTGGCATTTCTGAAATTTCATTCAAAAGCTTCGCTTCTTCTGGATATTGCACTTCTACTCGGCGAAAACGATCAAGGTTGTCCTCGTAACGAGCCGTATCAGCAGCTGGTTCGCGTGCCGCACGAAGCATTCCGATGGCGCCGTTCATTGCTCGCGTCCGAATCCCTTGTCCCGCGATTAACAGTTCCCCACGTCGGGCACGGCCGATGGCAATAAGAATTGTGGAAAGAAAGAGTGACCATTCTTCCTCTAAAGTGAAGATCCTCGGGTTGGTGCGAGCTTGGATTTTCTTGACGCGGTCTACGATATTTGTCTTATCTACTGGGACAGCCCAGGAGTTGACTGAAGCCAGTTCCAGTTCTGTATCTTCGAAGACCGCAAATTCAAGAATTCGACCATTCGTATATACGACTTTCAAGCCGTGGTCAGTTTCTCGAGGTGAAAATGCGATCGCCTTGAATTCAGGCAACCACGACAGGTCTTTGCGGAATTGTTCGCCATGACCGAGCTTTACGATCAGAAAGAAGTCATGATCCGACCACTGATCGGCTCTAAATGTTTCTGCTGTCGAGCCCACTAATACCAAGCCAAGTACGTCGTTATTCTCTTGCGCGCTGAGGGTTAGGGCATTAGAAAAAGCCAAGAATTCAGAGATCTCATTTTGGGATGGATTCATGTCGAAATAATAGATCGGACTGGATTATTTAGGCTATTTCCAAACTTCGATAAACGGGACTATCGCTCCGATTTATGCTCATCAGCTAATTTGTCCATGAGAGCAAACAACACTCCTGAGATTATGAAGGTTACGTGAATGCCAATTCGCCAGCCTTCGCGCTGTGGGTCGAATGGTCCCTCTTGCATGAAGTCTTTCAATAATTCGATGACAGAAATCGCAACTAGCGAACCAATTAGCTTAATTTTTAGACCACTGTAATCAACGTGGCCCATCCAATGTGGACGGTCCGCTGCGCCTGTAGCGATATTTATTTTTGACACGAAGTTTTCGTAACCGGCGAACAAGACAATTATGATCAGATTTCCAAGGAGAACGGTATCTAAAAGTTCTAAGACCTGAAGAGTAATTTCATTGGACGAGGAAGACGTAATATGAGAAATCATGATCCAAAAGGAATGGAAGAAGCGGTACAGAATAGGTAGCAACGCCGCCAGTAAACCTAAATAAAGGGGGGCTAATAACCAGCGCCCGGCAAAGATTAATCTCTCGAGAAGATCTTCAAGTTTATTCATCATTTCTCTTTTCGTTCTTACTTTTGTACCCCTAGGTTACCCACATAAGTAAATGTCGTTTAACGAACAAAAATCCCAGATCAGCCCGCTTTCGGTGGCATTAATCTATTCGCGACGCACTCAATCGAGTTCCCAGAGTGTCTTAATATGGTGCGTTGTGAGGGACTCGAACCCCCGACCCGGTGATTAAGAGTCACCTGCTCTACCAACTGAGCTAACAACGCGGGAAAAACTGTTTTTACGTGCGGAGCAGACCCTATCAGCGCTACTCGGCGTGGGCAAAAAGGCTAGAGGGCGTCGCTGCCGCGTTCATTTGTGCGGACGCGAACGACGGTTTCTACCGCAGTAACCCAGACTTTTCCATCTCCAATAGCACCGTGATTGGCGGTAGCGACCACTAAATCGACGATCCGATTGAGATCTAAGTCATCGACCAAGATTTCGAGACGGACTTTTGGGATCAAATCCACGGTGTATTCGGCGCCGCGGTAGACCTCTTTGTGGCCCTTTTGACGACCAAAACCACTAGCTTCCGAGACCGTCATACCGGCGATTCCGTTGGCTTGCAGAGCAGTTTTAATGTCATCAACTCTGGCTGGTTTAACGATGGCGGTAATCAGTTTCATGGGTCCTCTTCTCTGACTAAATCTTATCGAGTTGTGTACGAAGTAATGTCGTAAGCGGATTCGGCGTGGATAGTTGTGTCTAAACCTTCAAGTTCGATATCGCGACGGACGCGGAATCCGATCGTTTTTTCAATGGTCTTGGCGATTGCAAAGGTAGCAGTAAATGAGAAGGCCGCCGTGGCTACGATCGCAATTAATTCCTTAACTAGCAAGCTGGCATTTCCGTTTATGAATAGGCCGTTGCCCCCAAGTTTGTTTACGGCAGTAGTGGCTATTAATCCGACTCCGATCATGCCAACAATTCCGCCGATGCCATGGACACCGACAACGTCAAGGGAATCGTCGTAATTGAATTTATATTTTCGGGAAACGGCATAGGCCGAAATTAATCCAGCTAGCGCGCCAATAACGAGAGCGCCGAGCGGCGTAACAAAACCGCAGGCAGGTGTGATTGCGACTGCCCCTGCGATAGCGCCGGAAGCAGAACCTAACGTTGTAGATTTGCCTTCTCTAATTTTTTCGTAAGTTAACCAGGACATCGCAGCGGCTGCGGTTGCAATCTGAGTATTGATCATGGCAGTGGCAGCGAGCTGTCCGGCAGACATTGCCGACCCAGCGTTAAAACCAAACCAGCCAAACCAGAGCATTCCGGCGCCCAAAAGAACGAGCGGCATATTGTGCGGTCGCATAGGGTCGCGTTTAAAGCCCTCTCGCCGTCCTAAGACGATCGCGAGTGCGAGCGCCGCTGCTCCGGAATTAATTTCAACCACGGTGCCACCAGCAAAATCCAAAGCGTGAAGTCGATCTACGATCCAACCGCCATGTCCATGTTGCGAAGCGAACGCCCAATGCGCAACAGGGGCGTAAACAAAAGTTACCCAGATGGCGATGAATAGGACCCAGGAGCCGTACTTTGCTCGGTCCGCAATCGCGCCAGATAGAAGTGCAACCGTGATGATGGCAAAAGTTAGTTGGAACATTACATAAGCCAATTCCGGGATTTGATGTCCGGGGTTTCCAACCACTTCGTTAATAGTATGAGATAAGCCAATGTTATGAAGGTTTCCGATCAATCCACCTTTGGCATCGGGAGCAAAGGCGAGCGAATAAACATAGAGCACCCATAAGATTGTGGTGACACCCATTGCAGCGAAGGACATCATCATCATGTTCAGGGTCGATTTAGCGCGAACCATGCCACCGTAAAAGATCGCGAGCCCAGGAGTCATAAATAGAACTAGGGCGCCACTCATTAGAACCCAGGCGGTATCTCCGGCGTTGATTGCAGACATAGTGAACCCCTGTTTCTATGCGGGAAGGCGTGCCGGCTAAATTGTTAGTTCGGTTTGATATTTAATGATTTTGGTAGCGGTCATACGAATTTATGATCTCCATTTGAGCTTCATCATGGTTTACCCATTCGCCCCCGGTGACGTGCTTGTCCGGTTCGAGCGCTTTGTAAACCTGGAAGAAGTGCTGAATTTCATCTAATTCAAATTGGCCAACATCCGCTAAATCCCGGACCGGATTTTTTCGAACATCTCCTGCAGCTACACAGAGAAGTTTGTCGTCGCCGCCAGCCTCATCGACCATGCGATACATACCTATTACGCGACAGGAAACGACGCATCCCGGAAAGGTCGGTTCATCCAGCATGACCAAGGCATCCAGTGGATCGCCATCATTCGAAAGGGTGTTCTTTACGAAGCCATAGTCGAAGGGATAGCGGGTCGAAGTGAAGAGCATGCGATCCAGACGGATCTCACCGGTTTCGTGATCGATTTCGTACTTATTGCGGCTGCCCGCAGGGATTTCAATTACGACATCGAAGATCATGCTTTCCATGAGACCTGACCATCTGCTTGCGAGGCAAGCGCTAAAAGGTTCTCTAGATGGGGATATCTAGAAAGGAAATAAGTGGGGTGAGCGACGGGGCTCGAACCCGCGACATCTCGGACCACAACCGAGTGCTCTACCAGCTGAGCTACGCCCACCATGAAGCGCTAATACTACGGTACCGCCGAACCAGCACGAAAACGGTTGCTAGTTATTTGGGATGAAGATGGAGTTGCGGTAGTACTCGAGTTCTTCGATCGAATCTCGAATGTCTCCTAAGGCGCGGTGGTTACCCGTCTTCTTAGGCGCTGCAAAGTAGACCCGGGGATACCAGCGGCGGGCTAGCTCTTTGATCGAGGAGACATCAACGGTTCGATAATGGAGGTATTCGTTCAAACCCGGCAGGTCGCGGGCAATAAAGGTTCGATCCACAGAGACCGAATTTCCGGCCAGGGGTGACTTCCCGGCTTCAGGGGCGTACTTCTTTAGGTACTCCAGAATTGCGGCTTCGGCTTCAAAGAGGCTGACGCCGTTGGGGATTTCAGCGATCAGGCCAGATTCGGTATGCATGTTGCGGACGAAGTCGCCCATGCCTTCTAGTTGGGCTTGGGTGGCTTTGATAACCAGATCTACGCCTTCACCCAGAATATTGAGCTGTGAGTCGGTTACCAGCACCGCTATCTCTACTAAGACATCTTTATTCAGATCCAGCCCTGTCATCTCGCAATCAACCCAAATAAGGTTGGGGGAGTCAACGGCCATTTACCAAGCCTAGGCCATGGGCTGGCTCGGCAGTTAAAAGGGGGCGATCGTCATTTCACCCGTCGTTCACCTTGCGTTCACTTTAGTTCCACGCAAGAGCGCCAAATACCAAGGACTATCGCTCCCGTGAGTTCAACTGTGATTGAAAAGCCATCTGCGCCTGCGCCCCGCGAGATTACAACCAAGCCACGGCTTTCAGATCGAATTTTCCGCGGGACCGTTACGGGCTTCGGAATGTTATCTCTGGTGATTCTGACTTTGATTGGACTCTTTCTAGCGCTTCGCGGTTTCCAAACTTTTAGGCATGAAGGTTTTCATTTTCTTACTGGCGTGAAGTGGGAGTCAGTAACTTCGGAGTCCGGAGTAATTACAAATAACTTCGGTGTCGGAGCGATGTTAATTGGAACCGTGTTAATTGCGACGGTTGCTTTGGTTGTTGGCGTTCCGCTCTCTGTCCTGTGCGCGCTCTATTTAACTTTTTATGCGCCAGAACGAATTAAGAAAATTATGGTCTCTGTAGTCGACCTCATGGCCGCCTTTCCTTCGATCCTGTATGGACTTTGGGGATTCTTCGTTTTAATGCCAATGGTTCAGTATTGGGCCGGGCTGTTGTTCAAGTATCTGCGTTGGATTCCGGTTTTTAATGCGCCGCAACCGTTCTTTGAGCGCTCGCCTTTCGTAGCGGGCATGGTTTTGGCAATCATGATTATTCCGATTGTCACCTCAGTCTCGCGAGAAATTTTTGCGCAGACGCCGTTAGATAGAATTCAAGCGGCATATGCACTTGGTGCTACCCGTTGGGGAATGATCAAGACGGTTGTGTTCCCATTTGGATCATCTGGAGTTGTAGGTGGCGCCATGCTTGGCTTAGGTCGGGCATTCGGTGAAACTGTTGCGGTATTCACCGTTTTGAATATCGTATTTAAAGTTAACTTACATATTCTTTACGGCTCTGGTGGAAACGTCGCTTCGATGATTATCTTGAAGTGGGGCGAAGCTGTCGGCGATGAAACCAAAGCGCTGCTGGCCGCTGGATTCATTTTGTTCGTGCTGACACTGCTTGTGAATATGGCCGCGAACACAATTGTGAAGCGCACCATGAAATCAGGAAAGTAATGACGACGACAAATATTGCGCCGGTTGCGCCAACAAAACCTTGGGCGCCAACTCCAGCTGAAGTCTTGCCTTCGATTTTGCTGTTGATTGGCGCTGCGGTTGCAACCTATGTAATCGTTGCGATCACTCCGATGAAAGGAAAGTTGGCATACGCCTTCTTATTTTTTGTCCTAGGAACGGCATTTATTGCTGGCCGAAATGGTCTGCTTCGCGGCCGAAGTGCTTTGGTGGACTCGCTAGCCTCTTCGATTGCTTTTACAGGCGCCGCCTTAGTTTTCTTACCAGTGGTATCGATTCTCTGGACAACAGTTTCCAATGGCGTAAAAGGTCTGCACTGGACGTTGTTCACGGAGACCATGTTCACCGCCTCTTTCTCAGATCCAATTTCAAAAGGTGGTTTGCTTCACGCATTGGTGGGCACGCTGTACTTGATTTTCATAAGCATGGTGATTTCTGTACCGATGGGTGTTTTAACAGCGCTTTATCTAACAGAGATTAAAGGTCCAGGATCTGGATTTATTCAATTTGTCGTTCAAGCTATGTCTGGTGTTCCATCTGTTGTTGCCGGCCTCTTTATTTTCGCCTCTCTGATTATTGCGACACCGATAAAGGCTTCAGCGATCGCCGGTGCTTTCGCACTTTCAATCTTGATGATTCCCACGGTAACCAGAACTTCTCAGGAAGTGTTGCTTCTTGTTCCAAATGATTTACGAGAGGCCGGACAAGCCCTTGGGGCCACTCAATGGAAGACAGTTGCCACGATTGTGGTTCCGGCAGCTCGAAATGGTTTATTGACCGCTGTGATTTTGGGCGTTGCTCGCATCGCTGGAGAGACCGCGCCATTGCTCTTCACAATTGGCGGCTCCGATAATTTGAACTGGAACCCATTTAAGAATTACCAGGGCGCACTTCCAGTTTATGTTTGGAAGGGTCTGTTGCTCGGTACCCCAGAATCGATCCAACGCGCTTGGACCGGCATTTTGGTGCTCTTGGTTTTGGTCTTAGTACTTTTCGTTTTAGCCCGAGTTTTTGGTGGCAGAAGGATCAAAACAAAATGAGCCCAGTTGAAGATATGAATAACGAAACCCCTGGAGAAGATATGTCGATTGATTCCAAAGTCTCATCGAGCGCATTGGCCGACGTTGCAAATGCTCGCTCTGCAGCGCGTGAACCCGGTAGAGCCCCAATGGGTTCCGGCCTGGAAGCTCGTGGCATCCATGCGTGGTTCGGAAAGCATCACGCCCTCGAAAATGTCTCTCTAGATTTCGCATCAGGCACCGTGACCGCATTGATCGGACCTTCAGGCTGCGGCAAGTCCACCTTCATTCGCACCTTGAATCGCATGCATGAATTCATTCCGTCGGCTGCAATGGCCGGTGAAGTTCTGCTCGATGGTAAAGATATTTACGCAAAGGGAACCGACGTCACCAAGATTCGCCTTCAGATTGGAATGGTCTTTCAGAAGCCAAACCCATTTCCTTCGATGACGATCGGCGAGAACGTTTTATCCGGCCTGAAGCTGGCCCAACTAAAAGTTGATAATAAAGAAGATTTGATGCAGGAATGCCTTGAACGAGCCGGACTTTGGAATGAAGTTAAGGACCGCTTGGGTGCCCACGCGGGCGGCCTTTCAGGCGGACAGCAGCAACGGCTATGTATCGCCCGTTCGTTGGCGGTAAAGCCAAAGGTCTTGTTGATGGACGAGCCTTGCTCAGCTTTGGACCCAGGCTCAACCCTGAGAATTGAAGACACAATCGGCCAATTGGCGCAATCAATGACCATCATTATCGTCACGCACAACATGCAACAGGCAGCCCGGGTTTCGGATTACACCGCCTTCTTCCTATCCGATGGCGGACCAGGCAGCATGATCGAAGTTGGGCCAACCAATGAGATTTTCAGCCGCCCACGTGATCAACGGACTGAAAACTACGTTTCTGGCCGCTTCGGATAACCCCCGTAGCAACCCCAGTTATTCACTTTCCGTTTCCCAACCGTTTAGCCCCAATCTAGGGGCAGTTTCTTGGCCAATTTAGAGTTCCCTCACGTAGCCCTACCACCGAGTCTTTTTATATAGAGAGGTTTCTATGAAACTTTCATCATCACTAAAGGTTGCAGCTGCAGGCGCAGTTGTTGCCGCACTTGCTTTTGCTCCAATCGCTAACGCTGCTGTTCTAAAGGCCGCTGGCGCAACTTCTGTTTCTGGCATAATCGATGCTTGCAAGGCCGAATACCAAGCAGCAACTGGCGATTCATACGACTACCCAGGTGGCGGTTCCGGAGCCGGCAAGACCGCAATGCAGAACAAGACTGTTGATTTTGCCTTCTCTGATTCAGTTCATGCAACTCCTGTTGCAAACGAAATTCACATCCCAACTGTTATCTGGCCAGTCGGTATCTTGACCAACCTCAACACCACAAAGCCTTTGAACCTTTCGCGTGAGACTGTTGCTGGAATTTTCGCTGGCAAGATCACCCGTTGGAATGATGCAGCAATCGTTGCAGATAACAACAAGACCATCACAACTCCAGTCCTCAAGAAGGATGCAACTGGCAAAGTTGTTAAAGATAAGAATGGAACTCCTGTAGTTCTTCGTATCAACACCACCAACATTGCACGCACCATGCCTAACCAGCCAATCACCGTCATCTATCGTGCCGACAACTCAGGTACCTCAAACAACCTGACCCGCGCATTGAACAAGGCTGTTCCATCAGTTTGGACCAAGAGCCCAGCAGATGCATTCTCAGCCGCATTCCCTGGCGACATTACTTCTGATCCAGTCCACTTCCGTTCTGCTTCAGGCTCTGCCGGGGTTGCACAATTGGCTAAGAAGACCAAGTACTCCATCACATATGCAGAAATTTCTTTCGCTTCTTCATATGGGCTTCAGCTCACCAATGTGATCAACGCAGCTGGTAACTCAATCACTCCTGACTCTGACTCAGCACTTGCGATGGCTGCACAAGCAACCGTTAACGCTGATGGCACTGTTACTTTTGATTACAACACCACTGACAAGTCTGCCTACCCATTCACAGCAACCACCTATGCCTTGGCTTTGACCAACTATGGTGACGCTGCAAAGGCTGCTTCAGTCAAGAAGGCAATTTCATTCCTCGGCTTTAACTGCCCAGGATTGCACCCAGCCCTTGGCTTTGCGGTAACAACCCATAGTTCGGCATTCGGTATCAAGCTAGATACTCAGCTTGCCAAGCTTGGTGCATAAGTAATAGCAAGGTTTAACGGATACAGAAACCGGGTCACCCTGAGGGGGGTGGCTCGGTTTTTTTAATAACTAGCCAAGGCGAGCGCAATGGTTCTTCCAGAAATACTTTTTGTTTGTGTTCGCAATTTCTCTTGGGCGAAATGGGAATATCCGCCGCTTCACTTTAGGAGATTTAAGCCGGCGTCAGTCACTTGGTAGTAAGCCCACTTACCTCGTTGGGTTCGTGTTAGAAGTTCAGCATCGACCAGGATCTTTAGGTGATGGCTAACCGTGCTCTGCTTCAAACCGGTATCCGGGGTTAAGTCGCAGACACAAGCCTCAGCGGTGGAACTTTGGGCGACGGCCATCATGAGCGCCAATCGAGTTGGGTCGCCAAGCGCCTTGAACTGGATGGCGAGCTTCTCCAGGGTTTGCGGAGATTTGGTGAGCGAGATCGCAGTGACCATGCGCTGATCATACATTGACAAACTTCAATATGAGGAGTTAACTACGTATCGACAAACTTCAATATGAGGAGATCTACGTGGAAGAGCTGAAGGTTATAGATCAAGGCACCGATTCGTGTTGTGCCCCGCTAGTGGCCGAATCGGCCTGTTGCAGCCCTGCGGCGACGACTGAGGCTTGCTGTGAACCTGGAGAAGTCGCGGAATGTTGTCCCACTAGCGCGACCTCCAATAAGGCCTTGAATCTCCTGCAATCGATCGGAATTCCAGCAGGGCTCCTTGGCGGTTTCCTATTCTCGGATTATTGGCTGGCATCATTTCTGCGTTCGCATTTAACTGGGTTCTCCACCAAGGCTGCAGACTCGATTAGTTTCTTTATCTCGCACTCAATAGGTTTGATCTCACTTTTGGCGTTAATCACTTACCTTGCGGTTTTTGCTCGTTCCTTTATTGATACCGAAAAGGTCCGCGCTCGATTGGATCGGACCAACTCCACGTCAGCGCATGGTTTGGCTGCTGCGGTTGGTGTGGCGACGCCTTTTTGCTCTTGCAGCGCCGTTCCAGTCTTCACTGGTTTTGTTCGCTCGGGCGTGCCGGTCAGTCAGGCCATTTCATTCTTGGTTGCAAGTCCTTTGGTCAATGAAATCGCCATATTCTTATTAGCCGGCACTGTTGGTTGGGCGATTGCCGGTTTATATGCCGCAATGGGATTCCTGATTGCAGTTGGTTCGGGATTGATTCTGCGCCGATTCGTTACCGCGGCTTGGACCGAGGTAGAGCCAAAGCAATTGCTTTCACTCTTCGATGCTTCTGGCGTGGCTATTAAGCCTGCATTTGGCGAACGCACTTATGCAGCTATGACTGAAGCGCTCGATATTGTAAAAACCACCATCGTTTACATCTTGATTGGGGTCGGACTTGGAGCCGCCATTCACGGGTGGGTTCCAGTAACTGCGATAAAAGAGATTGTTAGCTGGGGTCCAGTTGCTGGCGTTATCGCAGCTACCGCAATAGGAATTCCGTTGTACTCAGGAATAGCAACGGTTATTCCAATCATCACGGCACTTTCCGAAAAGGGAATGCCAATGGGCACTTTGTTGGCCTTCTCTATGAGCGTCACTGCTTTGTCTCTGCCAGAGGCGATGCTGCTTCGCCGGGTCATGAAGCCAAAGTTGCTGGCGATCTATTTTGCGACTGTAGCGTTAGGCATTATTTTCACGGGAATTATTTTTAACTTAATTTTGAAATAGAGGTTAAGGTTTTGGCGCAAAGGTCCTAGATTAATATTTAAGTTTCTCAGTTGGCTGCTGAGTGATTTTCTTGATGATTTCAAAGTCTTTATCGACGTGCAAAACCGATAAGTTTGAAAGTTCGGCTGTGGCAGCGATAAGTAAATCCG
>JBAXKZ010000027.1:0-19110 GCA_037135095.1 Actinomycetes bacterium
GTGGGAAGCGGAAAATGGTGGCGCCACCAAGGTTAAAAAGGGTGCCAAGAAAACTACTGCCAAGAAAACTACTGTTCGTGGGAAGAAGACTGCGCCTACTTTGACCAAGAACATCGTAAAAGCCACCGGGGCTGCTAAAACCAAGAAGAAAGCTGCCACCGGGAAAGGCAAGACCGTAGCCGTCTAGGCTTAGCCCCATGTCCCAGTCGCTGCCTTATCCGAGCCCACCAGCTCAGTCGGAGAGCCGTAGCGTCCTGGCCATCCCCGCTTTCAGAAAGCTCTGGAACTCAATGGCCTTCTCCTCGTTCGGAGATTGGCTGGGTTTGCTGGCAACCACAGCGTTGGCCCAAGAACTCTCTGGTGGCAATTATCAGAAAGCCACCTTCGCAATCGCTGGCGTCTTTATCGTTCGATTGCTGCCAGCAGTGCTACTTGGACCTTTGGCAGGCGTGATTGCGGACCGTTTTGATCGCCGCCGACTGATGATCGTGTGCGATCTGCTCCGTTTTGCGCTCTACCTATCGATCCCGCTAGTTGGCAACTATTTTTGGCTTTATACCGCGACCGTTCTAGTTGAATCAGTGACGCTCTTCTGGTCTCCGGCCAAAGAAGCTTCAGTTCCGAATCTGGTTCCAAAGAATAAACTCGAAAGCGCCAACCAAGTTACCTTGCTTGCCTCCTACGGCACAGCGCCACTTGCTGCACTGGTCTTCTCATTCTTAGCGCTGGTTACCCGTGGACTTGAAAATTATGTGCCCCATCGATTCGGGTCCTCTGCTGATCTTGCACTTTATATCGATGCTATCTCTTTCCTTTACACCGCCTACATCGTTTATCAACTTAAAGAGATTCCAAAAGGCCCTGCCACCAAAGGCGCTGCTAATGAAAACATTGGCAAGGCGTTGATTGAAGGATTTAAATTTGTAAATGATTCCAAAGTAATTCGCGGATTAATTTTCGGAATGCTTGGAGCTTTCTTTGCCGCCGGTGCCGTTATTGGTTTAGCTCGTACCTTCGTTGGTGATCTGCATGCCGGAGATGCGGCCTACGGAATTCTCTTTGGTGCGGTATTTACTGGCTTGGCGCTTGGTATTTCGCTAGGACCAAAGATATTTAATCAATTCTCACGCCGGCGATTATTCGGTGCGGCTTTAACTATCTCCTCTGCATTTCTGATTCTGCTGGCGCTAATTTCTAACTTGGTATTGGCGCTATTTGTAACCGTGCTTCTAGGAGCATTCGCCGGCGTCTCTTGGGTAACTGGATTTACGATGTTAGGTCTTGAAGTCGAAGACGAAGTTCGTGGCCGAACTTTTGCCTTCGTTCAATCTTTGATTCGAATCTCGCTGGTATTAGTTCTTGCAATTGCTCCAGTCGCTGCCGGTGCCATCGGGCGCCATTCCTTTAATGTTCGAGGAACAGTTTTAACCTACAACGGTGCTGCGTTTACAATGTTTTTTGCTGGTGTCATCGGAGTAACGGTTGGCATTATTTCTTACCGCCAAATGCGGGATCGTCCAACTGTCTCGCTCTGGTCTGATGTACTTGCAGCTTTCCGCGGCGAACTTGGTGCGATCACTGGCGCTGTAAAGACTGGAATTTTTATCTCTTTTGAAGGTGGCGAAGGTTCCGGAAAATCTACTCAAACCAAAATGCTCAAGGAATATCTAGAATCGATTGGCGAAACTGTCGTACTGACTCGCGAACCCGGTGGCACGCCGCTCGGGATTCAACTTCGCCGGATTCTTTTGGATAACCAAACGGGCCATATCTCGCCTCGCGCTGAAGCGCTCATGTATGCAGCTGATCGCGCCAACCATGTTTATTCAGTGATCAAGCCAGCTCTGGATTCTGGCGCTGTTGTCATCACTGATCGATATTTGGATTCTTCCATCGCCTATCAGGGCGCTGGACGAATTCTCCAACCTGCAGAGGTAGCTCGAATATCGCGCTGGGCTACGGAAACACTAACCCCAACTTTGACGGTAATTCTTGATTTGCCCGCCGAAATCGGGTTAGGGCGGTTGGACTCGACCGACCGCCTCGAAAGTGAGCCGCTAGCTTTTCATGAACGCGTACGGCAAGAATTTTTAAACCTAGCAAATGTAGATCCAGAGCGCTACTTCGTGGTCGATGGGAAGCAAAGCAAAGAAGCGATCCAATCCCAAATCATCGAGCGTATTTCTACGATGCCGCTTTTGAAAGTAAATCAACAAGCTAAGAAAAAGAAGTAACTAGATGTACGAAGTCTTTGATCACCTCATCGATCAAGATCAAGTGGTGGCAATCCTTGCGGATGCCACGACCGCAGCAAAGGACAGTGCCGACGAGAGTCAGGCGATGACCCATGCTTGGCTTTTTACTGGTCCCCCGGGCTCTGGCAGATCAAACGCGGCCATGGCTTTTGCCGCTGCGTTGCTCTGCCCCGATAGTGGCTGCGGAAATTGCAACAACTGCACTACCGCTTTGGCTGGTAGCCATGCCGATGTCGAGCTGATACGTACCGAAGGACTTTCGATAAAGATTGAAGAAGTTCGCGAGTTGATCGGGAGAGCTTCATGGTCACCATCAGTTGCTAACTATCGGGTCGTAATAATTGAAGATGCTGATCGATTGACGGAATCTGCAGCTAATGCTCTCTTAAAAGCAATTGAAGAACCAGGACTCAGAACGGTCTGGCTGCTATGTGCGCCAACTCTTACGGATGTACTCCCTACTATTCGTTCTCGAACACGCAATTTAATTCTGAGAACTCCTTCGGCGCTTGCGGTTGCGAAGTTGTTGGAAAGCGAATTAATTTCGCCTAGCGTTGCAAACTTTGCAGCCAGGGCATCTCAAGGACATGTTGGTCGAGCTCGTCATTTGGCGAACGATCTTGCTGCTAGAGATCGCAGAACGGCAATTCTGAAGTTGCCACTAGCAATCACCGATTTATCATCGGCTTTTAAAGCGGCCCAACTACTAGTTGATGCTGCAAAGAAGGAGGCCGAGGCCGAGGCCTCGACCAGGGATGATAAGGAGCTACAAAACCTCAAAGAGGCTTGGGGCCAACAAGGTTCGAAGTTAGCCCAGGGTGGTTCAAAGGTCGTTAAAGAGTTAGAAAAAGAGCAGAAGTCGCGCTCAACTCGAATGGTTCGGGATTATTTGGATCGTGCACTTTTAGATATCGCCACCTTCTACCGGGATGTTTTACTGGCTCAGTCGGGAACTCTGGAGTTATCGGCCGCGATCATTAATTCCGATCTTGAGTTTGAAATCCAAAAATTGGCAGCCACTTCAACCCCGGAGCAAACGCTTCGCAAAATCGAAGCCATTATGAAGACGCGGGCTAATTTGGCGCGCAATGCCAACCCATTACTTGCCGTTGAAGCGCTCATGGTTTCCTTGAGATGAAGCCCTTTGCTGGTAAAAAACTACTATTTTCGCTGCTTTTTGCGCTATTGCTCATTGGTTTTGCCTCCCCTGGAATTAAGAATATTTTCGCCAAGAATTGGACTTTGGAGCAATTCCAGAGTCAAACTCTTAAATGGAAGAGTTGCGGTGGCTCTTTCGAATGTTCAACATTGACGGTGCCGATTGATTACAACAAATTAGGTAAATCAGTTTTCCACCTACAAGTGTTGCGACACTCTGCGACCAATCCCAGTAAGCGCCTTGGTGCAATTGTCGTCAACCCTGGCGGACCCGGTGGATCCGGTGTGGATTATGCCGCGAATGCTGAGTTAGTTGTTTCATCCGCGATTTACTCTCGCTACGACATTGTTGGATTCGACCCTCGTGGCGTTAACTCTTCGGAGCCAATTCGCTGCCAGACCGACACCCAGACTGATACCTTCTTAGCAAATGACGGCAAAGCTGACACTCCTAAGCAAACTCAAGCGCTAATAAGTTTGTCTCGGGAGTTTGCAAGATTGTGTGCCCATGTTGCCGGCCACAATCTCGGTCATTACAGCACTCTAGAAGGTGCCAAAGATATGGAACTCTTGCGATCTGCTCTGCACGAGACCAAATTAAATTACTTAGGCAAAAGTTATGGGACCTATTTGGGAACGCTCTATGCCGCGCTTTATCCAAACTCGATGGGGCGTTTTGTTTTGGATGGCGCCGTAGATCCCAATGTTTCAATCCGAGATCAAAATTTGGCGCAAGCCGTTGCCTTTGATTTAGCGCTACATGACTTCTTGACGCAACAAGGAAAGATAAAGTTAGCGGAAATTGAAAAATTAATAGCCTCCGCGGAGATCAAACCACTCGCTAGCACTTCTAACCGAAAAGTAACTCCTGCACTAATTGTTACCGGAATCGCCGCTTCGCTCTACGACAATCAGAATGGTTGGCCGCAGTTAGCCGCGGCGCTTAGTCAGGCCATCACGCAACACAATGGACAACTTCTCTTAGACCTATCCGACGAGTACACCCACCGGGACAAAAGTGGTCAGTATTTAGATAATCAAAATGATATTTCGCAGATCATTAGCTGCATGGATTGGCGCGACCCCAGGTCGCTAGCTCAGATTCAGCCCGATGTTGCCCTCTTCGCAAAGGCTGCCCCGGTCTTTGGCCCCTTCCTCGCGTATGCGGGGTTGCCATGTCACTACTGGGCGGTTCCCCCTTTGACTCTGGCCACCCCGATTCGAAATTTGGCCACGCCACCATTACTAGTTATTGGGGTTACTCGGGATCCAGCGACCCCTTATCAATGGGCGCAGGCTCTCCATCAAGACCTTAAAAACTCCACCCTGCTTACCTTTAATGGTGATGGGCATACTGGCCACAATCGCGGTAGCAGCTGTATCGACAGCGTCGTGGACTCCTTTTTCCTAACCGGCAAAGTGCCTGGCCAGCCGTTGGTTTGCCGTCAGTGATGGTAAAAAGCACCCCATCGGATAGGGCAAGATTTACTTATGCACCTCGACCACGTCTCATATGTAGCCTCCCACGACCAACTAGTTGATGTCGTTCAGCGCCTAGGTTCCAGATTGGGCTCAGCCTTTGTCGATGGCGGAATTCATCCGAGATTTGGTACTCGCAACTTCACTTTGCCTCTCATGAATGGCCATTATCTCGAAGTTGTCTGTCCACTTGATCACCCAGCAGCAGATCAGACCCCGTTTGGCCAAGCGGTTTCAAAGCGAGCCAATGAAGGCGGCGGCTGGCTGACCTGGGTCGTTGCTACCGAGGATATTAAAACCATTGAAGATCGAATTGGCCGCGGTGCGGTTGAAGGTCATCGCAAACGTCCCGATGGAACTGACTTACATTGGAAGCAGATCGGCGTTCTTGCCACAATTTATGATTCCCAACTTCCATTCTTTATTGAATGGTTAACCAACGATCACCCCTCTCTTGATGGCAAAGCCGTTTCCGCGATAGAGAAGATTGAAATTGCTGGCGACCCAGAGACCATTGAGAATTGGTTGGGCCTAGATATTAAGAGCGCGCTTAATGGCGTTGAGGTCCAATGGATTAATGTTGAAGATAACGAGGGAATGACTGGTGTCGTAGCCATCCATTTAAAAACTCCTAATGGAACAATTCGCTTAGATTAATTTTTACCTTCGCCGCCTTAGCTCAGTCGGTAGAGCGACGCTCTCGTAAAGCGTAGGTCGTGAGTTCGACTCTCACAGGTGGCTCGATCGATCTCTAGATGATGGGATTTAGATGCCAAACCGAGGTTTAAAGCGTGCGATTCTTATCGCAATGTTAGCCTCATGGGCTTCAAAGACTTTTCTCCGCAAATCTGGCGAAACCATTTCAGGTCGCGTTCTGCTGGGTTTGCGACCAACAGCCATTCAAGAACTTTCAATTGATCGCAAGATAATTTTGGTCAGCGGTACTAACGGCAAAACCAGCACGACCCGCTTCTTAACGAAAATTATGCGGCAACTGGGTACGGTAGCAACCAGTGAATCTGGCTCGAACCTGGCATGGGGAATAGCTAGCTCTCTAATGTCACCACACGAGTACGCAGTACTAGAAATTGATGAACTGCACCTGCCTTCGATTATTGCGCAAACCAATCCAAAAGTCGTTCTCCTGTTAAACCTAACCAGAGACCAACTGCACCGAATGCACGAAGTAAAACGGGTAGCTGATAAGTGGCGAGAGATTGCAGAACTCGCAACCGAAGTTACCTTTGTAGTGGATGTGGATGATCCATACGTTAATTACGCTACAGCCACGGCTACGAAAGTCATCCGCATTTCATTTGGCGGACGGCCGCATCCAGATGGCGCTGTCTGCCCAGAATGTGGCAGGTATCTTCGTTGGCGCGATGGAATTTACGATTCCGATTGCGGTCTTACAAATCGCACTTATGATAAAAAATTTGAAGCAGCAAGCGCTGGTGAACGAAACGCCATTTTAGCCAACATCGCGGCTGCGCACTTTGGAGCCAATTCTCTAACTTCTAATCCTGGTGAGCTCGAACGCACCATCACCAAGGAAATCGGCGGCGTTGAATCCATCATTAGATTAACTAAGAATCCAGCATCCTGGACCGAGGCGCTTAAATCCGTAACCTCAAAAGATGTCATTCTGATTCTTAATTCCCGCGAGGTGGATGGCATTGATACATCTTGGCTATTTGATGTTTCTTTTGAAATCTTGCGTGGCCGCAATATTTATGTGACCGGTGAACGAGCGCTCGATCTACAATATCGGTTGCATGTTGAAGGTATCGAGGCGTCGGCAAGTGAAAATTATGAAAGTGCCATGCGCAGTTTCCCGGCCGGCGCAAAGGTCCAAGTTCTATCGGCATACACCGCCTTCTTTGAGTTGAGTCGTTGATGCTCACTATTATTCGAATTCATAATGAGCTACTGGGGACTTATGGGGACCGCGGGAATGCCGATGTTCTTGCATTTCGCGCTCATTTAAACGGTGTCGGCGCTCAAGTTATCGATATTTCTTACAATGAACCACTCCCAAATAGTGCTGATATTTATTTGATGGGTGGGGCCGAAGACGCTGCGCAATCGCTAAGTCTTCATGATCTCAAATCGAGCGGTCAGCTTGCTACCGCTATCTCCAACGGTGCGATCTTGCTGGCCATCTGTGCTGGATTTCAAATAATTGGCGATAGTTTTATCAACGCTCAAGGCGAAAAGGTTTCAGGCCTTGGGTTGCTCGATGTATCCACTAAGCCAGGCGAGCCGCGCTGCGTTGGGGATATCAAGATTAAGTCACCGCTTTTAGATACTGAGTTAACTGGATTTGAAAATCATGGTGGAGTTACATCACTCGGCGCTGGCGTAACTGCTTTTGGCCAGGTAATTGTTGGTCGCGGTAATGGTGACAGCCTTACCGACGGCGCCTACAGCGGAAATGTCTTTGGAACTTATCTGCATGGTCCCGTTCTTGCTCGTAATCCAGAGTTAGCCGATCTATTACTAACTAAAGCAACTGGATTGGCATCAATCAATTACGTCGACGAGTTAGCGAACGAATATGCAGAGTGGCGTCGTAAGGTAACGAAATAATTTGATTCAACTACTAAAGATCGTTCCCGCCTTTGCGCTGACTGCGTTACTCCTGGCAATTGTCCCCGGACAAGGCGTGGCTATGGTTTTGCGTCAAAGTTTAGTCGGCGGCTCTAGGGCAGCCTTCTATTCAGTTCTGGGGAATGCCTCGGGCCTGATTGTCTGGGGATCTCTTTCAGCGGTAGGTCTTTCGGCAATATTTGCTAAATCACATACGGCATTCTCAGTCTTAAAATATGCCGGCGTCGCATTCTTAGTTTTTCTTGCCATTCAAACGCTCTGGGAGCTTCGGAAAGAATTTGGCAAATTCGACTTCACAGGTACCGCAAGAACTTCTTTTTTTTCGGCATACCGCCTGGGGCTAATTACCAATTTAACAAATGTTAAAGCGGCAGTTTTCGCGGTCGCATTCATCCCACAATTTGTACCAAAGAGTTTTTCTTTAGGTTGGGGAATCTTTCTCTTGGCCTTAGTTCAAGCCACCGTTTCCACCACCTGGTATGGCTTTCTTGTAAATATGGTTGACCGCGCATCGGTATTTTTAGCTCGCCCCAGAATTCGGCGCGCGCTTACCGCAATCTCGGCTGCTGGAATCTTGCTTCTTGCCGCTGGTCTACTTTTTACCTCCCCTAGATAAGGCTCTTGACTTAAACTAGAATTTGAGATCTAACGGATTGGATTCCGATGAAAATATTTATGCTTCTGGCCGATGCGGCTCAGGAAGTTAACGGCAAGCTCTTTATCTTGGGTGGCGGCTGGGATGTCGGTAGTTCCCCAATGCCAACAATGTCAGTTGCGATAAAGGCAGAAATCCCTTGGACCTCTACTAACAAGAAACTCAATTGGTCTCTGAAATTGGTCAACGAAGATGGAAATACCATTACCGATGAAGCCGGAAATGTAATCGGGACCGCTGGTCAATTTGAAGTTGGCCGGCCACCGGGTCACCACGAAGGCACCCCTATTTCTTTTCCGATGGCCCTCAACATTAATAACCTGGTTTTAGCTTCTGGCCGCTATGAATGGCAGTTAGAAATCGATGACTCCAAAGAGAGCGTTGCCTTTCTAATCCGATAATTCGCGCTTAATCCCACGGTTAATCTCCTTCGATTTGGGAATTACTGGGGGCGTCCGTTACCCTTTACCAGTTGTTGCAACCGCAGCACTCCCCATGAGCGCACACTGCGCTCCCATGCGAGTCTTAGCTAGTAATTGAACTAGCAATTTGATTGAACTTGAATCATCACGAGACACGCTTGATTGTCTCGATTGGTAGATTCATGTCGTTTAAAGACTTAGGTGTTAACCCTGCGCTCGTACAAGCGCTCGATGCTGAAGGTATTTCAGCTCCATTCCCCATTCAAACCGCGACCTTGCCTGAGGCAATCTCCGGACGCGACATCCTTGGCCGCGGCCAGACTGGCTCCGGCAAAACGCTAGCTTTCGGATTAGCGATGCTTACTCGGTTAGCGGGCCGCCAAGCCGACCCACACCACCCACTTGGGTTAATTCTGGCTCCAACTCGCGAGCTTGCCGTTCAGATCAATGATGTTATTGCGCCATTGGCTCGCCGGGTAAATCTAAACTCCCAAGTTGTTGCTGGCGGACTTTCATACACTGGCCAAATCCAAGCGCTCAAGCGCGGCGTCCCAATCATTGTTGCTACTCCTGGTCGTTTGATCGACTTGTTAGAGAAGCGCCACATTGAACTAGATGATGTTGAAATAACCGTTCTTGATGAAGCCGATCAAATGGCTGACATGGGATTCTTGCCTGTTGTAAAAGAGATTTTGAGCCTGACCCAAGAAGATGGTCAACGACTTTTGTTCAGCGCAACTTTGGATCGCGATGTTGATACCTTGGTGAAGAAGTTCCTAAAGAACCCGATAACTCACTCATTGGAAAATGAGAAGTCTCGCTCTGCCGATATGTTGCACCACGTCTTGATCATGGATCAAGCACATAAAGATTTGATCTCAACGCAGATTGCTGCTCGCGAAGGCCGCACAATTTTCTTCGTTCGAACCAAGCATGGCGCCGATAAATTGGCTGACAAAATGCTTCGCCAAGGCGTGCCAGTTGGTGTGCTTCATGGTGGAAAATCTCAAGGACAACGAACTCGCGTTCTCGCTGCCTTTAAAGATGGACGCGCTTCTGCGCTAGTTGCTACCGATGTCGCAGCTCGCGGAATTCACGTTGATGATGTTTCATTGGTAGTTCATGTTGATGCACCTGCCGATCACAAAGATTATTTACACCGCGCCGGTCGTACCGCACGCGCTGGTGCAACTGGTGTTGTTGTAACACTTGCAACTTCAAAGCAGAAGAAGGCGGTCTACGGTTTAACTACCCGCGCCGGCGTAAAACTGACTGAAGCATATGTTCGCCCATCAGATGAAGAGTTAGTTCGTATCACTGGCGCCCAAGAGCCATCCGGTATCCCAGTAATTGTGGAACCAGAGAAGCCTTCACGCGGTGATCGAGGCGACCGTGGTGGCCGAGGCGGCGACCGTGGTTTCCGAGGTTCTCGCCCCAGCTTTAACCGCGGCGGCGATCGACCAGAACGATCTGACCGACCAGAACGAGGCGATCGTCCAGTTCGTCCAGACCGAGCAGATCGTCCAGCACGCACCGAGAGCTTTGATCGTCCGGCACGCACCGAACGCCCAGTGCGCGCCGAAAAATTTGAACGCAGCGAACGACCCGCCCGAAGCGAGAGCTTTGAACGCCCAGCTCGTTCTGCCGCTTTCGAGCGTCCAGTCCGTAACGATCGCACTGAGCGTCCAGTCCGTAACGATCGCCCAGAACGTAGTGAACGACCGGCCCGCAGCGAGAACTTCGAGCGACCAGTTCGCTCCGATAAGTTTGAGCGGAACGAACGTCCTGCTCGAGCCGACAAGTTCGAACGAACTGAGCGTCCAGCCCGCGCCGAGAAGAGTGATCGCCCTTTCCGCCCGGCGGGAAAAAATGATCGCCCATTTAAATCCGCTTCAGCGAACCGTCCGGTTCGCGCCGATAAGTTCGAACGCCCAGCCAAGGCCGAACGATCTGATCGTTCTGAACGCCCAGCTCGTGCTGAACGCCCAGCGGCTAAGAGCGAGCGCCCATTTCGCAGCGAAAAGTCTTCAGAATTTGGTGATCGCACAACCCGGCAACGCGCAGGTGGTTCAAAGAAGAAATCCCCTAGCAAGCCAGCACCAACAACTCACCGCAAGGGTGGGGTAAAGAAAGTTACCGCTGGAAAGCGTCCAGTTCGCGCTAGCTAATATGTAATTCCTGATCGAAATGGGAGTGCAGGGAGTCAGTGTTATGACTGACCACCAGCACTCCCTTTTCTTTTCTTAACTCATCGATCAATTGCAAGATTCGAATTTGGTATTCGGAGTCTTGGGCGCTGAAAGGTTCATCCAATAAATAGAACTTCGATTCTTGAAGAAGAGATAAGCTCAAACTGACTCGCTGCTGTTGTCCGATTGATAGCTCGGTTACCTTCTTGTTTAGGAATTGCTTTAGCCCTAATAGTTCCAAAGTATTTTCCCAATGGTCAGCGCGCTCCTTAACTGGAATGAAATCAATTACTTCTGCCACGCTAAAAGCGAGCGAAAATGTTCGTCGCTGTGGCGCGACTGATCGCAATTTAGCTAAATCCAACGCCTTAGCTAGAAATGGATTTGCGCCATCGATGGAAATCTCCCCCGTGGAGATAGGCAGCGTTCCGGCGATCGCCTGTATTAAAGAGGTTTTACCCGAACCATTTGGTCCACTCAATAATGTGGCTTGACGCTCCAAAATTGTGGCCGAGAAATCTTGGAGCACCAGAGTTTCACCTCGGTTAATTGAAATCCGGGAGATTGAAATCATTATTCGCTCACCCACTGCGCTCTACGTGCTCGCAATAACAAAATGAGAATTGGGGCACCCAACAATGAGGTTAGTAACCCAAGTGGCACTTCATGGGGCGCAAAGGCAGCACGCGCCAATAGGTCGGCAATTAAAAGCACGATCGCTCCTAATAGCGCAGAGAATCCGATCAAGTGCTGGTGATTTGGCCCTACAACTAACCGCACTACATGTGGGACTAACAACCCAAGAAATGCGATTGAACCAACAGCGCTGACGGCGGGACCGATCAACAGCGCGATTGCGATAATGGCAACAAATCTAAAACGCTTGACATTCATTCCCATGTAAAAAGCGGTGTTCTCACCCAAACTCCAAATGTTCAGTCCACGAGCCAGAGCTATTGCTAGAACGACACCAATCAGAATAAATGGCGTAATGACTCGGACGGTCGCAAAATTAATCAGCGACAAAGATCCAAAGTTCCAGAACGAAAGTGATTGAATGCCAGGTCGTTGTGAGATAGAAATTATCAACCCCGATACCGAAGTCAGAATCGAAGAGAAGGCTATCCCGGTTAACAAGAAGCCAAAGTTCTTATTTGGCGCTAGGAATAGTGTTATGACCGCGGCGAGGCCTGTCCCCAACGTGGCCGCTAAACAGTTAACGCCAGAGCCGTATCCGGCCAATCCAGTGGCTATTCCAACAATCGTTCCAAAGGTTGCTCCGCTAGATAGTCCAATAAGTGTTGGTTCTGCCAATGGATTTCGGAAGATTCCTTGCGCCAGCGCCCCGGCAATACCCAGTGCGCCACCGATGACAACTGCTCCCAATGCTCTAGGAAACCGAACATCCCATACCGTTGTGGCAGCTACCGAGCCGCGTTTACCAATCAGGGAAAAGACCGAGGTATCTAAATGAAGGATTCCGATTTGAAGCGAGAGGAGGAAGAGCAATGCCAAGAGGATTATCAAACCGAGGTAGGTAGAGGTCCGTCTCATTTAGTTGCCTGCAAGATATCAGCGCGCAATTTTGGCAGGAGGGTGATGGTTCGCGGTCCAAATGAAAGCAAAAGTGAATCGTCCACAGTTACCACTCTACGGTTCTTTCCGGCCGGGGTTTGTGCGATGCCCGGCAACGCAACCAAGCCCGATACTCCGCCGACTGAGGCCAGGCCTTTTGTCATTAGCAATAGAACATCGGGTTGCATTTTAATTAGCGCTTCGGCAGTAAGCGCATTAAATGGATGAGGCAAAGTTTCGGCCCCAACATCCGTCATTCCAATACTTGAAAGAATCGAATCGGCGCCAGAACCCTTGCCACCGA
The DNA here is from genome assembly GCA_037135095.1 of Actinomycetes bacterium. Lineage (GTDB taxonomy): Bacteria > Actinomycetota > Actinomycetes > Nanopelagicales > Nanopelagicaceae > CAIMZW01. The sequence goes on from JBAXKZ010000027.1 coordinate 12,648, forward strand.
TTAAGTAAATCGCAGCGGTACCACGAACATATAGGAAGGCAACCTTCAAATTGGCTTTAGGGTAGTTGATTCCAGTTATCTGCGAAGCTAACAGGCTTGCGGCACCAGTCACCCCTAACGCATCCGCGACTGCCTTCTCTTTAGTGGCAACAGTTCCCAATGTCCAAGAGTCGGGAATCTTTACAATCTTAATTTTTGAATTGCGAAGAATCGTCAGCGCCGTACTTGGGCTGGTATTTGAGTCGATCAATATCAAGTCTGGCTGCTGGGAGAGCACTCGCTCAATCGAAACTTGATGGGCATCGGTATCTACTGGAATGTTTGCCAGCTCGGGCATCGTGGAAGCAATATCGCGCCCGACCAAGATCGATTTATATCCCAGCGCAGCAACTATCTCCGCGCTTCCATTTGCCAATGCAACCACTCGTTGAAATTTCGGCACTTCTGCGGAGTGAACGATTGGTAGGGGTAGATCCACACTTGAAATATTGGCTACCGAAGCGCTAGTTGCACCACACCCAGTTAAGAGTAGAAGGCCACAAAGACCTGCTGCCAACGCTTTCACTGGAGGATTATCACACTCTTATTCCGTACTAGCGGGCGGTATCTGTCGGTAAAAGCCGACGAATCGCGGGCTTACTGTCGAGAAAAGAGAGTGAAGGGTTAAGTTATCTTTTCCCAATGTTGAAACGGGTTGCGCTGCTAGCAATGCTAATGGTTGCGGTTGCAAGCACAGCCAATGCAGCTACGGTTACTGGAACCCATGGCGAAAAATTATCGGTTTCAAAGAGCGCTGCTATCAAAAGCGGTGACAAAATCGTCATTACTGGCTCCCGCTTTGATGAGACCGTCGGTATCTATGTTGCAATCTGTAAGGTTGTGCCAAAAGGAAAACTTCCGACACCATGTGGCGGCGGAGCGGACAAATCTGGCGCAACTGGAGCATCACAGTGGATCTCTTCAAATCCACCTTCTTATGGCATCGGATTAGCGATTCCATATCTTCCAGGTGGCAGATTTTCAGTGGCGCTTAAAATATCACCAATGATCGGAAAGTTAGATTGCCGAAAAATTAAGTGCGCTATTTATACTCGGGCCGACCACACTCGAGGTGATGATCGTTCATATGACTTATCCCTCCCTCTTCAATTCAAAAAATAACAAAGAAAGCAGGAACAATTAATGAATAATCGACGCCTTGTGGCCTTAGCCGCTGCGCTTACCTTGGCAGTGGGAATTGCACCAGCTGCACTTGCTGCGCCAACTGTTGTTGTCCAAGGCGGTCCGTACACTGGTTTAGACCCAGCGGGCGCCGATATTCATTTCGGGTTTGGCAACTTTCCAACTGATCATGGTCTATACCTTTTTGAAGCGGTTCAACCAGCTGCCGGTGCGCGTCCAACAATCTACAGCGCTGATTCTCAAGTTTGGGTTTCTAATGATCCCACCGCCCCAGCTTCACCCAAAGGTGATGTGAAAGTTCACGTATCCGCGCTCTTCAATGCTGGCGCTGCTGATTGTTCCAAGGTAATCTGCGGAATCTTTGTTCGACTTGATCACACTGCATCTACCGATACTTCGCAAGATCAGTTCATACCAATTACTTTTGCTGCCACCAGTGCTGTTCCAACTACCGCCGCTTTACCTTCAGACACGATTACGGTTACGGTCAACGGTGCAGTAGTTGCGCCAAATGTTCCAGGAACCCTGACTTATCGCAGTCCAATCACTTTCGTAATCACAACAGGTTCTGGAGCCGCCGTAACTTTGAAGTCTTACACTCCAGAGTGCGCGCTGGTCGGTACAACTATCACCGCCTTAAAGGGTGCTGGCCAATGTGATATCGCAGTAACATCACCTGGAAGTGCAACCGCTGCACCCAAAACTTCGCACTATCCATTTAACTTGGCGCCCGGAGTGCAAAACTCAATATCTTCAATGGCGCAGAGTGCTAAAGCCAAGAGAATAGTTTTGGCTAAGTTAACAAACTTCGGAGAGAAAATTTCCTACAAGAGCTCCTCACCAAAAGTTTGTACCGTCGCCGCAAACAATGTGAAAATCCTTAAGAGCGGAACTTGTGTTTTGAGCGCCACTGCAGGTGCGCGCAGCGGTTTGTTTGGCCCGTACTCGGCCAAGATTTCGTTGGCAGTTACTAAATAGTTAGTTTGTTTCCAGGGCTCGAAGTCCCGCGATCGCGAATAGCGTTGCGTTGTGGATTTCGGGCTCTGCGGCATTTCCGGATTCAATTCGAATACTTGCAGCATCGGTAATGCTAGAAATAAATGCCGAAGCCATTGCCAAATCTTTTATCCCGGTAGCAACCAGCGCTTCCCGCAGCGGGGCAATCAATTTCCGGTGACCCAAAGCGATCTCTTCTTTGCGATACTCGGGAGTTGTTATGGTATTCAAAGACTTCACCAACATGTGGCGACCATCGGCAACGTAGCGCAGACCTTCAGCAATCCAAAGCGATAACTTTTCAAACGGGTCTTCCGCGCCTTTAATCGCATCAGCCAAACGCAAGGTGTAGTAATCCAGTTCTTCGATTACCAAGTCAGCTACTAGATCGGCAGAGCTGGAAAAATATTCATAGATTGAAGATCTTGCTAAGCCAGCTTTCGCGGCGACTGCAGCCACGGTAATTGCTTGTGCGCCATCTGCTAGCGCTAACTCCATAGCCGCCGCCATTAACTGCTGACGGCGAAACTCTCGATGTGCGGCGAGATTTGGCGCTTGGATTTTAGGCATAGGCGCATCTTCCCACGCTCCCTCAAGGAAAGTATTACCAGCCGACTCTCAGAAACTTCCCACCTTCACCGCAGGAGGAGTAGCCATAGTTAGGGCATGAAACGACATATCGCGATCCTGGCCTTCGGTTTAATCCTTGCTGGTGGCGTTACTTATACCCAGCTTCCTAGCAATTCGGCTCCTAGCCTTAGCGCTTCCTCTGCCGCTTCGACCGTTACCACTGCAAAAGCGGTTCCGGTCGCAAACCTCGGTACCACTAAGCCTGTTGTTCTTGGTTCCGCCGCAGGCGGCGAGGACGACTAAGCGGTCGTCTTTCGCTCATATAACTGCGCGGCTGCGATCGAAACCAAAGTCATCAAAGTTCCAAAGACCAGGTAGCCACTTAGTCCACCCTTAGTGGCGGGAGCTAACCAATCAAGTAATAGCGCCCCGATTAATTGCCCGGTCACGCTAAAGATAATGAAGTTCAGTACGCCGAGTGATTTCACGACATAGGCCGAGCCGGCGATAAAGATCAGGCCGAGTGGGCCACCAAGGTATAGCCACGGATTACTGGGCAGATGACTCAGGCGGCCACCGCCGAGCAAATTGATTCCAAAGACGATAAGCAGCACACAGGTACCGACGGTGAAGTTAAACCACGCGGTAGCTAGTGGCCTGGTCGAAATGACATTGATTCGTGCATTAAGTGCTTGCTGGAACGCGACAACTACGCCAACCAAAATTGAGAGAATAATCGGCAGGAATTTCAAATTCTTACCATTTAATTCCGGCCACACTGCAATAGTCACAGCAATTAAGGTAACCGCGGCGCCTACCACCCGAGGCACTGTGATGTGCTTTTTGCCGCTGGGCGAGATTCCAATTTTATCTACAACTAAAGAGGTAACAGTCTGTCCACCAATCGTGCCAATCGTGAAGATTGCAACACCAACTTGCGGAACCGCGATACTTTGAATCGCTAAGAAAAATCCACCACCAAAACCACCGAAGAATTCCCAAATCTTTACCTCTTTGGTGCGGTAAGCCGCGAAGACCCGCTTCAAGCCAGCGCGCTCGCGCTTCATACTAAATACCAAAATCCAAAGCATCGAGAAGCCAACTAAGTTGGAGAGCACTGCGCCACCGATGCCGTTATGAACGGCAGTTGCCAGTTGACCATTTAGTCGAGATTGCAGCGCCACTAGAGCGCCAATTACTACTGTTAAAAGACCTAGCAAGGTGTGACTCGTTTCAATTGGGAACTGCTAATGATGTGATTCTAGTTGACGCAGGGAATGGTCCCGCCATCTACCGCTTTGCCATTTGCTAAGTTGGCATAATTAATCTTGGAAGGCTTTGGCTTTGGTGCAGTTGATGAAGTGCCAGTAGCAGTTGGCTTTGGAGTTGGTTTAGGTGGAAAGAAAATATCTTGGGTGAATTTTCGAACCTTTTCGACATCAATTAAATTCACGCTCTGGCTGTTACGCATGACATAACCCTCAATTGGCAAGGTATGGAAAGTAATGTGGCCCCCGGTCAACGCTTTAGCTTGCGGCAAGAAGCCCAAGACATCCCATCCACTGTCGATCACAACATCCTTCTTTGCAACATTTAATAGCGCTTGTAATTTTCCGAGATCGCCGAAAATTCCTTGGCTGCGGAACTTGGTTATCACACCAGTAATAAAAGCTTGCTGACGGTGAGTTCGATCTAGATCACCATTTGGCAGCCCGTGACGTTGACGAACAAATTTCAACGCATCGACACCGTAAATAGTTTGCAAACCGGCAGGAAAGACTGCGCCAGAGTATTGCGAATCATTTACTGCGTGATTCAAACAGACCTGGATACCGCCGAGCGCGGTAGCCAAGTCGTAGAAACCAACCAGATTGACTTCTGCAAAGTGATCGATTGGAATATTGAGCAGCGCCGTGATCGCCCCAATTGTTGCGGTTCTACCTGCCTCGCGGGCTAAATGTTCGCGTTGAGGCTCTTTCACTCCTGCTTTATAGAGTTTCATATCTTCGGCATATTTGGCGTAACCGTAGGCTTCTTTAATTTTCTTCATTCCCAAGCCAGGGACATTTACATAGTCGTCACGAGGAATCGAAATAGCAGTGGCGGCACTTCCGTTGGCCGGAATGTGGATCACAATCATGGTGTTGGTGTTATAGCCACCAACAGAGCTAGTGGAGCCCACATGCATTAAATCCAAAAGAGCGCGAGGCAGGTCGGCACCGTTTGCATCGCGCCTGCTATCTAGCCCCAGCAACAAGATATTGGTATCGCCATGTACCGACTGTTTCGCTCCTTGGAGCGCTTTAGAGCGCGGGATCGCAGAGGTCGCGGTATTGGTAAAGAAAGCAAAGCCCATAGCCGCCAAAACGATCGCTATGGAGAACCCGGCCGCTATTTTTGAGGGTTTTCCGCGCATATGCCTAATCCTAGCGATTGAAATCAGGTGACCTTTCTATCTCACTAAATTTTCAGTATTGCGCGTTACTTGGGGCGTAGAGTTCTTGCATGAGTAAAGTCGGCGCCCTCGCTCTCGTTGGATCTGGTGAATATTTGCCGGTCATGGAGCCGCTCGAAGGCGCTCTCTTAAATCAGGGATTAAATCGTGGTTGCCAGAAACTCTTCGTTCAAATCCCAACCGCCGCCGGAAAAGAAGGCGCAAAGAGCTTGGCTTATTGGGAGCAGATCGGCGCCGAACAAGGGGTGCGGCTATCCACGCCAACGCTCTTTCTCCCAATTTTTACTCGTGAAGATGCAATGAATCCAGAACATGCTGCCGCTCTTGAAGGCGCGGCGTTGATCTACCTTTCAGGTGGGGATCCCAACTACTTGGCAACCACCCTTAAAGGCACATTGGTCGGGGAGGCAATCCAGCGTAATTGGCAGGCAGGTTCCTCTTTGGCTGGTTGTAGCGCCGGCGCGATGGCAATGGCCGATCAAGTCCCTAACTTTATGAAGTTTCATAGTGAGCCAACTCCCGGTTTGGGCATCACGCCAACCATTCGAACGATCCCGCACTACAACAAATTCTTTGGCTGGGTGCCAGATAGCGCCGCCAAAATTCTGCTTCACGCCCCGGACGGCACCTACATTATCGGGATCGATGAATCAACGGCGCTAGTAACTGGGTTAGACGAGGGAGTAACTTTTGAATCTGGCATGTGGGAAGTACATGGCATGGCCAGCGTTCATATTTTAAAAGGCGGCCCTACTCACCGTTACGAAGAAGGCGCTCGAATCCAACTTTAAAACTGAAAAAGCCGATCCCCCCGTTGCGATCGGCTCTCTGTATTCAGTAAAACTATTTCGTTAGCGCATCAACCTGTCGATAAAGTTCATCACGAACATATTCCAATTCGCGAATCACATATTCGGAGATATCGCCGGTCTTTAAATGATCAGGCAAGACATCCCAGGTATAAGTTTCTATTTCTAAGTGAGTAGATAGCGGCGTCTTGGCATGCACTTTAAGTGCCGCATCGATTCCACCTCTGGTGGTTTGGAAGGGACCAAGATCCTTTAGGAAGACCGGGACGTGGAAGTGAGTTCGCCATTCGCGTGGACCTGGATCTGCCTCCCATGCATTGATTGCATCTTCTAAATTGAGGAAGCGCGTTATTTTTCCATCTCGAAGTTCGGTTGTTTGGCTGAGATAAATAGTTCCCGTGTACTTCTTTAACTCTTCGACGATCTCTGGAGTTACATTTTCAACTAACAG
>JBAXKZ010000028.1:0-18957 GCA_037135095.1 Actinomycetes bacterium
AGCTTCGACTACTGCCTCAATTACCGGGGCCGCAACGACTGCCTCAACAACTGGGCGATCCTCAACGATAAATTCATTATTAGCGCCACGACGCTCTTTGATCTTTGCAGCCTTACCGCGAAGATCGCGAAGGTAGTAAAGCTTTGCCCGACGAACATCGCCACGGCGGACCATTTCAAACTTCTCGATAACTGGGGTGTGAACTGGAAAAATCCGCTCCACGCCAACGCCGTAGGAAAGTTTACGAATGGTGAAGGTCTCGCGAACGCCAGAACCAGTACGGCGAATTACGATGCCTTGGAAAACTTGGATACGGCTCTTGCTACCTTCGATAACACGAACGTGGACCTTGATTTCATCTCCGGGACGGAAATTGATCAGATCGGAGCGGAGTGAAGCCGCATCAACCGAGTCGAGCACGTTCATGGCAGTTCCTAACTTAAATATTCGAGTTTATGAGGTGGTGCCTTTTGGCTTAAGCGCCAAGAGACGTATCCTGCCATACCGAGCCAGTTGTGAACAATTTGAGGGCTTTCCGAGCTAATCGACCGCCGCCATCAATTGAGCGTGTAGAGCAGGACCGGCCGCAATCACCATCTCATGGTTAGGCTCCCCGCCATGGCGTCCAGTCACAATCGCGCCTGCTTCTTGCGCGATTAAGCCACCTGCGGCCAAATCCCATTCATTCAAGGTTGCTTCAAAGTAGCCATCAACCATTCCAGCGGCGACATGGCATAGATCCACAGCCGCTGCTCCAATTCGGCGCAAATCACGAATTTGCGGAATTAAACGATGAATTCGGACCGCCTGCTCCTCGCGAAGCCCTAAATCGTAGGAAAAACCGGTGGAAATTAAGGCTCGATTAAGCGCAATTGGATCGTTGCAGTGAATTGGGAGCCCATTTTGGAAGGCGCCGCCGCCTCGCCGGGCGCTCCAAAGGGTATTAACTGATGGGGCGAAAACTGCGCCCGCCAAAATGCCAGTCTCGTCCTTTGCGGCAATACTTACGTTCCAACCAGGAAGGCCATAGAAATAGTTAACCGTGCCATCCAGTGGATCGATAACCCAAGTCAGACCCGACTTACTGGGACGTGAGGCCCCTTCCTCGCCGATGATGCCATCATTCGGCCGAGCTGCGAGCAAACGTTCGACAATCAACTTCTCGCTAGCGTGATCCATCTGGGTGGCGAAATCCACCGCAGAAGTTTTTTGATGAACATCAAGGACTTCGGGTCGCTGCATCAGCCAGGCGCCAGCCGACTCGGCCACGCTAATTGCAAGAGCCAAGATCTCATCTAAATCAAATGCTGCGCTCATCTGATAAATCTATCGCTTGTCATGGGCATAACAAGCGCTTCTCCCCCGTTTTCAGCAACTGCTGTGGCACTCTTGTCTCGTGACTGACTTAAGAATTATTGGTCGCTCCGAAGATGGAAATTTTCTTGAGCTTACCGACACTGAGGGCAATGAATTTCGCCTTGAAGTGGATGGCGCTTTAAAAGCTTCGATCGCGACGCCGCACCTTGTCGCAGTTGCAAATTCTTACGAACAAGGAGATGAAGTCGTCGTTACTGTAAAAGAGATCCAAGCGCGCCTACGCGCCGGTGAGACCATGGCCGATATCGCCTACGACACCGATTGGTCGCTCGAAAAAATTGATAAGTACTCGGGTCCAATTCTTCAAGAGCGAGCTTATGTAATCTCGATAGCTTTAAAAACCTCGTTGCGCCGAGATTCTCATTCACCAAATCTTGAGACTGCGGCACATTCGCGCCTGGGACCTCGCGGCGTCGATCTTTCGGAAATCGAATGGAATACCCATCGAGTCGCAGATGGGATTTGGGAGATTGTTTTGACCTACCCTAATCGCGAAGGCGAATCCACAGCGGTTTGGAACTTTGATTTACATAATCATTCGATCACTGCCGTTGACGAAGATGCCAAGTGGATCAATGGTGAAGAACGTGAAGCGCGGGCCAAAGTACCCACACATGGCATGGTTTACACGACTGAACAGTCGGCGCCTGCTCCTCGTTTAGTTGCAGTACGTGAAGAAGAAATCGTCGAGACAATACGGATTTCCACCACACCAATAACTGAGCGGGTCGAAATCGAACCCGATGCCAAGAAAGATGGCGTAACAAAGAGAATCCGCATTCCATCATGGGATGACATCATGTTCGGTGGTAAGAACGAGGAAGAATAACTTCTTCAGTTAATAAGTTGATCGTTAAAGAAGAGCAACGTTCGACCCCACGCTAACTCCGCCGCCGCCGAATCAAAAACTTCCGGGCGATCGTCATTGAAAAATGCGTGTTTAGTACCTGGATAGTCATAGGCATCGGCCCTACCTAATGCGCCATTAATTCCAGAAATTGCTTCTTGAATATTGACCGCGGCGGAAGTTCCATCAGATTCGGCACAATGAATCTGTGCTGACTTTCCAGAAAAGTTCTCCCAATCTGGTGACATTCGCTCCCACGATCCACCAGGATAAAATCCAACGCTGGCGCTGATCTCATCAGAAATCGTCGCGCTCCAGATTGCCAGCGCGCCACCCATGCAAAATCCGATTGCTCCTACACCGCCAGTAACGTCTGATCTAGTTTTCAAATATGCCGCGGCGCCGGCAATATCTTGGCCCGCTTGCTTCATTTGCATCTCCATCAATAGCTTGCGAGCTTCATCGGGTTCAGTTGTTACCTCTCCGCGATACAAGTCTGGAGCGAGAGCGACGAATCCTGCTGCGGCAAATCGCTCAACTACAGCTTTGATATGTCCAACCAAACCCCACCACTCTTGAATGACTATTACTGCTGCGCCATTTCCGTTAACCGGAAGCGCTAAGTAGCCGGTGCAATTTCCACCATTGCTTGGGAAGGTAATTGATTCACTCATGGAAAGACTCTAGTACGCGATTAGGTCGTTACGCTCAGCAGCGGAATCGAAAGTTCAGTTTCAGAGAGCCCACCGTGATGTCCCACCATCGAGCTCTCCTGGGGAATTCGCTCTGGATCAATCAAGATTAATTCACCATTTGGCACCGCGATCAGATCTCCTAGGCGATCCTCGCTATCTGGAGTTACAACTTCGCCCAGCAGCCCCGAACTAATCAGCTCCGACTTGCTGTAAATATTGGCGCGGGTCCCAAAGTACTCGCGCCACTGCGCGACGGTTTCTGCTTCAGATTCTGCCTTTAAGTAAATGTGGCGAGCGCGAGGCTCCCCGCCAATCAGAGTTACATTATTTCGAAGTTCATTATCGACGCCAATGATTACAGAGTCACCAACATTGACCATGCCGTGATCGGCAGTCAGCCAAATGCGCACACCCGTTGGCAGCTGCAATAAGAGTCCTTCTAAAAGCTGCGCAACAATCCCCAGCGCCGCAATCCAACTTTCGGAGCCGACACCACTTTCATGACCGGCATGATCCAGGTTATTTAGGTAAATATAGGCAAAGGAGGGCGTGGGCTTTAACGCTCGCTTTGCTTCGGAAAATATTTCGTTCAACTGATTTGCGCCCAAGTATGAAGCGCCGCGAAGTGCCGCTTTAGTAAAGCCCGAGCCTTCATACCGCTTTGCCGCAATATGCGAAACCGTTACGCCCAGAGCGCGAGCACGGTCAAAATTTGTAAGCTCAGGTTGCCATGTAAGTGGGTCGACCCGCTCATCCCACTTCAGCGCATTTAACAATCGGCCAGGCTCTCCGCTTCGGGGCACTCGGACGGTGTAACCCAACATCCCATGCAAGCCAGGAAGCACTCCAGTACCTAGTGAAGAAAGGTTTGTAACGGTGGTCGAAGGAAAGTGCGATTTCAGCGCCTCGTGGGCAACAAACCTTTTGAAGACCGGAAATTGTGCCGAATAGTTGGCGATCGCATCGCTGCCCATGCCATCAATGAGAACAATGCATTCTCGCCCCGATGGGCTCTGCCCGATATCCAGTAAATCTGGCCTCCCGGTGACGCCTAAACTCGCGAAGACCGAGTTCGACAGATCCGATAATTGAAAGCTCACCCTCCTATCTTGCCTCACACCGAAGGAAAATTTATCTTTCCATCATGGGGGCGACTAACCTGCGACCTATGATCCGCTTTTCACGTGAAGTAAATGCCGCCCGCAGAGGCAATACCCCGATTGTTGCTCTGGAGTCAACGATTATTAGTCACGGCCTGCCAAGGCCAAAGAATCTTGAAGTCGCCTTAGAAGTTGAGCACTTGGTTCGTAAGGCCGGGGCTACACCTGCCACCATCGCCCTTATCGATGGCGTAATCCATATTGGTCTTGAGGCCAAGGAGTTAGAACGAATCGCGAATGATGACAACGTCGTGAAAGCCTCGACCAGGGATTTGGCGATCATTGAGGCGAACCAGCAATCTGCGGCGACCACGGTTGCAGCGACTGCTCACATTGCAAATTTAGCTGGAATTTCAGTCTTTGCCACCGGCGGACTTGGTGGCGTGCATCGCGGCCACACCTACGATGAATCCGCTGACTTGCTTGCCTTGGCAAACACTCCGATCGTAATTGTTTGCGCCGGCGTGAAATCTATTCTCGATGTCCCCGGCACTTTGGAACGTCTAGAATCTTTCGCAGTTCCAGTCTTGGGCTATCAAACCAATAAGTTTCCTGGGTTCTACCTAACGGATTCAGGCTATGAGATCGAGCATCGTGTTGATACCGCGGAACAAATCGCGGCAATCTGGAGTTATCGTTTCGAATTAAAGACTTCAAATTGTGCAATCGTCGTCACTAATCCCGTTAAAAATCAGATGGATTTGGCACTTCACAATCGCATTTTGGATGAAGGCTTAGCGGCGGCCGAAGCGGCGCACATAAGCGGCAAAGCGGTTACGCCCTTCTTGCTCGAGTACTTTCACGCTCAAAGTGGTGGCGAATCGCTTCGAGTAAATATCGACATCATAAAATCGAATGCGCGTTTGGCAGCAGAAATCGCCATCGCGCTTCCACGCTAATTCTGCGATGAAAAGTCCACGATGAAAATACTATGCATAGGCGACATCATGCTTGATGTCGTTGCGATTTTAGAATCAGAAATAAATTATGCCAGCGATACTCGGGCTAAGATTTCAACTCATGGCGGCGGTGCCGCGGCCAACGTTGCCTCGTGGCTGGCAACTACCGGCACCGATGTTCATTTAATTGCCCGAATTGGCGATGACGCCGCCGGGCGTACTGTGATTGCAGAGCTAGATCGTTACGGCGTTGAACACACTAACACCGTGGTTCCAGATGCAAATACCGGTGTAGTAATTGTTTTGGTCGACAAGAGCGGCGAGCGCACCATGTTTCCAGATTGGGGTGCTAACTCGGGGCTCGGTCCAAATGATCTTCCCGATCTTTCAGATATCAGTGCAATTTATTTGTCCGGCTACCCACTGATAAACCCACTTTCGCGTCCTGGAGTCCTGCAAATTATTGAAATCGCTAAAGCGCACCGCCTTCCCATTGTTTTTGATCCCGCTTCGGTCGGCGTACTTGCCGAAGTTGGCGTTCAAGTAGTTAGAGGCTGGCTTTCGAACATGGATTTGATTGTTTTAAATGAGGAAGAGGCCCACTTCCTAACCGGATTCTCAAATCCAGTTCATGCGGCGGCGGATCTCTTAACTTTCGCTCCGACCGTTGTTATCAAACGCGGCGCTAATGGCGCACTGGCTCAAGAGCGCGGTGGGGCAATTATTCAGCTTCCAGCAGCTCCCACAAATTTTGTCGATTCGACCGGAGCCGGCGATTGCTTTGCGGCGGGGTTGATTCCTACTTGGATTTCAGGTGGCGAAGTCGCGACCGCCTTAGAAATTGCCATCGAGTTAGCGGCTCGCTGTGTTTCACATATTGGTGCCAGACCGCTTGTCGGTGCGCCATAAGAGCGCAATAGATTGGCAGGATAACCACATGGCCCGTATCCCTAAAGCCGTTCTCCCAAAACCTGGCGAGAACCCTGGTCGCATCGTCGACATTGATGTCTCTCAAGAGATGTCCGACTCTTTCTTGGAGTACGCCTACTCGGTAATTTATTCGCGCGCCCTGCCCGATGCCCGCGATGGTTTAAAGCCGGTTCAACGACGCATCCTGCATCAGATGTCCGAAATGGGGCTGCGCCCGGAGAAAGGCCACGTTAAGTGCGCCCGAGTCGTAGGCGATGTCATGGGAAAGCTCCACCCTCATGGTGATGGCGCGATTTATGATGCTCTGGTTCGAATGGCTCAGAGCTTTTCAATGCGCTTGCCATTAATTGATGGCCACGGAAACTTTGGCTCCCTTGATGCCGGTCCGGCAGCCATGCGGTACACCGAATCTCGACTGGCCGCTCCAGCCATGGCGATGGTTAATGAATCTGATGAAAATACCGTTGACTTCGGCTCTAACTATGACGGCCAACTTATGGAGCCACTCGTTTTGCCAGCGGCTTTTCCTAACCTTTTAGTAAATGGCGCCACGGGCATCGCCGTAGGTATGGCCACCAACATGGCACCGCACAACTTGGGCGAAGTGATTGCGGCAACCAAACACCTGATTGATAATCCAAATGCGACGCTAAAAGCGCTAATGAAATTTGTGCCGGCACCGGATTTCCCAACTGGCGGGGAGATCGTTGCCCGCGAAGGAATAACAGAAGCTTACGAAAGTGGCCGAGGTGCCTTCAAAGTCCGCGCTACTGCCACAATCGAAAAAGTAACAGCACGTAAAATGGGAATTATCGTCACTGAGCTTCCATACAACATTGGCCCAGAAAAGATCGTTGAAAAGATTGCAGACTTGGTTAAAGCCAAGAAAATTCAAGGAATTTCCGACATCATCGACCTTTCCGATGGCCAACAAGGAACCAAGGTTGTTATTGAAATTAAAAATGGCTTCGAACCGGAAGATGTCTTGGAAAAGCTCTACAAATTAACCCCGATGGAAGATGCCTTCTCTATCAATGCCGTTGCACTAGTTAATGGCAAACCATTGACCTTAGGCTTAAAAGATTTGCTTCAAGTATTTATCGATCACCGCATTGAGGTCGTGCGCCGGCGTTCCGAGTTTCGCAAAGCAAAAGCTGAATCACGACTGAACTTGGTCGATGGACTTCTTAAGGCGATCATCGATATCGATAAGGTCATCAAAATTATCCGTGGCAGCGAAGATGCTGCAGCCGCCAAAGAAGCGCTTATGAAGAGCTTTAAATTAAGCGATGAGCAGACAACTTACATTCTGGATATGCCACTGCGACGACTGACGAAGATGTCAAAGCTCGAACTTGAAACTGAGCAGAAAGAACTTACGACAACGATCGCCGCTCTAAAGAAGTTGCTTTCCAGCCAAGAAGCGATCAAGAAGCAGGTGTCAGAGGAGCTAACAGCAGTTGCCAAAAACTTTGCTACCCCACGACGTTCTCGGCTTGAGGGCGATAAGAAGAAGCCAGCAGTAGCCATGGAAAGTGAAAAGGAAACCCTCTTCTAACTAACGAAAATAATTAAGCGTCGATCCGATCGCGATCGATCTCCGCGTTAGAGATAAATTCTTTGCGCGGGGCAACCTCGTTGCCCATTAATAGTTCGAAAACGCGCTCCGCCGCAGCGGCATCGGTCATGGTGATTCGGCGTAAGGTGCGGTGAACTGGATCCATTGTGGTCTCACGAAGTTGATCGGCATCCATCTCGCCCAAGCCTTTATAACGTTGAACCGGTTCTTTCCAGCGCTTTCCGGCTTTAGTCAGATCTGCCAAAACTTTGCGCATCTCATCATCCGAGTAGGTGTAATGCAGCTCCCCGCGCTTTCCCCCAACAACATCGATTCGATGAAGCGGTGGGATAGCAGCGAAGACTCGACCATCTTCAATTAGCGGTCGCATGTAGCGGTAGAGCAAAGTCAGAAGCAGGCACCGAATGTGCGAGCCGTCCACATCGGCATCAGACATCAGAATTACGCGGCCATAGCGGGCATCTTCTAATTGGAAAGATCGGCCTGAACCAGCACCGATTACCTGGATTATTGAGGCGCACTCGTTGTTTTCCAACATCTGCGAAAGAGAGGCCTTCTGAACGTTCAGAATCTTGCCACGGATCGGCAGAATCGCTTGGAATTCGGAGTTTCGGGCAGCCTTTGTCGTGCCCAGTGCGGAATCACCCTCGACGATGAATAGCTCGGTGCGATTGGTGTCATCTGATCGACAATCGGAAAGTTTTGTCGGCAACGAAGAACTTTCAAGGGCATTCTTGCGCCGTTGCAAATCCTTGTGCGCACGTGCTGAAATACGAGTTCTGGAGGCGGCGGCAATTTTGTCCAGAACGGCACGACCGGTGGCCTTATCTAAACGCTTGGTTGTTGCGAAGAAATTCTTTAGTTCATCCGCGACTACAGCAGCGACAATCTTGTTGGCGGCAGCGGTACCCAGTACTTCCTTGGTCTGACCTTCGAATTGCGGTTCTGACATTCGAACCGTAACAACCGCGGTCATGCCTTCCTGCACATCATCTTTGATTACATCAATCTCGTTGTTCTTAAGCGTCTTGGTGCCGCGCATGGCGTCATTGATCGCCTTGGTGATTGCTCGATCGAAACCTTGAACGTGGGTTCCGCCCTTTGGCGTTGAAATAATATTTACAAATGAGCTGAGGGTAGTTTCGTATCCCATTCCCCATTGGATCGCGATATCAACCTGCATTTCGCGGTCAACATCCGTGGGCATCATGTGCCCTTTTTCATCCAGTACCGGAACGGTTTCGGTGTAATTACCTGAACCTTGTAACCGGACTACTTCACCGATTGGTTCATCGGGGCGAAGGAAGGCACAAAATTCGGAGATTCCGCCTTTGTGAAAGAAGGTCTCAGTAGTTGCCACTTTGCCGCGGTTATCGTTAACGATCAAAGTTAGACCAGGAACTAAATATGATGTTTGGCGAGCGCGAGCATAAATATCTTCGATCGCGAGCTCGGCCTCCTTTAGGAAGATCTGGCGATCAAACCACCATTTGATTCGGGTTCCCGTAATCTTTGGCGAAACTTTTCCAATAATGCGAAGTCCAGAGCTTTCGCTAAAGGCAGCCTTTGGACCATCGCCTTCAAAGATGCCGGCATTGCCACGTTGGAAGGACATCCAATAAATCTTGCCGTTTCGATCGACTTCCACATCAAGGCGCGAGGCCAATGCGTTAACAACTGAGGCACCGACGCCATGAAGGCCGCCTGATGCGGCATATGAGCCGCCGCCAAATTTTCCACCGGCATGCAATTTGGTCATTACCACTTCAACGCCAGTTAACCCAGTCTTGGGTTCCTTATCGACTGGAATTCCGCGGCCATCGTCATGTACTTCGACGGAGCCATCTGATTCGAGATTTATTTCAATTCTTTTGCAATGGCCAGCTAGCGCCTCATCAACCGAGTTATCGATGATCTCCCAGAGGCAGTGCATCAAGCCCCGAGAATCTGTGGTTCCGATATACATTCCCGGACGTTTGCGAACGGCATCTAGGCCTTCGAGTACAGCCAAATCTTTCGCGGTGTAATCACTCTCGATCACCTGAGATTTATCATTACTGGCCATGGGGGGAAAGGTTATCTATCTCTAACGGGCCCTGATGCCGTACGCGCCCAAATTAGGTGAGAATTAGTCGAGAATCTGCCTATATCTTGAGATATCTGACACGCCCGAGCCAATTTAACGATAATTTAGGAGCGGGGAATAAAGAAGTAGTGCTTTGATGTTCCCATCACCAAGTAAGCGAAAATGTCAGTATTAGCCTTAAACTACGACTAGAAACGTAGTTAGCAGAAAGTAGGAACAGATGACCGAGCAGTTGATTCTCGAACCAACGCCGTTAAATGCCATTGATCGTTGCGATCGTTGTGGGGCACAGGCTTATGTTCGGGCAACGTTGCTCAACGGTGGCGAGCTTTTATTCTGTGGTCACCACGCAAAAGAGTATGCCGAAGGTCTAAAGCCGGTAGTGGCTGCGATTCAGGATGAGACCAGCAAATTAACTGCTGTCTCCTCAGACGCCCGTTAAGGCGCCTTTAAAAGCTAATTAATCTTGCTTTGGTTCGTATTCGCCTGCAATAAATGCCCCGCCCTTGTGGGAGCTATCGCAAAATGGCTTCTCTTTAGATAAGCCACAGCGGCAAAGTGAAAAATCGGTGCGCGTCTCGAGGATATTTCCATCGGCATCTACAAAATCAACGGTGCCAGTGACCCTGATCGAGCCATTGGCCTTTACCCGCAACTTCACATTCTCTGACATATTTATAACGCCTCTTAATCTAGATAATCTCGAAGTACTTGCGAACGGGATGGGTGGCGCAGTTTGGACATCGTCTTTGACTCAATCTGACGAATACGCTCACGGGTAACCCCGTAAACCTTTCCGATCTCATCAAGCGTCTTTGGCTGACCATCAGTTAGCCCAAATCGCATCGCAACTACGCCAGCTTCACGTTCGGACAAGGTTTCCAGAACTGAGTGCAGTTGCTCTTGAAGCAAGGTGAATGAGACGGCATCGGCGGGAACAATCGCTTCGGAATCTTCGATCAGATCGCCGAACTCGGAATCGCCTTCTTCGCCAAGTGGGGTATGAAGTGAGATTGGTTCGCGGCCATACTTTTGGACCTCGACAACTTTCTCTGGAGTCATATCAAGTTCTTTGGCAAGCTCTTCTGGCGTTGGTTCCCGGCCTAGATCTTGCAACATCTGACGCTGAACTCTGGCCAACTTATTGATGACTTCAACCATATGGACTGGAATACGAATCGTTCGAGCCTGGTCAGCCATGGCGCGAGTAATCGCCTGGCGAATCCACCAAGTAGCGTAAGTAGAGAACTTATAGCCCTTTGTGTAGTCGAACTTTTCAACGGCTCGAATCAAACCCAAGTTTCCTTCTTGAATTAGATCCAAGAACAGCATGCCGCGACCGGTGTAACGCTTTGCCAACGAAACAACGAGACGTAGGTTTGCCTCTAGTAAGTGATTCTTTGCTCGGCGACCATCGAGGACAAGTTGCTCCATTTCACGGCGCATCTTCTTATCCATCTTCTTATCTTTCGCCAATTTTTCTTCGGCAAAGAGACCAGCTTCAACACGCAGTGAAAGATCAACTTCCATTTCAGCGTTAAGCAATGGCACGCGGCCGATTAATTTTAAATAATCTTTTACTGGATCTGCGGTAGCACCGGCGGTAAGAACAGTCTGTGCTGGCGCATCATCTTCTTCTGAATCTTTAATTGTGAAGGCATTAACTTCATTTTGCGACTCTTCGGCAACGTTAACCACGCGAATTTCATTAGCTGGGTCTTCGGCCGGAACTTCTTCTTTGGTATCTTCGACCAACGAATCCAAGTCTTCGAGTTCGATTTCTTCGAGTTCAACCTCTTCGCCATCGATTTTAGTAACAACCGCTTTAGCTGTTTTCGCCCCTTTATCTTTTGCAACTGCTAAATTCTCTGCAGTTTCAACTGATAATTCGACATCCTCTCCCAAAGCGGCCAACCGCTTTGCTTCGAGTTCGGCCTTCGTTGGAAATAATTTGCGACCGGCTAATTTCTTCGCTTCTTTGATTCGCGCTGCCTCTTCTTCGGCAATTCGACGCGCTTCTAGTTCTGCCTTTGTTGGAAATAGCCTTGGACCGGCGATCTTCTTGGAGTCCGCCTTTTTCGCTGGTTTTACCGCTGTTTTCTTTGCCACGGCTTTCTTTGCCACGGCTTTCTTTGAAGCTGGCGCCGCCTTCGCAACGCTCTTTTTCGCGGCAACTTTTTTAGTCGCAGCAGGTGTCGTTGCGGTCGAACTCTTCACTGCTTTTGCACCGTTTTTGAGCGCACCAATTCCAGCCACAGATCATCCTTTTTGTTTGTCTGGCCTAACTACCGACCAGGGAAAGTTGCTTACCTATATTATAAATTGTCCACAGGCACTTATGCACATTTAAGCCTGATTTTGCGGGGTAAAACCCTAATTCTGACCTTGATTCTTTGCCGAAAGTCCCGCGACGATCGCCGAACGTACGATCTCTCCAACCGTCTCCATTTCAATCAGGAAGCCATCATGGCCGAAGGGCGAAGAAATGATCGCCAGCGGAAGGGCGGTCGAAGTGAGTTCCACGATCTCTTCCTGAAGCCGGGGCGGAAAGAGGCGATCGGTATCGATAGCGCCGACAACAACTGGAATATTGATAGTGCCGAGCGCCGCCGCGACTCCCCCACGTCCTCGACCCACATCGTGCGAGTTCATGGCCTCGGTGAGGGCGATATAGGTATTGGCGTCAAAACGCTTCGCCAACTTTTGAGCCTGATGGTCCAAATAGGACTCGACCGCGTAGCGCCCGGTCTCATCACCCTGAAGCTCGCGACCGAAACGAACATCCATCTCGGTTTCCGAGCGATATGTCAGGTGAGCGATTCGACGCGCGATTCCCATCCCTTCTAAGGGACCTCGATCGGAATCGTAATAATCACCGCCGTGAAAATTGGGATCAGCTTTAATTGCTCGAATTTGAATCGATGCAGCACCAATTTGATCACCTGTGGCCACAGCCGAGGAGCCGATAGTGCAGATGGCTCTAACGCGATCCGGGTGCTGTATGGCCCACTCAAGCGAGCGCATGCCGCCAAGTGAGGGACCAACCGCCAAGATGTAATGGGAGATATTTAATAAATCGGTTAAAACCAACTCTGCCTTGACCATATCCCTGATGGTCACCGTAGGGAATCTTGAACCCCATCGCTTTCCATCCGGTGCGATAGTCGATGGCCCAGTGCTTCCCTGGCAGCCACCAATCACATTTGGACAGATAATGAAATAGTTATCTGGGTCCAGCGGCAAGCCAGAGCCCAACATCGATGGCCACCAACCGGTGACATCGGACCAGCCAGTCATCGCATGATTTACCAGAATCGCGTTATCGCCAGCGGCATTTAATTTGCCCCAAGTTTGATAGGCCAAGACGGTATTAACCAAGGTCTCCCCGGATTCAAGTTCAAGATCGCCGATATTTAGAAATAGCCGATCGCCGGGGTCATAGCTTTCCAGCCAAGCCCCGGTGACCAGATACTCAGATCCGCTCTCCATTGCCCAAGTCTATTGAACTCGCGCTTGCTTTTACTTTGCGGCGGCAAAGCCTTGGGTGATATCAGCCTTAATGTCTTCGATATTTTCAAGACCAACCGAGATTCGAACTAATCCTGGCGTAACCCCGGCAGTTAGCTGCTCTTCAGGTGAAAGTTGGGAGTGAGTTGTCGAAGCTGGGTGGATAACTAACGATCGAACATCGCCAATGTTGGCCACATGGGAGTGAAGAACCAGAGCCTCGACAAATTTCTTGCCAGCCTCGATACCGCCCTTTAGCTCGAAGGAGAGAACGGAGCCACTGCCTTTTGGCGCATATTTAGTCGCTAGTGCATGCCACGGCGAAGAAGGCAACGATGCATAGTTAACCTTTTCAACCGAAGGCTGATCTTCTAACCACTTTGCCAAATGTTGCGCATTTGAAACGTGGCGTTCAATTCGAAGTGAAAGCGTCTCCAAACCCTGGGCCAATAACCAGGCATTAAATGGGCTAACCGCCGCCCCAGTATCGCGAAGCAAGGTCAAGCGAATTTTGAAGATATATGACAGGTTTGCACCAAAGGCTGAGCCAACGCCAAGAGCTTCGGCATAAACCAAGCCGTGATAACTAGGGTCGGGTTCATTGAAATTCTTAAACCGCTCCTTTTGAAGCGCGTAATCAAAATTTCCGGAATCTACAATTGCACCAACTACGGCATTTCCGTGACCCGATAGAAACTTGGTCGCCGAATGCACAACAACGTCGGCGCCATGTTCGATTGGTCGAATCAAGAACGGGGTCGCAACCGTGTTATCTACGATCAACGGCACCCCATTTTCATGGGCAATCTTTGCCACCGTTTCGATATCCAAAACATCGTTGCGCGGATTGGCAATCGTCTCACCAAAGAAGGCTTTGGTATTGGGCTTTACCGCATCGCGCCAAGATTGTGGATCGTCAGGATTTTCGACGAAAGTCACTTCGATTCCGAACTTTGGCAAGGTGTAGTGGAACAAATTGTAAGTTCCGCCGTAGAGACTTGGAGAAGAGACAATATGATCGCCGGCTTCAGCAACGTTCAGAATTGCATACGTTGTTGCAGCAGAACCCGATGCAACTAACAAAGCCGCAACGCCACCTTCCAGTGATGCGATCCGTTGTTCAACCGCATCCTGAGTTGGGTTCATGATTCTGGTGTAAATATTTCCAAGCTCCGCTAACGCAAAAAGGTCGGCAGCATGCTTAGTGTCGCGGAAGGCGTAGGCCGTTGTTTGGTAGAGCGGAAGTGCGCGCGCTCCGGTAGTTGGGTCGGGAACTTGACCAGCATGAATCTGGCGAGTTTCAAAGGAGGCGTTCTCTAACGAAAAAGTAGACACAGGAATCCCTCTCAAAAATATTTAGGGGTCTGCCCTGAAGAAAACTATTAGCAATAGCAACTTCAGATGGACCAGCGCTTGCCCAACGCGTTCTGCGTTCGACCTGGTCTTCACCCGGAGCACCCCACCGCGGTGGAGGGTTGCCGTCCAGTAAGCCGGGGCTAAAACCTGGAACTCGTGACCTGGCGAAATAATAGAGAGGGATTAACCAACCTGTCTAAACGCTAATTACTTGCAGATGCGCAAATCTGATTAACGGACTTCGCGCCAGCCTGATGTGATTGGCAGGCGACGATCTTTGCCGAATGCTCTACGTGAGATCTTGGTTCCTGGCGGATATTGGCGTCGTTTGTATTCGGCCTTATCAACCATGTCAGCCACTTTTAGCGCCAGCGCTTCATCAAACCCTGCGGCAATAATTCCGGCCGTTCCGCCATCTTTCTCAATATAGATATTAAGAATTTGATCCAAAACCTCGTAGTCTGGCAACGAATCGCTGTCCTTTTGCCCAGGTCGCAACTCCGCGCTAGGTTCTTTGGTAATTGAATTGAAAGGGATAGGGGGCACAGCGCCCATGGCCAAAGCTTGCTCGTTACGCCACTTTGAAAGTTTCCAGACATCTACCTTGAAAAGATCTTTGATCGGGGCATAACCGCCAACCGCATCGCCATAGAGCGTTGAATATCCAACCGCCAATTCCGATTTATTTCCGGTAGCCAAAACTAAATGGCCTTCCTGATTCGAAAGCCCCATCAAGGTAGTGCCGCGAACTCGAGCCTGCACATTCTCTTCGGCTAAGCCAGTTAAACCGAGTTCTTGCAAGAAGGTCGCCACCATAGGCTCGATCGATATAACACGATAATTCAGCCCAATAGTTCTAGCACTTTCTGCCGCATCGCTAAGGGAGTGAGCTGATGAATAACGGCTGGGCATCGCAATGCCATGTACTCGTTTTGCACCTATTGCATCGGCTGCGAGTGCTGCGACCAATGCCGAATCGATGCCACCCGACAGACCTAAAATAACTGAAGGAAAGCGATTTTTTTCGACATAATCGCGCAAACCAATAACCAGCGCCTGCCAGAGTTGCTCTGCTTCATCGCTCCGATGCGAAGTTCCTGCGACGATCTTTGAATATTCAGCCAGTGGAATCTCGGAGATTATTAAATCTGGGGTGCTGGTGGTAGTTGTTGGCAAAGTGAGATCAACCAACATCAGGCCATCTACAAATTGTGGTGCGCGAGCCAAAGTCTCGCCAAGTTCATTCACCACAATGCTGTCCCCATCAAAAACTAAATCATCTTGGCCGCCGGTCATATTTACGTAAACCAAAGTCGCGTTCATTTCGCGTGCTCGGCGTTTAACCAGCGCCAAGCGAAGGTCATCTTTATTTCTTTCAAATGGACTCCCATTCGGAACAATCACCAAACCCGGAGTGCGAGCTGCGAGTTCTGCGACTGGGCCGGCTTCGCGCCAGATGTCTTCGCAAATGGCAACCCCGATATCAATTCCTAAATAGCGAAAGATCAATGGCTCGACACCGGCAACAAAATTTCGGTACTCATCAAAGACGCCATAATTGGGCAGATGGTGCTTGATATATCGCCCAACAATTTCACCGCCATAAAGCAATGCGAGCGCGTTCTGTGGCTTATGTGATTCGCTCTCTTCCAAATACCCGACTACGCAGAGAAGTTCCCCTGCTCCCTCATCCATTAACCGCCTAGCTAATTTAGAAATCGCATTCTTACTGGCGGATCGGAAAGTGGCTCGGAGCGCAAGATCTTCGACGGGGTATCCAGTCAGAGACATCTCTGGGAAGAGCGCCAAATGTGCCCCACCTTCGAGGGCGCGCTTGGCATAGGAAGAAATCAAGTCGGCATTTGCCGCCAAATTTCCAACGGTGGGATTGATTTGAGCCGATGCGACTCGAATTTGGCCAAGCGAATTTCCCATGGCTTGAGCGTACCTCGCTAGACTTTGCTAACGCGTTTACGACGGGGACCGCCAAATTAGACGGCCTTGATCAGAGGGAGAAAACGATGTCTAATGCCAATGGCCAAAGCGCCAAAGCTGCCCGTCTCACCATTGCCGACTTAGCCAAATTCAAAAAGAGCGGGCAAAAATGGGCGATGCTTACCTGCTACGAGCAGCTGACTGCCAACATTTTCGATCAAGCCCAAATCCCGGTCTTATTGGTAGGCGATAGTGCTGGAAATAATTTCCTTGGCGAGGAGAACACCATTCCAGTCACCGTTGACGAACTGATCCCGCTGGCTCGTGCCGTAGTTCGCGGCTCTGAGCGTGCGCTAGTAGTCGTAGATCTACCCTTTGGTTCTTATGAGACTGGCGTAAGCGCGGCCCTTGAAACTGGAATTAGATTTCTTAAAGAGGCCAAAGTTCAAGCAGTTAAATTGGAGGGCGGGGCAAAGGTAGTCCCGCAAATTCAAGCGCTAATTGCCGCTGGAATTCCAGTCATGGGACACCTCGGCTTAACCCCTCAGTCGGTCAATGCTCTTGGCGGTTTTAAAGTTCAAGGCCGGGGAGAGGCTGGCGATCGAATTAAGATCGATGCGCTTGCGTTACAAGCTGCCGGTGTCTTCGCCATAGTTTTGGAGCTAGTTCCCGCAGAACTCGCTGCTGAAATAGCCCATGAATTAATAACTCCAATAATTGGCATCGGCGCCGGCAACCAGTGCGATGCCCAAGTTTTGGTCTGGACCGACCTAATGGGCATGACCGCCGAGCCACCCAAATTAGCAAAGGCTTATCGCAACCTTCGAAGTGAAATGGTGGCGGCTGCAACTGAGTGGGCGGCCGATGTTGCGAGCGGTGAATTTCCTTCCGAGGGCCAAAGTTTCCATTAATTTATTGCCTGTCCGCAACGCCAGGTAATGCAATAGATTCTGTCGAATGTTGAAGAAATTCGCCCTTGATATTTCGCCATTGCGCAAATATCGCGATTTTCGCCTGCTCTGGTCTTCTGGTTTAGTCTCATATTTGGGTTCGATGTTCACCTATGTGGCACTTCCATTCCAAATTAAATTGCTTACCAATTCCTATATTGCAGTGGGTCTTATGGGGGCAGCGGAACTTATTCCGCTCATAATTTTTGGACTATATGGTGGCGTGCTCGCTGATTCAGTCGATCGAAAGAAGATGGTTTGGGCTACCGAATTCGGCGCGCTCTTTATCTCAATCATTTTGCTGGCGAATTCGGCGCTACTTAAGCCGCACTTGATACTCCTATACATTTGCGCTGCCGCCTTCGCCGCAGTTGATGGTCTACAGCGCCCTAGCGCCGATGCGATTTTGCCCCGAATTGTCAGCCACGATGATCTGCCAAATGCCAGCGCACTTATGAGCCTGCGATCTCAATTTGGAGTTATCGCTGGGCCCGCGCTCGCTGGAATACTAATTTCGACGGTCGGCGTTAAGGCAGGCTACGCCGTTGATGTCGCAAGTTATGTGATCTCTTTGATTTTCCTCTGGCGCGTAAGTGCCTTCCCACCACGGGAGAAGAGCGATCTGCCAACCATGCAAAGCCTTTTCCAGGGTATTAGCTATGCCGCTTCGCGAAAAGATTTGCTCGGAACTTATGTAGTCGATCTGGCCGCGATGTTTTTTGCTATGCCTACGGCGCTCTTTCCCTTTTGGGCCGATGAAATCCACGCCAGATGGGCGCTGGGCTTCTTTTATGCTGCTGGAACCATAGGCTCAATTATTGTTACTTTGACGAGCAAGTGGATAAATCACTATCCCCATCATGGCCGGGCAATAACGTTCGCTGCAATTGGTTGGGGAGCTGCAATTTCGGTTGCCGGTGCCATGAAATCTCTCTGGTTGATCATCTTTTTCTTAGCAGTTGCCGGTGGCGCTGACATGATCAGTGCCCTTTTTCGAAGTGCAATCTGGAACCAATCCATCCCAGATGAATACCGCGGTCGACTCGCTGGAATCGAATTATTGTCATATTCGGTCGGACCACTAGGGGGCCAGCTTCGATCGGGCTCAGTCGCCGCTCTCACTTCCCGGAGGAGTTCGGTGATCAGCGGCGGGTTGCTCTGCATCGGATTTGTAACTTTGGCCAGTAGCGCACTGCCGAAATTTCGAAAATATGATGTAAGAACTAATGAATTCGCAGTTAAACAAAGGCTTTTAAAGCAAGCAGTGCAAGATGATGAAAAATAGATATCGATCATCAGAGGCGCCAAGAAATTTATTCACCGAGTTCAATTGCCCGATTCTCGAAATATTTTTCATCAATGCATAAAAAAATAAAAAAATCGGTTCGCGACACGCACTCTTTTTATTGCGCTATTTAGTGGAAAGTTGGTCGTTTTACTGTCACGATTCTCCTTGAACAGGTTCGGTGACGGATCGAACCATTCTGATAGGAGATCTACGTGGCTGCAGCTAAGAAATCTGCTCCAAAGCGTAAGAAGGCAGTTGCTAAGGCAGTTGCTCCAAAGCGTCGCAAGAAGGTAGCTGCTAAGGCAGCTGCTCCAGCAAAGAAGGCCGCTCCAAAGCGCAAGAAGGCTG
>JBAXKZ010000029.1:0-18488 GCA_037135095.1 Actinomycetes bacterium
AGTTTCGACCTCAATTTGAACTTCCGAACTCGCAGAAAGTGGGGTCAGCGACTCTGGGGCCGAGACCTCGATCTCTTCCTCTTCCTCGGCAACTGGGTGGACATAACGCTGATCCATATCCTTATCGAGGGCGACCTTTCGGACTGGCTCGCTATGAATGTGAATTCCGCGTCCACCGCAACTCTCGCAGGTAGTTGAGAAAGCTTCGATGAGCCCTTGGCCAACGCGCTTTCGCGTCATTTGAACCAAACCTAAGGAGGTCACTTCCGCGACCTGATGCTTGGTGCGATCCCGACCTAGACATTCAACCAGACGGCGTAGTACTTGATCGCGGTTGGTTTCTAAAGACATATCGATGAAGTCGATGACGATAATGCCGCCCATATCGCGTAAGCGAAGTTGGCGGGCGATCTCTTCTGCCGCCTCCAAGTTGTTCTTAGTAACGGTCTCTTCGAGATTTCCACCTTTGCCGATGAACTTTCCGGTATTCACGTCGATAACAATCATCGCTTCCGTGCGATCGATTACCAGCGAACCACCAGAAGGAAGATAGACCTTGCGATCAAATGCCTTGGCTAGCTGCTCTTCTACGCGGTTCTCCGTGAAGAGATCACGAGTTCCGGTCCATCGTTCGATCTTGGCCGTGAGTTCTGGAGCAATGTGTCCCAAATAATTATTGATGTCATCCCAAGCTTCATCGCCTTGAACAATTAATCGACGGAAATCTTCATTGAAGATATCTCGAATAACTCGAACCGTTAGATCTGGTTCGCTGTATAGAAGTGATGGCGCTGAAGTGCTGCTGGAAGCTGCTTTCTTTTCGATGTCATCCCATTGAGACTTCAATCGAATTACATCGCGCTCTAACTCTTCTTCACTCGCTCCTTCGGAAGCGGTACGAACAATCACACCAGCTTCTTCTGGAATCAAGTTCTTTAAAATTGTTTTGAGACGAGAACGTTCTTGCTCCGGTAAACGACGACTAATACCGCTCATCTCGCCACCCGGTACGTAAACCAAATAACGACCAGGAAGGGAGATCTGGCTAGTTAACCGCGCACCTTTTTGGCCGATTGGATCTTTGGTTACCTGAACTAGAACTGGCTGGCCAGTCTTTAATACATGTTCAATCTTTCGTGGGTGACCATCTGCAAGTCCAGCAGCATCCCAGTTAACTTCACCGGCATAAAGAACTGCGTTACGGCCCTTACCAATATCAATAAATGCCGCTTCCATTGATGGCAGCACATTTTGGACTCGACCTAAGTAGACGTTTCCGACATAAGAAATATTGCTATTTCGGTTGACGTAGTGCTCAACCATGATCTTGTCTTCCATGACAGCAATCTGAGTACGATCGCCCATTTGGCGGACCAACATTTCGCGGTCAACAGATTCTCGGCGAGCAAGAAATTCTGATTCGGTAATAATCGTGCCACGACGACGAGTGAAATCACGTGGTTCGCGTTCGCGACGATTGTTGCGCCGATCAAATTTATCGCGACCACGATCGTTGCGATCATTGCTACGACTTGGTCGGTCGGTACGAGTAGGAGAATCTTCGCGAGTGCGCGGTTCCCGCACCTTTACAACAACCGGAACGCCATCTTCATCGACAGTTTCACCTGGAGTTATGCCATCGCTCTGTGAACGGCGGCGTCGGCGTCGTCGATGCGTTCCACCTTCAGTTGAATCTTCGCCATCGCCACCTTCGGCAGAGTCGAGACTTCCTGGATCTAGCTCTTCATCACTGTCGGAATCTCGAGAATCTGAACTCGCCTCACCAGTGGTATCTCGACCACTTCGGCGACGGCCACGACCACCGCGGCGACGGCGACGACGTTCTTGCGCAGCTTCATCGGTTGCAGAATCTTCAGCGCCAGATTCTGAAGTTGTTGCCGGAGCTTCATCGTTATTTGCTCGGGTTGGGCGGGAGTTCGTTGACTTCTTTACTGGGAGCTCACTCTTTGCCACTTTTGGCGCAACTTTGAGTTCTGGCGCCTGGAAAAGGGGAACTGGAACGGGAGCGCTGGTTTTAGCGACCTTTTTTACCGGTACTTTCTCGGTTTGCGGGACCGCAACGACCTCTTTTTTCGCTCGCTTGGCCACGGTTTTGGCGGCAACTGGGAGTACTTCGGTTGATTCGCTGCTTGGTTTTACTGCAGCGGTTTTCTTTACTGCGCGCTTGCGCGCTGCTTTTGGCTCAATAGCCATAACACCAAATCCTCATCTGGGTACCAGCTCGCCAGCGGCGAAAAGGTACTTCACTAGGCCCGATTAGGGGCAATTCCTTAAAAACTTACGGATACCAACTGTCACTTGATTAAAGCTTTAGCCTTCGCTGCGATGGCGAGAAATTAAGGTCCTAACAGAACCGCTCGACGCGCTGAATGCTGGTCAAAGTATAGCCCCATCACTAGGTGAAACCCGATTCCGATCAAATCCCGCGCTATCTTGAGCGTAAATGGACATTCTGAAGCAGTCCCAGGCCAATTAAGTTGGCAAACATCGAGGAGCCGCCATAGGACATAAAGGGCAGGGGTACCCCGGTCATCGGCATCAGGCCCATAGTCATTCCAATATTTTCAAAGGTCTGGAAGGCGAACCAGGCGATTACGCCGACGCAGACCAGCCGGCCAAATAAGTCATTGGTCCGCCTAGCAATCATGAAGGCGCGGAAGAAGAAGAGCCCGAAGCAGAGCAAGATAAAACCAGAGCCCAAGAAGCCAAGTTCCTCCCCCGCCACTGTAAAAATGAAGTCAGTCTGCTGCTCTGGTACGAAGCGACCGTTGGTCTGCGGGCCGTTAAATAACCCTTTACCTAAAACGCCACCAGAGCCAATCGTGATTCGCGATTGGCGAAGTTGGTAGCCGCTCTGTTGCGGGTCAGCCGTTGGATCAACAAAAGATTGCAAGCGCTTCAATTGGTATTGATGAATTACGCCAGATTTCACGGCCACGAAACTTCCAAGTACTCCGAGCAAGAGCAAGCCCACAACCCAGCGCGAAGGCGCACCAGAGATTGCAATAATCGAAATTACCGCCGCAGAAATAATTAACACTTCTCCGAGATCCGGCTGCAAAATAATTAGCAGCATCGGAATTGCAGCAATGGCAAGAGCACGAAGTACATCGATATCCGTGGGGGCCGAATCTGCACCTCGCCCCTCCGCCAAAATCATTGCCATCCCCACGATGACCGAAATCTTTGCAAGCTCCGCAGGTTGTAATTGGAAGCCACCGGGAAGTGCAATCCATGATTTGGCCCCGTTAACGGTACTTCCAACACCTGGTACCAGCACTGCTAACAGTGAAAGAGTTCCAAGACCCCAAAGTATTGGGGTGTAAGCGCGCAGCAATCGGTAATCAATTAATGTTGTTCCCCATGTCAGAAGAACTCCAATGAAAATATTTAAGATGTGGCGCTTCAAATAATATTGCGGGTCAAGACCCTGCGTTTGAAACCATTGTTTGGTTGCCGCATAAACCAAGAGGGTACCCATAACTAGCAATAGGAAAACTGAAAGCGTTAGCCACTTATCGAAAGCTCTAAAGTTACTTCGAAGGTTGCCCGTGACTTTTCTCATGGTTTGGCCTTCTTGCCTTTTATTGTTGGGCTAGCCGAAATTGAAACCTTTGGAGTGGACAAAACTTTCGGAAGTTTCGCATTTTTAACATCGAGTGATGGCAAGGCGTAACTCAAACCATTTGGATAGACCGAATTAGCAGGATCAATAGTGCTTCCTGAAACGCCATAAAGAGCGGAGTAAATTTCGCGAACGCCAACGGCGCTGACATCTGAACCGAAGCCACCTTGGCTCACCATCATCACTACAGCATATTGCGGACTTTCAACAGGTGCGAAGGAGGAAAACCAAGAGGTATCGCCCATATTGCTGCCATCTGGATTCTTACCAACCACTTGGGCAGTACCCGTCTTACCAGCAACATGTACCGGGAAATTGGCGAAGACGCCGGCAGCAGTGCCCGCGGTCGCCACTTGTCGAAGCGCAGCGTGCAAAAACGCGATATCTGCCTTCGTTGATGGCGCCTTTCCTTCCACAACGGGTGCGAAACTCTTAACCACAGTTCCATCAGCCTTAACCACCGCTCTGGCAATCTCTGGCTTAAACAAGGTGCCACCGTTGGCAATTGCGGCATAAATTTGCAACATTTGAATTGGAGTTACCAAGGTATCGCCTTGACCAATCGCAAAGTTAACGGCATCTCCGGCACGAACTTTATTTCCATCTACGCAGTTCTCTTTGGCGATCGCAATCAGATACGGCGTTAAATCCGCTTTTCGTGCCCGCGATTGAAAGTTGCAGAAGAAGTCTTTATTAGCTTTGTACCAGCGCTCTTTCCAATCGCGATCGGGCAACCTTCCAGTTGCTTCCCCAGGAAGATCGATGCCAGTGGTCTGTCCCAATCTGAATTGTTTTGCAGTATTGAAGAAATAGTCATGCAGTCCGGACTTTGGAAAAAGGCCACCATCTCTGACCCATTCGTCATATGCAATCTGATACCAGATAGTGTCGCAAGAGACTGCAATCGCAGTTTGCATATTGATTCGGCCCTGAGCTTTAGATTCAAAGTTCTTAAAAACGTGGTTACCAATTTTTACTTGCGCTGGGCAGTCATAAACCGCATTCATGTTGTATCCGGCTTTAGCAGCCGAAATAATCGAAAGTGATTTAAAAGTAGAGGCCGGTGCATACATACCTTGGAGTGGTCGAGTCAGAGCAGGTACCCCTGTTGTCGCGCTGTAAAGATCGGATGCTTGCTTAACCGTCAAACCCTTTTCCCAAATATTCGGATCGTAAGTTGGATATGAGGCAAGCGCCAAAATTCGGCCAGTTTTCACATCCATCACCATTGCCGCACCGCCGTCGGCCTTGTTGCCCAAGTTATGCGCTCTGACTACTGAATCAGCTAGCGCCTTTTCAGTTGCAGCTTGAAGTTTGGCATTGATATTTGTTACTAAATTATCGCCAGGTATAGAAGGGGTATTTCGCGCCTGATGGGTAATAGCCTCTTTGCGGTCAACGATTACCGTTTTGATTCCTGGCGTTCCCCGAAGATATTGGTTGTACTGATACTCCAAGCCACTTTTGCCGATGATTTCACTTCGGAAATAGTTGTATTTCGGGTTGGTCAGATCCGATTCGGAAACGGTTCCGACATAACCCAGAAGGTGCGCCGCATTTTCGCCAGCGATTGTTGGATAACTGCGAATTGGAACCGAAGAGGCGTCAATTCCCGGGAAGAGATCCCCGTTCTCTAGGATCTTTAACGCCTGTTGCTGAGTGGCTTGTTTGGTCACAGGTATTGGTTGATAGCGGGTTCCGTTCCAACAGCCGGTTCGAGCTCCGATTGGTAGCTCACCGCATAGTCTGGTTCGGTTGTAAAGGTCGGGATATTTAATGGTCAGTAACTGCGCCAGTTTTACGATCACTGCTTTGCCTTTATCTGGCATCTTGTCAATGATACTTCGATCAACGGTGATTTCCAGACCCGGTCGATCCATCGCTAAGGGCAAGCCAGTGCTATCGGTAATCGCCCCGCGAACAGCAGGGGTGACAATGTCTCGGCTTTGAATACTTAACGCTGCATTTTGATACCGCAATCCGTTAGCAACTTGAAGATAGAAAAGTCGGCCCATCAAAGCCAAGAGAAGAGAGGCAATCAGCGTTTGGAAAACAATTAAATTTAGCCGCGAACGTTGGTTCATGCTCGATCCCTGGAGGAAAGACTGATTGCTCGCAACCTTGAAAGTACGGGCAAAATGAGGGGCGAAAATAGAACCGTCCAAAGACTATTGCCTGCCACGATGAGCGCTATTTTGCTGATGGCCCCATTGTTCTCGCCGAGCATCAACCCACTAAGCAAAAATAGAAATAGGGAGGTCGCCGAGCCCAAGGCAACGAAGAGAATTAAAGCAGCAGGGCGAGTAGCAAAATCACCAATCGTTTCGCGATTAACCGAAAATAAATATCCCATCACGGTCATAACCAGCGCCCATTGTCCAAGCGGGGCGTCAATCGTTGGCGAAAGATCCAAAATTAGCCCGCCAATGAATCCCGTAACAATGGCGCCGTCCCGATCCTCGAGCGAAATCAGACCCATTAAAACTGCGATATAGAGCGAAAACCCAGAAACCGGAAAGTTTATTCGTGAAATCAAACTTTCTTGAACTACAAAAACTAAAACTAGAAATGCAGTTGTAGAAATTATTCGGGCGGATCTCATTTCTTGGTCACAGAAGCTGATGGCATTGGTGATGGCGAACCGAAAGTACTTACTCCTGGGCTAGGAACAGGGACTATCGGTGCCGGAGTTACATATACCGTCACGGTTGGCTGCGGTGTTGGAACAAGCGCGTTTTTGGGGTCTTGCTTGGCATTCTTAGTGATTACCGAAACGAGAGCAACATTATCCAAATTTGTTAAACCAATTACTGTTGCTTGTTGCGTGAGCGAAGCTGATGTGTGATCCACTCCGGTGACGCGACCAACTGGAATACCCGGAACAAAAGGTCTGGCATTGTCACTGCCAAGTGAAACTAAAACGTCACCGACCGCAATACTCCCGGCCGGGTCTAGAAGTTGAAGCAAATAAGAGCTGTCGCCTTGACCAAGAAGAACTCCGGCGCTTTGAGTGCCTGCGATTCGAACGCCAATTCGGAAAGATGGATCGCTCATCAATAGAACAATCGCGGAGCTGCTGGTCGCAGATTTAACGACTCCTACTAAACCCGCACCGGCGATAACCGTCATATCTTTTGTCACACCGTCTGATGTACCGGCGTCAATAGTGATTGTTTGAGAGAAGGTCGAGGCCGACCCTCGGCCAATAACTCTTGCTGCGACGACGGTGTAGCCGCCGCGCCCGGCCAAATTTAGCGTTGCATGTAATTGTTTTAGCTGACCCTTTATATCTTCGTTAATAACGATCTGGGACTTCAGTTTTTCATTCTGGGCCTGAACATCTTTCAACTCCGCTTTGGTTTTTCCAAAATTCTTGATATCAGCAAAAAAGTTTCCGACCGGCGAAAAAGCACTCGAGAAAACTCGCTGCACTGGAGCGAGAACACTTTGAGTCAGTGACCTGGAGCTGTTGGTCAGACTGACTCCGCGCAGATCCAGAGTGATGAGGAAGAGCGAAGTGACCAACAAGATAACGAGCAGAAGTCGAGAACGATTATTCCCGCCTGATGCCACGAGTTATCTCCTTGTTACTGGTGACTGGATAAAATTAGCGACGTGGCTCGGAGATCAAAACCTTCTCTAAGGCTTCAAACTCTTCTACGCACTTGCCGGAGCCTTCAGCAACTGCCTGAAGTGGACGCTCGCAAATATGAACTGGCATATTGGTCTCACGGCGTAGTCGCTCATCGAGACCACGAAGCAACGCACCGCCGCCGGTGAGGACAATGCCGCGGTCCATAAGATCGCTAGCAAGTTCTGGCGGACACTTATCGAGCGTACTTTTTACCGCATTAATGATCTGATTTACTGGCTCTTCCAGTGCTTTGCGAATATCTTCAGCTGAAACTCGAATCACCTTTGGTAACCCCGTTGCTAAATCGCGACCGCGAATCTCAGCATCGGGTTCATTTGGCAAGGGAAAGGCAGAACCGATTGCCATCTTGATCTCTTCAGCAGTGCGCTCGCCCAAAAGAAGGGAGTACTCACGCTTAACCCAATCAATAATGGCCTGGTCGAGTTCGTCGCCACCGATCCGGATTGAAAGTGCGGTAACAATGCCACCAAGCGAGATAACTGCGACTTCGGTAGTTCCGCCACCAATATCAACAACCATGTTTCCGGTTGGTTCATGAATTGGAAGTCCAGCA
Source organism: Actinomycetes bacterium (assembly GCA_037135095.1). Taxonomy (GTDB): domain Bacteria; phylum Actinomycetota; class Actinomycetes; order Nanopelagicales; family Nanopelagicaceae; genus CAIMZW01. Next base: position 7,855 of record JBAXKZ010000029.1, read on the forward strand.
CCGATAGCTGCAGCCATTGGCTCTTCAATAATGTAAACCTTGCGAGCGCCAGCTGCGTAACCGGCATCTTTAACCGCGCGTTGTTCTACACCGGTAATTCCTGAAGGAACGCAAACTACGATTCTTGGCTTAGCCAAGAAACGGCGGCGATGAACTTTTTGAATGAAGTAGCGCAGCATCCGCTCGGTGGTGTCGAAGTCTGCAATGACGCCATCTTTTAATGGGCGAATGGCGACGATGTTGCTAGGGGTACGGCCGATCATGCGCTTAGCCTCAGTGCCGACTGCCAGAATTGCACCAGTATCTTGGTTAACCGCAACCACGCTGGGCTCGTTCAGAACAATGCCACGGCCGCGAACATAGACCAGAGTATTTGCAGTTCCTAAATCAACTGCCATATCTCGGCCAATGAAGGACATTCGGCTTGGTTTTTTCTTCGACATTACAACCCCTTCAGATCTGAACGTTCAGGAAAAAAAATTGCGATTTCGCGGGCGGCTGATTCCGGTGAATCCGAACCATGCACAATATTTTGGACAACTCTGGTTCCCTGATCTCTGGCCAAATCGCCACGGATCGTTCCGGGCTCGGCAGTAGTTGGATCTGTAGTGCCAGCTAATTTTCGGAAACCTTCGATGACGCGGTTTCCTTCGGCAACGATGGCAACGATCGAACCAGACATCATAAATTCTACAAGTGGTTCAAAAAATGGTTTGCCTTCGTGCTCGGCATAATGTTGAGTCAAGAGTGCGCGATCAGCTGACAAACTTTTAATCGCAACTATCTGATAACCCTTATTTTCGATTCGAGCAATAACTTCGCCCATGAGGCCACGACGGACGCCATCTGGCTTGATTAGGATCAAAGTTCGCTCTTGAGTCACGGGCGTTAGTCTAATGACAACCCGCCGAATGGCTGAATTCTCAGGAATTTCCGCTCTGCTTAGCCCGCTCAGCCAATAGCGCCGCCCGTATTGCCTCACCCCGCTTGCCGACAAAATAGGCGGCGATCCAGATTCCGGCGAATAAGGTGCCTAAGGCATACATCGTCGTGACGATTGCCCCATATGCAATAAGAGCCACTTGAAGAATTGAGCCCAAATACCAACCAAGGCGGCGCTTCATTAATCCAGTGGTCAGCAATATTGCCAGGGCCAACGCCGCGCCACCCCAAATTGCCGCGCCACTGTGGTTATCCATGGCCAATAACAAGGCAAAGCCGACAACCAAAGATTCCATAGAGAGAACTGCTGTCCCGAGAATTCTCATTTTATTCCGCCATCATCCGTCGCACATATACGCGAGCTTCTCCGGCAGTCACTACTGAGCCGGTAATAACAACTGCAGATACACCTTCGCTAACTTGATTAACCAAAGTGCATTGCTCCATTGCGTAGGTAATAGCGCTTTTTAAATCGTTCTCTTTAAAAACTCGATCGGCGCCAAAAATTCTTACCGCTCGCTCGTAAAGTTCATCGACTGGTAGCGCTCGTGTGGAATCGCTTTTGGTAACGATCAATCGATCAATAACGGGTTCTAATTCACGCAAGATGCCGGCGACATCCTTATCCCCGAGTACTGCAACGATGCCGAAGATCGATTCGAAATCAAATTCACTCTTTAGGGTTTGTGCAAGGGCGGCGGCACCGTGTGGATTATGTGCGGCATCAACGATGACCGTTGGGTCACGATCCAGAACTTCGCAGCGCCCAGGAGATTCAACATTAAGGAAAGCGCGGCGCACGACATCGTCATCGAGCTTGACGCCAACAAAGGCTTCGACTGCCGCCAGTGAAACCGCGGCGTTGGTTGCCTGATGTGCGCCATAAAGTGGCAGAAAAATGTCACTGATTGGACCATTTATGCCATTGAGAGTTAGGAACTGACCGCCCACAGCAATATCTCGACGACCAACTGAAAATTCCAAACCTTCACGATACGGAATCGCTGCAGCTACTAAAACTTTGGCCGCCAGAACTTTTGCTACTTCGGGTGGTTGAGCCGCCAGAACTACATGTGATTCGGGCTTGATGATTCCAGATTTCGTAAACGCAATTTCTTCAAGCGTCTCGCCCAAATATTCCATATGATCTAAACCGATTGGCGTGATCACCGAAACCGCGCTTTGAATAACGTTCGTGGCATCCCACTCGCCGCCCATGCCAGCTTCGAAGATTCCGATATCTACCGGGAATTCAGCAAAGGCAACGAAGGCCAGCGCCGTCATAGCTTCAAAGAATGAGATTGGATGTGGCTGGCGGCTATCGATCAAATCTAAATACAAGGCAATATCGTTGTAAGTAGCAATCATCCCTTCAGCCGGTATTGGTAAGCCATTTAGCGAGATCCGCTCCAGGAAACTTTCTAAGTGCGGGCTGGTAAAACGACCGGTCCGATAGTCCAGCTCTCGAAAAAGTGAGTCAATCATGCGCGATGTCGTCGTTTTACCGTTGGTGCCAGCAATATGGATAGTTGGATATGAAAGTTGTGGTGAGCCAAGGGCGTCCGCCAATGCGGCAATTCGATCGAGCGATGGTTCCAGACGGGTCTCGGGCCAACGTTTTAAGAGGGCTTCTTCGATATGGGTCAGGAGCTCCTGATCTTCTGGATTGATCATTTAAGTGGTCGGTAGCGCAGCTAAAGAGGCGGTGAGGCGCTCGATATCAGCTTGGGTAGCTGCAGCCCGTTGACGAATTTCTTGGACCACGTCCATTGGAGCCTTCGCCATGAAACCCTCGTTATCCAATTTAACTTTTGCCGTTAGGAGATCTTTTTGCGCAATGGCCAGATCTTTTGCGAGTCGAGCGCGCTCGGCTACTAGGTCGATGGCGCCGCTGAGGTCAAATTCGATCGTGACGTTTCCAACTTCGATCTTTGCCGAGAAATTATCCTCGGCCAGATCAATTCGAGTTATATGTCGAAGTGCAGCTTCGTAACTTTCCAATTTACTTTCTGCTAAGCCCGTAAAACGAGCGCCGATTCGAGCTGCTGTTTTGATGCCCTGATCGTTTCGGAACCGTCGAATCTCGGTGACCAGATTTTGGACCTCGGAGATAGTGGTGTTCGCACTTTCATCGCGAAGTGAACTGTTTGCGATTGGCCAGTTAGCCGTTACTAATGTTTCGCCACCAGTTAGATGGCACCAAAGTTCTTCTGAAATAAATGGCATGACGGGATGCATCAATCGAAGTAATTGATCTAAGACGTAGCCAAGAACCCGTTTGGTCGCATCTGCCTCGGCGCCGCCAGTGGCGAAGACCGACTTAGTTAGTTCTAAGTACCAGTCACACAAATCATCCCAAGCAAAGTGATAGATCAATTCGCAAGCCTTCGCGAACTCGTATTTTTCAAGTAATGAAGTTACCGATTCACTAGTTTCATCAAGGCGAGTCAAGATCCATCGATCAACGCCATTTAACGAATCGAACGCTGGGAGTGCACCTTCAACATTTGCACCATTCATCATGGCAAAGCGTGTGGCATTCCAAAGTTTCGTCGCAAAATTACGGGCGCCACCGACCCATTCTTCGGCGAGAGCCTGATCAGTACCTGGATTGGCACCGCGAGCCAAGGTAAAGCGCAGCGCGTCGGAACCGTACTTATCCATAAATTCAATTGGGTCGATGCCGTTGCCCTTGCTCTTGCTCATCTTCTTTCCGAAGCGATCGCGAACTAAACCATGCAAAACAATGGTTTTAAATGGTGGTAGGCCATCGGTCGCAAAGAGACCAAACATCATCATTCGGGCGACCCAAAAGAACAAAATGTCATAGCCCGTCGCCAGGACGCTGGTTGGGTAAAACTTCTCGAAATCAGCGGTCTTTGCCGGCCAACCCAAGGTTGATAGTGGCCATAAGCCCGAAGAGAACCAGGTATCAAGAACATCTTCATCTTGAATATAACCAGCGGGTGGCGTTTCATCAGGACCGCAGACAACTATTTCTCCGTTAGGACCGTAATAAACCGGAATCCGATGACCCCACCATAGTTGGCGTGAGATGCACCAGTCGTGCATGTTGTCGATCCAATCGAAGTAACGCGGGGCAAGCTCTTCGGGATCAATCTTTACGCGACCATCTCGAACTGCATCGCCGGCAGCTTTGGCCAATGATTCAACTTTTACGAACCATTGCTTTGATAATCGTGGTTCCACGATCGTCTCGCAGCGTTGGCAATGACCGACCGAGTGCAAATATGGACGTTTCTCCCAGCCGATTCGACCATCCGCGCGAAGTTGCTCAACAACCGCTTTGCGAGCAATGAAACGGTCCATGCCATCGAATTGAGTGTTGGTTCCATCCATAACGGCATGTTCATTCATGATGATGACCATTGGCACGTTGTGGCGCATCGCCATTTCAAAGTCGTTTGGATCGTGAGCGGCTGTTACTTTCACAGCGCCAGTACCAAATTCTGGATCAACTAAGTCGTCAGCAATAATCGGAATCATTCGATTCACATATGGAAGTTTTACTAACTTCCCGATCATATGTTTGTATCGCTCATCATTAGGGTTTACTGCAACTGCGCCATCGCCCAACATTGTTTCCGGCCGAGTGGTAGCGATGCTGATCTGATTTTCACCTGCATCGCCATAAGTAATTTGTACGAATTGGCCTTCAATCTCTTTGTGCTCAACTTCGATATCCGAAAGTGCGGTCAAACAACGAGGACACCAATTAATGATTCGCTCTGCTCGATAGATCAATTCCGCTTCGTACATTCGTTTAAACATTTCAAGAACTGCATATGAAAGATTTTCATCCATGGTGAAGCGCTCGCGCGACCAATCGACGCTGTCGCCCAATCGCTTCATCTGACCTAGGATCGCGCCGCCGGATTCGGCCTTCCATTGCCAAACTCGCTTTACAAATTCTTCGCGCCCTAAATCATGGCGACTCTTGCCCTCAGTTGCTAAAGCTCGCTCCACCGCATTTTGTGTAGCGATGCCGGCGTGATCCATTCCTGGGAGCCACAGGGTTTCAAAGCCTTGCATCCGCTTCATTCGAATCAAGATGTCCTGCAAAGTGTGATCCAAGGCGTGACCAATGTGGAGGCTGCCCGTTACGTTCGGAGGCGGAATAACTATGGTGAAGGGTGGTTTTGACGAAGTGGCAGCGGCAGCGAAGTACCCAGCATCAAGCCACTTTTGGTACAGCGGGGCTTCGATCTGTGCCGGCGTAAAGCTGGCAGCTAGGGCTATTTCTTCACGCTCAGTCATAAGAGCAGAGTCTAGATTAAGCGCTCTTCTCTTCTGAACGCTTTTCCGCCTTGAGCGCCTTCTTTGGCGCACCCGCTGCTCGAAGTACAAATTCTGGGGTGCTCTCTTTGAGAACGGCGGCTGGGGTAATAACCACTTTTTCAATATCGGAGCGAGAAGGCACTTCATACATCACCGTCAGGAGGGTCTCCTCCATAATGGCGCGAAGGCCACGAGCGCCAGTTCCGCGCTTGATCGCCAAGTCCGCGACAACTTCTAGCGCTTCGGGCGAAAGTTCAAGCTCTACACCATCTAATTCGAATAAGCGTTGGTACTGGCGAACCAAGGCATTCTTTGGCTCGGTCAGAATCTGCATTAGCGCCGCCCGGTCCAAATTCTCGACACTGGTGATAATCGGCAAGCGACCGATAAATTCTGGAATCATGCCGAACTTCAGTAAATCTTCGGGCATGACATCGGCAAAGAAATCCTTGCCCGCATTCTCTTCCGCACTTTGCAGGCGGGCATTGAAACCGACTCCAGCCTTGCCTTTGCGACCCTCGATAATTTTTTCTAGTCCAGCGAATGCGCCACCAACGATGAAGAGAATATTGGTGGTATCGATCTGTAAGAACTCTTGGTGCGGGTGCTTGCGGCCACCTTGTGGTGGCACTGATGCCGTTGTCCCTTCAAGAATCTTTAGAAGTGCTTGCTGCACGCCTTCACCAGAAACATCACGAGTAATCGAAGGATTCTCGCTCTTGCGAGCTACCTTATCGATTTCATCAATGTAGATTATTCCGGTCTCGGCTTTCTTAACATCAAAGTCGGCGGCTTGAATAAGTTTTAGCAAAATATTTTCCACATCTTCACCAACATAACCAGCTTCAGTCAGGGCAGTGGCATCAGCGATCGCGAATGGCACATTAAGCATTCTGGCCAAGGTTTGTGCCAAGAAAGTTTTACCGCAACCGGTTGGACCTAAAATTAAAATATTCGATTTTGAAAGTTCTACGGCATCTTCACGTTTTGAATCACCAGACTGAACCCGCTTGTAATGGTTGTATACGGCGACTGAAAGCGATTTCTTAGCGCGATCCTGACCGATCACATATTGATCCAAGAATTCATAGATCTCTAGCGGTTTTGGAAGTTCTTGGAGTCCGAGGGTATTGGTGTCACTGAGCTCTTCGATAATGATTTCGTTGCAGAGGTCGATGCACTCATCGCAGATATAAACGCCGGGGCCGGCAATTAACTTCTTGACCTGCTTTTGCGTCTTCCCGCAGAAAGAACACTTCAGTAGATCGCCAGACTCGCCAATACGTGTAGACATGAACCAAGGTTAGAACTTTTACCTCGTTTTTGAGCGCGTTATTACGCCTTTCCCTGTTCGCTTATAGGCGAATTCTCCTTCTTGGGCGTCGCAAAGTAGACCGCCCCAGGAATCACCAGCATCACGAAACAGAGAACAATATGAAATACGGTAGCTCCGATTAAGTAAGGCCGCTCCCCCACCAAACTGGTGACTGGGCCAGCAAGGGCCATTCCCACGGGAAGTAAAGCCAACGAACCCATGTAATCGACGCTGGAGACTCGACCTAACATCTCATTTGGAATTTCGCGCTGTAGCGCCGTGGACCAATACACGCCAAAGGGTTCAGTAGCTAGGCCGGCCACGAAATAGCAACCAATTACAAACCACGGCGATATTGGAAAAGCCAGTGCGAGCGGTGCCGCCGCAAAAAAGATCCAGGAAATAATAGATAGCAGCCCCGGCTTCTTGGCTTTATATCTAGCAAACCAGACCGCAGTGATAACCCCACCCAAGCTAAACATCGCAGTCGATGCCGCAAATACGCCATTGCCATGAAACTCTCGTCGGGTAATTACCGGAAGCAGAACGGTCTCAACGCCAACTACTACCGATAACTGAAGTGCGGCAATCAAAATAATCCAGAAGACCCATGGCATATTCCAAACCGCTTTTAAGCCCTCCTTGATTTCGTGGCGGAAGGTCGGCCGATTTTCATTAAAAACTTTTGGTGGACTTTTGATCCCCAACAAGAGTGAAGTCCCGACAAAGAACATTCCGGCAACAAAAACGAATGTTAATTTGCTGCCTAGCGTTGCGACTAACAGCCCGCCAATCGCGGGACCAACGATGGAGCCAGTTCGCCCGGTGACACTTCGCAACGCATTTCCAGCTGGAAGTTTTTCTGCTGGCAGAATCGAAGGCAAAATCGAATTTGATGCTGGTGCACCGAGCGCTTCGCCCGCGCCCATAATAAAAATAATTACCGCCAAGACCCAAGCGCGCGCATGCGCGACGGAAGCAAATACAATCGCCAGTGTAAGTAAGCCGCGCAAAACATCGGCGAAAATCATTACGAACTTCTGAGGCAATCGATCCGCCCAAACCCCACCGGCTAAGACCAATAGAACTGAAGAGAAAACTCGCGCTGCCAGAATTGAACCCAGAGTTGAAGCGCTACCGCCTGCATCCAACACGGTTACGGCCAAAGCGACTGGAAAGGCCTGATACCCAACAACAATCAGCAGCCCTGATACCCATAACTGCCAGAAACCCTGGTGGTGAAAGACCGTACTATCGAAGGCCTTTTTCTTACTCACCACCGAAGGTTAACTGATTGAACTATTTTGATGTATTGGCTTTACGACTTGCGAAGACCTTGTCGATGATGCCGTACTCGACTGCATCAGCTGCGGTAAGGATCTTGTCGCGTTCAATATCTTTTGCGATCTCTTCCGCTGGCTTATTGGTGTGTTTTGCCAACATCTCTTCAAGCAAAGAACGCATTCGCATGATTTCGCGGGCCTGGATTTCGATGTCGGAACCTTGGCCGCCACCCTCGGAATATGGCTGGTGAATCAGGATTCGTGCGTGTTCCAATGCATAACGCTTACCCTTAGCGCCACCAGCTAATAAAACTGCTGCAGCAGAAGCTGCCTGTCCTAAACAAACGGTCATGACATCCGGGCGAATGAATTGCATGGTGTCATAAATAGCGGTGAGCGCGGTGAAAGAACCACCAGGTGAGTTGATGTACATCATGATGTCGCGATCTGGATCCATAGATTCCAGAGTCAGCAACTGCGCCATGACATCGTTAGCGATGGTGTCATCGATTGCCTGGCCCAAGAAGATGATCCGCTCTTCGAATAGTTTGGTGTACGGATCTAAGCGCTTGTAGCCGTAGCTAGTGCGCTCTTCGATAGTAGGCAAAACATAACGGCTGGTGAAATCATTCATTGGATTCATCTCCATCTTCATGCGGTTCCACCGCTTCCTGAAACTTGAGCCGCTGATCGAACAACGTGGTCAACTAAGCCATAACTCTTTGCCTCTTCGGCATCGAACCAGCGATCGCGATCAGAATCCGCAGTGATGGTTTCGATTGACTGTCCGGAGTGGAAGGCAATGAGTTCAGCCATCTTGCGCTTTGTGAAAGACATTTGCTCGGCCTGAATTTTAATTTCAGTGGCAGTTCCACCGATTCCGCCTAAAGGTTGGTGCATCAAGATGCGGGCGTTTGGAAGTGCGTAACGCTTTCCGGCAGCACCGGCACAAAGTAGGAATTGACCCATAGATGCGGCCAAGCCCATTGCAACGGTCGCCACATCGTTTTTGATGTATTGCATGGTGTCGTAAATCGCCATGCCTGCTGAGACCGAACCCCCAGGGGAGTTAATGTAAAGATAAATATCCTTCTCTTGATCTTCAGCTGCAAGCAAAAGCATCTGAGCTGCGATCGCGTTAGCCATGCCATCTTCAACCTGGCCACCCATAAAGATGATTCGTTCGCGTAGGAGGCGTTGGTAAACCTGATCGTCTAGGCCACCAGCATTTGAACTGGCCGAACGCGCGGTAATGAGCTCCACTACTTCCTCCTGGTCTTCAAACACATATGTGTTCGAACTTCTGGTGCGAAATTTAATCGCGGTATTGACCCTAACAATCTTTTGGGGCAATTGCTTCCAGAAAAAAGCCTTTTTCTGCCTCAGAGTGTTCGCCCTGAGAGAAGTGGCTATTCGGCAGGGGTACTTTCTGGCTCTTCGGCTCGAGGTGCCAGCGCTTCCAGGTCAACAACCTTGCCGGAAGTAGTCATGACCTTGACTCGAGATAGGACGCCAGCGAGCGCCTTGGCTCGGGTGACTTCAGCAACAATCGATGTGATCTGGCCGGCATCGGAGACCTCTTTAATAAATTGGTCTGGGGTCATCTGGTAGCGAGCGGCAGATCGAACTAGGTATTCAGTCAATTCCGTCTCGTTAACCTGAACGGCTTCGGCCTTTACGATCGAATCAAAGAGAATTTCTTGGGTTAGTGACTTAGTGACTTCATCAATAACTTCGGCGCGATGCTTATCGTCTTCAAGGCGGCCTTCGCGTTCTAGGTGCTCATTAACTTCATCATCGATGATGCCCGCTGGCAAAGGAATTGAAACAGACTCGATCAATTGTGCAATCAGAAGATCGCGGGCATGTGTTCCTTGTTCCAAAGTCTTCATTCGGGTCAAGCGAGTAGAAATATCGTCACGAAGCTCATTCAAAGTTTCGAATTCCGAAGCCATGGTTGCAAAGGCATCATCAAGTTCAGGCAGATCGCGATGCTTAACAGCCTTTACCGTAACTTCGATATCGCCAAGTTCGCCTTCGGCAGTGCCAACCAATGGCGCCTTGAAGCTCTTTGCTTCCCCAGCGCTCAGGCCTAGAAGTGCTTCATCTAATCCATCGATCATGCGGTTAGTGCCAACTTCGTAAGAAATATCATTTGCAGTTCCGCCATCGATCTCGGCGCCATCAACAGAAGCCACCAAATCAAGGGTTACGAAATCGCCATCTTCAATCGCTTTTTCAACGGTGGTCAAAGTTCCAAAGCGAGCGCGAAGACCGTCAAGCTGCTCAGCAACTTCGGTATCGGCAACGATGACATCGTCAACAGTGATCGTCATTTCAGAGAAGTTAGGCAGGTCTAGTTCTGGTCGAACATCTACTTCGACAGTGAAGGCAAGTTTCTCTTTATCAACCAATTCGGTGATATCTACATTTGGTCGACCGATTACCAAAACTTCATGCTCGCGGATGGCGCGGTTATAGAAATCAGGAAGTGCAGCATTAATAGCCTCGTCGAGAATGGCGGCGCGACCTAGGCGTTGTTCAACCATTGCGGTAGGTACTTTGCCCTTGCGAAAGCCAGGGATATTGATGCGCTCAGATAGGGACTTAAAAGCGTTAGCAATGTGGGGCTCGAGCTCTTCGAAGGTAACTTCGATAGATAGTCGGACACGAGTAGGTGAGAGTGTTTCGACGGCGCTTTTCACAGTGCTCCTTTGGAGGTGAGATTTTGTGACCTGGTATTACTGGTCGGGGCGGGGAGATTCGAACTCCCGGTCTCCTGCTCCCAAAGCAGG
>JBAXKZ010000030.1:0-18253 GCA_037135095.1 Actinomycetes bacterium
TGGCAGCAAGCATGGGCAGACACGATAGGGGTGAACTTAATCGGAGCGGCCAATGTCACTTGGTGCGCATTGCAGCACATGCCAAAGAACGGAACTTCGCGAATCGTAAATATTGGTTCCAGAGGGGCATTTCGGGGGGAGCCAACAAATCCTGCTTATGGAGCATCAAAGGCAGCGATCGTTGCTTTTGGACAATCGATCGCAAAAGCGCTGGCGCCGATGCATATTGGGGTCACAACTTTGGCGCCTGGATTTGTTGAAACTGAAATGGCAGAACGACTTCTAGATGGTCCCGAAGGGGATGGAATACGAGCTCAAAGCCCATTTAATCGCGTTGCCAAACCAGAGGAATTAGCAAAGGCGGTTTACTTTTTGGCTTCCGCCGATAGCGAATGGGCCAGCGGCGCCGTTTTAGATTTTAACGGTGCTTCTTATTTAAGAATGTAATTAGTACGAGGTCACCGGGCAAGTCAAAGTGCGAGTAATTCCTGGGACAACTTGTACCTTCGAAAGAATGACGCGACCAAAATCTTCCATGCTGGGAGCTTCAGCGCGCATAATGACGTCGTAGGGGCCGGTTACACCTTCGGCCAAGGTCACACCAGCAATAGCAGAAACTGCCTTGGCAACGCTGGAGGCCTTGCCGACTTCGGTCTGAATCAAAATGTAGGCCTGAACTGACATTGTGGGGTCTCCTTTTGCGGGCGGCTCAGTAGGCTTCTAGGCTACCGCGTTCATCAGTTTTTTGGGAGCAGGATTTGAGAGGGGGCGTGATGGCAACTGAGGCGCAATTAATTGCCGCCCTAAGCGCGGTCTTCGAGTCGCCCTCCTGGTTTTCCAGCGCCGAGCCACTCGAAGTTGGCATTGGCGATGATGGTGCAGTCTTTCGATTTGGCGAGCGTTCGATGGTTGCCGCCGCGGATATGTCCGTTGAAGGTGTGCATTTCAAACGCGAGTGGAGTTCGCTGCAGGAGATCGGCGCAAAAACTACCGCCGCTAATTTGGCTGATATTTACGCTATGGGTGGCAAACCACTCTATTTATTAGTAACCGCTGGACTTCCAGCTGGTTTCACCGCCGATGAGATTGCTCAGCTGGCAACCGGCATCGCTTCGACCGCATCTGAGGTTGGTGCTCGCGTTATCGGTGGCGACCTTTCTAGCTCGCCCGTTCTAACGCTTTCAATCACTGTGCTGGGTGAAGTAACGAAACCTATTCGCAGATCTGGCGCAAGAATTGGCGATCGAGTCGTCATCACTGGAGTGCCCGGTTGGTCTGCGGCCGGGTTGCATCTACTCAAGTTCAATCTAAGCGGCTCGAATTTTGATAGTAGGGCTCGAGCACTAACTTCACACCGCTGCCCGCAGGTGGACCATCGAGCCGCGCTACAACTGACTGCAACCGGCGCGAGCGCTATGTGCGATGTCAGCGATGGTCTCTTATCTGAGGCGAATCACATTGCAAGCGATTCAAAAGTTGGAATTGAAATTGAGTTGGAAGAGATTGCTAAGAGTTCGGAATTTATCGCGATGGCAAAACTTGCCGCGGATCTTGGCGCTGATATCTGGGAATGGGTTTTAACTGGGGGAGAGGATCACCACTTTTTGGCGACGCTCCCGCCTGGAATTGAATTGCCTGAAGGCGCATTTGGAATCGGGAAAGTTGTAACCGAAATTGGGGTGCGAGCCAGAATTAAAGGTGAATTGATAAGCAAGTACGAAGCGGGCGGATGGCGCCACTTCTAGAAAAGCGAGGTTAGCGAGTGACCTTTCCGGCCTTTAGGCAGGAAGAGCAGACGTTCTGACGCTTTGGGGTACCAGCAACGAAGGTACGAACTCGTTGAATATTTGGGTTCCAGCGGCGGCGAGTCTTACGCATTGAGTGGGAGACATTGTTGCCAAAGCTGGGGCCTTTGCCGCAGATATCGCAGTTAGAAGCCACGGTTAACTCCCTAAAAAGTAGTGATGAATACTAAGCGGGGAAGATTACCGCGTGGCGCTATGAAAAGGCGAATCCAGTCGGGTAATTGGGCTAACTGAGCGTGAAATGCGGGTCGGTGGCGCCAGTTGAGTGCTCAAAGGCGCGAAGATAGCGCCATGGCCAACCTGGAAACCCGACTGAGCGATCTCTTGGGAGATCGCACGGCAAAAGTTCTGGCCTCGGGCTTTGGCATGAGCAGCGTCGAGGATCTCTTGCGCCACTATCCCAGGCGTTATGTCGTCCGAGGCGAGCTCTCTGATATCGGCGCCCTGGCCGAAGGCGATGAAGTTACAGTTTTGGCTGAAGTTGAATCGGTAAAACTTCGTCGAGCAAATGGTCGAAATATTTTGGAAGCGATCCTGAGCGATGGCAAGGCAAAGTTGTCTTTAACTTATTTTAATCAACCGTGGCGAGAGAAGGAGCTTCGGGCGGGTCGCTCCGGACTCTTTGCCGGCAAAGTCGGAATCTTCAATGGCAAACGCCAGCTTTCTCATCCGGATTATCAAATGATTCCCGATGGCGAGGATGTTGATGCAGCGATTGCTGAATTCGCGGGGAAATATTTGCCGGTCTATCCAGCAACTGCAAAATTACCCACCTGGAAAATATCAGCTTGCCAGAAACTCGCAATTGATTCTTTGGATGAAATAGCGGACTACCTTCCAACTGAGATTGCAAACCAATTTAATTATCCAGATCTAAAGAGCGCTTTCACCTTTCTCCATCAACCCGAAGATTTAGAACAAGTAGACCGCGCTCGCGAGCGCTTAACTTTTGACGAAGCGCTGCTACTTCAATTGATCCTCGCCCAACGACGCGCCGATATCCGAAAGCAGTCCGCCGTTCCAAGACCAATTCGTGAAGGCGGTTTAGTAACGGCCTTTGAAGCGCAACTTCCCTTCAAGCTCACCGATGGCCAAATCGAAGTTGGAACCGAAATCGAAAATGATTTATTACAACCACATCCAATGCATCGCTTGCTTCAGGGAGAGGTAGGTTCCGGTAAAACTGTGATCGCACTTCGCGCGATTTTGGCAGTAGTCGATAGCGGGGGCCAGGCTGCAGTTCTCGCTCCGACTGAAGTATTGGCACAGCAACACCTCAAAACTTTTTCGGCGCTTTTAGGTCCACTGGGTCAGGCTGGAATGATCGGTGGGACTGGAGAAGGCACACAATTAGCTTTGCTTACCGGCTCCTTAAACGCGGCAAATCGTAAGGTGATGCTTGGAAAAATTGCCTCAGGTGAAGCCGGGATTGTTATCGGAACCCACGCGTTGCTGAGCGAAGGTGTGAACTTTCACGACCTGGGTTTGATCGTTATTGATGAGCAACACCGGTTTGGCGTTGAGCAACGAGATGCGCTGAAAATGAAAGCTAAGCTGCCACCTCATCTTTTGGTAATGACCGCAACTCCGATTCCAAGAACGGTAGCCATGACTATCTTTGGCGATTTGGATATCTCCACTTTGCGGCAGCTGCCAGCTGGTCGAACACCAATTGAAACCCACGTTGTTGCTGTTGCCGAGAAACCACACTTCTTAGAGCGAGCCTGGGCTCGCGTTCGCGAAGAGGTAGCCAAAGGTCACCAGGTTTATGTGGTTGCGCCTCGGATTGTTGGCAGCAGCGAAGAAAAGAAGAGCACCATAACCGAGCGCGATCGAAATATGGCTGCCCTTATGGGTCAGACTCTAGAAGAAGATCAAATTAGCGGTGAGGGCGAAATGACCGCTGTCGATGAGTTGGCACCATTATTAGCGGCTGGGGCGCTACGCGGATTAAAAATCGCAGTGCTTCACGGACGCCTCTCTTCGGAAGATAAAGATGCGACAATGAACGCTTTTGCTAATAACGAGATCGATGTCTTGGTCGCCACTACTGTGATCGAAGTCGGAGTAGATGTTCCTAACGCTTCAATGATGGTCATCATGGATGCCGATCGATTTGGAGTATCTCAACTGCATCAACTCAGAGGTCGAGTCGGCCGTGGCAAAGTTGCGGGACTGTGTTTATTAGTCTCCAGCGCGCCTGCTGATTCACCAGCAATGGCCCGATTGAATGCCGTAGCTTCAACTCTTGATGGCTTTGAGTTGTCACGGATCGATTTAGATCAGCGACGTGAAGGCGATGTCCTAGGTCGAGCACAATCTGGAACTCGATCACACCTGCGGCTACTTCGCGTACTCCGAGATGAACCATTGATCGAACAAGCAAGAAGTGTCTCGAACTCCTTGATTGTTGAGGATGCATCGTTATCAAAGTGGCCAGCTCTCGCCGCTGAAGTTGAATCCTTAAAAGCTGAAGAGCAATCCGCCTTTTTAGATAAAGGTTGAGGAGCTAATCTTTCTACCGTGAGAATTATCGCTGGCAGCAGCAAAGGGATGAACCTGCTATCTCCGGGTGAGAAAACCAGGCCTACTTCCGATCGAGCCAGAGAAGGCCTTTTCTCATCACTGGAATCAAGCTTCGGGACTCTTGAGGGGCTTAATTTTCTTGATTTATTTTCTGGCTCTGGTGCGGTCGGAGTTGAGGCTCTGTCTCGCGGGGCAAATTTAGTTCACTCAGTAGAGAAAGATGACGACGCCAGTGAAGTCGCGGCTAAGAATTTCAATCTCATAAAAAACGCAGGGGGCAAACATCATCTTTTTCGGATGTCTGCTATCACTTTTGTGCAGAGCTCGCGTGGCCTGGCATATGACATCATTTTTATGGATCCGCCTTATGAAATCTCCAATCACACGATCGAAGAAATTCTGCAGAGCATTTTGGCTCACAAGCTATTAACTCCAATTGGCATGGTGGCAATTGAGCGACGCTCCAAAGGTGATCCATTTACCTGGCCTGAGCCACTCACTTCGGAAAAAGTTCGCTCATATGGACAGGGAAGTATCTTCTACGGAGGCTACTCTGCTAGCGTTTTGCCGTGAGAAAAGTTGTTTGCCCAGGATCCTTCGATCCCATCACCTTTGGGCACTTGGATATTATTGCTCGAGCGAGCTCAATGTTCGACGAAGTGGTAGTCGCGGTCTTGGTAAACCGAACCAAAAAGTCGCTATTTACCGTTGAAGAGCGGATTTCGATGATTCGCGAGGTAACCACGGTTTATCCAAATGTGGTCGTTGACTCATGGTCTGGGTTGCTCGTTGATTATTGCAAACAGAATGGAATTCCAATCATTGTTAAGGGACTTCGAGCCATAACCGACTTCGACTATGAGCTTCAAATGTCCCAGATCAATTTGCAGTTGCAGGGGGTAGAAACTCTCTTTATGTCGACAGCGCCAGCACACTCCTTCCTATCTTCTTCGATAGTCAAAGAGATCGGAAGTTACGGCGGTGATGTTTCCAGTTATGTCCCACCCTTGTTGCTTGAACGTTTAAAGACTCGGTTAGCCTTAAATATGAATCAGCAATCGTAAAGTTAGAGCAACGGAGTTAGTTATGGATGCAATCGAAAGAGTTCAATCGGCGATCACCATGGTTGAAGAGGCACGTTCCGTTCCGCTTTCAGCAAGTTGCGTGGTGCACCGTGGCGAACTACTAGAAATTTTAGATCAAGCTCAAAAATCTTTCCCAGTCGATTTTGATTTGGCTCAGCAGATTTTGTTGCAACAAGATCAGATTTTAGAGGAAGCCCGAATCAGCGGCGATCACATAATTGCTATGGCCCGCGAGGAAGTGGCGCAAATGGTCGAGCAAACTGAAATCGTCAGCGCTGCTCGCAAAGAATCACAACGGATATTAGATGAGGTAGACGCTGAGGCAAAGAAAGAGCGCGAAGAGATTGAAGCTTATATAGATTCTCGTCTTGCCACCTTAGAAGTAATCTTAAATAAGACGCTCGAGGTAATTAGCCGCGGTCGCGATCGACTTGGTGGCGTAGAAGAAAATCACGCGCTTTCTGAATTGGCAGAGTGATTAATTAAATGGCTTTTCACCCGTTTCATTTTGACACTCATGATTTACCGCGTCGCGCCGGTGAGATGCGAGAATATTTTCTTGAGATCGACGAGCACGAACCCATGGGCTTTGATGTAATCTCAATTCCAGATTATGAACCAATCGATATCGAACTTCGTCTTGAGTCCGTGACGGAAGGAATCCTGGTTACGGCTACTGTTGCCGCAGAAGCCGTCGGAGAGTGCACTCGCTGTTTGGATCGCGTCGAATTTAGCATTGACGAAAAGTTTCAAGAGCTCTTTGAGTACGAAGTGGATTATCGCCAGAAGAAGAAGCCGGCAAAGAAGAGTTCAGCCAAAGCCGATGAAGAGCTAGATGAGGAATCCGATGATGTTCGCCAAATGGTTGGGGATATCATCGATCTAGAACCATCAGTCCGAGATGCCATCATTTTAAATCTTCCGATAAACCCACTCTGTTCGCCCGATTGCCCTGGGCTCTGCCCAGATTGTGGAATCAAGTGGACCCTTCTCCCGGTAGATCACGAGCATGCCGTGGCCGATATCCGTTGGGCTGGGCTTGAAGGCTGGAAGAGCCCAGAAGCCTGATTTTTCCAGATTCTGGCTTCATTTTTACTTCTTGCCAGGTTTGAGGGATACTTCTCCTCTGTTCAAGGAGCGTTTATCTAACGCCCACGCTTTAAGAGAAAGGGTTAATCATGCCGGTCCCAAAGCGAAAGATGTCCCGTTCTCGCACCCGTCATCGTCGTAGCTCATGGAAAACCACTCCAGCACCTTTGGCGCCTTGTGGTCAATGTCAGCAACCTAAATTGATGCATGCAGCCTGTCCAACCTGCGGTACCTATAACCGTCGTCAGGTTCTCGAGGTCTGATCTGTACGCTCGTCTAACCGAAGCTCTCGGAATTTCGGTTACTGATGAGTTGCTGGAATTAGCCCTGACTCACCGCTCTTTTGCCTACGAGTCTGGCGGCTTACCGACAAACGAACGCTTAGAATTCTTAGGCGATAGCGTTTTAGGTTTAGTAGTTACTGAAGAGCTTTACGCAGAATTCCCCGATTTGGATGAATCCCGTCTCTCTCCGCTGCGCTCTGGCGTAGTCAATATGAGAGCCCTGGCGCAGATTGCTCGCACACTAGAACTTGGTGAGCACCTGCGAATCGGAAAAGGCGAAGAAAGTTCCGGCGGTCGCGATAAGAATTCAATTTTGGCCGATTCCCTAGAAGCGCTCATCGGAGCCATCTACCTAGAGCATGGTTTTCAAAAGTGTGCCGAAATAATCCTCAAATTGGTTCGTCCGGCAATTGCACAAGCACATTCGCAGGGAATCGGTCTGGATGGCAAAACCGCGCTGCAAGAACTGGCTGCCGCTCGAGGCTTCACCTCACCTGAATATGAAATCACCGAATCTGGTCCCGACCACAACAAGGCATTCACCGCCGCCGCAATTCTTTCCGGCGAGAAATTTCCGGTAGGCGAAGGTAAGAGCAAGCGAGAAGCGGAGCAGGTGGCGGCTCGATTGGCATACGAGGCGTTAAATGCCAGAACTTCCTGAAGTTGAAACGGTTCGCAGCGGCTTAGCTAAAGCAGTAGTTGGGCGAACAATCCGCAAGACCTCGATACTTCACCACCGCGCCATCAATCCAAAGAGTGAATTTGATTTTGAAATTCTCGAAGGTGAAAAAGTTATTGCTGTTGAACGTCGAGGTAAATTCCTCTGGCTTCGAACTAAAGGTTCGCTAAATCTCGTTGCTCATCTTGGAATGAGCGGGCAATTTTTAATTCAACCGAAGAACAAAACCGATGAGGTGCATTTGCGAGCCCGAATCTCATTTACAAAAGGCGCGGATGAACTTAGATTCATTGATCAACGGACCTTTGGCTGGTTGGCAATTTCCGCCGATGGACCAGAAGTGCCGCTAATGGCCTCCCATATTGCTCGCGACCTCTTCGACCCGGAATTTAATACTCGACTGGTAATTGAAACTATTCAGCAGAAAAAGAGTGAGATCAAGCGAGTACTTCTGGATCAAAAGGTTCTGAGTGGAATCGGCAATATCTATGCCGATGAATCGCTTTGGCGAGCTCGAATTCACCCGCAGACCGCCAGTAATTCTTTGACGAAACGCCAACTTTCTAATCTATTGCGTCAGGCAACGGCGGTGATGTCCGAGGCGCTGGCGGTTGGAGGGACCTCCTTTGATGCGCTCTATGTCAACGTGAATGGCCAAAGTGGGTACTTCGATCGAACGCTGGCGGTTTATGGTCGCGAGAGCGAGCCCTGTGATCGATGCGCCACGCCCATTATTCGAATTTCCTTTGCCAACCGCTCATCGCATCTCTGCCCTAAGTGTCAAATTTAGGCGGCTATAAGTGCCAGCAGAACGTTTTTTGAGAATCGCGAGTAGGTGCTGAGCCTGATTCGGTTCAAGAAGGCAACGCGAACGGGTAGGTTTTCCCCGTGTATTTGAAGAGTATGACCCTCAAGGGCTTCAAATCCTTCGCCTCGGCTACCAGCCTCAATTTTGAGCCTGGAATTACCTGCGTCGTCGGACCCAATGGCTCGGGTAAGAGCAACGTTGTCGATGCCCTCTCATGGGTCATGGGCGAGCAAGGGGCAAAATCTCTGCGTGGCGGCAAAATGGAGGATGTCATCTTTGCTGGCACTTCGGGCCGAGCACCGCTAGGCCGGGCTGAAGTCTCGGTCACAATCGATAACACATCAGGCACCCTGCCGATCGAATTTGCCGAAGTAACAATTACCAGAATTCTCTTCCGAAATGGCGCCAGCGAGTATCAGTTAAATGGCGACGCAACTCGACTCCTGGATATTCAAGAGCTCTTAAGCGATAGCGGCATTGGTCGCGAGATGCATGTCATCGTCGGCCAGGGTCAACTCGATGCCATCTTGCTGGCCAACCCCGAGGAGCGTCGCGCCTTTATCGAAGAAGCAGCTGGCGTACTGAAACATCGAAAGCGTAAAGAGAAGGCGCTGCGAAAATTAGATTCCATGCAGGCCAACTTGGCACGAATCACGGATTTGACGGTTGAACTGCGTCGCCAGTTAAAACCACTTGGTAAGCAAGCTGAGGTAGCCCGTAAAGCTTCCACTATCCAGTCAAATTTGCGAGACTCCAGGTTGCGCCTACTCGCTGATGACCTAATGCAACTTCGATCAACTTTAGATGCTGAAGTAGCTGACGAAACTTCGCTTCGACTTCGCCGCGATCAAGTTGAAGCTGCGCTCAACGAATCACGCGCTCGCGAAGAAGAGATCGATCGCACCAGCGCTACGGAAAATCCACAACTTATTGCGGCTCAAGAAAATTATTACAAGCTCACAGAGCAACGTGAAAAATTCCGAGGCATTCAAAACCTTTCTTCCGAGCGAGCTCGTTTTCTCGCCGAAGATGGCGAAGAGGCTCGGGGTAGCGGGCGAGATCCAGATTCCATGGAAACTGAAGCCAGAACGCTCCGCATTGAAGAAAGTGCGCTGAAAGAAGAATCGCTAGGCGCAGGCGAAAACTTAAAAGTCGTCTCTGGAATCTTGCACAGCCTGGAAGCAGACTTGGCCCTAGAAGAGAATCGGGTTTCGGCTGCGCTCCGGGCCATTGCAGATCAACGTGAAGGTACTGCTCGCCAAGAAGGTCATATCAATGGCCTGAAATCTCGAATCGATGCTACGAACGCCGAGATAACTCGACTCACTAAGTCTCGTGACGATGCCAGTGAGCGTTATAAAGCGTTCCAACAAGAATTTGCGATCCTAGAAACTCAGATCGCTAGCCTCGATGCCAGCGAGCCCGATCTTGATGCGCAATTTGAAGCGGCGAAATCGGTTATGGAGCAAGCTCAGGTTGAGCATGCAGCGCTAATCGAAAGCGGGCAAGTAGCCGAACGTGCTCGAGCCGGACTTGAAGCTCGAAAGAGCGCACTCCAAGAGAGTTTGGTCCACCGTGATGGATCCGGTGTAGTCCTATCTGGACGAAATGGCGTTCGGGTTCGCGGAAAATTGGCCTCGCTCATTTCAGTAGAACCAGGCTGGGAAGCGGCTGTTGCTGCTGCGCTTGGGCCACTAGCAGATGCAATCGTTGTGGAAGATTTGAGTTCGGCAGTTGCGGCATTGACGTTATTGAAAAGTGAAGCGGCTGGACAATCGGAACTCTTGGTTATTGATTCCGCTGCGGTTGATTCTGCGCTACTCACCAATTTGCCAGCCGGGGCTAAACCATTAGCTTCACTAATTAGCTCATCCAAAGTTGGCGACCTGGTTCATCAATTACTGCATCGCTATGTTGCTATCGAATCTTTAGCACAGGCACAAGCCATCTTGGCTCATGACTCTTCGTTAATTGCAGTCACCAAAGAAGGTGACGTGGTTGGCAGCGTTCGCGTGCGCGGCGGTTCAGCACAGCAGAGTTCGGCCATTGAGATCACGGCGTTAGTGGAACGAACTGCCGCAGAACTCGCCAAAATTGTGGCCAACTGCGAACAAATCAAGTTTGAAATTATTCGCTCAGATGAGGCTTTAACGGCCAAGAAAAATGGCTACGAACTTCAACTTGCAAAGTTAAATGAATCCGATGCCAAGATGTCCGGCCTTGCTGAACAAATGGCAGTAGCTGGTCAAAATGTAAAGAGCGCCCAAGCTGAAGTTGAACGCGCCAGCGCCTCTTTGGTAGAAGCATCCAATCAACGGGCCTCGGATGAACAAGATTTAGAAGCGGCACTTTCACAATTTGAATCTCATCAAGAGCCAGCAGAACCAGATCTAACTCATTTAGAAGATCTTCGCTCCAAGGTTTCAGCTTCAAGATCCCTTGAAGTTGAAGCTCGTTTACATCTTCGTACTCTGGAAGAACGATTCGCAGCGCTCGCACAACGAGCCCTAACTTTAGAGCAGAGCGCCGTAACCGAGCGCGAAGCAGCTTCCAAAGCGATCATTCGCAGAGAGCAACGAACCATTGCTTCAGTAACCGCCCAAGCTATCGCAGATACTGCTTATGAAGCGCTAATTCAGATTGAACTATCAATTGCGAAGGCAGCTGCAGAGCGCGAACGACTTGAACTTGCAAGAACAGCCCGCGAAGGCGAGATCCTGGCAATTCGGAGCCAGAGCCGCGAACTAACTACCGAACTCGATCAATTAACCTCAAGCGTCCATCGTGATGAGCTGGCACGTGCCGAGCAGCGAATGCGCATCGAAGTCCTCGAAGATAAAGCGGTCGAAGAACTAGGGGTCGATGTTGCTACTTTGCTCGCGGAGTATGGCCCAGCAAGTGATGTGCCCACATTTGTTGAAGATGCTGACGGCAACTTTGTTCCCGGGGATCTCATCCCATATCGCCGAGAGCAGCAAGAGAAGCGTTTGGCTCAAGCAGAACGCGAACTAGCCATGCTTGGAAAAATCAATCCACTTGCGCTCGAGGAATACACAGCCCTCGAAGAGCGACTTCGTTATCTAGCCGAGCAACTTGAAGATCTCAAGAAGACCCGACGAGATTTGCTAGAAATCATTAAAGAAGTTGATGAGAAAGTTCAACAAATTTTCCTGGATGCTTACACCGATACAGCTCGGGAATTTGAAATTATTTTCGCCAGGTTGTTCCCAGGTGGCGATGGCCGATTAATTCTTACCAACCCAGATGACATTATGGCTTCGGGAGTTGATGTGGAAGCGCGCCCCCCAGGAAAGCGAATTAAGCGACTCTCATTGCTCTCCGGTGGTGAGCGATCGCTAGTTGCAGTTGCCATGTTGGTTGCAATATTTAAAGCTAGACCAAGTCCCTTCTACGTCATGGACGAGGTCGAGGCGGCGCTTGATGACACTAACCTTGGTCGACTCCTAGGTGTCTTTGAAGAGCTGCGCGAAAAATCACAGCTCATCATTATCACTCACCAGAAGCGCACAATGGAGATTGCCGATGCGCTCTACGGTGTAACAATGCGCGGCGATGGCGTCTCCGAAGTAATCTCCCAGCGACTTCGCGAGTCCGAAGCAAGCGTTTAAGCGAACGGTATGTCGCTCTTCGGAAAGCTTTTTTCAAAGCTCCGATCTGGATCGCTCACTAATTCAGATTGGGAGGAGATCGAACGAGCATTAATTGAATCTGATCTAGGAGCCGCAGCTGCCGCGGAAGTAGTAGCGCTGGCAAAGAAGATTAAAGGCGAGAGCCCGGAACTTTTAGTTCTTGAAATACTTCAATCCTGGCTGAGCAAATCACCACGCGAATTAGTAAAAATTAATGATCGGCCAACAACAGTTTTGGTAGTTGGGGTGAATGGCACTGGCAAGACAACCTCGGTTGCAAAATTGGCCGGCTTACTAAAAAATCAAGGCAATTCAGTAATTGTTGCCGCCGCCGATACCTTCCGAGCCGCCGCTACTGAGCAATTGCAAACCTGGGGGGTTCGGCTAGATATTCCAGTTGTCGCGGGAAAGGCCCAAGGTGACCCAGCAGCAGTTGCATTTGATGCAATTACGAGAGCCAAAGCCGATCAGATCAATTATTTGGTGGTTGATACTGCCGGTCGATTGCACACCAAATCTGGATTGATGGATGAGCTAGAAAAAATTGCTCGAGTAATTTCCAAGAGCTCGCCGGTCGATGAAGTGCTGTTGGTGATTGATGCGACGACCGGCCAAAATGCGATCTCGCAAGCGAAGATTTTTACTCAAAGTGTTGTGGTCACTGGGTTAATCCTGACAAAGCTCGATGGCTCCGCCAAAGGCGGCATTGCGCTGGCGATTGAGCGCGAAACTGGGTTGCCGATCAAGTTTGTGGGAACGGGCGAGTCCTTGTCTGATATCGCCATTTTCGATGCCGGTGCTTACTTGCAGGGGTTGATGGCTGATTAGCCGAAACCTACTTGTAACAAATCTAGCTAAAGCGTCACTTTCTTGAAACTAAATTAGGTAGTTACTCGTAACCCTTAGGGGTCACTCTTCACTCCTCTCAACGGCGAGACCGATGGTCACTTACCTATATTCGTTCTTTGGAGCCCTTATGCATTTTGACACTGGTGATACCGCCTGGATCCTGGCATCGGCCGCATTGGTCCTGCTTATGACTCCTGGCCTCGCGTTCTTCTACGGCGGCATGGTTCGCGGAAAGAATGTTCTTGGAATGTTGGCGCAGAATTTTGTCACGATGGGAATCGTGTCAGTTCTTTGGATTACCGGCGTCTACAGCCTGGCATTCAGCGGAAAGGGTAAGTTGATTGGTGATTTGCACCAATTCGGGCTAAATCATATTTGGCAGCAAGCAACTGGTTTTGAATCTCTAACAATTCCACCGCTGGTCTTCTGCGCCTTCCAATTAATGTTCGCAATTATCACTCCTGCATTAATTACTGGTGGATCTGCTGACCGAATGAAGTTCGGAGCATGGGTTGTTTTCTCTGCTCTTTGGTTGATCGTTGTCTATGCGCCGGTCGCTCACTGGGTCTTCTCTCCTAGCGGATGGCTTTTCAAGTTAGGTGCTGAAGACTTTGCTGGCGGAACTGTTGTTCACGCTAATGCTGGTGCTGCTGCTCTGGCTTTGGTTCTAGTCCTTGGAAAACGAAAAGGCTGGCCAAAGGAGCGCATGCGCCCACACAACGTACCTTTCGTTCTTCTAGGTGCCGGCTTACTTTGGTTTGGTTGGTTTGGATTTAATGCCGGCTCCGCACTTGGGGCTAACACACTCTCTGCCTATGCCTTCGTAAATACCAACACTGCCACCGGTGCCGCGCTCTTGGCTTGGATCCTTACCGAAAAGCTTCGTGATGGACATGCAACAACACTTGGAGCAGCTTCTGGTGCTGTGGCGGGCCTTGTTGCCATCACTCCTGCTTGTGGATTTGTTAGTCCAATGGGTTCAATCGCGATCGGAATTGCGGCCGGCGTTATCTGCTGTCTCGCAACTGGTCTAAAGACTTTCTTCAAGTTTGATGATGCTCTTGATGTTGTTGGCGTTCACCTCGTTGGTGGTATCGCTGGCGCACTTCTAATCGGACTTCTTGGAACCAAGATGACCAACGGTGCTGGCGCAAATGGCGTTCTGTATAAGGGCGGATGGACTTTGATGGGCCATCAAGCCGTTGCGGTAATTGCCGTCGTCGCTTACTCCTTCGTGGTTACCTATATCTTGGCTAAGATCCTTGACATGGTGATGGGCCTTCGCATTTCTGAAGAGCAAGAAGTTGCTGGCATGGACTTGTCTCTGCACGCCGAAACGGCCTACGAGAATTCATCCTTCAGTGATGGCTCTCGATTCCTTTCCTCACAACAGTCTGCAAATTAAGGGGAGCCATGAAACTTATAACAGCGATCATCAAGCCTTTTAAACTCGATGATGTTAAAAATGCACTGCAGGCTTTTGGCATCACCGGCATGACGGTTTCCGAAGCAAGCGGCTTCGGGCGCCAGCGAGGCCACACTGAGGTCTACCGCGGTGCGGAATACACCGTGGACCTCGTGCCAAAGGTGCGCCTTGAAGTACTAGTTGATTCACCAGAGGCCGAGAAAGTTATTGACGTTATCGTCAAAGCAGCATCGACTGGATCTATTGGTGATGGCAAAGTCTGGTCCACTCCGGTGGAGAGCGTCGTACGGGTTCGCACTGGCGAACGTGGAGTTGATGCGATCTAATAACAGCTAGTCAAGGTCGTTTTTAAATAGTTTGGCCTAACTTCCATCGTAGGTAAGAAGTATTTCACCGAAAGGGAAGTTAGGCTAAAACTATGAGTACTCGAGAGCGGCGGGAACGGTCTGATAGTTCCGATGGCCTTCTCCAAGAACTTTTTCTCAAGAGCTCGGAAAAATTTCCTAAAATCAAAGAGGCGCTGGCAATTGGCGCTGTCGGTGGATATGGCCGAGGTGAACTCTCCCCGGGCTCAGATTTAGATCTTCTGATAATTCACGATGGCTCGATTCCATCGGATTCACTTCTAGAATTTGTTAATTCTTTTCTCTATCCGTTATGGGATCAGGCTCGCGCGATTGATCACTCGGTTCGCACTAGAGCTGAAACGAAAGCAGCAGCCGAAGCCGATCTTAAAGTTGCGATGGGACTTTTGGATTTGCGTGCTATCGCGGGTAATTTCGAATTAGTGACTTCGGTTGCACAAGATGCGCAAGAAAGTTGGCGCCGAAATTTCAAACGAAATTTTGCTGGCATAGTCGGTTCGGTTTCCGAGCGCGCTGCCCGATCCGGTGAATTGGCTTATTTGTTGGAGCCAGACTTGAAGGAGTCACGAGGTGGGCTCAGAGATATCACGACGATTAGAGCGATGGCGCTAACTGGTGCGGTACCAATCGCTTTAGATCGCTTGGCTGCCGCTGAAAATCTATTAGCCAATGTCCGCGATTCGCTCCACCTTAATTCAGGACGTGGACGGGATCAACTTCTGCTGAGTCAACAAGATGCGGTAGCTAAAGTTATGAACTTTGCCGATGCCGATGCCTTGATGTTAGAAGTTGCAAAGTCAGCCAGAGCTGTTGATTATGTTATGAATTTGACGATACATCGAATCGAGAATACTAAAGCTAAAAAGTTCTTCAGAAAGCGTAATGATCCGGTAATTGGTAAAGGTCTTCGGGTTCAAAATGAGGAGGTCGTGCTCGAACCCGTTGAAATTTCTGAAGGGGATTCTGGGCTCGGATTAAGAGCGGCCGCTGCGGCGGTTCAGCTTGGCTTGCCGCTTTCTATCGACGCGACCATCTACATTGCCGAAAATTTTTCTCCATTGCCAACTCCATGGCCCAGACAGAGCCGCGAAGACCTAGTCGCCTTGCTCGGGGCGGGGGAGTCGCTGATTAAAGTTTGGGAGGCGTTAGACCAAGAGGGCATAGTCGAGAGTTGGATTCCAGAATGGTCTCACGTGCGTTTTTTACCACAGCGAAATGCGTTACATCGCCATACCGTTGATCGACATATGCTCGAAACCGCGGTGCGGGCATCGGCACTGATTAGAAATGTGCATCGCCCAGATTTGCTTTTGGTGGCGGCAGTCTTTCATGACCTGGGCAAGGGATTCCTTGATCTAGATCATTCGGAGTACGGTGAAGTATTGATGCGCCCATTAGCAAAACGATTGGGATTTTCTGATGAAGATTGCGAAACGTTGGCATTGCTGGTTCGAGAGCATCTCCTTCTTTCTACAGTGGCAACCAGAAGAGATCTAGATGATCCGGCGACGGTTGCACATGTGGTGCAACATGTTGGCAACGCGCAGACGTTAGAGCTACTTCATGCTCTAAGCATTGCCGACGGCGAAGCGACTGGCCGGACCGCTTGGAGCGATTGGAAGGCGCGACTCGTTTCTGATCTGGTTTCCAGAACTCTCGCCGCGATGTCAGGCATAGAACCGGCGGCACAGTTAGAGCTAACGCCATCACAGATTGCCCGTTCAGTCGAGGGCAAGCTGTGGGTAGAAATCAATGCTCATGAAAATAATTTCGAGATCGAAATCATTTCGCCCGATCAAGTTGGTTTGTTATCTATGGTCGCTGGCGCACTGACCATTTCTCGGCTCAATGTGCGATCTGCCAGAACTCGTACCGTGGACGGCTCGGCAGTTATGAAATGGATTGTTGTGCTTGATCCCCATGCTGAGTTACCAACCGCAATTAAATTGGAGGAACTTCTGCGTCGGGCAGCTAGCGGTGAATTAGATTTATCAGATCGTCTGAGCGAACGAATTGCGAATTATCGTAAATTTCCAGGAATCCCTGTTGCACCTCCGATAGTACGAGCCAGCAATGACTTAGCAACTAATGCCACTGTGTTAGAGGTACGAATGCACGATCGACCAGGAATTCTCTATACGGTGGCTAAGGCAGTCTCCAGATTTGGCGTCGATATTCGAGCAGCAATTGTGGCGACATTAGGAGCGGAGGCCTTCGATACTCTCTATTTAACCGATCTTCAAGGGAATGCACTTTCGGAGGAGCGAGCTGTTTTGCTGGCTAATCAAGTTGAGCAGTTGCTCCTAACGCAATAGTAGGATCGTCCCATGTTTGATTCGTTGTCAGCCAAATTCACTACCGCCTTCTCCTCGCTGCGCAAAAAGGGGCGAATCAAGGCTGAGGATATTGCTGAAATCACTGCCGAAATCAAATTAGCGTTGCTTGATTCCGATGTATCCCTAGAAGTTACGGAAAACTTTATCGCTCGGATTTCAGAACGTACCCTCGAGTCACTCGCGGATATCAATAAGGGTATCAACCCATCTCAGCAGATCTTCGACATAGTCCACCAGGAACTGGTAGAAATTCTTGGCGGCAGTGCCAGAAGAATTCGCTATTCCAAACGGCCGCCAACGGTAATTCTGTTAACTGGCCTTCAGGGCGCCGGAAAGACTTCACTCGCTGGCAAATTGGCTAAGTATTTGAAAGATCAGGGGAATACCCCGTTGTTGGTCGCTTCGGACTTGCAACGACCTAATGCTGTTACGCAACTTCAAATTGTAGGTGAATCAATATCCGTTCCAGTCTTCGCACCGGAGCCGGGTAATGGCGTTGGGGATCCGATTGCTGTTGCTAAGGCCGGCGTGAAATTTGCCAACGACAAAATCCATAACATTGTGATCGTTGATACCGCCGGTCGCTTAGGTGTCGATGAAGAATTGATGAAGCAAGCCAAGTCGATCAGAGATGCTATTAATCCGGATGAAGTACTTTTTGTAGTTGACGCAATGATCGGACAAGATGCAGTTCGCACGGCGCGCGCTTTTCTCGATGGAGTTGGATTCGATGGAATTGTATTAACCAAACTCGATGGCGATGCTCGGGGCGGCGCGGCACTATCTATTACTAAGAGCACTGGCAGACCAATAATGTTTGCCGCCACTGGCGAGAAAGTGGGTGACTTCGATCTTTTCTATCCAGAGCGAATGGCATCACGGATCCTTGGCCTTGGCGATGTTGCCACTCTGGCTGAACAAGCAAAGAAAGCATTTGATAGCGAAGATGCTGCAAAGTTGGAGAACAAGTTTGCTAGCGGAGAAGATTTCACCCTTGATGACTTCCTGCAACAACTTGAGGCCATGAAGAAAATGGGCTCTATGACCAAACTCTTGGGAATGCTTCCTGGAGTGAACTCAGGAGCTATGAAGAAGCAACTGGAAAACTTTGATGAAGGTGAACTAGTGCGAACGCAGGCGATCGTTCAATCTATGACCCCTGGGGAGCGAAATGATCCCAAGGTCCTGAACGGTAGCCGCCGCCTTCGAATTGCCAAGGGGAGTGGACGCGCGGTCTCCGAGGTTAATAATTTGGTCGATCGCTTCACTTCAGCTCAAAAGATGATGAGGCAGATGCGCTCTTCTGGTGGTCGTTCTCTGCCGCCAAGTATGGCCCTGCCGCCTGGAATGG
>JBAXKZ010000031.1:0-16435 GCA_037135095.1 Actinomycetes bacterium
CTACCAAGGAATTATTTGTCGGTCTTCCCAAAGTACGCCAGTCTGATCAACGCCGGGTACGAATTCGCGCGTTGCTAGCCAGATTGCTGTTTCGGCGCCTTCCTCTGCAGACCGCGGCGCATCAGGCCCGCCCATATCGGTACGACAATGTGCAGGGCAGGTGGCATCAACCAGAACGCCGCGCGAGCCCAACCCCGATTCATGAGCGAAATTTCGAATTAGGGAATTCAACCCCGCTTTACTGATTCGATAAGGTGCCAAGCCACCGGCACTTCCAGGTCCTGACATTCTTCCAAGGCAGGCTGAAAAGGCGATGATTCGCCCATTGCGAGCTTCGACCATGCCCGGGGCGATCGCACTTATGGCGGTGAAGGCGGCATCGAGATTTATCGAAAGAACTCGTCGCCATTCCGCGTCGCTGGTTCGAATCGTCTTCGAAAGTTTTTCACTCATTACGCCATGAGCCAACACTAGAGTCGATACCGGACCGGATTTTGAAACGATATCGGCCAACGCATATCGAAAAGCCGCCGAATCGGCTACATCAACTGAACGAAAATCGCACTTTAATGATTTGGCAACGCTCATCAGTCGCTCTGGATCTTTCGCAATTAAGACAACTCGATGTCCAGCTCTGATCAGACCACTGGCAACTTCGTATCCCAAACCACGCGAACCACCAGTGACAATCGCTAATGGCGCTGATTTTGTATCGGAAGCGAGCTCTGATGCAATGGGTGTAACGGCGGCCACATACATTTCACCCGCACTCATTAGCCGAACTCTGCCCTGACTGCGCCGAGAGCGCACGTCGAAATCATCCAGATGGGCTAGGACTAATGTCACTTCAGACCAAAAGAATAAAAAAAGTGTCTACCTATTATCAGGTGCGACATCACCGTTTTACGCGGGCACAAACTACGCTGTGGATTAGACTTGCCTTTTGATTTAGACGCAGCGATGCAAAACGCGAGTCTTGCCACTACATGGATAGGGAGCATTGCAAGTGCCGGCACCCGGAACCAGATCTTCACTAAGTCACAAGCCTGCCAAAAAATTTGGCGACTCATTTGGGCTCAACGACTGGCTTGTAGATGAGATGTACGAGCGCTACTTAGTTGATCCCGCTTCTGTGGACATTTCCTGGTTTGAGTTCTTTGCAAATTACACACCTGGGTTAGATGGCGCCCAATTGGTACCAGCTCTGCCGGCACTGGCCGATGCGCCCAAAGGCGGAACACCACCAATACCCAAGAGCGCACTCAACGCACCAACGATTGCCCGGCGCCCGCATATCGAAGCGGTTTCTAACACCGATTTTGAGGCGGCACTGTCAGAAGCGTTTTCGACTTCAAGCGCCCCGATTTTTTCTGAAGCTGACTTTTATACCTTGGCCGAGGATGCCGAAGTCGTTGCAGAGGTTCATCAGAGCGAAGTGGCGCAAGTTTCGCAAACACCGTCCGAAGTCGCAGCGGCCGTGGTTGCCCCGGTTGAAATCGCACCAGCGGAACCAGCCCAAACTTTCCAACCGCAAGAGAAGCTAAAGAGCGCCCCTATCGTGGCCAGCCCAACTCCGGCCGATCCAGTTGTTAAGCCCATCCCAAACTTGGTCACGCCAGGCGCAGCCAGAATAGAGCCAATCCGTGGCGTCGGTGCGCGAGTAGTCCAGAGCATGGAGGCATCGCTGAAGGTGCCAACGGCCACCAGCGTTCGTGCCATCCCAGCGAAATTATTGATCGACAATCGCACCGTTATTAATAACCACTTAAAGCGCGCTCGCGGTGGCAAGGTCTCCTTCACCCACTTGATCGGCTACGCCATGATCAAGGCGCTACGCCAGATGCCAGAAATGAATTGCTTCTTCACACTACAAGATGAAAAACCAGCGGTGGGCCATCCAGAACATATCAATCTTGGCATCGCAATTGATTTCACAAAATCAGATGGGACTCGGCAGTTACTTGTTCCATCGATCAAAGGTTGCGAAGCCCTAGATTTCGCGCAATTCTGGAGCTCATACGAAGATACCGTGCGCAAAGCTCGCAGCGGCGCTTTAACTGTTGAAGATTTCGCGGGCACCACAGTCTCACTTACTAACCCAGGAACAATAGGAACGGTTCACTCTGTACCTAGATTGGTATCTGGCCAAGGCTTAATTCTTGGCGTTGGCGCCTTGGATTACCCAGCCGAATTTATGGGAGCAAGCGAAGAGACGCTAACTGAACATGGCATTAGCAAGGTAGTAACGGTCACTAGCACCTACGACCACCGCATCATTCAAGGCGCAACTTCCGGTGATTTCCTTCGCCGAATCAGTGATCTCTTGCTTGGTGGCGATGAGTTCTACGATGAGATTTTCGCCGCTCTTCGAATCCCTTATGTGCCTATTCGCTGGGTCAACGACACCAGTTTTGATAAAGAAGATCAACTCGACAAGGTAGCCCGCGTTCAGCATTTGATTGATGCATATCGAACAACGGGCCACCTGATGGCTGATATCGATCCGCTGGAATATGTGCAGCGATCTCACGTCGATCTTGATGTTGTCACTCATGGCTTAACGCTCTGGGATTTAGATCGAGAATTTGCCACTGGCGGATTTGGTGGCGAACCAATCATGAAGCTTCGAACCATCTTGGGAATTTTGCGCGATTCATATTGCCGCACTATCGGTATCGAATATATGTATATGCAAGATCCTGCAGAGCGCCGATGGATCCAAGAGCGAGTTGAAGTCGGTGCCCCACGCACCCCACGAGAAGAACAACTACGAATCCTTCGCAAGCTCAACAGCGCCGAAGCTTTCGAATCCTTCCTTCAGACAAAGTACGTTGGCCAGAAGCGCTTCTCGCTAGAAGGCGGTGAATCAGTAATCCCATTGCTCGATGCCGTGATCTCGGAAGCAGCTGATTCGGGGATGGTCGAAGTTTGTATCGGCATGTCTCACCGTGGTCGCCTAAATGTCTTAGCAAATATCGCGGGCAAATCCGCCGGCGCTATCTTCCAAGAGTTCGAAGGCCACTACGCCGAAAACCAAGTTCATGGCTCGGGCGATGTTAAATATCACCTTGGTACCGAAGGAACTTTCACCGCTGAATCTGGCGCCACCACAAAGATTTACTTGGCTGCTAATCCTTCTCACCTGGAGGCAGTAAATCCTGTTCTTGAAGGAATTGTGCGCGCTAAGCAAGATATTTTGAATGTGAAAGAGGCATACACAGTTCTGCCGATTTTGGTCCACGGCGATGCCGCCTTCGCTGGCCAAGGTTTGGTTGCGGAAACGTTGAACCTTTCGCAATTGCGCGGCTACCGCACCGGCGGAACGATCCATGTAATTATTAACAATCAAGTCGGCTTTACTACTTCACCAGTCGCCGCTCGCTCTTCAACTTATTCCACCGATGTGGCAAAGATGATTCAAGCACCGGTCTTCCATGTAAATGGCGATGATCCCGAAAGCGTTGTTCGTGTAGCCCGCTTAGCATTTGAATACCGCCAAGCCTTCAATAAAGATGTTGTGATTGACATGGTTTGCTACCGTCGCCGTGGCCACAATGAGGGCGATGAGCCAAGTTTCACGCAACCGCTGATGTACAAGATGATTGAAGCCAAGCGCTCCACCCGAAAGATCTACACCGAAGCCCTTATCGGACGTGGCGATATCAGCGTTGCCGAAGCTGAAGAAGTTCTTCGCGACTACCAATCTCAACTTGAAGCGGTCTTTAATGCAGTTCACAACGTTCAACCCGAAGATCCAATCTTCACCGTTCCGCAAACTCCGACGCCAGAAAGCGTAAATACTGCGCTCGATGAGGCCACCCTTCGCAGGATCGCGGCAACTCAAATTGCAACCCCAGAAGGTTTTGTGATCCATCCAAAGTTGCTGCCACAACTTCAAAAGCGTACCGAGATGTTGGATGAGGGAACGGTCGATTGGTCTACCGGTGAATTACTCGCCTTTGGTTCTTTGCTGTTGGAAGGCCACCCAATTCGCCTTGCTGGCCAAGATGTCGGCCGCGGAACTTTCTCCAACCGACATGCAGTAATAGTTGATCAAGTATCTGGCAATCAATGGACACCACTGCGCGGTCTAATTTCCGATGCCAATCAATTCTTTGTCTTTGACTCACTTCTATCAGAGTACGCCGCCCTAGGTTTTGAATATGGCTACTCCAATGAACGCGAAAACGCTTTAGTTCTTTGGGAAGCTCAGTTTGGTGATTTCGCCAACGGCGCCCAAACCATTATTGATGAGTTCATCTCTTCAGCGCTACAAAAGTGGGGCGAGCGCTCCTCTCTTGTAATGCTCTTGCCACATGGTTACGAAGGTCAAGGACCAGATCACTCTTCCGCTCGAATTGAACGCTACTTAGCGCTCTGTGCCGAAGGAAATATGACCGTTGCCCAACCATCTTCGGCCGCCTCCTATTTCCATCTGCTGCGCTGGCATATGAAGAACCCAGCTCGTCGACCAATGATTATCTTTGAGCCAAAGTCGATGTTGCGACTCAAAGCCGCTGCCTCTGCGATGAACGATTTCACCACGGGAACTTTCCGCCCATTGATCGGTGACGATTCGGTTCACAACGCGACGCGTTTAATTTTCTGCTCCGGCAAGATTTATTACGACCTAATAGCCGAGCGCGCCAAGCTGGGCGAAATCAGCACTGCGATCGTTCGTATTGAACAGCTATATCCACTGCCTACAGATGCCATTGCGGCCGAAGCGGCGAAGCATCCGCATGCCAATCTGCTCTGGGTCCAAGATGAACCAGCGAACCAAGGCCCTTGGCCATTTATCGCCTTGCACGCCGCCGAAGCGCTCGAAGGGCGAGGACTTCGTCCGGTCTCCCGTCGCGCCACCGCCAGCCCCGCAACTGGAAATCATTATGTCCACGAAGAGGAACAAAAAGCGCTGCTAATGGAGGCCTTCTCGCGCTAATTCGGCCGGAAGTTTTATAACTTTGCGATTTGCTTAACTAACTGTATTTCTCGGCTATCTCTTCTTTTTACCCTTTCGGTAGCGAACCATCACCGCGCCCTTGATCTCGTGGGCTTCCAACCAGCCCCAGTGTCTGGAATCCGTACTGGCCGCAGAGTTATCGCCCTCGACCCAAAAGCGTGGCAGCCCAAATTCGACCGGTTCGATCTCCTTGATCCGCTTTATCTGCAAGAAATCCAGCTCGCCGCTCTGCCCTGCGCGCTGGACCAATACCGCCCTGCCCATCAGCCCCCGGGTCAACGAGGTACTGAGTCCAGCTGGCCACCAACTGGTTAGCAGCCAATCTCCTTCGTTGTAGGTAGGCGACATGGAGTTACCAACGACGGCAATTCGCCGCAGACCGCCAATTCCAAAGTTCGCACTCTCCATAGGGGTAGTAGTCTCACACAGTAGATTTTTATTTATCCAGTAACCGCACCCCCAGCTACCGAAAGGCACATCAGATATGAACGGATCAATTTCGGCAAAATTCGCCGCACTAATTGCACCAAAGGCAATCGCCTTCGCCCACTGCGATCTACCTTGCGGCGTATATGACCCAGCACAGGCAAAGATCGAAGCGTTATCTGTAAAGGCAACTATGGAAAAGTACGCTGCCTCTTCAGATCCTGACTTCAAAGCTCGCGCCGTTGCCATCAAGGAAGAGCGCTCTGAACTGGTCAAGCATCACCTCTGGGTCTTATGGACCGACTACTTCAAGGCACCTCACTTTGAGGCCTACCCACAACTAAATGCTCTCTTCAACGAAGCCACAAAGCTCGCCGGTGCCGGTGGCACCAAGGGCACCAATGATGTTGCTGTAGCAGAGAAGTTGCTCACCAAGATCGATGAGATCGCCGAGATCTTCTGGGCGACAAAGAAGGCTTAACTCTTTAAAAAAGTAAAAAACGCTCTTGCTGGAATCGGTTACCACCGAAACTCGTTAGAGCGTTTTCTTTTCTGCGAGCATACCTTCAGCGGCGGTGCGCGCCATAAACGAGACCCGATCCACAATCTTGCGTTGGACCCGCGCGCTCGCCAGCAACCTAGTTTCGTGATTTATTTCAGCATTAAAAGTTAGCAATGGACCGGCACTTTCGATACAGGTTGCATGCGCCCGAATCTCATTTCCTACACCTACACCAGATAGGTAATTAAGCTGAAGTTCAACGGTATGCGAAGTTTCGCCTGGTTCGAAAAATTCCTCCAGTGCGGCAGTGCAAGCGATCTCCATTAAATTTATTAGCGCACTTGTCGAGATGACCGGAAGATCACTGATATTGGCCGCGACGCAGGTATCCCCAGGGCGAACCGTTAGCGACGCCATTCCCAGCGCCCCAACCAATTTCTCGGTGTTCACGGTCTTAAACCTAACGCCATTTTCGTAAGCGCAGTTTTATTCGATCGGAAAGTCTCGCCGAATTTCATGCGAAGTTTCGATGATCTGTGTAACCCCATCCACGGTAATTTCAGTGCGGCTGTATTCGGCAAAGAACTGAGTTTGACCGATGAACTGGGAATTATGCATCGCGATCATCTGGTCGGCCAACATCTGGGTCTGGTCAAAGATCTTGGCAAAGAGCTCTTCTGGGGCGGTTTCACAGCAGGATCTATTGAGTAACGATTGCAATAACTCAAGCCCGGCACGTTCGTTGGCAATCACACCTTCGCAAGGCGGACACTCCTGGAGGTGAACTTTTACCGCTTGAAGTTGATTTCCATCTGCAATTTCATTATCTAAAAAGAGCAGCATCGCTGCCATGATCTCCTCGCAGGGAGTTTGGTGAGGACCGCCGCAGCTCATAGCGCTGGCTCCTTTCCAAAGCCGCGCTCGCGGGCATAATCAGCCAACGACTCGCGCAGTAACTTTCGTCCACGATGTAACCGGGACATAACGGTGCCGGTCGGAACATTTACGATTTCGGCAATTTCCTTGTAAGAAAAACCCTCGACATCAGCTAGATAAACCGCCATCCGAAATTCTTCAGGCATTGCGGCAAGGGCGTCTTTAATATCGCCATCGGCTAAATTTTCAAGAACCTCATCTTCGGCCGATTTTCCTTGGTCGCTGGTATGACTAGCGGAATCAAAGATCTGCCAATCTTCAAGTTCACCTGATGCGATCAACGGTTGGCGTTGTGCTTTGCGATATGAATTTATAAAAGTGGTGGTGAGAATTCGGTAGAGCCAGGCTTTTAAATTGGTGCCAGGTTCGAATTGATGAAATGAGGTAAAAGCCTTCGCGAAGGTGTCTTGAACCAAATCTTGGGCATCATGTGGATTCTTGGTATAGCGCAGGGCTGCGGCATAGAGCGGGCTGGTGAAAACTAAGGCATCGCGTTCAAACCGAGCTTTGCGCTCGGAGATGGATTCGGTTTCACGATTGACCGGAAGCAGCGATTTACTCGCCGCCAGTTCTAGTTCGGCGGGCAGCTCGGAAGATAGTTCAGGGGTGATTTCGGTTGGCATCAACATTAAGGCTACTGCCATTTGCCTCACCTCACCCTTCAATTTTTACTGAACATCTGGCGCTAACTGACTGAGAATTGCGCCATCTGAGTGCGGCAATGGCGATTGCGACCGAGAACTATTTAGAGAGCGCACCATTTCGAGAACGATCGTCGGGCGTTGAATATTCCCCTAAAAGGCTCGTGAGCGTGATCAGGGAGTTAAAAGAGGGTTTCGGGCTCCCCCAATTCAATCTCCGCAATAAGTTCTGGCCCACTATTTCTGGCTGAGTTCACCTTGGTTGAGACCGGAACTGCCCGCAGTCCGCTGGCTGGATTATCGAACTCCAGAAGCAACTTAAGTTGGTCAACCTCTTTAAGAGCTGGGTTGAGCCATTGCTCCCATCTTTGTTTCGGCAGAAAAGTTGGCATTCGATGATGAATCGTTGCTAAGAAATCGACCGCTGGCCTGGTTATCAAAGCGGCGCTCTGATGGGACTCACCATTTTGATCGACCCACTGATCCCAAATTCCGGCAAATGCCAAGGTAGGTTGATCAGGATTTGTGGAAGATATGTAGAAGGGTTGCTTAGTTTGGTAGCGACCAAGTTCCGTCGCCCATTCGTAATAACCAGTTGCCGGAATTAAACATCTGCGAGATTTAAATGCCGACCGGAAGGTTGGTTTCTCAGAGACCGTTTCGGTTCGGGCATTGATCGCCTGCGATTGCGATTTTAAAGCTGCTTCGGAATTTTTACTCCACGGTGCGATTAGCCCCCAAGAGACGGTCGCTAACTCTCGGGCAACAACACCGGTAGAAGTAACTCGATCGCGAATAATATAAATATCTTTTGTTGGCGCAATATTCCAATCAGCCGGCAGGATGGCACCAGTTAGGCCAGCGGTGATCTCAAACTCTTCGATGATTTCATCGGGCAACCGCGATAAGGCATATCGACCGCACATGGGAAGGAGAATACTTCCTCAAATCGGCAAATATCCCCCCTGAGGTAGGCTTGCCGCTATGAGTGAACACTGGCCAGCACCCTTTCGCGGGTTGAAACCAGTTTCCGTCACCGTCGTTATACCTGGCTCTAAATCGGTTACTAATCGCGCCTTGATCTTGGCCGCCCTCGCTAACTCGCCATCCACCCTTCGAAAACCGCTTCACTCTAGGGATTCTGAACTGATGATCGCCGGGCTGAGGGCGCTTGGCACCAAAATAATTTCGTTGCCAAATGGCGATTTAGAAATCTCACCGGCAAAGTTTTTTGGACCTGCAGCAATCGATGTTGGTAACGCCGGCACGGTGATGCGTTTTCTCCCACCGCTGGCTGCGTTAACAACTGGTTTGGTTCACTTCGATGGCGACCCCAGATCGCATGAGCGACCATTGGGGCCAGTAATCAGAGCGTTAGAAGATTTAGGAATCAGTATTGAACATGGCTCGCGCTATAGCCTGCCGCTGACCATTAATGGAAGTGGAAAAGTTAATGGCGGATTCCTGGAAATTGATGCCACTTCATCGAGCCAATTTATCTCCGCGCTCTTACTGATGGCACCAGCCACTGAAGAAGGCATCACCATAAAACACATTGGTAGCTCATTGCCCTCACTACCCCATATTGAGATGACCATTCAAATGTTGCGCGATTTCGGCGCCACCGTTTCAGTCACTGATTATCGAAGTACGGGCAGCTATCAATGGCGCGTTGAACCAGGCGAACTTCACGGCTTAGATCTAATTATTGAACCTGACCTATCCAATGCGGCGCCGTTCATGGCGGCAGCCATGATTTGTGGTGGCGAGGTTCGAATCACGGATTGGCCAAAAGTCACCACCCAACCGGGTGATCAACTCCGCAAAATTTTCGGGCAAATGGGAGCAAGGATTGAATTTGCCAGCGACTCCGGTAGCAACTTTCTATCGATTAAAGGCGATGGCGCCATCAGCGGAATCGATGTTGATCTCCATGACGTCGGCGAACTGACCCCTTCGATTGCAGCCCTTTGCGCCTTGGCCGAAACGCCATCATCGCTACGGGGGATCGGGCATCTGCGATTGCACGAGACCGATCG
Source organism: Actinomycetes bacterium (assembly GCA_037135095.1). Classification (GTDB taxonomy): domain Bacteria; phylum Actinomycetota; class Actinomycetes; order Nanopelagicales; family Nanopelagicaceae; genus CAIMZW01. Next base: position 9,508 of record JBAXKZ010000031.1, read on the forward strand.
GTTAGCGGCACTAGCTGCTGAAATAAATGCGCTGGGTGGCGACGTTGACGAGGAAGAGAGCGCGCTGCATATTTCGCCGGCGCCACTTCATGCCGGCATCTTTCATAGTTACGAAGACCATCGATTAGCTACAGCCGGCGCCATTATCGGACTTCGCATCCCTGGTATTGAGGTAGAAAATATCGCCACCACCAAGAAAACCTTGCCTGATTTCCCTGGCGCTTGGGCACAACTCTTAGCGGAGGGAAATTAAACCGGTAATGGCTCGCCATTCGACAAATGAAGAGGATGTTAGATCTCGGCCGCCCCGGCGCACCAGGCCACGCACCAAAGATCGCCCCGACTACTCTAAAGCTCAAGAGGGCATGGTTATTGCGGTTGATCGCGGACGAACCACTTGTGTTTTAAAAGATAGCGAACAAGTTGTAACGGCAATGAAATCTCGGGAGCTGGGAAAGAAATCAGTTGTGGTTGGTGACCAGGTCGGCATCGTCGGAGATATCACCGGTAGTGAAGGTTCGCTAGCGCGCATTGTCACCGTATTGCCAAGGCGCAATGCGCTAACCCGAACGATTGATGATAACCCCGGCGAAGAACGCATGATCGTTGCCAATGTCGATCAGATGGCAATTGTGATAGCCGCCGCAAATCCCGAACCACGTCATGGCTTTGTTGATCGGGCTTTGGTCGTCGCCTTTGATCAAGGTATTAAACCGATAATTATTTTGACCAAAAGAGATTTGGCCGATGGCCGAGAATTCTTGGCTGCTTATGATGATTTAGATATTGAAATTCTTGAGATACAGCGCGGCGCCGATTTAACTAAAATTCGCCAAGCTTTCCGAGATAAGCGCACCGTCTTACTTGGCCACTCGGGGGTAGGAAAATCAACGCTAGTAAATGCCATAGTTTTAAGTGCTGACCGATCCACTGGTGATGTCAATGATGTCACTGGCCGCGGCCGGCACACCTCCTCGAGCGCCGTAGCTCTAAAGTTAGATCCCGGAACCGGTTCAACACCTGATTCTGGTTGGGTCATTGACACCCCCGGTGTTCGCTCCTTCGGAGTCGCTCATATCGAAATTCGCCGAGTTATGGGCGCTTTTAGTGAGTTTGCGGAGATATTGGAGCGCTGTCCCAAGAATTGTTCCCACGATGAAGAGGGCTGTGCCCTAAATACCTGGGAGGGCTTTGATGAAAGAAACCGCTCGCGGTTAACAAGTCTGCGCCGCCTACTTACGGCAAAGTAAAAAAAAGGCAAAACGAAGGCAAGTAAAAAGCCGCTCAAAAGTTAGTCGATCCTTCACCATTTCACACGATCTGCCACCTACGCTCTCGCAAGCCCCTTGGGGTAGCCTTTGCCAATGCCGCAGACCCCCGCAAAGGCCACAATCTCCGATCGAGATTTAGAAAGCGATTTAGCCCTTGCCCATCGATTGGCAGATTTAGCGGCCGAGATCTCGATGTCGCGCTACCGAGCGTTAGATTTAAAAATCGAAACCAAACCTGATTTAACTCCTGTCACCGATGCCGATAAGGCGACCGAGCGGGCTATTAGAGAATTACTTGCAGTTGAAAGACCCGATGATCTAATTGTCGGGGAAGAATTTGGCACCCCAGAGTTAACAGGCAATAAGTATTACTGGGTAATCGATCCAATTGATGGCACCAAGAACTACCTTCGCGGCGTACCAACGTGGGCGAACTTGATTGGCTTGGCACAACCAGATGGCGAGATTGTTGTTGGCGTCGTCGGATCACCCGCGCTATTTCGCCGTTGGTTTGCTCGAAAAGGTGGCGGTGCTTTTCTATCGGTTAATGGTGGCGCGCCGGAGCAAATTCACGTATCGGCAGTTAAGAATTTAACAGACTCCTCGATCTCTTACTCGGACCTAGAAGGTTGGGGTGAACGTCGAGCTCCATTTATCGAAATGCAGCGCCGAATTTGGCGCACCCGCGGTTTGGGGGACTTCTGGTCCCACATGCTTGTGGCTGAAGGCGCCGTCGATGTCGCAGTAGAGCCGACCCTGGCACTTTGGGATATGGCTCCCTTAGATATTGTGGTGCGCGAAGCCGGGGGCAAATTTACGAATATCGAGGGCCTTTCTGGCCCACACGGTGGTAGCGGTGTCTCAAGCAATGGCCTTCTTCACGACCAATTTCTAGCAGGGATCAATGGTTAAATGACGCTAACTTCACTGCAAGATAAACTCACAGCCTTTCAAGAGAAGCTGGGCGTTAGCCATCTAAGTTTCCTATTAATTCTAATAGGTCTGCAACTTGTATTCCTCTTGATGTTAATTTTGTTGCTGCGTCGTAAAGATCGAAAGATACTTTTCACCAAATCAAAACCAAAAGCTGAATCTGACGAGATTACGGGTAGCAAATCCCCAGAGGAAGGCGAATCCGCTGAAGTCACTGCCACTGAGCAAGAGCCTTACACGGATCGCTTCGAAGTCATCGCCATGACCCCGGTGACCGATCCATTGCAAAACAGCGGTGTCGTTTCAAAGCAAATTAATCCAGGATCTAACTTTCTTACTACTGAAGATATTCTCGCAATCTTAAATCTTGTAGTAACAGCGCTGCCTAACGCGATCACAGCAGCTATTTCGATGGTGCTGCTCAGCGATGAAAATTCCCAACTGGCGTGGGTCGGAGAACCAAAATTAAATGCAGCGGGATTCGCAGGAAAAGTGAATTTTCAAGGTAACAACAAGAATGTGCTCTTTGGTGAGGTAACTGCCATCGCACGAAGTACCACCCAATTTCATCCGGAGATCGCGTTAGCAATCGCAACCGCCACCGCCAACGGAAACCAAGTTCGACTAATGGCAATCGATGGCTTGGGCTACTTGGCGATTGAGTTAAAACAGGTTAGTTAAAGATCTATCCAACCTTGCGGAATTAAATCAGTAACTTTCTCTGGGCCCCAAGTGCCTTTGAAATAAGGGTAAACCTGAGGATCGCCGTGAATAACACCTTCGAGGATTCGCCAACTTTCCAGCACTGAGTCAATCCGAGTGAAGCGAAGGTGATCGCCCTGCATCGCCGCACGTAAAAGTCGTTCATATGCCTCTTGGCGATCTCCGAGCGCGGCGCTAAATTCCACATTTAGTTGGACGGGGATGGTAGATAAATTATCTCCAGGTGCCTTGGCCAAGAGCTCGATATCTACGCCGTCATTCTTGCCTAAGCGAAAACGCAGGATATTGGGCGAATTCTCTTGAGCCTCGGTAAACAATAATCGAGGTGGGTGTTTGAATTCGACGATCACCTCCAAGGTGCTCTCCGTCAAATATTTACCAGTTCGCAAGTAAAACGGAACTCCAGCCCAACGCCAGTTATCTACATACATTAAAGCGGCGGCAAAGGTTTCGGTGTGCGAGCCAGGGGCAACTCCCGGTTCGTCTAAATAGCCAACGTACTGGCCGCGAACCATATCCTCAGTTTTCACCGGCGAGATCGCACGAAAGACCTTTAACTTTTCATCTTCCATAAATTGGGAGCGAAGATCTGAAGGTGGCTCCATCGCGATCAAAGCCAGTACTTGTAGCAAATGGTTTTGCATCACATCCCGAATGGCACCAACGCCATCATAAAAGGTACCTCGCCCTTCGATACCAAAGTTTTCGGCCATCGTGATTTGAATACTATTTATATAACGGCGGTTCCAGAGCGGTTCCCAAATCGAGTTAGCGAAGCGGAAAATCAAAATATCTTCAACCGACTCTTTTCCTAAGTAATGATCAATTCGAAAGATTCGATCCTCGGGAAGGGTGCGCTCAAGCGCGGCTTGCAGCATTTCCGCAGATTCCAAATCGCGGCCAAATGGTTTTTCAACCACCAAGCGAGCGTTCTGCGTAAGCCCTACTGAAGCTAGCCCCTGAGTCACCTGCTCAAAGAGCGAAGGTGGAATGGCCAAGTAAATTACCGGCGTCTTCTTGCCTTCAAGCGCTGCCGCCAAATCTTGGTAGACCTTAGGGTCTTCATAATTTCCAACAACTAACGAGAGCTTGGCATCTAGTTTTGCGAGAATTACCTCATCGACATTTTCAACGTTAGCGCGAATGGCATTGAATGCGTTGGATACAAACTGATCATGATCCCATTTAGTGGAAGCGACTCCGACAACGGCAGCTTCAAGGGCTCCCTTACGCTCCATGCTGTAAAGGGCTGGGAAGAGCTTCTTCTTAGCTAAATCACCGGTGGCGCCAAAGAGCACCAAAACGTCAGCCTCTTCGGGAGTCTCGACCTTTTTAATCATTACTCAATACATCCCTTGCGTTAGTGATCTAACTCAGCAGCGCTGCCAATTAGCTTTACTTCTTTGGTTCGATATGACCGCCGAATTTCTTTCTCATTGCAGAAAGAACCTTATTTGCATACAAATCATTCCCGCGCGATGAAAAGCGACCCATCAAAGAAGCAGAGAGCACATTTGCCGGAACTCCTGCATCAATCGCAGTTTGGACGGTCCAGCGACCTTCGCCGGAATCAGAGACCGCCCCGGTATAACTTTCGAGTTCTGGGTCTTCTACATAGGCCTGAGCGGTTAGGTCGAGCAACCATGAGGCAACTACTGAGCCTCGACGCCAAACTTGAGAGATCTGCTCAAGATCTAAGTCATAAGTCGTTTCGGTATGTTCACCAACTGCAGTTGGATGCTTGATTCCGCGGCGAGCGGTATCTAGCAAGTTGAGACCCTCGGCATAAGCAGCCATTGCGCCATATTCAATCCCGTTGTGAACCATCTTGACGAAGTGACCCGCACCAACTGGCCCGCAGTGATAAAAACCCTGTTCAGCAGTTGAAATAGTTTCGGGAACTCCAGGAGTGCGCTCCGCTGCTTCAACGCCTGGTGCAAGTGCCAGGAAGATGGGGTTAAGGCGAGCAACTACATCAGCATCGCCGCCGATCATCAAGCTGTAACCACGCTCCAACCCAAATACGCCACCACTAGTTCCAACATCGACAAAATTAATTCCCAAATTCTTCAACCAAGCCGCGTTAGCGACATCATCGCGATAGAAAGTGTTGCCGCCATCGATGATTGTTGAACCTGGCGCTAAGTGCGCAGCAACGGCTTTAATAGTTGCAGCCGTTACTTCCGCTGGAACCATAACCCAAACAATCTGTGGATTTTCCTCGTTGTTGTACTTTGCTAAATCGGCTAATGACGCGAGTCCGGTAAATCCTTCAGCGGCCAGGGTACTTACCGTGGTCGCGTTAACGTCATAGACGCTGATAGAAATTGGGCTCGCGCTATCCATATGCTGAACGATTCGGCGAGCGATATTGGCACCCATGCGGCCCAAGCCAACCATTGTGAATTGCAACGCTCCTGAAGTGTTGTTAGCCATCGCTCTCCCTTTCACTGCCTTAATCTTACGAATTAACTTAGATCTGTCAGAACAAAAATCTGGCCATTAAGTGAATTGCGGCGTAATAGTTCAACCGGCATCCCCTCCGACTTGGCCATAGTGGCCGCCAGCGCTGCCCGTTTCGCCTCACCCACGGCCAGGACATAAATCTGACTGGATCTCGCCAGTTGTGACAAGGTGATTGTGATTCGCTGTGCCGGTGGCTTTGGCGAATTAGTAACGGCTGCTGTGCTATTTGTAGAATCGAGTGTCTCAGAATCATGCGGAAAGCACGAGGCGACGTGACCATCTTCGCCCAAGCTAAGCAGAACGACATCAAAGCGACCCTGGCCTAATGCGGCCGTAAGTTGCTCGGAATATTCTTTGGCCGCCACCTCAATCGAAGAATCGGCTGGTGATCCCATTCGATGAAAGTTGCAACGTTCTTTCGCCAATTTAAAATTTGATATTAATGCTAAATCGTTGCGATCCGGATCTACGTTCGCAACAAAACGTTCGTCGCTAAACCATATGTGAACTTTGCCTTTTACTTCGCCTACTTTGGAATCCCGGTCAACTGCCTTTGCTCGATAGAGTGCAAAATCCAGCGCCTTACAAAGAGCTTGGCCACTGCGGCCACCCGTGATGACAATGTGAGCATCTCGATCGGCTTGCCAGGCATTCATAACTGCAGAAACAGTTCGATCCGCAGCAAGAGCAACAAGTTGCTCAGTAGATGGATCGAATATTCTGGTTAAGTTCATTAATTCCTTATGCGCCAGGTAGGAAGTAATGACCGTACTTAAGAATTACGATAGTTGCCAAGAGCGTATAGATAAACGCTACCAATACCGAGTCTCGTCCGGCATGCAGCCAGCCGCTAATTCTTTCGTGAGTTTCCACTTTTAAATTCAAAGTGTTATTCAGAATATTAATTCGCAACATGCTAAAAAATACTGTGACGGTGGAGACCGTTACCAGTAAGCACCAAGGACAGAATGCTTTAATGACAAAATATGATTGCGAGAATAACCAGAAGGCAAAAACCAAAGCCAGAAAATAAACCGAGAGCGCCGTTTTCATAAACCAATTGGGGAATCGAACTCGGCTCAATCCAGCCACAGCCAAAGTGATAACAACGGGCTCGCAGATCAGACCGATAAAGGCATTGGGAAAACCGAAGAGATTCGATTGCCAAGATTGCGCCACCTTGCCACATGAGATCACAGCATTCACATCGCAGGAAAGTTTGGCGCTGGCATTCTTTGCCAAAGTGATGGCATCGGCCGAAAGGACTAGCGAGGCGACCAGGCTGGCAAAGGATGAGACCAACATGGTGATGAAGGCCTTCTTATGCTGGACTATTTCAGCAACAGGGGGCAAGAACGACAATGGCAGACCACTCTCCGTTTGGCGGAGTCAAGGGACTCCTGGCGGTCAAATTCTAAAGGTTTAGGCGGGCGGGAAGGAAAAAAGGCACCTTCAGCGAGCTGAAAGTGCCTAATCTGACATTGGTAGCGGGGACAGGATTTGAACCTATGACCTCTGGGTTATGAGCCCAGCGA
>JBAXKZ010000032.1:0-14832 GCA_037135095.1 Actinomycetes bacterium
ACGTGCAAAACCGATAAGTTTGAAAGTTCGGCTGTGGCAGCGATAAGTAAATCCGGGATTGATGGGGCTCGGTGTTGACCTTTTGCAGCCAAGGATTCCATTACTTGAAATGCGCGGGATTCGATCGCTGGGGATAGACCTTCAACCGGCATCCGAGTTAGGGGTAGAGAGTTAAACGTCTTGAAAAAATCCTTGGCTGATTTTGTCGAGTATCCAATCTCCAGGCGAGTGATCGAAGAAAGAAAGACTTGACCCGCATTTATGCGCTCACTCCACAATTCCACGTCGGGAGATACGGCTAGTCGTACCAAGGCTGACTTGTCGATGAGCCAACCTTTTATCGCCAAGCTGCCGCCATGACATCGGGATTATTTAAATCTTCCAGGAGGCTGGCAAGGGCGGATAGGTGAATTTCAGTTACGGATTCTTGATGATGGGGGATGGCTTGAGCCAAGGCTCGGCGCACGAATTCCACCCGTGAAATACCTAGTTGGGCAGCCGAGGCATCGAGGCCGGCCAAGATTTCTGGGGGTAGATCTCGAATAAGTAGATCAGCCATATATCCTCCAAAGTGATAGCAGATGATATCACTTTCGGAAGTAGGTGCGCGCCTGGCAGGAATCGAACCTGCGACAACCCGCTTAGAAGGCGGGTGCTCTATCCGACTGAGCTACAGGCGCATTGCCCAACCGAGATTAGTCGGGCGGTGAAGTCTACCGAAGGTAAACTGATGGATTCACTTACCTAAATATCGATCTATTCAGGGTCGCCGCTTTCGCTTATGGTTCTGGTCTAGGAATTGGAGAGTTCTTATGACCAGTAATGGCGATGCATTTAGCGCACCCCTTGCCGCCGCCGCAAAATATGCTCAAATTTGGCTCGATGAGATTCCCAACCGGGGCATAAATCCAAAGATTGATGTTGATCAAGTCCGAGCGGCATTCGGAGATGTCCTACCAAAAGTAGGGGTTGATGCCACCGAGGTCATTGAACGGCTTGGAACCCTGGGAGAACCAGGTTTGATGGGAATGGGTTCGGGTCGTTTCTTCGGCTGGGTGATCGGCGGAACAATGCCCGCGCCGTTGGCGGCAGATTGGTTGATAAGTACTTGGGATCAGAATTCTGGAGCGCCCCTGCTTACGCCAACCGTTGTAACGCTTGAAGAAATAGCGGGCGAATGGTTGTTGGAAATATTAGGGCTACCCAAAACGGCGGTCGTTGGATTTCCCACTGGTGCGCAGATGGCAAATTTTGGTGGCTTGATAGCAGGTCGCGGTGAAGTATTGGCAAGAGTTGGTTGGGATGTAAATGTCCAGGGATTATTTGGCGCTCCGCGAATTCGAGTGTTAGTAAATGAAGAGCGACACGTAACTATTGACACTTCACTTCGATATCTAGGACTGGGTGAACCAGAAGCGATTGCGGCTGATGACCAAGGGCGGATTCAGATTTCGGCGTTAAAGAAGGCCCTTGAAAGTGGAAGTGGTCCAACGATTCTCGCGCTTCAGGCCGGAAATATTCATTCTGGTTCTTTCGAGCCATTCCGAGAGGCAATTGAATTGGCGCATCTTCATGGCGCTTGGGTCCACGTAGATGGTGCCTTTGGCCTTTGGGCGTTGGCTTCACCGACGCTACGGCCTTTGCTGGATGGCATCGAGCTTGCAGATTCTTGGGCGACGGATGCGCACAAGACATTGAATGTCCCATACGACTGTGGCGTTAGCATTGTAAATAACGCAGGTGCGCTCCGGCGAGCATTTGGTGTGGAAGCTAGCTATCTGCCCAGTGAGCGCGATGCGAAATTGTGGCCCAGCGAAAAAGTGGCTGAACTTTCTCGCCGAGGTCGCGGAGTTACCGTATGGGCAGCGCTCTTGGCGCTGGGCAGGGATGGCGTCATTGAGTTAGTTGATGGCTTGGTTAACAATGCTAAATTCTTGGCGATTGAATTAGCCAAGATTCCTGGCTGTCGCGTTTTGAATGATGTTGTCTTCACGCAAGTCTCCTTTGCATTTGAAAACGATGAACGAACCGAAAAAGTCGGAGCGGCATTGATTGCCGATCACTCGATTTGGATTTCTGGCTCCCATTGGGCGGACCAAAAAATCTTGCGCATCTCGGTCAGTAACTGGAGTACCAATGCCGAGGATTGCGCCGCCACGATTTCGGCGGTGCGAAGAGCTGCTGGATAGCCGCTGGATAACGGAAAACGCCAGTTTTTTGGCCAATTTAAGTCTTATCTGCCCAACCGATAAGGTTTGCCACTATGGCTGAGTTCATTTATACGATGAAAAAGGCGCGAAAAGCGCATGGCGACAAGGTCATTCTCGATGACGTGACTCTGGCCTTCTTTCCAGGCGCCAAGATTGGCGTTGTCGGTCCTAACGGTGCTGGTAAGTCCACTGTTCTGGCGATCATGGCCGGGCTTCAACAGCCATCAAATGGCGAAGCCTTTTTAAGCCCTGGTTACACCGTAGGCATCTTGATGCAAGAGCCGGTACTTGATGAGACGAAGACCGTTTTGGAGAATGTCCAGGATGGCGTTTCCGAAACTATCGCCATTCTAAATCGCTTTAATGAAGTTTCAGATTTAATGGGTCAACCCGATGCCGACTATGACAAATTGCTGGCCGAGATGGGAACTTTGCAGGAACAACTCGATCACCGAAATGCGTGGGAGCTGGATTCACAGCTAGAGCAAGCTATGGATGCGTTGCGATGTCCACCACCGGATGCTGATGTTTCAGTCTTGTCGGGTGGAGAGCGTCGCCGTGTCGCACTTTGTAAGTTGTTGCTTCAAGCACCTGATCTTTTGCTGCTTGATGAACCTACTAACCACTTGGATGCCGAATCAGTGCTGTGGTTAGAGCAACACCTTTCGAAATACCCTGGCACCGTGGTTGCGATTACTCACGATCGGTACTTCTTGGACAACGTTGCACAATGGATCTTGGAGCTCGACCGCGGTCGCGCCTATCCATACGAAGGTAACTACTCAACATATTTGGAAACCAAATCAACCCGTTTGAAGATCGAAGGCCAGAAGGATGCCAAACGCGCAAAGCGTTTGACGGAAGAACTGGAATGGGTTCGTATGAATGCCAAGGGACGTCAAGCCAAGTCAAAGGCGCGTCTAGCGCGCTACGAAGAGATGGCAGCCGAAGCTGACAAGACTCGGAAGTTGGATTTTGAAGAAATTCAAATTCCAATGGGACCACGTCTTGGAAATATTGTTGTTGAAGTTGATCATTTAAAGAAGGGCTTCGGCGAGCGATTGCTTATTGATGACCTTTCATTTACTTTGCCACGTAACGGCATTGTTGGAGTTATCGGACCGAACGGTGCCGGTAAGACCACGCTCTTTAAAACCATTCTTGGAATGGAAGCTCCCGACAGTGGCACCGTGAGAATTGGTGAAACCGTAAAGATTTCTTATGTCGATCAGTCACGTGGTGGAATTGATCCCAAGAAGTCGCTTTGGGAAGTTGTATCCGACGGCTTGGATTTCATGAAGGTTGGAAACGTAGAAATGCCCTCCCGTGCTTACGTTTCCGCCTTTGGATTTAAAGGTCCAGACCAACAAAAGCCGGCCGGAGTGCTTTCCGGCGGTGAGCGAAACCGGTTGAACTTGGCGCTGACTTTGAAGATGGGCGGCAACCTGTTGCTGCTTGATGAGCCAACTAACGATCTGGATGTTGAAACTCTTGGTTCGCTAGAAAATGCGCTGCTGGAATTTCCTGGCTGCGCGGTGGTTATCTCGCACGATCGCTGGTTCTTGGACCGCATCGCGACGCATATCTTGGCTTACGAAGGTGACTCACAATGGTTCTGGTTCGAAGGAAACTTCGAGTCTTACGAGAAGAACAAAGTGGAGCGCCTGGGAGCAGAAGCTGCTCGTCCGCACCGTGTCACCTACCGAAAGTTAACTCGATAATGCGATTCCAAGGAAAGGCCCACGTTCGTTGGGATGACCTAGATGCCTTCGGCCATGTCAACAATGCTACTTACCTGACATACGCACAGGAAGCTCGTTCTGATTTCTTGTGGTTCGATCGGGTTCGCAACGGGTTTGAACCAATGCTGAATGACATGGTGGTTGGTCGAACTGAATGTGATTACTTGCTTCCAATCATGCAGGGTAGTTTCGATCTTCGCGTGGATATGTGGATTGTCAATATCGGTAACTCTTCATTCACCATGGAATATGAACTGATAAGTAAAGCCGGGTTACACGCCCGAGTTAAGACGGTTCAAGTTGCAATCAGCATGGAAACCAAGAAATCTCGGCCGCTGTCACCTGCAGAGCGCGAATTCTTAACCCAATATTTGGAAGCAGCTATTTAACGAACTAGTTACTAACTGTCAATCAGCTAAGTGCCAAATCTCTTTGAGCTCCATTAGGTTTCCTTGACTGTCTGCCAAATTCACAATGATGTCTTCAAACCACTTCGCCCATTTAGCGTTCACTTCATAGTTCGCTAACTTTGCGAAGGCAGTGGCTTTGTCAGGGACTGCCTCCAGATAGCCGATAGTAGTCAGACCACGGCGAAAAATGCTGTAATTAGTAAACCCACAAGCCTTTAGTGCATCAACGAGTTCAGGCCATATTTCTGCGTGGCGCTTTTCATACTCTGCAACTTTTCCATCATAAATATCAAAGGTAAAGCAAACTCGCTCCATTGGAAGATACCTTTCTGCTTGGTTCGCACAGCCACGGCTCGCGAAATCGCTATTGACCTTTTCTTAGAATATTGGATACTTGTCCGCAGTCCAAGGGAAAGCAGAAAATAATTATGGCAAAAGTTCGTGTTGGAGTTATTGGTGCCGGAAGCTGGGCCATTGCATCCCATCTACCCAATTTAGCGAAGCATGACGATTTAGAGTTTGTCGGTATTTCGCGAATTGGCGAAGAGATTCTTTACAAGATGAAAGACCGCTATGGATTTCAAGTTGCTTCGGAAGATTATCGTGATGTATTGAGCGCTGGTGTCGATATTTGCGTAATTGGTAGCCCGACCGGCTTGCACCACGAACATGCAAAAGCAGCACTTGAATCTGGCGCGCACGTTATGTGTGAAAAGCCGGTTTCGATTGAGCCAGACGATGCTTGGGATTTGGTTAGGACTGCCGAAGCAGTTGATAAAAAACTAATTATCGCCTTTGGTTGGAACTACCTTCCAATGATGCGTCAGGCTAAACAGTTAATGGACCAATACGGGATCGGTAATTTAGAACATTTAACCATTCATATGTCTTCAGCGACTAGAGAACTGCTATCTAATACCGGCGCTTATCCAGATGCAACACCTGAATCGTTGCCAGATCAAAAGACTTGGACGGATCCACGATTCTCTGGCGGCGGATACGGACAAGCTCAGTTAACTCATGCTTTAGGAATGGGACTCTGGCTAACGGGGGCTCGCACTGAATCTGGGTTTGCTCTGATGAGCGCACCAATGAACGCTCCAGTTGAAATGCATGACGCCATTAGCTACCGCTTCGACAATGGTGCGATTGGATCGGTTTCGGGTGGTTCCGCACATGCGCCAGCGCATAAGGGTTATCATGCTTTGGAGCTCCGAGCCATTGGCGATGATGGACAATTGTTGCTGGACTTGGAACGGGCCGCTGTTTGGCTTTATCACAAAGGCGAAAATATCAAACTCGAACTAGGCGACGACGACGGCTACTACAACTGCCAAGGTCCAATAGATGCGCTGGTTTCAGCCGGCAAGAATGAGCCTTTCGTTAACTATTCCCCAGGGGAACTAGGTGCGCGGTCAGTCGAAGCGCTTGATATTGCTTATCGAAGTGCTGCCAGTGGAAAGTTGGAACATCGTAAATAGTTTTCTTCTGTTGTAGTAAGTCCGGCATGGCTCCACTTGCTGGTGATCCAAGCCGGATCCTCGGGAACTTTTTCGACGAGCTCTTCGTCTGCACCATTTGTCGTTTCAACTATCACCTTGGCTGTGCCAATCGACATGTTCTCGAAAATCAAATGGGTTATAGGTAAGAAATTTGACGCATCAGATAAGTCAAGGGGATCACCCGACTGCCAAAGCGCCGCAATCGCAAATTTTGGATCCCACCAAGTGCCACCCAGGGTTCCATCCAAAAGCCCTTGAGTGGAGATCGGCATGACAACGGTAATTCTCGATACATCAAGGCCATTTCGTTCTCGCAGTTTCCATGCCGCTAAAACTGCGGAATGAGTAAAGCCGTTTGTTGGAAGAAGCCTTAAATTTGCCGAACTCACGCCATCGAGAATTTCGAAGGATTTTGCTTCAACGGAAAACATTTCAAAGAGCCCTCTGGGTCCAGTCCAAATATCTTTTACATGTGGCGCGCCAATCGCAGCGGAATGGGCGCTTGTTATTCCAAGTGCTATAGCGGCCGCTCGATTCGATTGAGCGGCACCGTGCCGTTCAAAACCCGCTTGCGGGGATCCACCGATGTTGGCACCACAAATTCGTAACGCATTTAGATGCTGTGCCAAAGAAAGGCCCATGGCAACGCTAGCTGTCGTCGCAGCAGCAAAGGCTCCGCTGGTCGAAGTAACATGCCATTTCGCTCGATGAGATGCCCCGAATAGCTTTGCGATTGTCGCGCCTGTTCTATAGCCGTAGGCAGCGGCAGTTTCTACCTCTTCAAGAGTCAATTTCCTAAATATTCCGACAGAAATCGCTGTTGGCCAGATAACTGATCCAGGATGAGTGATGACCTGCCAGTCGATGTCATCCATATCGGCAGCGCTGGAATAGAGACCGAGTCGGACGGCGCGTTCGGTCATTCCTGTTGTTAGATCTTCGAGCACGCTGCCATATTTTCTTTCGCCAAGAATGGCTCCGGCAACAAAGTCGTTTAACAACGTTTCTAAGCGTGAAAAATCAATATTCTGAATGGGATTAACGAGAGAAGTGAGGACTTTCTCCGCTAGTTCTGCATCTGACACTAGATCGACTTACCTGCTGTTAGTGACTTACTGCTTTCTCGAGCGCGGTAGAAGGTAGGAATCAATTCTTGAGAAGGGGCGCTGCCTGCAATTAAATCTAGGATTAATCGAGCAGATGCTCTACCCATCTCTTCAGGGTCTCTATATACGGAGGATAATTCCGCAGTTAGCACATCAAACATCGGCCATTCATCCAGTGCAACAAACCCGATGTCTTTACCGGGTTTGATACCTAATTCACGAAGAGCTCGTAGCGCTCCAGCTGATGCGCCAATTCCACCCGCAATTAGTGCAGTCGGATGATTCTTTGCAGAAAAAAGTTTTTTGGTTTCTTGATAGGCAAACGGTTCGCCAAATTTCCCCAGGCGTATTAGGTCTTCATCAATCTTAATTTTTGCTTTAGTAAGTGCCTCTTCATAACCCTTAATTCGATTTTTTGTTATGTACACATCTCTTCTGCCTGAAAGAAACGCTATCTTCTTAAATCCACTTGCAATCAGATCTGAAGTTGCTTCGTATACGCCAGTTCTGTGATCACAAATCACGGCACTTGCATCAAGCCCGATCACCTCACGGTCAAGCAGCACGACAGGCGCTCCTAAATCGCTAATAGTTTTTCGCACATAAGGGGCATCTTCGGAAACTAAAGATGCAATAACGCCATCGATTCTGCGACGTTTGAAAAGTGCAAAATTTTCAGTTTCGGCTTCAAGCTCCCCATGTGAATTGATCAAAATCATTGAGTATCCGGATTTGCGGAGTTCATGCTCAGCGCTTTGTGCCACGATTGAAAAGAGTGGATTTGTGATATCTCGGATCATGAAGCCAATGGTGTTAGTCGCCCCTTTTCGAAGCGATTGCGCAAGGTGGTCTGGTTCATATTCAAGTTCGGCGACAGCTGCCTCAACTCGAGTGCGCATTTTCTCGGAAACATCCAAATGGCCGGAGAGCACTCTCGAGACGCTTGAAATCGCTACGCCAGCTTTCGCTGCGACATCGTGAATGGTGACGCGATTCTTTCCCACAGTTGGTGAGATTAGTCCTACAACGGAGTTATAAGAACGGAAACTGGAAATTTTTTCCAGAAAGTTGTTTTGAGCACATATTGACAGGGAGATTACATCGCCTAGACTTAGGAATCGTTTCCAGTATTTCAGAGCCCAGGAGGCATGAGCGTGGATTTAACTATTACTCGGATAGAGACCGAATCCGTGCGCGTTCCGCTTGAGACTGTTTATCGCGGTAGCCACTACAAAATGACGCATCGCTCCACGACTATTACTCGGATATTTACAAAATCCGGCTTGATGGGAGAAGCCTACGCTGGCGATGAGGATGCCGGATTGCTTGAGATCGATGCGATCATCCATGATGAATTAGCTCCAAAAATTTTGGGTCAAGACGCATCCGCAATTGAGCTCATTTGGGAGCTATGCCGGCCTGCGACATGGGACATTTTGCGTGATCGTCGACTCGGACTGGTAGCAACGGCATCAATAGATGTAACGCTGTGGGATTTACTTGGAAAGGCGTATAACGCCCCTCTCTGGAAGCTTTGGGGTGGATACCGCTCTAAGGTGCCAGTAATAACCATTGGCGGTTATTACGGTAGTGATATGTCCATTGAAGAAGAAGTTGAATATCTTCTAAAGGAGCAATTCGCTGGAATGAAATTTAAGATCGGCGGCCTAGAACCCGAAGAGGATGCCAAACGTTTCAAGCGGGCGCGAAAAGTTGGTGGTGATAACTTTCGGATTGCCGTCGATGCGAATCAGGGTTACACAGTTCCACAAGCAATCAAGTTTTCCCACTTGGTCGCGGATGATAATTTGTTGTGGTTCGAAGAGCCATGTATTTGGCAGAACGATAAAAAAGCTATGCGCGATGTTCGCTATGTCGGTAACGTTGCGGTGACTGCGGGACAGACTGAATTTTCTGCTGCAGGATGTCGCGATCTCATGGAAACGGGATCTATCGATTATTGCAATTTCGATTCTTCGTGGTCGGGGGGCCCAACAGAATGGCGACGCGTCGCCGGCATGGCTACCGTTTTCGATGTAAAGATGGCACACCATGAAGAACCTCAAGTTGCTTCGCACCTTCTGGCATCAATTCCACACGGAACGTATCTTGAATTCTTTCATCCTAAGCGCGACCCAATTTGGCACAACATGATTGCCAATCGTCCAGCCTTGAAGGATGGTCATATGCAACTTAACGACCGGCCGGGCTTGGGTTGGGATCTTGATCGTGATTACATCGAAAAATATCGAATATCAGAACGAGTTTCTGAACTCTAAATATTCTCGCTATCCAAGTAATTGCTTGATTAAAGCACCTTGGCTTAGGGCAAAACGCTCTCCCATTAAGCGATAGCCATCTGCGCTCGGATGAAGTTGGTCGGGCATCATGTGTGTATCTTCCGCGCCAAAGAGCTCCAAGCCATTTAAGTAGTAGAGGTTTTTATCCTGCCGTCTTTCTACGATCATCTCAAGCAGTGTTCTAATTCGAGGCAAGTTAAGTGCTCCGTGCCCTAAATCGTGAGAGCGCGGCTCCGAGTAAAGTCCATCGGGTCCAATCAAAGTCGGTCCGGGATTAACTTCATGAAACGGGCAACAAATGGGGGAGATCACCATGATCGGAGTTGTTGGTTTCTTTTCGCGAATAATGTCGAGAAAATTGTGAACAGCCGGTACGAAACTTCTTTCTCGCATCGAGTCGGCATTTACGATATTAATTCCGAGCTTTAAGGAAATTAAATCAGCTTCTTCTGAGGCGATTGTCCGAGCAACAAATCCGTCCAGATGACATTCTCCAGCCAGGCCAAGATTTCTAATATTAAGTTCTAGTAAACCAGCTGCTCGAACATTCCAAACATTCATCGGGCGTTGCGCCTCAACACAATGGCTGATGGAGCTTCCGTAATGAATCCATTTCTTGCGATGATCCGCTGACGGCGGAAAGAGCTCTTCCTCGCTCTCGAGAGCGAGAATTTCGACCTTTCCCGAGGTTGGAAGCCAAATTTCAACCTCCTTCATCTCATCACCCAGATCGATAAATGAAATATTTTCGGATTCTCCGCGAATGAATTCTTCGTTGGTTACGGCAGGGCCATCCATCGTTAGGCGAACTACACCGCCCTTTAAAGTTTGCGCCGTCGAGTGCTCTTGCCCATTAATCAATAGGTCAAAACCGGCTGGCCCAGCCTCCTCAGCGAGGTCTTTAATAGTCAGCCGGAAGACGTGTACCTTTAGGGTTAGAGATTTGGATTTGGTCGCAAAACGAAGTCGAACTCCAGATGGGAACGAAGCCCAACGCCCGATATCACCTTTGGCGAATTGGGCTTCGGTCCAAGCCGGCAGGCGAGAGAAGCTCGTCCAGCCTTCGGCCGATTGGAGAATTTGCTCAGCATTGACGATCTCAATCGGCGACCCGATCAGCGTGGTTTCCATTCGGCAATTATCTCTAGTTATATCTGTTCAATTTATAACAATTAATTTATCTGGTTCGCTTTAGGGCGCCTGCTATTGACACTCCCTCCTGCGCAGGAAAGGATTCCAGCAACGGCAACACAGGTGCCTGAGGAATTGGCCTCAGCTCGCCTTGCCCAATTATGAATGTTATGAAAGGTCTCGGTGAAGAATGAAAGCTCTTTCTAAATTTCGCGCCGGTGCTATCGCTACTGTAGCTATCGCTGCACTTATCGGTACATCAGTTCTTCCTGCAAACGCTGGTCAAGTTGCCTTCCGTAAGGCAGTTGCCGGTAGTGGTAAGGGAATAACAATTGGTCTGATCGGTCTCGCAGATTCAATTGGATTCGGAAAAGATGTCCATGATTCAGTTGCTCGCGAAGCTAAAGCAGCAGGTGCAAAACTTGTATTCTGCGATTCCAAGCTCGACGCTGCAACTGCCCTTAACTGTGCAAAGACATTCAAGCTAAAGCATGTTCAGGGTTATTTGAACTTCAACCCAGTTTCATCTGCAGCTCCTGCAATCTGTAAGGCTGGACCTAACGTTCCTGTTATCTCAATCGATATCGAACAAGATCCTTGCCAGACTGCATTCATGGGCGCAGACAATAGCTACGCTGGCCAGGTCTCGGGCATCGCCCTAGGCAAGTACTTCAAGGCAAACTTCGATTGTAAATTCGATGCATTTATCTCACTTGAAGATTATGGTGTCGGACTTGTAAACGAAGCTCGTATGGGTGGATATCGCACAGGCTTTGAAAGCATTTGCGGTGCTGGTTCCATCGGTGACAAGCTCGTCAAGATTGACGCTGGACGTCTAGAGCCTGCTCTAGCAAAAATGAAGGATGCGCTTACTACGCTTCCTAATGCTCATCACGTAGTAGTTGTTGCAATTAACGACGAAGGTATCCAAGGTGCATTCTCAGCAGCTAAGGCTGTTGGTCGCGCTGGCGATATCTATGCTGCTGGTCAAGGCGCAGGCGCTTCAGCTTGGTGCGATATTAAGAACACACCAAACTGGATTGCAGATACTGCTTACTTCCCAGAGCGTTACGGCGAAATCGGAGTTCCTTACCTACTTGACCTGATTAAGGGCAAGAAGGTTCCATTCCAGCTAAAAATCAAGCATGTTGCAATCAACGCAGGAAACCTCTTCACCGTATTCCCTGCAGCGAAGGCAAAGTGCGCATAACGCGTTAAAGTAAGTAAATTAGTAAAAAGCGACTACGCGTATGAAAGGTTTTTAAATGTCGAGCAAGACGGAGTTAATTCGTTTAGAAGGCATTAAAAAGTCTTATAACAGTGTAGAAGTTCTTCACGGAGTGGATTTAACTGTGAACGCCGGAGAAGTCATTGCACTTCTCGGGGAAAACGGAGCAGGTAAATCCACTCTGGTGAAGATTCTCGCCGGAGATATCAGCCCAACTGAGGGCGTAATAAGAATTAACGGATCTGAACTATCCGAGTTAGATGTATACCAAGCTCGAAATCTTGGAATACGAATGATTTTTCAAGAACTAAATGATGCGCCAACTCTCAGTGTGGCGGAGAACATTTTTCTTGGACAATGGCCAACCTCTGGCAAAAAGATTGCTTGGAAAGAGCTAAGGAGCAAGGCTAAAGAAGTATTGGATCGCCTTGAAGTTAACATTCCCCTTGATGTAGAAGCAGGATCATTGCGAGTCGGCGAACGTCAACTCCTTGAGATCGCTCGAGCGTTAATTCAAAATGCAAAGATATTGGTCTTAGATGAGCCCACAGCAGCTCTCTCGAATATCGAGGTTGAGCGCTTGTTCAAAGTAATGGATCAATTAAAAGCGCAGGACGTGGGCATGGTGTACATCACCCATCGCCTAGATGAAGTTGTTCGAGTTGCGGATCGTGTTCAGGTACTCCGAGATGGCGATTCTGTTTTAGTCGAAGATGCAAGTTCAGTAAGCCGTGATTCCATGGTAACCGCCATGTTAGGACACACAGCCTCAGAAAACGTAAGGCCGGTTTCTAGCCGAGGCGGCGAAGTAGCTCTAGAAATTAAGGATCTTTCAGACGGTACCGTCTTCAATAATATTGATTTTTCAGTACATCAGGGCGAAGTTCTATGCTTATTTGGAAAAATTGGCTCCGGAACCTCGGAAATTCTGGAATGTATATTCGGCCTCAGAAAAATAGCTTCTGGTTCTGTGGAGGTATATAAAGAGGGATTCACCCCTAAGTCACCGCAGGATTCCACTGCTAAGCACATCGGCTATCTACCGGCAGATAGGCAGCGACTTGGATCGTTTGCTATCAGATCAGTAGCTGAAAATCTCTCTGTTAGTTCCTGGCCCCGTATGGCCAGATTCGGTTTTCTCAAGAAAGCCGATGAAGAAGCAGCTTTCGCCACATGGCAGCAAGCTTTAAATATAAGCGCACGTCGCGGCCCCAGCCAGGAGATTGCAACGCTCTCTGGTGGAAATCAGCAGAAAGTACTGCTGGGTCGTTGGTTCGAAGCGCAAGTAAATATTCTGTTGCTCGTCGAACCAACCAGAGGCGTGGACGTTGGTGCCCGAAGAGATATTTACGAAATCATCCGCAAGCAAGCCGCCGAGAGCAATATGGCGGTTGTGGTTGCTACCTCTGATTACGAAGAAGTAGTTCTATTAGCTGACAGGGCCTTAGTGATCTCTCGAGGAGCGATTTCGGCGGAATTCAGCGATGATTTGATTCAAGCAAATAAACTCATAGCAGCATCCAGTTAGGAGCAAGCGAATAATGGTAAAACTTAGAGCTGGGTCATCTCATCAAAGCACTGAAGACGGTGGCAAGCGCTCGCGAAAGATTCCTGATTCAGCGCCGCTAGTCGGTGTGTTACTTCTGATGATGGTCATCTTCTCTATAACTAGCGAATACTTCTTTCAGCTCGATAACTTTAAGAATGTATTGGCAAATGCGGCGGTTACAGGAATCGTATGTATTCCTTCTACTTTGCTAATTATCTCTGGACAAATTGATCTCTCTGTTGGTTCGGCTGCCGCTGTCTCTGGCATGCTTTTAGCTCAAGTTGTGAATCATCACGGGGTCCCGCTCGGACTTTTGTCAGCCTTGATATTTGGGTTGGTGCTCGGGTGTTTTAACGGTTTCCTTGTCACAGTAATTGGTGTGAACGCACTGATCACCACTTTAGGTGGGCTCGGATTCTTGTACGGCGTGGCATTGCTTATCGGCAATGGCCAAACCCTCGGAATGAAGAATTTCGAGTGGTTAGGAACAGCTCAACCGCTCGATATTCCGCTTCCGATTCTAATTTTTGCCGCTTTGGCAATTGTGGGATCTGTAACGCTTCGATATACGAAGTATGGTCGATCAATTTACGCAATCGGCTCTAACGCAAATGCAGCTCGAGTTGTCGGTATCAGATCCAGCCGCATCATCTTTCAAACCTTTATTCTCTCTTCAGTTTCCGCAGCTCTTGCCGGAGCTGTTCTTGCATCGCAGCTATCTTCAGGAGATCCAAATGCCGGTCTTGGCCTTGAACTCCAAGTTGTTACTGCCATTGTTTTAGGCGGCGCAAGTTTGGCAGGCGGTCGGGGCTCGATCTTTGGAACCGTTTTGGGTCTACTGATCGTTGGAATCTTGAATAATGGTCTGATCCTTTTGGACGTTCCAACTTTCTGGCAACGAATTGCTCAAGGCATGATGTTGATCATTGCAGTCTCGTTCGATTCAATTAGAGCCAAACTGAATAAATCGCGGGCGTAATAAAGTGACTCTCAATGTTTCTCGGGAACGAATAGTTCCGGCCAGGCGCCCAAAAAAGAATGTAAAAGTAGGGCTCGTCGCCGGCGGCTTGGGGACTTACTGGCCGCAATTTCCACACCTCTTGCCGCAACTTCAAGCTTCGGCAAAATATGTCTCCGATCGCATCGGGGGTATGGATGTTGAACTTGTGGATGTGGGATTCATTTCTGACGCCCAGGAAGGGGCGGTAGCAGCCGAGAAACTACGTGCTGCTGGTTGCGACATGATCGTAATGTTCCTTACGACCTACATGACTTCTTCGATGATTATTCCCATTGCTCAGCGAGCCAATGCCCCAGTATTACTAATAAATCTGCAACCTACTGAACAGATGGACCACGCTAACTTTGATACTGGCGCATGGCTTGCTTATTGTGGCGCCTGCCCACTTCCGGAAATGGCCAATGCTTTTGAAAGATCTGGAGTTCCATTTAGGTCGGTTTCGGGTTTCTTAAGGGAAGAGCGGGCTTGGACTAAAATTCATAGTTGGATTCAAGCGGCTGGCGTTCGCTCAATACTTCGGAATTCACGACATGGAATCATGGGGCACCTCTATCCGGGAATGTTGGATGTCTCAACTGACATGACCATGGTGACAACCCATTTCGGTGGGCATATGGAAGTACTTGAATTTGA
>JBAXKZ010000033.1:0-13215 GCA_037135095.1 Actinomycetes bacterium
CCGCAATCCATAGCAACATTTCCGGCACCGATGATCACGGCTGATTCGATGCCTAGGTCAACGTCGATATGAACATAATCTGGGTGGCCGTTATACCAAGGGACAAAATCGGCCGCTGAGATAGAGCCGGGCAAATCCTCACCTGGGATTCCTAGCCTCTTACCAATGTTGGAACCAGTACACATAATTACCGCGTCATAGCGGGCGGTTAAGTCGGCCAATTGAATATCGGTGCCTAGCTCCACATTTCCAAAGAGACGAAAATTTGGGTGGGAGGCGATCTTTTCAAAAACCTTTGAGACGGTCTTAATCTTTGGGTGATCGGGAGCAACCCCAGAACGTACTAGCCCCCAAGGAGTTGGAAGGCGCTCAATCAAATCGATAGCAAAAGTGAGGTCTTCGGTTTCGGAGTTTTGCAAGGCTTGAGCGCTGAAGTAACCAGCTGGGCCAGCACCAACGATTGCGATCTTATAGCGGGCCATGAGCTCTCCCTTGGGTCAGGTAGTTATAGTTTCACAATTTGCGAAAACGCGCCCCGGTCTGACGGACTTCCGCAAGATTGCGATTCCCTGACAATGCCATAGTGTTCACGAATTCCCTACGTAAAATCTCTATCGCCTTCGACACACCTCGTTCGCCATCAGCCATCACGCCGTATAAATAGGCTCGGCCAATCAAAACCCCCTTGGCGCCCAAAGCCACTGCGGCATAGGCATCTTGGCCGCTCATAACGCCGCCATCGATGTAGACATCCATTTTTTTACCAACGGCATCAAGGATTTCGGGCAAGATTTCCAGCGGAACTGGGCCACGGTCCAACTGCCGCCCACCATGATTTGAAAGAACGATTCCAGCAACACCCATGTTTGCCAGTTTTTTGGCGTCCTCAACGCTCTGAATGCCTTTAACGATGATTGGGCCATCCCAGGTTTGGCGCAGCCAATCGACATCATCGAAAGTGATAGCAGGCGAGAAAATCTTGGCGGCTAACTCAACCAACGACTTATCCCAGCCTCGAAAAGCGGCAAATTCGAGTTTCTTGGTGGTGAAGAGATTTAGCCACCAGATCGGTTTACGCGCAATCGCGAAGACTGTGGAAAGTCGAATTCTGGGCGGAATTGTTAAGCCATTGCGGAAATCGCGCAAGCGCAGACCGCTGACGGGTGTATCCACCGTAAGAACCAGTGCTTCAAAGCCATTCTCTTTCGCTTGTTTAATAACCGCCAAACTGTCATCTTTATTTTGCATTATGTAAAGTTGAAACCAGCGCCGAACATTGGGAACTTTGGCGGCCAATTCATCGGGAGATGTGGTCGACATAGTCGAGAAGATATAGATCATATTATTTGCCGCGGCGGCAGCGGCAACGGCCGGCTCCCCGACATGATGCATAAGTCGGGTGTAACCAGTTGGGGCAAAAAGGATCGGCAGATCAACTTTCTTGCCAAATATCTCCTCGCTTGGGTCCACTACAGAGACATCGCGAAGTGTTCTGGAGTTAAATTCCACATTTCTAAAGGCCGCCTTCGAATATTCCACGGCTCGCTCATCCAGAGCCGATCCTTCAACGAAATCAAAAACTACCTTTGGGACTCGCTTTTTCGCCGCAATTGCTAAATCTTCGATGGTTTGCGCTCTATTTGTTGCCGACTTGCGCCGACTCAGCGTAGGACGTGACCAATCGATAAGTGAGTAGAAATAGCGAAAGTCTGGGAACTGACGCTTACTTTTAATCATCGCTAATAGCTTCTAGGAATGGATCGTGGTCATGATAGATCGAGACATGGTTGGGTAATCCTTAGTATTTGGATAATCAGCTACCAATTCATAGTTGCGCATTACCAAAATGCGGTCTGCGATCGCGATTATTTCTGCTAAATCGCTGGAGATGAGAATGATTGATAAGCCTTCATTAGCCAGCTCCAAAATCAACTCATGAAACGCGGCTTTAGTACGAACATCAACACCAACGGTCGGCTCATCAATAATCAGAATTTCAGTCTCTGCGGCTAACCATTTGGCGACGCTTACTTTTTGCTGATTTCCGCCAGAGAGCGTTCCCGCCAGCTGATTGTTGTCAACGACTTTAATACCGAGTCGCTCAACGTACCTAGATGCGACCTCGTCCTCCTGTTTTTTATTGATAACACCAAATTTGCGAAGGAGTCGAGAGAGGATAGTTACGGAGATATTCTTTCGTACTGGGAAATCAAGAAAGAGACCTTCTTCTTTTCGATTCTCCGTTACATAGCCAATTTTATATTTGTGGAGCGCGTCTCGAAGACTCTTAATATGGATTAATTCTCCGTCGAGGAATATCTCCCCGCCCGTTATTCCATGAAGTCCCAAAACCGTGCGTGCAAGTTCACTTCGTCCAGCGCCAATCAGGCCGTACATTCCTAACACTTCACCCTTGGCAAGCTTCAACGAGGTATTTGCATGACCCAATGAAGTGCTGACATTACGAAGTTCGAGAACTGGTGTTGTAGATCGATCGATTTCACGCAACTCAACTTTTCGATCCGCTAAATGGCGACCCACCATTAAATCAACTACATCGCCTTGAGGGTATTCCGAGAGGGCTTTTGATTCTAGAACGCTCTCGCCGTCACGAAGAACGGTCACGATGTCACATATTTCGTACACTTCTTCGAGTTTGTGGCTTACGAATAGAATCGCGGTTCCAGTTGCCTTTAACCGGCGGATAACATCAAAGAGCTTAATCGTTTCGGCACCCGTGATTGAGGCCGTCGGCTCATCTAGCAAAATAATTTGTGCATTGGTAACCAAAGCCTTGGCAATTTCAACTAGTTGCATTTGTGCAACTGAAAGATTTTTGATCTTTTCATTTAGGTTTATTTCGAAACCTAAAGTTTCCAGAGCCTTCTGAGCCAACTCCTTGCGCTTGGCTCGATCGACGATACCGAAGCGAATGGGAGGATTGTGAAGCGTTATGTTTTCCTCAACAGAGAAATCCGGAATTAGGTTTCGTTCTTGGTGTACTACGGCGATACCGGCATGAGTTGCCTCAACTGGTGACTCGAAGAATTTCACTTCGCCGTTAGTTTTCAAAGTTCCGGAGTCGGCGCGATATACGCCGGTAATGATCTTAATTAAAGTTGATTTGCCAGCACCGTTTTCGCCCAGGAGCGCGTGAACCGTTCCGCCAGTGAGCGTTAGATTGACCTTATTAAGCGCCTGGACGCCTGGAAAGGCTTTAGAAACATTCTCAATTAAGAGTTCAGTGGTCATCGGGAAACCTTCATTCCTTCTCGAGCTCTTTCGCTGCGGCGGCGGCGCCATTCACTAAGAGCAACGGTGGAAAGTACGACTACACCGACGGTTAAGCTGACAATGCTGGGATCTAATGAATATTGCGCTCGGGCGATATCCACCAGTCGAACAACGCCGGCTGCGACGATAGTTCCATAAACCGCAACCGTTCCACCGGCCATCAATACGCCACCGATGATTGGCGCCGCGAAACTTGAAAGCATCCAGTCACCTCCGATTGAACGATTGATTCCGGGCAGCGAGGCGATCGTAATTATTGAAGCGACCCCAACTAATGCCCCCGAAAGTGTGTGAGCAATAAGTACCGAGCGATTATTGGAGACGCCAGAAAGCCGAGCCGCAAGTGCGTTCCCACCTGTTGCTAAGACTCGCCTACCTGTGGCGGTCCGGCTAAAGAAGAGGGAGAGAAGGACGGAGGTCGCGATCGCGATCATCAGGATTAATGGGAATCCCAATACGCTTTTAGCGCCAAAATTGGGAAGGGAGATTGGATACGCGTCGATGGTAAATGAACGAACCAAACGATATTGAAAACCCAACAAGATAGTCATAGTTCCCAATGTGATGATAAAGCCATTTAATTGCGTTAGAACAACCAATGCTCCGTTAATTGCTCCGACTCCGGTGGCAACAAGGAAACCTATAAGTAGCGCCAGCCAGATTGGGTAATGGTGTTGCGCCATCAATACCGCCATTACGCCAGAGGAGACGCCACCCATGGCTCCAACAGCAAGATTCATTTGGCCGATGCAAAGAACGACCATCTGCGCCATTCCAATCACAATTGGAACTGCCAAATAAGTTAGGAACCCTTGTAGTGAGTTGCGATGCAGCAGAATCCCATGGGAGGTTGCCACCAAGATGCCAAAACCAACAATAAAGATAATGGTCAAAGAAAGTTCCGTCATGCGGTGCTGGAAGAAAGTTTTTAACATTAGCCTCGACCTCTCATTCTAAGAGAGAGCAGCATTTTTTGAATTTGCCCTAATGAGAGCGCAGTTAAAAGTACGAGCCCAAGTGCAATATTTAAAGTCTCTAAACCAATTCCTTGAACTGAGAGACCCTGCCTAATAACTAACGTAAGCATCGTTCCGATAAAGGTGCCCAGAACCGCAACTGATCCCCCGACTAACAGTGTTCCCCCGAGAACTGGTCCGAGAAATGAAGGCAGCATAAATTGACTGCCGATAGCTGCGGTAAAGGAGCCATTGGTAAAAGCCAGCATCACGCCGGCGAGAGCAGCGAGCAGGCCCGAGAAGGTATGAGCGATGATCACCCGTCGGTCTACTGGAATTCCGGAAAGCTTGGCCGCGCGAAGATTAGAGCCGGTGGCCAGAAGTTCTCGGCCTAGTTTGGTTCGAGCAAAGAGAAAACCCACCAAAGCTAAGGCAAAGATTGCAGGGATCAGCATCATTGGAAAGACGGCGGGGCCGCAAAGTTTGGCGATGCAATACTGGTGGAGGCTGGTATTTCGCCAATAATCCATTCCCTTTGGTTTGGTAATGAAAGCGGCGGTGGCGCCAGTGAAAGTGACGTAGATAAAAGTTACGAAGCCGAGGAGCGCAAAATCCATCGCCAAAGTAACGATAAAAGCATTTACCTGCGATTTAACAATAATCAGTCCGGTAACAGCGCCCAAAACCGATCCTGTAAGTAGTCCGACTATGACACCGGGGACTAAGGAAAAATGAAGATATTGGTAAGCCGAACCTGCAGCTAACGCAGAAACGGCAGCCATACGGCCAACCGCCAGATTTAGATGTCCGATTGAAAGAGCGCACAACTGCGCCAATCCAATGACGGTTAGAACTGCGCCATCGCGTAATAATGGATAAAGAACAAAATCAGTATTGAAAAAAGCGCTATTTTTAAAGCCAAAGAATAGAAAGAGAACGACCGTTAAGACCAATAAAATTACTCGTTGATCTGAAATTACCGTCTTGGTTTTACTTGCCACACTCATGAGACCCTCAATCCATCGATTGCATCAAAATCCCAATCAATTCCCAACCCTGCAGTAGTAGGCGCCATTGCATTTCCCGCTTCAATAGCCATCTGAGTGTGCGTGATGCCGCGCAGTTGCGGAATGTGTTCCACGTATAACCCGTTCGGGATCGCAGCCGTTAAACTCACATGTATCTCCATTAAAAAGTGGGGACAAACCTTTACATTGAACGCCTCGGCCATGTGGGCAACTTTAAGCCATGGAGTGATCCCACCAACTCGAGCAACATCAACTTGGACAATTCCAACCGCTGACTGGTGAAGGTACTGCTGAAATTGTTGAACTGAATACAAAGTTTCACCAACTGCAATCGGGATTGAAGTGGCGGCGGCTAAAATCGCATGAGACTTAACATCATCGGCTGGCATAGGTTCTTCAAACCAGAAGAGATCCAACGGTGCAAATGCGCTGGCTCGTCGCTTTGCTTCTGCCAAAGTAAATGAGGTGTTGGCATCGACCATGATGTGCATATCGTTACCAACCGCTTCGCGCACTGCAGTTAAGCGCTCAACATCTTCATGAACATTAGCCTTACCAACTTTAAGTTTAATTCCTGGCCAACCTTTTGCCTTCGACGCTGTCGCTCCTGCAACCAGCTCTGCAGTTGTTAAGTGCAGCCAGCCACCTTCGGTGTCGTACAGCGGAACTCGGTCGCGGAATCCGCCGGCCATTACTGCCAAACTTTGATTAGCGCGCTTGCACTTTAGATCCCAAATTGCGGTATCTATGGCTGCGACTGCCAATGATGTGATTGCTCCAGTTTCTGTGGCTCGCGTTGAGTAATAGATCTGATTCCAGACCTGCTCGACGTTCTTTGAATCTAGGCCAATTAATTTCGGGATTAAATAATCCTTAAGCATTGCAAGAACGGCGGTGCCGCCAGTGCCGATTGTGTAGCTGTATCCAATTCCTTCTAGGCCGTCGCTAGTTTTAATTCGTACAAAAGGCGTCTCTTGTTTTAAGAAGGCTTGAACTGAATCGGTTCGAACTGTCTCAACTGGGATATCAATTAAGAACGCTTCTGCGGATGTAATTATGCTCAACGAAGAAGCCCTTTCTGATTGGGGAGATCGTGAATTTGGATGACTCGCACCCAGGGGCGCGAGTCATCCAATCCTTTGTTGCTATTACTTGCAGGTCATGTACTTCGTTTGGTATGACTTTAGAAGTGCCTTCGAGAAGGCCTGACGAGTTGCGTTATAGGTTGAAACATTAGCTTTGGTGACCAAGAAGGAACCAGAGTCGGTGTAGAGACCTGGAGTCTTCATTGTGCAAGCCTTTGATCCAAGTGCTGATAGCACCCATGAACCAACATAGCCTTGTCCCCAAGGATTCTGAACAACAGTTCCTGAGATAACGCCACTCTTGATTGCGGACAAGATCTTTGGATCATCATCAATTGCAATGACCTTGATTGGCAACTTTGAAGCAGCTACGGATTGAGTTGCTGCAACTGCAGGGTTGTATGCAGTTGTAACAATGCCGTTGATCTTGGTGCCCTTTGCAGCCATTAGATCGGAAACAGCCTTTGTAGCGGTTTGTAGATCGGTATCGATATCAGTGATGGTGGTAAGCAACTTAACTTTTCCGCCAGTTTCTGCGACAGCCTTCTTTACGCCATCCATACGACGGATTGTGTTTGCATCCACTGCGTTACCGGTTAGGTGAACGAGGTTTCCCTTGCCACCCATCTTGGCGATTACGGACTTTGCTGCCAAGTAAGCAGCCTTACCGGTATCGGTAGAGAGGCAGAAGTCGGCGGAATTCTTCTGTGGTTCTTTGACGATGTCATATCCACCTGGGCAAGAAGCCAATGAACCGACAGCAAATCCCTTGGCCTTCAAGCTGGCAAAGGTGCTGTTGATATCGGATGGTGAAACACCGAAGATTCCAAATGCGTTATAGCCCTGAGCAGCTAAAGAATCGATCGCAGCATTTTGCTTGGTCTGATCCCATTCGCCAGTCTCATTAAATACTGTTCCACCAATCTTGAATTCTGCAACGGCAGCTTTCCCGCCAGCAATCCAAGGTTGGAAATAAGGGTGAGCTCCACCAGGAACAAGGGCAACCTTGATCTTGGAGAAGTCAGGAGTTCCGGCAGCAAACGCGGAAGATGGAACCGCAAGTGCAATCGCGAGAATTCCCGCTAGTAGCGACTTTTTCATGCATTTTCCTTTCGAATTCCTACTGTTGAATTCCTTCGGGATCGCTGTGAGCAAAATCCTATAGGAAGTGGGTGGCTTGAGCATGGCGCAAAGGTAGGGCGAATTCAAGGACTCAAGATAACGGTTTTATAACGAAACTATAGGATTTTCTAATTCGTAGTAAAGACGTACGGCAGCATTCGGTCACGACTGCCCTCTAGGTGGGAGACCATGGCGGCACGCGCGGCCTTGGGATCTCTGGCAATCATGCTCTTCACGATCACCCCATGCTCCCGAAGCGCCTTTTGCTGGGCCGAAGGAGAGGTAGGACTTAAGCGGAAAAGGTGGAGGTGGCAATGGCTCTTTAAGAAAGCGGATTCAATGAAGCTATTTCTTGCAAGCTTAAATATTAATTGGTGAAAGCGAGCATCGTGCTCAGAAAGTTGGCGGTAGGTCGAATACGTACTGCCGGTATGAATCTTCTTGCCATCTGCAAGTTCTGCTTTTAATTGCTCAATCCCATCCGAAGTTAAAATCTTGGTGGCGTTTTCGACTGCGCGTGGTTCAACTAAGAACCGAAATTCGTAAAGTTCTACTAATTGGCTTGGTGTGAGAATCGGAGTTGCCGAATAACCCGCTAGTGGTTTGCGCACAACTAACTCATCAGATTCAAGCCGCGCAAGCGCTTCGCGAATTGGGGTTTGAGATACTTTCAATCTGCGTGCTAGATCGTCAATTGAAACCCGATCACCGGGTTGAATGTCATGATCCATTAAAAGCGATTTGATCGACTCATAAATTTCATCGGTGAGTACTTGGCGCGTCTTCTCTTTTTTGACAGCCATTACTTGGGGATTCGCAATCCTTGCATGCCACCGTCTACGGCCAACGAAGTTCCAGTGGTTGAACCTTGAGCTGGACTAGCCAAATAACATATGGCGCTGGCAACTTCTTCGGCACTAACCAGTCGTCCCATCGGTTGGCGGGCTTCCAATTTTGTTCGCTCAGAACCGGGATCTGCGGCTTGTGCTAACAAACGCTTAACCCAAGGGGTATCTGCGGTTCCTGGATTTACACAGTTAACTCTTATTCCATCAGCCAAGAAATCATTCGCCATTGCCAAAGTTAAGGAAAGTACTGCTCCTTTTGTTGCACTATAGATTGCGCGCATCGGGATTCCAGCTGTTGCAGCGACAGAACAGGTATTCACAATTGCAGCAACCGAACTCTTGCGAAGAAGTGGAAGGGCGTTACGAGAAGTTCGAGCAAGTCCAACAACGTTAACATTGAGAACGCGGGACCACTCTTCGTCGGTGGCAGTCTCTACTGAGCCAACTGCGCTGATGCCGGCATTGTTAATTAAAATATCTAACTTAGAAATTGCTGCAAATGCCGCGGTGACGGAGGCGCTATCTCCAATATCGCAGGAGACCCATGTTGCTACTCCAGCCATTTCGCCGGCAGCAATATCGAAACCAAATACGGTGGCACCCCGAGCAGCTAATTGTTGTGCGGTGGCCAGGCCAATTCCCGAACCAGCACCGGTAACAACTGCTGTTAGCCCCTCAAAATCACGGCCGTAGTCCATTTATCGTTTCACCCAACCCATTCTTTTCCAGTTGGATAAGTGTAGTCGGCAACACTTTCTTCGAACATTTCAGCCCCAGCCCCAGGTAGCGCTGGCGCCATATAACGGGCTCGCTCGATCTTGGTTGGAACCACAAAGTGTTCGTGTAAATGATCCACGAATTCGACAACGCGATCCGGGTGTTCCCCGCCGACAGCGACGAAATCGAACATTGCCAAGTGTTGAACCATTTCGCAGAGACCCACACCCCCGGCGTGTGGGCAGACTGGAATCCCTAACTTTGCCGCCATCAATAGCATGGCGATATTTTCGTTTACTCCAGCTACTCGTGAGGCATCGATTTGGAGAAAGGAGAGAGACTTTGATTGCAACATCTGTTTGAATATTACGCGGTTAGCAACGTGTTCCCCGGTGGCAACTCGTACAGGTGCAATCGCTTTAGCAATTGCGGCATGTCCGACAACATCATCTGGGTTGGTTGGTTCTTCCACCCAGTGAAGATTTACATCACCTAACGAGTTGATCCATTCGATTGCTACAGGCACATCCCAAACTTGATTGGCATCAATCGCAAGACGAACATCGGGTCCTATAGCTTCCCGAGCTAATCGCAGGCGTCGCTTATCATCCTCGAGCGAAACTCCGCACTTCAGTTTAATAAGCGTAAAACCATCGGCAACCGCTTGCTTTGCCAAGCGGACCATCTTTTCATCGGAGTAACCCAACCATCCTGGAGTGGTGGTGTAGGCGGGTAGGCCATCACGCACTAAATCTTTTTCTCGACTCTCTTTACCCAAAGCAGATTTTGTTAAAAGTTCTAAGGCTTCTGCCGGGGTAATTAAATCTGTGATGTACCGGAAATCCACTAACTCGACGATCTCCGCGGGCGAAAGATCTGAAAGATATTTCCAGAGTGGTTTCTTCGCTCGCTTTGAAATTAAATCCCAAGCGGCATTGATAACGGCGCCGGCCGCCATATGTGTGACACCTTTTTCCGGGCCAAGCCAACGCATTTGGGAATCTCGCACCAAGCTTCGAGCAAATGCCCCCATAGTTTTTGCGAGATCATCTACATCTCTACCTACTGCGTACCCAGCAAGAAGATCGATCGCGGCACATTGCAGGTCATTGCCGCGACCGATCGTGAAGACCAAACCGTGACCTGAAAGTCCTGGTTCATCGGTCTCCAGTACTAGATATGCCGCTGAATAGTCGGGATCTTGATTCATGGCATCAGAACCGTCGAGACCGCGCGAGGTAGGAAAGCGAACATCTACCGTCTTGAATCCGGTTACCTTTGCCATGGATCGTTACCTCCCGCTATTTATTCTTAAAGTCCTTACCGTAAGAGTTCAAGATCCTATACGATATTTGGCATGGCGCGACATAGTGAAAGAGTTTCAATCAAAGGGACTGCCCTTGAAGTCACCCGGCTGGGTCTGGGTACAGCACCGCTCGGCGGCTTATTCACCTCCGTGGATGAGCAAGATAGCGATGACCTGATTGTCGCCGCCTTCGATCACGGGATTAATTTCTTTGACACCGCCCCTCAATATGGCCACGGGGTTGCCGAGCAACGTCTTGGCCGAATTCTGCAGCGAGTTGGCAAACCCTTCGTACTTGAAACCAAGGTTGGACGAGTTCTAAATCCAACCAACCAGGCGGATAAGGCCTGGTTTGCCGATGCCGATCCCCATCTAGAACCGATCTTCGATTTTTCCGCCGACGGCGTAAAGCGATCGATCGAAGATAGCTTGCGCCGACTAGGCGTGGATCACATTGATATCGCGCTCTTGCATGATGCGGAGGACCATTTGCCCCAAGCAATTGAGGAGGCATACCCGGTTCTGGATTCGCTGCGCTCTCAAGGAGTTATCAAAGCAGTTGGCATGGGACTTAATCTCTGTCAGCCTTCCGTGACGATTATGAAAAATACCGATTTAAATGTGGCTCTGATTGCGGGTAGGTACACGCTGCTGGACCAAGAAGGACAAGAGGAGTTATTCCCACTCGCACTGAAGAAAAATGTTTCTATCTTGGCAGCTGGAGTATTTAACTCCGGCGTACTCGCGAATCCAGTTGCAGGTGCAAAATACAATTATGTGGATGCCTCAGATGAAGTGATCAAGCGAGCTCAAGAGATCGGAAAATTCCTGCGGGAACGAAATATTCCGTTGACAGCTGCTGCGCTCCAATTTCCACTTCGACATCCTGCTGTGACAGCGGTGCTAACAGGCTCTAGAAATAGAGCCGAACTCGAATCAAACATCAAGGATTTTGATGTAACTATCCCCGATTCAATTTGGGCAGAACTTGAGGCTTCTGGCTTGGTTGCGAAATTGAAGGTTTCATAAAATGACCGTCAAGCGAATTTCCTCACTAATCAACGTTAAACCTGAAGCCATTGCCGAATACGAACGAGTCCACGCCGCCGTCTGGCCTGAAGTTTTAGCGACTTTGCATCGCTGTAATGTGCGTAATTACTCGATATTTCGTTACAACAATCTCCTAGTTTCCTACATGGAATATGTCGGAACCGATTACGAAGCTGATATGGCTTCAATCGCATCCGATCCAAAGACCAAAGAATGGTGGCTAGTCACCGACCCAATGCAATCGAAAGTTGAAGGAGCTCTTGAATCAGAATGGTGGCATGTTATTCCCGAAGTTTTTCACCTTGACTGATGAATACACTCCGACAATGAAACTAGCGGCACTTAAAACCTCAAAGCATTCTCATCAACTTTCGATTCTTGAAGCGGGAATTCATTACGCAATCCCCGGAATAACTTCGCTCACCGACTTGCATCAGCTAACGCTGGTGGAAATTCAGAAGTTGTTGAAAGAGCGCGGCGAAATAATTACTGGTATGCCGGTGGCACCAATCTCGCCTGAAATTGAACTATGGGGCGCTGGTGTTACCTATTTGCGATCTCGCGATGCACGCAAAGAAGAGAGCGGAGTTCCAGATGTCTACCAAAAGGTTTATGAAGCTGATCGCCCTGAACTTTTCTATAAGAGCAATGCGATTCGTACTAATACCTCTAATCAACCGATAGGAATCCGATTTGATTGTCCAGCATCGGTTCCGGAACCTGAAGTTGCAATTTATGTAAATAAGTACCAAGAAGTAATCGGTTACTCAATTTGTAATGATGTGACAGCCCGCACTATTGAAGGTGAAAATCCGCTCTATCTTTCGCAGGCAAAAATTTACGTGGGCTCAACCGCATTAGGCCCAGATATAACACCAAGCTGGTTAGTTCCACCGGCCGCCGAAATGAAGATTGAAGCGAAAATCATTCGAGCTGGTGAAGTGGTTTGGCAGGCGCAAACTTCTCTTGGCGCACTGAACCGCACTCTTGCTGATTTGGTTTCTTACCTATTTCGTTGCCAATACTTTCCTTACGGAGCGATTCTTTCTACCGGAACCGGAATCGTGCCTCCCATGGATGTGGCTCTTCAAGCCAATGACACCGTTGAAATAGTCGTTGCAGGTGTCGGAACGCTACGCAATACCGTTGCGATCATCCCGGAATCTCCGAAGGGGTATTTGTCATGAAACCGATAGTCGCTTGGACGCAATGGTCTGACTTGGTTGGTCCAGATGGTGTTGACATGCGCTCTCCGGCCAACTTCCCATTGGACAGTTCCGACCTATCGGAAATAACTTTCTATGTTCCCACCTATTTCATCGGAAAAAAGGGCTTGGATTATGTGCCCGAAATGAGCCATTTAGAAACTCTTCAAATGCCAAATGCTGGTTACGAAGATGCGCTGCCCTATTTAAGGCCAGGAATGACACTTTGCAATGCGACCGGAGTACATGACGCCTCGACCGCGGAATTGGCAGTTGGATTAGCTATCGCCGCCAGACGCGGCTTCCCCCAGTTTATGAGCAATCAATCCAATGCGATCTGGGATCATCGTCGGTGGACCTCATTTAGCGACAGCAAAATTGGAATTATTGGTTACGGTTCTATTGGACAACAAATTGCAAGAAATCTTTCTGGATTTGAAGTTGAGGTAACTGGGTTTAGTAAATCTGGGCGTGCTGGATCTAAATTGATCTCGGAGTTGGATCAATATCTGCCGGATTTAGATATCGTAATTTTGATTTTGCCGCTAAACCCAGAGTCCCAACATTTATTTGATGCCCGCAGATTGGCGTTAATGAAAGATGG
>JBAXKZ010000034.1:0-12218 GCA_037135095.1 Actinomycetes bacterium
CGGACGATTCGTTCGGTAAAGCGCCATATGGGTACAACTTGGACCGAAGATATTGACGGCAAGAAGTACACCCCACAGGAGATCAGCGCCCGTATCTTGATGAAGCTAAAACGGGATGCCGAGGCCTATTTAGGCGAGACCGTCACTGATGCCGTTATCACCGTACCGGCCTACTTCAATGATGCCCAGCGTCAGGCCACCAAAGAAGCTGGCGAGATCGCCGGCCTCAAAGTCCTTCGAATTGTTAACGAGCCAACCGCGGCAGCGCTGGCCTATGGCCTTGATAAGGGCGATAAAGAGCAGACCATTCTCGTCTTCGACTTAGGTGGCGGAACCTTCGACGTCTCTCTTCTAGAAATTGGCGATGGTGTTGTTGAAGTCAAAGCAACCAATGGTGATAACCACCTTGGTGGCGATGACTGGGACCAATCGCTCGTTGATTTCTTGGTTAAGACATTTGCGGCCAAGAATGGCATTGATTTAACAAAAGACAAGATGGCGATGCAACGAGTTCGTGAAGCCGCTGAAAAAGCGAAGATCGAACTTTCATCTTCAGCGCAAACTTCAATCAACCTGCCATACATCACGGTTGATGCCGAGAAGAATCCATTGTTCTTAGATGAGACCGTTTCCAGAGCTCAATTCCAAGGACTAACTGCGGATTTGCTTGAACGATGCAAGAAGCCATTCCAAGCAGTTTTGAAAGATGCTGGAATTCCAATTGCAAATATCGATCACGTTGTTCTAGTTGGCGGTTCAACTCGCATGCCAGCTGTCGTTGATCTAGTTCGCGAACTTACTGGTGGCAAGGAACCTAACAAGGGCGTTAACCCTGACGAGGTTGTTGCTGTCGGTGCTTCGCTTCAAGCCGGCGTACTTCGCGGTGAAGTTAAGGATGTTCTACTTCTTGATGTCACACCACTTTCACTTGGTATCGAAACCAAGGGCGGCGTTATGACAAAGTTGATCGAACGTAACACCACAATTCCTACTAAGCGTTCGGAAATCTTCACAACTGCCGATGACAATCAGCCAGCAGTTCAGATCCAGGCTTACCAAGGTGAGCGCGAAATGGCCGCTTACAACAAGAAGTTAGGCATGTTCGAATTAACTGGACTACCTCCAGCTCCTCGTGGGGTTCCACAGATCGAGGTAACTTTCGATATTGATGCTGACGGAATTGTTCACGTATCCGCAAAGGATTTAGGAACCGGAAAAGTTCAATCAATGACCATCACTGGTGGCTCTGCGCTATCTAAGGATGAGATTGATCGAATGATGAAGGATGCTGAAGCTCACGCCGACGAGGATAAGTCTCGTAAAGAAGAGGCTGAAACTCGTAATACCGGTGAAGCATTGGTCTACCAAACCGAGAAATTCATCAAGGAGAACGCCGAAAAATTCGCCGAAGGCGAAGCTGCCGAAAAGCGAGCCGAAGTTGAAGCTGCCCTCGTTGACCTGAAGAAGTTGCTCGAAGGTGCCGATTACGCTGGCATAAAGAGTGCAACCGAGAAGGTCTCTGAACTCAGCCAAGCTCTGGGTGCCGCGCTCTACGCTGCTAATGCAGCGGCTGGCGATTCAGCACCAAAGACTGAAGATGGCGTCGAAGATGCTGAGATCGTCGAAGAATAAAGATGAGCGATGACCTAACCAATGGGGCAGAGGGTTCAGATGCCGAACTCTCTGCCGCTGTTGATGAAGCTCTTGCTGAAGTTGGAGCAGTAGTCGATGAAGTAGCGGTACTGACTTCTGACCTGCAACGACTTCAAGCAGAGTATGCAAATTACCGCAAGCGAGTCGAACGCGATCGTGCTGCGGCTCACGAACTTTCAGTCGCGTTAGTTATTACAGAGCTTCTTCCGATCCTTGATGATTTGGAAAGAGCTGAGCAGCATGGCGAACTAACTGGTGGGTTTAAAGCCGTCGCCGATCGTCTTACTGCAATCACAACAAAGCTTGGGTTAACCAAGTTTGACGATGCTAACGTGCCTTTTGATCCCATGATTCACGAAGCTCTAATGCATTCCACATCTCCAGACGTCACCGAAACTCTCGCTACTCAGATTCTCCAACCCGGATATCGATTTAAAGAACGTGTAATTCGCCCTGCGCGAGTTGCAGTTACAGATCCGGAGAATTAATAGTGGCTGCCAAAGATCTATATGAAAAAGACCTTTATTCGATCCTTGGCGTGAAAAAGAGTGATGACGCAACTGCGGTTAAAAAACAGTATCGAAAGTTGGCGCGCGAACTTCACCCCGATAAAACTAAAGGTGATAAAAAATTAGAGGATCGCTTTAAAGAGGTCTCGGAGGCCTATGAAGTTCTCTCTGACGATAAAAAGCGCGCCGAGTACGATGAGATGCGAACAGCATTTACCTCTGGACGAATTCCTCGGGGTGGCCCACAAAACGCTGGCCCAGGTGGTTTTCAAGGCGGAGATTTCGCAGACATGTTTGGCAGCGGCAATCCCCAAGATATTTTCAGCACCCTTTTTGGTGGGGGCAGAGCGCCGCGCAAAGGTGGCGACATTTCGACCCAAACCTCAATCTCTTTTCGCGACTCCGTCTTTGGCACCGAACTAAATCTTAAATTAGCTCCTCAAGGATCGGCGCCATCGACAATTACCACGCGAGTACCTGCGGGAATAAATGATGGTGCCAAAATTAAGTTAAAGGGACGCGGCTCTCCAGGCCAAGCAGGTCCTGGAGATCTCTACGTTCAAATTAATGTAATTCCTCACCCTATTTTCTCCCGCAAAGGGGAGAATTTACATATGGTCCTTCCGGTCACCTTCACTGAAGCAGCGCTTGGCGCTGATATTGCCGTGCCCACATTAGATGGCGATGAAGTAACGGTTCGCCTGGCACCTGGTACCCCAAACGGTCGAACGCTTCGAGTTAAGGGACGTGGAATCAAAAAAGGTCATGCGACCGGTGATTTGATGATTAGCGTTGAAGTTCAGGTTCCACAACGCCTAGAAGCGAAAGCTAAGAAGGCGCTCGAAGATTTCGCTGATGCGACATCGGAATACAACCCTCGTGAAGAGTTAGCGCAACGAGCTCAAGCATGAGCGAGGAAGAGTTAAAGGGCAACTTCGAACATTCCGATATTGATCCAGTTTATGTAATTTCAATTGCCGCACAGCTATCTGGCATGCATCCGCAAACGCTTCGGCAATACGATCGAATGGGTTTAGTTTCCCCCGATCGAGCCACCGGACGCGGACGCCGATACTCACTGCGCGACATCGCCTCACTTAGAAATATTCAACGGTTAGTTGGCGACGGTATAAATCTTGCTGGTATAAAGCGAATTATCGAGCTAGAAAGTGCTGTAGCCAATATGGCAGTTGAAGTCGCTCAACTTCGGATTGAAGTAACTGCCTTGTTAGATGCCAATCCGCCAAAGTCTTTGGTTAGACGAGACTCCAGCCATGTCGTTATATATCGGGATGAGCACTAAACCGCTTTAATTAACGGCAGTTTGGTACTCCATCCAGAAATAACTTGACCCACTGGTGTTGACAGAACATCTTCGATAACTGAACCGTAAATGCTGCGGAAGTCGGTGGTCACTGCAAGGTCGCCGGAAATCTGGGCGGTTAATGAAGGTTCATCGCCGTAGAAGCCACCATTTATTCGGTTACCAGCCAAGAAAACTGGGCCCGCCGTTCCATGATCAGTTCCATGTGAAGCGTTTGCCTTAATTCTCCGCCCAAATTCGCTATAGACCATAACAACAACATCATTTGCTCGATTGGTAGCGTGGATTTGGCTTAGGAATCTAGTGATCGAATTTGAAACAGTTCCAAGCAAAGCACTTTGAGCTTTTACTTCATCGGCATGAGTATCGAATCCACCCAAAGAGACTGCCCATACTTTTGTTGGCGAACCAGCTGCAACTAATTTGGCGACGACATCTAATTGCTGTGAAAGCGAACTGTCGGAACCAAAGTTGCCACCCACATTTGAAGGTAAGTTATCTGGGATTGGTGCCGGACGTTTAAGAATTGGAGTCACGGTACTGGAAATTGAAAATAGATCTTTCATCGAAACCGCCGCCGCCGCTTGTAATGGCGTGTCGGCATTTGATGGCAATGATAACCGCTTGCAATCTGTTGCCAGCGAACCTGTGGGAATTACTAATCCACCCAATGGTAAAACCGAACCAACTTGTTTTACTCCGGCTAAGAGCGGCGGTAATACTGAACCCAATCCGATAGCTTGAAATGGATCGTGTTGTTGGGAATCTAGCCAACGTCCGATCCACCCTGAACTAACATGCGCTTTTGGTGAGGCGCTCTGCCAAATTGCCATGGAGGAAAAATGTGAGCGATCTGGTGAGGGATAACCAACACCACGGACGATCGCCAGCTTCTTTTGATCCCATAGTGATTTGAATCCAGTCATAGTTCCGTTTAGCCCCAAATCTTCGCCGATCGGCAAAACCTGGGTATCTTTAAGAAGAATATCTGGGCGCGAAGATTTATAGATTGGATCGTTAAAGGGAACAACCGTATTTAATCCATCATTGCCACCATAAAGAGTTACGACTACCACTATCGGGGTGCCAAGTGGGAGTGGTCGGGTAACCGCCGCTTTGGCGATATCGGAGATCGATAGTTGAGCAGCTGTTGCACCAATCGCGCCAGCACCTGTTAGTTGTAGGAACTTTCTTCTGGAGATTGTGTCCATGATTATCCATTCACTACATATTCGGGGGAACAGATGGCAATTAACGTCGTTCTTACTGGATCACCACTAACGGTTCGCAGAACTTGTTTGGTTCGAGAGCTCCATTCCGCGATTCCTAACCAGTCGGCTAATTGTTGGAATGGATCACCGGTTTGATTGGTTATTGGCGAAAGGTCGCCTTGTTTAATTAGGAAATCCGCAAATGCCAATCGATATTGCGCACTTGCAGCGTTGAGCCAAGCTTCGTCATACGGCCAACCACCAACATTGGGCGGGGCGAAGGGTACTTGAGCTAGCTTGTCCAAATAATTCGGAACTTGAGCGCGATTTTGCAGCTTCGATGGCGTGATTTTCAAAGCCTTAGCAACCGATACAAACCATTCCACTGGCGACTTAACTTGAGAGTTGATTGGATTTTTCATCGCTGAATGTGTGGCTAACGTTTTAACCGTTGCTGCTAAATCTCGATTCGCAAATGCAGATGTAATGGCGGAATCTGGAATCGAAGTTGTAGTTGAAATAAATCGGAACCAAAGTCGGTTGGCGATGAAATTTGTGCAGGCATCCTGTGACGTCAATAAATTAACAGCAGCGGGTGGATCAAAGATGGCGCTCTTACCTAAGATGGAGAGAATTGAAGCATCATGTTTGGCTGGGTTGAAGGTTGTAACCGCGCTGGAACGGTTTACCGAGAAGCCCGTCAAGGCTCGGGCCAGGGCTTTGACATCATCTTCAGAGTAGTTGCCAACTCCTAAAGTGAAGAGCTCCATTAATTCCCGAGCTAGGTTTTCATTGGGCGCGCCCTTTTGATTCTGATTTCCATCTAGCCAATATTGCAAAGCGGCATCTTGCAACATTGCGCTAGCCATCTGATTGAAATTACCCAGCGCATATTTCCTTAAGGTTTCATTTTGAATTTTCATCGGCAAGGCATATTCGACTTTTCCAATTGCCGTTGCCCAATGCCCATGCCAAAACCAAGTCATTCGCTCCGTTAAACCATTATTGGCAAGGACCATTCGATCTAGCCACCATGCGACTAAGTCGGCATTTTGGGCTCGCATATTTTGTGCGAAAGTTACTGCTGTGGGCGTATTTGGAGTCGGGAACGGACCCAGATCCGTTGGCGCTGGATCAATTACAGACTGGAGCCCAAGATCAACTGCTGGTGGGTTGAGAATAGTATTTCTGGCAACGGCTAATCCCGATGCCACTAAAGCGGCGTACTCGCCTGGCTTTGGGCCAAAACCAAAGCGGTGAACTAATCGAGAAATCTCTAGCCGATCCGGGGAAATTGCCATGTCCTAAGTAAAGAGGCAAAGCAAGCCTTAGGTAAGGTAAAGCCATGAATTCACATGAAACTCTAAAAGCGCAGATACTTTCGAAGGCAGTTGTTCACGGGAAAGTCATTTTATCCTCAGGTAAAGAGGCGGATTACTACGTCGATCTCCGTCGAGTCACGCTAGCTGCCGACGCTGCGCCGCTTGTTGGTGAAGTTATGTTGGAACTTACAAAAGATTGGGATTACGAGGCGGTTGGTGGACTTACATTAGGCGCCGATCCAGTAGCTACCGCAATGCTTCATGCCGCGGCAAAAACTGGACGAAAGTTAGATGCCTTTGTAGTTCGCAAGGCGGAGAAAGCGCATGGCTTGCAACGACGAATCGAAGGACCGGATGTGGCTGGCCGTCGAGTCTTAGCTGTCGAAGATACTTCAACAACTGGCGGTTCAGTTTTAACAGCCGTTGAAGCGCTACAAGAAGCTGGCGCCATAGTTGTTGGAGTTGCAGTAATCGTAGAACGCGGAGCGGAACCAAAAGTAACAGCAGCTGGTTTTGAATATCGGGCTGCCTATTCCTTAACTGATTTGGGTTTGTAAAACTTTTATTAGCTAAGGTGCTTCTTTGATCGCCACTCTTTGAAAATTTCCCAAGCTAACGGTGCGATGGAAAGAATTACAATCACTGCAACAATTGGCAAAATATATTTATCTACCGAACCTTTTAACTTTTCACCAATCAGATAGCCGGCCCAGATAAATCCTTGGGTCCAAACTAGCGCGCTGATTACATTCCAAAAAAGAAATTTTTGGTAAGGCATCTTTAGAATTCCAGCGACCGGATTAACCAGGTGGCGAACGACTGGAATAAATCGGCCCAAGAAAATCATCTTTCCGTAGCCGTATTTGTCCATCCATTTTTCTGCCGACTTGAGTCGTTCCGGATTGAAGTACTTAGAATTTGGTTTATTAAAGAGATTTGCGCCATATCGATGGCCTAAGTGATGTCCGAATTGTGACCCCAAAATGGCAAACAGAGGGGCACCAATAGCCAAGGCCAAAATCGAGATGTGGACGTGTAGGGCAGCGCCAGTTCCAGAGGCGGTTACGCCTGCAATGAAGAGCAATGAGTCGCCAGGTAGGCCAATTACGACAGGAAGGCCAGTCTCGACGAAGAGGATGCTGAAGATCCCAGCTAGGCCGAAGGAGTTGATCGCACTGTTGGCATTGAATATATTCATAGGGGAGGAAGGATACCTATTAATTAGGGCTTATTGGAAACAGAGGGCAGGTTATGTGTAACCTTTCGCCCGTTATGTGCCGCTAGCCAAAAGGGCAGCGCATCCTTGCAAAGAGGCAAGAATGGAGTTTTAAGTGACAAATTTGGTTCAAGTAACAGGGTCAAACCTGGTCTACGTCTATGTAGTGCTGGGAATTTCCTTAGTGGCGCTCGCAATTGCGTACGCACTTCGCGCCCAAGTATTGGCCGCTGATGAAGGTACCGAAAAAATGAAAGAGATCGCTGGCGCAGTTCAAGAAGGTGCCGCCGCCTATCTCAATCGACAATTTAAAACCCTCTCCTATTTTGTGGCAATTGTTTTCGTACTTCTCTTTGCGCTCCCAGGTTCTGGCGAGATTCGTATCGGTCGTTCGATCTTCTTCTTGCTCGGAGCGCTCTTCTCCGCCGGCGTTGGTTACAACGGTATGTGGTTGGCAGTTCGGGCAAACGTTCGAGTAGCTGAAGCTGCCCGACAGAACTCTGCCGAGAAGGCGGTTCGAATCGCATTCCGTACCGGTGGTGTTGTTGGTATGACCACTGTTGGTCTTGGATTGCTCGGCGCCTCGCTGGTTGTTGTTATCTACCATGAGAATGCCCCAGCAGTACTTGAAGGTTTTGGTTTTGGCGCTGCGATGCTCGCGATGTTCATGCGTGTTGGTGGCGGAATCTTTACCAAGGCAGCCGATGTCGGTGCCGACCTAGTTGGAAAAGTTGAACAAGGTATTCCAGAAGATGACCCACGAAATGCGGCAACCATCGCCGATAACGTCGGTGACAATGTTGGCGATTGCGCCGGTATGGCCGCGGATCTCTTTGAATCCTATGCCGTTACTTTGGTAGCTGCCCTTATTTTAGGAAAAGCTGGATTCGGCGACGCCGGTCTTATTTATCCACTTATTGTGCCAGCAATCGGAATCTTGACTGCAATCGTCGGAATTTTCATTACCCGACTTCGTAGCACGGACAAGAGTGCAATGACTGCAAT
Organism: Actinomycetes bacterium; assembly: GCA_037135095.1. Classification (GTDB taxonomy): domain Bacteria; phylum Actinomycetota; class Actinomycetes; order Nanopelagicales; family Nanopelagicaceae; genus CAIMZW01. The sequence continues at coordinate 8,241 of JBAXKZ010000034.1, forward strand.
TAATCGTTCCTTCTTTATGTCGGCGATTATTTCGGCAGTTCTAGTTGGATTTGCAACCTTTACCTATCTGCCATCTTCGTTAAAGCAGATGGCTGGATTAACTACTGAAGCTGCTGCCGTAAATGTAAATCCTCGGATTCTCGCTTTTGGTGCTGTTCTTATCGGAATCATTCTCGCCGCTGCTATTCAACTACTTACTGGCTTCTTCACCGAAGTTGGCAAGCGTCCAGTTAATGATGTTGCCGCTTCTTCCAAGACTGGCGCAGCAACCGTTATCTTGGCTGGTATCGCAATCGGTTTTGAATCAGCAGTTTATTCAGCTCTTATGATCGCGGCAGCAGTATTTGGCGCTTTCTTGCTGGGTCATGGCTCAATCGTCCTATCTCTATTTGCGGTCTCGTTAGCAGGTACAGGATTGCTAACTACCGTTGGTGTTATCGTTGCAATGGATACCTTCGGGCCAATCTCCGACAACGCTCAAGGAATCGCTGAAATGTCCGGCGATGTAAAGGGCGAAGGCGCTCAGATTCTCACCTCTTTGGATGCCGTAGGAAATACCACAAAGGCAATCACCAAAGGAATTGCAATCGCCACCGCAGTACTTGCTGCAACCGCACTCTTTGGCGCTTTCACAGATGCGATCAAGAAGGCCGTTATTGATTCCGGAAAAGTTGTTACTGATCTGCAATTCAATGGCGTTCTAGATGTTGCAAATCCTCGCAACTTGGTGGGACTTATTATTGGCGCAGCCGTTGTCTTTATGTTCTCGGGTCTGGCTATCAACGCCGTATCCCGTGCAGCTGGAGCAGTTGTTGTAGAAGTTCGAAATCAATTCTTGCAGCACCCAGGAATCATGCTTGGAACTGAAAAGCCAGAATATGGCCGCGTGGTAGATATCTGTACCCGCGATTCACTCCGTGAACTTGCTACCCCAGGATTGCTAGCCGTTATGGCTCCGATCGCGGTTGGTTTCGGCTTAGGTGTTGGCGCTCTTGGCGCTTACCTTGCTGGCGCAATTGGAACTGGAACTTTGATGGCGGTCTTCCTTTCTAACTCTGGCGGCGCATGGGACAACGCCAAGAAGATGTTGGAAGATGGCCACCACGGCGGCAAGGGATCAGATGATCACGCAGCCACCATCATTGGCGACACCGTAGGCGATCCTTTCAAGGACACCGCCGGTCCAGCCATTAACCCGCTGATCAAGGTAATGAACCTGGTCGGTCTTTTGATTACTCCTGCGATCGTTGGTTTCGCGCTAAACGGTCACAAACTAATCAGCACCAGCATTTCGCTGGTCGCAGTTGTTGTAATTGTTGGAGCACTTATCCGTAGCCGCCGCGGCGCAACCACGATCGTCTAACGGGATAAGCGAAAAGAAAGAAGCTATTGGGTACCAAACTAGTCATCGTCGAGTCCCCCGCGAAAGCTCGCAAAATCGGGGGTTTTCTTGGCGATGACTATGTTGTTGAGGCTTCGGTTGGCCATATTCGGGACCTACCAATGCGCGCGGCTGATATCCCAAAAGAGTATAAAAAGATTGCCTGGGCTAAAGAGGGCGTAAATATCGAGGAAGACTTCGCCCCACTTTATGTAATTAATCCAGATAAACGCGCCAAAGTCTCGGAACTTAAAGAGTTGATGAAGAACGCCGATGAACTAATCCTGGCAACTGATGAGGACCGCGAAGGCGAAGCAATCGCTTGGCATTTAATTGAGGTTCTTAGACCAAAGATTCCAGTTCGCCGAATGGTTTTCCATGAAATCACCAAAGAGGCGATCCAAAAAGCTGCGGAGGAGACGCGCGATTTAGATTACCGAATGGTGGATGCGCAGGAGACCCGTCGCGTGTTGGATCGGCTCTACGGCTATCGCATCTCTCCCGTACTCTGGAAAAAAGTCATGCCGCGAATTTCTGCTGGCCGGGTTCAATCTGTTGCAACCCGACTAATTGTCGAGCGCGAACGCGAACGAATGGCCTTTATCTCTTCTGGTTGGTGGGATTTAACGGCTAACTGCGAGGCCGGTTTTAATGCCCGCCTACTTTCGCTAAGCGGTAAGCGCGTTGCTGCGACAAATGATTTCGATTCAAATGGCGGAATTAAAGAGAAGTCGCTTGAAAATATTTTGTTGTTGGACGAAGCTGCGGCTCGTTCGCTAGTTGATTCACTTGCTGGTTCATCACTCTTGGTGAAGTCCACCGAAGAGTCACCACGAACCGAACGACCAAAGGCGCCGTTCACTACATCAACAATGCAACAAGATGCCGGTTCCAGATTGGGTTGGGGTGCGCAGTTAACGATGCGCGTCGCGCAACGACTTTATGAAAATGGTTACATCACCTATATGCGTACTGACTCAGTGACGCTTTCACAGGCGGCAATCGGAGCTGCTCGCGCTTCGGCAAAATCTTTATACGGGGCTGACTACATTCCTACCTCTCCTCGAGTTTATGAAGGCAAGACCAAGAATGCCCAGGAAGCGCACGAAGCGATTCGACCAGCGGGAGATACATTTAAGACCCCTGGTGAATTAGCTCCAGAGCTTTCGCGCGATGAATTTGCCTTGTATGACTTGATTTGGAAGCGAACCATTGCTTCTCAAATGTCAGATGCCAAAAAACTCCAAATGCGCGTTGATTTTGATGTTAATACCAAAACCGGCGAAGCCGCGATTTTCCGCGCCAATGGCTCAGTTATTACCTTTCCTGGATTCTTAGCTGCCTACGAAGAACTTTCGGATGAAAAAACCGAAGATGATGATTCAAAGCGGCTGCCAGCAATGTCAGTGGGTGATTCCGTGAAGGTCCTTCAGTACAGTTGCGAAGGCCATGAAACCAAGCCGCCGGCTCGTTACACCGAACCCACGCTTGTAAAGAAATTAGAAGAGCTGGGCATTGGCCGGCCCTCAACCTTCGCTTCGATCATTTCCACGATTCAAGATCGTGGCTATGTTGCTAAACGTGGCCGGGCGCTAGTGCCAACCTTCTTGGCATTTTCAGTAACCGGTTTACTGGAACAACATTTCGGTAAATTAGTCGACTACGAATTTACCGCCTCGATGGAAGAGGATCTCGATCGAATCGCTAATGGCGAGGAAGAGCGAGTCGCCTGGTTAACAAGATTCTTTTACGGCACCGAAGGCGATCCAGGGCTGCAAGATTTAGCTGCAGACTTAGGTGCGATCGATGCTCAAGAGATAAACACCATGAAGATGGGCCAAGGCATTGAAATCCGCGTTGGTCGATATGGTGCTTATTTGCAACAAGGCGAAGGCGATGCCCGTAAGTTTGCCAACATCCCAGAGTCGCTGGCACCTGATGAGCTAACTCTTGCAATTGCGATCGAACTACTTTCGCAACCTTCGGGTGAACGTGAACTTGGTTTAGACCCCGCAACCCAACTTCCTGTCTTAGCTAAGTCTGGTCGCTTCGGACCTTATGTAACTGAAGTACTTCCAGAGGGTGCCAAGAAATCTGAAAAGGCTAAAACCGCTTCACTGCTTTCTACGATGTCGCTAGATACGATCGATATTAATGATGCACTTAAACTTCTTTCGCTACCAAGAACGCTAGGCGAATATGATGGCACTGAGATCACCGTTCAAAATGGTCGGTATGGCCCATATTTAAAACACGGCGTTGATTCGCGAACCCTCACTTCCGAAGATCAACTCTTCAGCATGACCTTTGATGAAGCAGTTGCAATCTATAAAGAGCCAAAGGTTCGTCGACGCGGCGTTGCCAAACCACCGTTAAAGGATTTGGGAATCGACCCCGGCAGCGGAAAATCCGTTTTGGTTAAAGATGGCCGTTTTGGAATTTATGTCACCGATGGCGAAACCAACGCGACGCTGCGCCGCGGCGATACGGTGGAATTTCTGACGCTCGAACGCGGCACTGAACTCTTGGCTGGCCGACGGGCGTGGGAAGCGGAAAATGGTGGCGCCACCAAGGTTAAAAAGGGTGCCAAGAAAACT
>JBAXKZ010000035.1:0-11705 GCA_037135095.1 Actinomycetes bacterium
TCAACTGAAGTTGGAAATTCCTGGCCGTTGATCGCGACCGGACGACCTTGAAAATAGGTGATCGTTACATCTTCGGATTTTATCTCAATGCTTTCATCCCAAAATCGAACGCCCATGATGGGTTCAACTAGTTCGACTGAGGTATCAAGATGTTCCAACCTTTTGGCCTCGTGGGTGGCGCCTAAGATATTGGCATCAGTTGAATAAGCTTTCTCTACGCTGTCGCGATATGGAAGTTTGTTAGCGACTAGCCACTCCGACATCTCTTTACGGCCACCAAGTTCAGCAACAAAGTCAGCATCAAGCCACGGCTTGTAAATTCGTAGGGCTGGGTTGGCTAACAGGCCATAGCGATAAAACCGTTCAATATCGTTGCCCTTGTAGGTGGAGCCATCGCCCCAAATTGAGACGCCATCTTCGAGCATGGCTCGGACCAGTAATGTGCCGGTTACTGCGCGACCAAGCGGCGTGGTGTTGAAATATTGTTTGCCGCCAGCGCGAATATGGAAGGCGCCGCAGGCTAAAGCAGCCAAGCCTTCTTCGACTAAAGCGAGCTTGCAATCGACCAATCGAGAGAGTTCAGCGCCATATTGTTTGGCCCGACCCGGCACCGAGTCGATATCTGGCTCGTCATACTGGCCTAAATCTGCGGTATAGGTGTATGGAACAGCGCCGTTCGCGCGCATCCAAGCAACGGCAACGGAGGTGTCGAGACCGCCCGAGAAGGCGATCCCCACACGCTCGCCCACGGGCAAAGAGGCTAGGACCTTTGACATGGAGTCAGCATAGCGATTGCTTCCCAGATAGACCTTCGGTATCTTTGCGCGAGCAAATCTTGTGGAAACTTCCAACTTACGGAGACCTTGTGAAAAAACTGGCCTACCTACTTATTAGCGCGTCCCTGGTGACTTCGGGCTTGATTTCCGCCGCTCCTGTTTCCGCTGACGATAGCCAGAGCGTTAGCACGCCGGGTTCTGATAGCCAGGGTTCTGATAGCCAGGGTTCTGATAGCCAAGAGGTTCACAACCCAACGGGTGCAATGCTGGGCTGGGTTTCCAACGACCACCAGACCAAGGGCGACCGGGCGCACAATGGTGCCGCTGCAGCTTCAACGAGTACTAATCAATTGACCTACCACAATGGTCCAGTCATGGATATCAATACCACTTATGCAATTTACTGGTCACCTGCTGGTCATGCCATCGCAGCGACAACCTCAAATTTGGTAAATCAATACTTAGGCGATGTCGCAACGAATAGCTCGAGCAATGTTTACGCCAGCACCACCCAGTACTACAGCCAATATTCTGCAAAGATCACCAAGGCAAGCACAACAACTGTTGGATTAGTAAAGACAAATACTTACACCGCGACCAATACTTTTTCAGTTGGCCAAGTAGTAGTTGTCTCTGGAATTAAAGCGACATCCTCTGCGCTTTCGACTTGGTACAACATAACTGGAGCTGTGCTTAGTGCATCGGCAACTTCCTTCACCTTGTCAGCAACTGGCAGCGGTGTCACGACGTACAACTCAGCCGGAACTGCGATTCAAAGCGCGAAGACTCAAATCCAAACTGCCAGCACTTTTTCGTCGGCGACAAATGTGGTTTATGACACGACCGCGCTACCAACCAGCGGTTGCAAGACCACAGCGATCACAACGGCCTGCTTAACTGATGCTCAGCTTCAAACTGAACTAAAGAAAGTTATGACCGCTAAAGGTTGGACCGGCGGCAACCACAAGCTCTACTTTATTTTCACAGGTCAGGGCATTGGAAGCTGTTCAGGTACAAGTTGTGCTTATACCTATTACTGCGCCTATCACAGCTGGATTGGCTCTGGCCCAACTGCAACGTTATATGCAAATATGCCTTACGCCGACAATATAAATGGCTGCGCCAGCGGAACCACCCCAAATAACGATGTTGCTGGCGATGGTTACATCAATCTGATTAGCCACGAGCATGCCGAAGCGATTACCGATCCAACTGGCACCGGTTGGTACGCCGCTACTGGTAATGAAAATGGCGATAACTGTGCTTGGTATTTTGGTCAACTCAGCGGGGTTCAATCTGCCGCAACGCTAACCGTGTCAGCGGTAAAACCGTCCTATGTAATTAGCACTACCTCGTACGCACTTGCTGGTTACACAACGTATGTAACTTCTGCCAATACCGTCGCAGTGGGTCAAACCGTGCAAATCACTGGATTGTCGCCAGCCGGTTACAACGGAACTTTCGTTGTGGCAGCAAGCTCCTCGACTTCAATCACGGTGGCTAACGCAACTACCGGCACGGCCACTGGCACTGGTTCCGTAAGCGTTCTGGCTCCAACTTGGTACAACCAGACGATCAATGGGCACAACTATGCGCTTCAACTCGAGTGGAGTAATGCTGCAAATAACAACACCGGAGGCTGTGTTTCTAGCTCGCTAATCTCCTAGAATTGGCCCATGGCCGAATTAATTCGAGAAGGTAATGATCTAGTTTTAGTCCTTTCAAAGAAAGAGCAAGTTTTCGCGCTTAACCGCACCCAGCGTGCTCCGATCTCAAAGTTTAAATCGGTATCAGCACACGAAGATTTGTGGGCTCGGGGCATCTTAAAAGGGTTACGTATGCCAGGGACTGGTCTGCCATACAAAGTTCTCTATGGCACCATGCGCTATCCCGGGGGCAAAGATTTCACGGCAATTTACGGCCGTGGGCCAGGTTTCGTTATGACTTTTGATGGCTTACCGTTCAAGCGTTGGATCTTTACCTCCGACCTATCCGAAAGTGGCATGAACTTAATACTTGAAAATTCGTAATTAGGAGCGTTCTACTTCCATATCGATTGCGCCACAAGGGCACTCGTTGGCACAGATACCGCACCCTTTGCAGTAATCCAAGTTAATTTCGTATTTGCCGTTTTCCAATTTTATAACGGCGTTATCAGGGCAGACACCAAAGCAGTTATCGCATCCGAAACAATTTCCGCAGGATAAACATCTGCGAGCTTCAAATACCGCAGTTTCGGCATCCAAACCTTGAACTACTTCGGCAAAGTTTGAGGCGCGACGCGCAGCATCTAGCTTTGGTCGAACCGTCTTTGGGGCATCTGAGTAGTACCAAGTATTTAATCGATCGAAGGCGGCAAGTGCAGGTCGTTCGGCGTGAACAAAATTCTCGCCTTGAAGCCAGGAATCAATAGCTCGAGCAGCATGCTTTCCGTGACCGATGGCATTTGTAGCAGTGCGCTCCCCCGGTACCGCATCGCCGCCGGCAAAGAGTCCTTTGCGGCCTGTCATTAAAAAGCCATCAACATCAATTACGCCATCTTCAACTTTAATCTCCGACATTCCTTCAATGACACTCAGATCTACTTCTTGACCCAGCGCCAAAATTACGGAGTCGGCATCGAGATCTTCGAACTCACCAGTTGGTTGTGGGAAGCCAGAGTCATCCAACGCCATCTTTTCAATGGTTACTTTGCCTTCATCGACACGGGAGACGGTAGAGAGCCAGCGCATAACAATGCCTTCATCTAACGCTTCCTTTAATTCGACTTCATGCGCCGGCATCTTTTCTTGGGTACGTCGGTACACCACGATTGCTTCGTAGGCTCCCAGACGTCGAGCAGTACGAGCAGCATCCAATGCGGTATTGCCACCACCATAGACAACAACGCGTCGACCAAGAAGTGGTGGTTGGCCATCGGCGGTCATGTGAAGAACTGAGACGGCATCCAAAATTCTGGCGGTGTCGCCGGCTGGAATAAAGGCACGCTTTCCTAGGTGGGCACCAATTGCCAGGAAGACCGCATCAAAACCTTCGGCGAAAGTTGCCTCCGCATTTTCAACCTTGGAGTTACATTCGATTTTGACCCCAAGATTTACGATGCGCGAAATTTCGGCATCTAATACTTCGCGCGGCAACCGATAGGCCGGAATTCCGTACCGCATCATGCCACCAGCGGCTGCAGCGCTTTCGCGGATAGTTACATCGTGGCCCTTCATCGCCAATTGATAGGCAGCTGAAAGTCCAGAAGGACCGGAACCAATAATCAAAATGCGCTTGCCGCTTGGCGCGGCTGTTAGCTTAAATTGCCATCCCTGCTTAATGGCTTCATCACCAAGGAATCGTTCGACTGAATTTATTCCAACCGCTTCATCTACCTCAGCACGATTGCATGCGGTCTGGCAGGGGTGGTAACAAATTCGGCCCATGATTGCTGGAAGTGGATTGTCGCGCACTAAGTTGCGCCAAGCTTGTTCATAATTTCCGGCTTCGCCTTCGTATAACCAACCTTGAACATCTTCACCAGCTGGGCAAGCATCGTTGCAGGGTGGGAGGCGATTGACATAGACCGGACGCTCATTGCGCCAACTGCCTGTGTGATTGGCTAAGGAGGAACCAATATTTAACGTTATAGCAAAGGGCTTATCCACGGGCGACCTCTTGGGTGTTTTCATCGGTTAACTGGTATTTGGCAATGTTGCGATCGGCAATTGATTGAATTGCTTCTAATAATTCTGGTCGACCATTTGCACCAAAGAGGTGCGCAAAACGTTTCTGCGGCTTTAAGTAATCCACTACTTTTACCAAACGGCGGATCTTCTTCACCGTAGTAACTTCACCATATTCAGCTTCGAAGACTGGAAATAAACCAGACTCAGCCGCCATGCGCGCTAATTGAATCGTCTCTTCGGATCGAGAGCCCCAACCCAATGGGCAAGGAACCAAAATATGTAAATAGCGAGCTCCATGGAAAGTCATGGCCTTCTTTACCTTGGCTTCCAAGTCATGGAGGTCAGCGACCGTCGCGGTTGCGACATATGGAATGCCATGTGCCATTGCAATTACTGGAAGGTTTTTCCCTTGCGTGAAAGAAGCACCAGGATTTGCTCCTACCGCGTGAGTGGTATTAGTTCGAGCCGCTGGCGGAGTGGCACCAGAGCGCTGAACGCCGGTATTCATATAGGCCTCGTTGTCGTAACAGATGTAAAGCACATCATCATTACGTTCAAACATTCCTGATAGCGGACCAAAACCAATATCGACCGTACCGCCATCGCCGCCTTGAGCGATCACTCGTATATCTTCTTTGCCTTGAGCGCGAAGCGCCGCTGCAACGCCAGTAGCAACAGCCGAAGCGTTACCAAATAGCGAATGCAACCAAGGTAGGCGCCAAGAAGTTTCTGGATAAGGGGTCGAAAAGACTTCCAGGCAACCAGTTGCATTAACAGCCACGATCTTGCCATCGGTTGCCGCCATCGCAGCGTCCAACGCGTAACGAGCGCCAAGCGCTTCGCCACAACCCTGACAAGCACGGTGGCCGGATGTTAATGAGTTTGTGCGGCCCGGGCGAGATTGCTCCGAAAGCGATTCTTCATCGAGCAAGCGATTGCCAACCGCAAAGGAACCTACCTGATAAAACTTTAGTGGTGTGCTCATCGGGCACCTAAATCCTTCAGTAAGTTTTCCGCCATCGGACCAGATTTCCGTTCGGAAGCGGCACGTTCCAATTCGCGATCGATCAACTTATGGTTGAGATCGGTAAAGGTCAGATCTGGCATAGTGCCTTCGTAGGTATCGTTAACAATTTTACGAATTAGGTCACGAGTTATTGGTCTTCCACCCAAGCCAGAGATTGCCGTGAAAATTGGAATATTGCTCCCGGCCATTGCAGTACGAATATTCGAGGAAACGATGCCACCAATTCCGGGGGCAAAGGCGCGTTCGATCACCACAACTTGCTTTGTCTTAGAAAGAGCATCGTTGACGGCATCTAATGGAAATGGTCGGAATGAAGTTATTCCGAGAACACCGACCTTCTTTCCAGCCTCCCGAAATTCTTCAACGACATCCTTGATCGTGCCAAGTACTGATCCCAAAGCTACCAAGACAACATCGGCATCATCCAATAAATATTTGGTTACCAAGCCATCGGCATCATGCTCACCAGCTGCGCGGCGCCCGAAAACCGATTCGAATTTCTGCGAAATTTCTGGAAGTAACTGGAGCGCTTGAAGTTGCTTGATGTGGGCTAAGTAGCGCACTTCGGTGAAAGCTTCTGGACCAACCATGGCGCCTATTGAGACTGGGTCAGCAGGGTCCAAAACTTGGCGTGGTACATATGGTGGCAAGAATTGATCAACTAATTCAGTGCTTACAACATCAATCTCTTCCATGGCATGTGTTAATACAAAGCCATCCATACAAACCATTACCGGCAACGAAACTTCTTCGGCTAATCGGAAAGCCAAGATATGAAGGTCAGCTGCTGATTGATTGTCTTGAGCATAAAGTTGAATCCAGCCGGAATCGCGTTGGCTCATTGCATCGCTGTGGTCATTCCAAATATTGATTGGGGCACCAATGGCACGGTTGGCCAGGGTCATAACAATTGGAAGCCCTAACCCCGAAGCGTTATAAACGGGCTCAACCATGAATAACAAGCCTTGGCTGGCGGTAGCGGTATATGCCCGAGCTCCGGTTGCCGATGCGCCAATTGCCACCGACATCGCGGAAAATTCCGACTCCACATTTACAAATTCACAGTCACTAATTCCACCAAGGCGAACGATTTCATCCAGCGCCTCGACAATGTGGGTTTGCGGTGAGATGGGATAAGCACAGATTACGGCTGGCCGGCAGGCGGCGATCGTTTCAGCCACGGCACGCGAGCCTTCCATTTGCTTAAGCATGCTTTAACTCCTCAAGTTCCAACATTACAAATTCGTAGGCCTCTGTGGCTGCAGCGATATTTCCAGCGGCAATCTTGGCCGGGAAGCGATCTGCGATGGCCGAAGTAACACTCTCTAGTTTTACCAATCCGGTTGCCGCGGCAAAGCCGCCTAATAAGGCAGCGTTCGGCATTGCTCGCCCAACATGTTTAAGGGCAATTTCCGAAGCTGGAACGATGAGGTTACGTGCGGCGGATCGACCCTCGACATACTCCCCCAACCCAAGTTCGGCGAAAGATTTGGTCGTGTTAATTAACAGGTAACCGGAAGGATCCGAACCTGCAAAGACATCAACTGAGTGAAGCAAGGTTGGATCTTGGATGATAATTGCATCTGGTTGCAATACTGGTTCGCGCAAGCGGATCTGCTTTTCGCTGATGCGACAGTAAGCAACCACTGGTGCGCCGGTGCGTTCCGATCCAAAACTCGGAAAAGCTTGGGCATGAAGTCCATCTTGAAATACTGCGACGCTGAGAAGTTCGGCGGCCGTCACTACGCCTTGTCCACCTCTCCCGTGGATTCGAACTTGAAACACGCTTAATCGTAACCGCCAAAAATAGTGAAACACGCTATTTTCAGCGCTCATGAGTGCTAGCCCTGAGTGATACCACGCATACCTTGTTCGATCGAGAAGAAAGCGTTAGCGAATCGTTAGATAACTGGATAAACCATTTCTGTTTGCGGCACAATCGCCGGCCATTTCAATTCGCTCTTCAATCTGCTAGCGAAAGCTGCAGATGAATCTGGTTCGCCATGAACCACGAAGACCTGTGACGGAAGTTCAACACTTCGCAACCAGCTCATTAGTTCATCGCTATCGGCATGTACCGAGAAACTTTCGACTTTTGCAATAGTGGCGCGCACCGTAACAAATTCACTATGAATCCGAATCTCTTTAACGCCTTGCTCTAAAGCCTGACCACGACTACCGGTCGCTTGATAACCAACCAGGATCACAGTGTTACGGGCATCGGGCAACATATTGGCTAAATGGTGTACTACTCGCCCGCCTTGGGCCATTCCGCTGGCGGAAATAATGATGCTGGAATTCGTTAGATCATTAAGTGATTTCGATTCATCTACAGTTCGCATTTCGTATAAAAAACCCGGATCGAATGGGTCACCCTTCTCAAATTTCGAGAGCAGATCCGGCCTGATCTCAGGAGCATGATCTCGAATCGCCTCGCGGTAATAATTGAGAGAAGTCAGTGCCATAGGTGAATCAATGTAAATCGGCACCCTTGGGATCTGATTGGATTCAATTAAATCGTTCAACGCCATGAGGATTACTTCGGTTCGATCCACTGCGAATGCTGGAATCAGAATTGAACCTCCTCGGGCCAACCCAGCATTTATCTCGTCCACAAAGACTGAGGTAGGTGATTCGTGCACTCGGTCGCCATAAGTGGACTCAGTTACCACCACATCATATTTTCCTGCCGGTGGTCGATCGGCAGAGATCAAAATTGGATGATAAGGGCGACCCATATCGCTGGTAAACAGGAAGCGCTTTCCAGCGGCCACGATAACCACAAACGATGAACCCAAAATATGGCAGGAAGGATAAAAGGTAACCGCAATATCTTCGGTCAAGCTGATCTCAGTTCTAAATGGGGAACTTTTAAATTGCTCAAGAACCCTAATTACATCGTCCTCGTCATAGAGCGCCTTTGGCTCTTTATGAACTGACTTCCCGCGCTTCTTTGCAAACCTGGCATCTTCGGTCTGCAAAAATGCCGAGTCATGCAGAACGACGGCAGCTAACTTCTGTGTGTAAAGCGTGCAATAAATGCCGCCTTTGAAACCCTGCTTGCTAAGAAGGGGCAGATAGCCACAGTGATCTAGATGAGCGTGGGTAAGCACGACGGCATCTATGGTTGCGGGATCGACGGCAAAGGGTTCCCAGTTCAAAGCTTCGGTCGCCTTCGAACCTTGATAAAGACCAGCATCAACGAGGATTTTCGATTTAGGAGTCGTAATTAGAAATCGACTGCCGGTTACAGTTTCAGTTGCGCCTAAAAAGGTAATCGATGCCTCGTTCATGATCAAAGTCTCCTAATTAGGAGTGCTTTTGGCTAGATGACCATTCCCCGCAGCCACTATTTCCTTCTATATTAAATATATGAAGCGCAAGCTGGAATGGTTGCTTTTACTCGTTTCTGCCTTCACGTTGACCATAGGTGCGATCTTTCACTTTACGCACCACATTTGGGCCGCTGGCTTCATCTGGGCGATCGGTGGAGTGGCTGGATTAATCCCGGCCCTAACTTGGGTGATCCGATCTTTTATACATCGCCAAATGGGCTCCGATATTTTGGCGGTCTTCTCTTTGGTAGGAACTTTACTAACCAACAACATGTTGGCTTCCGCTATTGTTTCCTTAATGCTTTCAACAGGCAGGGTTTTGGAAAGTTGGGCCGAAGGCCAAGCGGAGCGCCAATTAAAAGCGCTGCTAGCTCGAGTTCCACGTATCGCTCATCTACTAAATCCGGATGGATCGCTGACTGATATCGCAGCCGATGCAGTTATTGCCGGCAACCGTTTAGTTATTAAATCCGGCGAGATCGTTCCTGTTGATGGCGAAGTTATAACCCCGGCGCTTTTGGATGAATCTGCGCTAACTGGTGAACCGCTCCCCGTATCTCATGCCCCAAGTGAAATTATTTCCAGTGGCGTTGTAAATGCCGCCGCAAATTTTGAAATGGTTGCGACATCAGTTGCCGCGGATAGTACTTATGCTGGGATTATTCGACTAGTTGAAAAAGCTCAAGCCAGTTCCGCGCCCTCAGTTCGGTTAGCCAACAAATGGGCGCTGCGCTTTGTCCCAATTGCATTGGGGTTAAGTTTGGCCACGCTACTTATCAGCCACAGCGTTGCCCGCATGGTTGCGGTGCTCGTTACTGCTACCCCTTGCCCATTGATCTTGGCGGTTCCAATCGCGGTCGTATCAGGCATGTCTCGCGCTGCAAAATTAGGAGTAGTCATTAAAGGTGGCGCCGTATTAGAACTGATTGCCAACGCCGAAGTCGTGATGCTTGATAAAACCGGAACTCTTACCCACGGTGGCCCAGCTATTACTGCCATTCACAGCGCTCCGTTTAGTTCTGCTACAGAGATTCTGCAGATCGCAGCTTCCATCGATCAACACAGCAACCATGTAATCGCTAAAGCCATTCTTAACGAAGCAAGGGCCGAAGGCGTTGCGTTAAAACCCGCCATCAATATCTTCGAGGAACATGGCGTGGCGATTCATGGTGAAATCAGTGGCGAAAAATTCAGCGTCGGTCAATTCAGAGAACGCCCTGATTGGTTGACTATCTCCTACCCGTTGATGGTCGGCGTGAAAGCCGGCGAGCTATTAATTGGAGTCATTGGTTTGGCTGATCCAATTCGCGCGGAAGCCGCAGAAATGATGGCCTCTCTTCGCGATGTAAATATCAAGCGGATTCTGCTGGTCACCGGTGATCGCATGGAGAGTGCAAAACTGGTAGCCGATGAAGTTGGGATAACCGATATTTTCGCCTCGGTTACCGCCCAAGGAAAGTTAGATCTTGTTGCCGAAGCAATGCAAAGCAGCAAAGGTTCAGTCATCTTTGTTGGCGACGGCATAAATGACGCCCCTGCACTTGCCGCTGCAACTGTGGGCATAGCCATGGGGGCCAGAGGAGCTTCGGCTGCTAGCGAATCTGCAGATGCGGTAATTGTCGAAGATTCGATTCAGAAATTGGTTCATGTCATCCAGGTTGCTAAATTTGCTCGAAGTAAAGCGCTGCAATCGGCCCAGGTAGGTATGGGACTCTCGCTAATTGCCATGATTGCCGCCAGTTTTGGGGTTCTTTCCTCCGCGGTTGGCGCTGGCACTCAGGAGATAATCGATGTAGTTGCCATTCTTTGGGCCCTTACAACATTAAATTTCAAGATATCTCCCGCTAAGCACTAACGCTTTCAGTTAGGCTGTTGGGATGATTCTTCGATACAAAACCCTCTGGTACTGGCTAATTGTTCTGGCGACCACTTGGAATATTGTCCTCTCAGTCTTCGCCGTCATTAATTCTCACTGGGTATTACGGCATATTGCGGGCGGTCAGATGCATTCATTATCGCTACCGCTTCGGATCTATTACTTCTTGCTAGCAATTGTCAGCCTCGCCGAAATTTGGTTTGCCAGAAAGCTAATAAAACTTGATGGGGCGTGGTCTTTTCGCACTCACAGAATATGCAGTGCGCTAACTATCGCCTACGGAATAAGCACTTTTGTTAATCTGATTTCGCGAAGTTCGGCCGAACGGTTAAACGCACCATTCGCTTGGATGATTGCAATTGGTTTCTATGCGTTGAGCAAAAGATCGGCCACTAAAAACTAAAACTTTAGAACTTAGACTTTAATAGAAGCTATCGTCTTTGGTGCCAAGACAACTGTAAGGACCCCGCCCTTCGGGATTTTTATCTTAGTCTTCAAGGTTCCGCTGCCTTTAGCATCCAAGGTGAGTCGACCAATTTCCGTGGTCGCAGTTTTGCCTTTCAAGGTGGAACGAAGTGAAACCTTCACTAACTTGCGGGCGTACTTGGAACTCATATTTACCCGAATTGGCGTCAAACCATTTACCGCTGAACCGATGGAAATCTTGAGCGCCGCCAGTTTCGCCAACGCCGCAGCCTTTGCCTTCGCATCGGAATCACTGATCGTAAATTTAAAGGCATTTGAGGTCGTGTCTAGGAAAATCTCGGAAGCGTACTTAGTTGCGGTAACCAAGCAATTGCCGGCCGCTAATCCAACGACAAAACCAGTCGGTGCCACAGAACAAATCTTTGGCGTTTGCGAGACATACTTAACGGCACCGGACCCTGAGCCACCAGAAACGGTTAGTGCAGCGCTCTCGCCCAGCTGTAAGAAATTCGTAGCTGAAGCTAAATCAACCGTCGGCGTTGGCTTTCGAATACCCATAAGTGATAAGTGGCGGGTATAAATAATGATTGAACC
>JBAXKZ010000036.1:0-10200 GCA_037135095.1 Actinomycetes bacterium
TAATCAATTATCTGTGAAGTAAAAGTGCGAGAAATATTGGGTACATGGCTGACCCCACTCATTCGCCAGTATTCAACGGATATTCCAGCAGCGCAATTTGGAAATTGCAGAACTTGAGTCTCATATCCTGCAACTGATCGATCCAAATCAAATTTGGTTTTTAAAGTCGTGGGAATTTTTGAGCAATGATTTAACCCAGCCCAGGTTGTGATTGTTTTAAGCGCACCAGGCATCGGCTTTCCATTAAAGTGATTACCGCTATAGGTCACATCCTTGGTGCCCCAAATCTGCAAAATATTTATGGGAACCTGAGGTTTGCATTGAGCAGAGGTGATGAAACTGCCGCCTGCGATATTAACAATTGCGGCAATTCGATCGGCATGCTTACAAGCTAGGACGTTAGCCATGAAACCACCATTTGAATGACCGATGATAAATATTCGGTTTGGGTCCACCGAATAGCTCTGACTAACTTGATCAATGATGCTCATCAAATAGGCATCGTCGTCAACTTTAGGTATTTGATAGTCGCAACATTCGGGCGTGGCATTCCAAAATTTATTGCCGGTGGGATCAGATGTACCGTCGGGGTGAACATATAGAAAGCCTTTTGTTTCTGCGATCGGGTTGATATTCAAATACTTTTCAAATTTATCGCCGGATTGCGCAAAACCGTGAAGGGCGATTATTAGCGGGAGTTGAATTTCCGGCGCGTAATTTGATGGAACATAAAGGTTAAATGGCCGATCCCCCGGGAATGCAAGAACCGTGGCTCTGGCGGGTTGTAAGGCGGAAGTTGCACCGAACATCAATGCAAAAACGACTAGAAGCGTCGAGCTCCTGCGGTGTCTAGTCATGGTCTGATTATAGAAATAGTATTCCCCATCGCCCTAGTGGCTATTTCAAAGCTGGGAGATGGAGAGGGCCTTTTAATGACAACAAGCCGACTGGAAGCTTTTAGTGACGGCGTCTTTGCCATCATCATCACGATCATGGTGTTGGAATTCCGAATTCCTAAGGGTCACGATTTTTCCGCGCTTCGCCCGCTCTTGCCGGTTTTTCTCAGTTACATCTTGAGTTTCATCTTGGTGGCAAATTATTGGAACAATCATCATCACACTTTTCAAATTGCAACCAAAGTTAATGGCCGAATTCTTTGGGCTAATGCCCATCTTTTGTTCTGGCTTTCGCTGACTCCTATTGCCACGATTTGGATGGGTGAAAACATCTCCTACCCATTACCAATGGCAGTTTTTGGTGGCCTGCAATTAGCTTGTGCCTTTGCTTATCTGGTTCTTAGTCGCGAACTTTTGCACGCCCACGGTCCGGAGTCAGAAATTGGAAAAGCGCTGGGGGACAATCAAAAGAAGGAATTATTGTCACTTACCCTGTATACCGCCGGAATCCCGTTGGCATATTTGGATTCGCGAATCAGCTTTGCTTGCTACTTCATTGTCGCAGTGATGTGGATCATCCCTGATCGGCGAATTGAGAAGCGGATTCAAGCTTCGGGGATCAGTGAAGAAAATTAGCTCATAGGGCTAATATGGCCGATATGGAAAACCCAGGTAACCCAACTAATTCATTCACAGCTTGCGTAACACTGCTTCCCGATGGAATGGTCGGTGGCGGTTGGGGACGAGCCAGCACCGTAGCAATCGCGAAGGTGGTTAACGGCGTTTTAACCGATTACCGAATCGAAGATGTTGGCTGGGGCGCACTGCATGACACAGGTACTGAAGGTAGCCATCACGCTCGCATAGTTCGATTTCTGAATGAAAATGGGGCAACCGTGGTAGCAACCGGCCATATGGGCGATGGCATGCAGAACACTCTGGGCAAAATGGGTGTGAAGGTTTATCTTGATGTCAGTGGCGATGCGAAGGCGGCGTTAGAAAATCTAAGTTAGAAATTATTTTTCGGCACGAAAAAGCCGGTCGCCCTCCCTCAAGAGCGACCGGCTTATATTTTCTTAGGTGTAACTTATTTAATTAAGCGCTTTTGCTTGGGGTTGGAAGTACAGCTTTATCCTTTGGGCCCTTTGGTGCCTTCTCAGGAGCCGCTGGCCGTTCTGGGCGGATTGGACGAGGTGCAAGTACGGGACGCACTGGCTTTGTTGGAAGCGCAGGTAGCGCCTTGATTGCAGCATCGCGAGTGGCGGTGGCGGCAGCTACGGCAGCTTGACGAGCAGCAAGCGCCGCAGCCTTTACGCCGGTGGTTGGGGTACCAGCAATGGCGGTTTGATATGTGCTTCGGGCAGTCTCGAGAGCTGTCTTAAAAGTATCGTTGATGGTTTTGCGTGCGGTGGCTTGTGCCTTTAGCGCAGTTTGGAAGGTAATCATTGCGGCTTTGAAGGCGGTATCAGCTGCTACGCGATCTGCCTCCCATTTGGCAAGTGCGACTTTAAAGGCATCGAGCTGGGCTTGATAAGTTCCGGTGGTTGGTGCCGGAGTTGTATCTGCAAAGGCCGCGGTTGGGCCAATAATCATGGCAGCGCCGATAACGGTTGCGATGATCGACTTCTTGGTTCGGAGTTTCATTTTGGCCTTCCTAAATCTGGGTCGGTGGTCTCGGTTCATTGGCCTGGGCATCTGCCTCGTCCTTGGTAGAAATATGAGCCCTGTCATTGTGAAAACCTTGTGAAAAGCTTGGCAGCCTATTACCAATTGGGCAGGTGGGTTAGGGTTCTTGCAGGATGAATAAGCCAAGGATTTTGGTAGTCGATGATGAAGTCGGGATGCGCGAATTGCTCACCGACGTCCTTCGGCTGGAGGGTTACGAGACCACGGTGGCCCCCGATGGCCTAGAGGCCTGGGCGTTAACCCGCAAAAACTCCTTTGACCTGATGATTATTGATATCAACATGCCAAAGATGGACGGTTTCGAACTCCTTCGAAAGATCCGCGAAGATGGTTCGGATGTGCCAGCTTTAATGCTCAGCGCCCGAAATGACAAGACGGATGTAACTAATGGTCTCCGGTTAGGTGCCGACGATTACGTGACCAAGCCCTTCGGAATCGAGGAGCTGGCGCTTCGAATCGAGGCGATCCTTCGCCGAACCTTAAAGGTCGAAGAATCGAATGTGATCCGATGTGGTCCCATTTCAATCGATGATGACAAACACCTAGTCGCCTTCGAAGAGGAAACTATTGACCTGTCTCCCACTGAATATAAATTGCTCAAGTTCATGATGGAACGCAAGAATCGTGTCATCTCCAAAGATGTCTTGCTTGAAAACATTTGGGATATTGATTTTGAAAATAACTCGACGGTAGTGGACACCTACATCTCATACTTGCGAAAGAAACTTCATCGCTCTGATTTCGAAGGGATTAAAACCGTAAGGGGAGTTGGCTTCCAGATCGTGGAACCGAAATGAAGTTAGTTCGACGGTTAACTTTCATTGTCTTTATCGTTACGACCCTGGTTTCGGCGGCAATCGGCGGCTTCGCAATTTCGCAGTACCAGTCGAATCAGATTGCCCGGTTAGACAGTTCGTTAAATGATCAAATTCTGAAGCTGCGAAGTTCCACCGAAGATCCGCTTTCTGTAGTCCAATACTTGGCTCAAACTTCTGCGATTCAATTTTCGGCAACATATATTCCGTCCACTAACGAGTTAGATGTAATAACGGTACAAGGTGAAGAATTAGCAAAAGTTCCAACTGCGGCACAGTTGCTCAAATCCCAAAGCAAAGCGATCTCTGTTTCACCAATGTTGCGAATTCGAACCTTTAAGCTGGCTGGCGGTGAACATCTAGTTTTAGCAGAATCCGCGAAAGCGATTACTGAGGGAACCCGAACCCTGCTTCGCACCTTATTTTTCTTTATTTTAATTATCGACTTGCTGGTTGTGATCGTTGCCTTCTACTTCATTCGCAGAGATCGCCGAGTAAATGCGGCAAATGAAATTCTGCGCCACCAGCGTGCCACCATGCAGAGGTTCCTGGGCGATGCTTCCCATGAGCTACGAACTCCGCTAACGGTTATTAAAGGTTACGTGGAGTTAATGCGTAAAACTCCGGACCTTTCGGCAACTGAGATTGGCACCTACTTTCAGCGTGTGAATCTTGAAATACGGCGTATGGAGGAATTGATTCGCGACCTGTTGTTATTGGCTGAACTTGGGGAAGAGCGGGAAATAGATTTTCAACCAGTAAATGTCAGCAACCTGCTTCGTGATCAGGTTCAAGATTTGGCAGCTTTGCAGGCAAACCGGAAAATTGATTTTGAGCTAGAAGATGATTTATTTGTAGTTGGCGATGAAACGTTAATGGTTCGGCTCTTTAGCAATATCTTTGCCAATATAAGACGTCATACGCCATCGGATGCCTTCGTTTCGGTCAAAGCATCCCAGGCGGCGAAGTCGACTTCGATAATCATCGAAGATGCGGGGCCAGGTTTAGCGACTGATTCAAAGATCGATGCAATACAAGTATTTGAACGTTTTGATCGTTCTCGCTCCAGGGAAACCGGTGGCTCTGGGTTAGGAATTAGCATTATGAAAGCGGTGATGGCGAAACATCAAGGCAAGATCGAATTTAGCCGAGCTACGGTTGGTGGGTTAAAAATCAGTTTGGAATTTCCGGCGCATCCAAATAATTCTTAGCGGTATAGGCTCACAACTATGGAAAGCGCCGCAACAATTTGGAAGCTCGCCCTGGAGTCATGGGCAATCCCGCCAGAGATTTTGGCGCAAGCCCCCGAACTTCCTTGGATCCACCCGCCCGCACTCTTCGGCGTGCCAGATCAAATCACTGAGACGCCTTCGCACCGGATTTCCCGAGAAGCTTTGCCACCAGGTGGCTCGGTTTTGGATATTGGTTGCGGCGGCGGCGTCGCAGCGATGGCTCTGATTCCGCCAGCCATTCACGTAATTGGGTTAGATCATCAAAGTGCCATGCTAGAAATGTTTACTGCCAACGCCACTAAACGTGGTGCGACCTCCGAAGTATTTGAAGGCTTTTGGCCAGCGATCGCTGCTGATGTTCCGATCGCCGATGTAGTGACCTGTCATCACGTGGTCTACAACGTTGCTGATATTGCACCGTTTCTGTCAGCCCTCGATAAGCACGCAACAAAGCGCGTCGTCATCGAGATGCCGCAGCACCATCCACATTCAGCTCATTCGGAGGCGTGGAAATATTTTTGGAATTTAGATCGACCAATCGTGCCAACCCCGCAAGAACTTTTAGATGTACTTTCGGAGATCGGCATCGTTGCTCAGGTTGAATACTGGGATACCCCGCTTCCAACCGATCGCGATTTAAGCAGCGCAACTGAGTTCACCCGAATCCGTCTCTGTTTGACTGCAGACCGGGATCCAGAAATTCGCTCTTACTTGGAATCTCAGCCGCTACCTAGCAAACGCGAGCTAGCAACTATCTGGTGGGATAAGTAGGGCAAAACAATGAAGAAACTTACCTATTTAAATTATCTAAAAATTATCGGAGTCCTGATCGTTTTAGCCTCGCTTGTACTTGCTGCCTGGATTTTATATTTAATTTTCGATCTTCCTACCAGCTACCGCGCCGAAAATTGGAATATCGCTTGGATTGGCTTTGATATCGCAATGCTCATTTGTTTAGCTACCACCGCGTGGGCAATTTTAAAACGACGTCAGGTGGCAATTCCGGGAGCCATGGTTTCAGCTACTTTTTTAATGATTGACTCTTGGTTCGATGCAATCACTTCGCAAGCGGGGTTGGATTTTAAATTAGCGCTGGCCTCTGCGTTATTGGTTGAAATACCCTCAGCGATATTCCTGTTTGGTTTTGGGCGTCGAGCAATGAGACAGTCACTAATAAATGCTCATCGCCGCGCTGGAATCGAAGTTGGAACGGTTTCCCTCTTTAAAACCAAATTGATGATCTTCGAGGACTAGGAACAACCCAGCAGGTTAGTTATAAGTGCTAGCCCGTACCTTTGATACCCCTATGGGTATGAACTCCAAAGTTTTAGGCCTAGGCTTAAATCGATCTTGGAGAGGAATTTGTCGTGAAAAAAATTGTAATTTTGGGAGCGGGCATCGCTGGTCACACCGCGGCGCTCCATGCCAAGCGAATTTTGGGGAAGAGCGTTGAAGTAATAGTCATTTCGCCAAATTCGAAGTGGAATTGGATCCCATCGAATATCTGGGTTGGTGTTGGCAAGATGCAACCAGATCAAGTGACCTTCCCACTGGCGCCGATTTACAAGCGCAAAGGAATCACCTTTCACCAGGCGCTAGCAAAGAATATTCACCCTGAAGGCGATACCACCACCGCCAATGGCTATGTCGAAATTAGCTTCACCGATCCCACCCGAAGTGGTGAAGTTGCCAAAATTGAATATGACTTTTTGGTTAATGCAACCGGACCAAAATTGAACTTTGCGGCTACCGAAGGCTTAGGTCCTGACGGTCATACTGTTTCGGTATGTACTTCGGGCCATGCTGTTGAAGCGGCCAGCGCGCTAACCGAAATCATTGCAAAATTGAAGACTGGTGCTCGCCAGCGGTTAGCAATCGGGGTTGGCCACGGAACCTGCACGTGTGAGGGTGCGGCATTTGAATACACCTTTAACGTGGAGCACGAGCTTCGCGCCGCCGGTGTTCGTGATTTTGCCGATATTTATTACATCACCAATGAATATGAGCTTGGAGACTTTGGGGTTGGCGGAATGGTATTTACTCAGAGTGGCTTTGAAACTACGAGCAAGCTTTGGACCGAATCGCTATTCCGAGAGCGCGGTATTCATGCCATCTTGGGCGCACATGTGGAAAAGGTTACTCCAGGAGAAATCCATTACGAGCAAGTCGATGGCGCTAAAGGAATCTTGTCTTTTGACTTCGCCATGTTGCTTCCACCTTTTCGAGGCGTGGACTTAAAGGCCTTCGATAAGACAGGGGCTGATATCTCCGAGAAGATTTTCGCACCAAGCGGTTTCATGAAAGTTGATGCCGATTACACGGCGAAACCTTTTGAAGATTGGCGAGCCGAGGATTGGCCAAAGACTTATTGCAACCCTAGCTACCCCAATATTTTTGCCGTTGGGATTGCCTTTGCCCCACCTCATCAAATTTCCCGACCGCGCAAATCTCCGAACGGAACGTTGATTGCCCCATCCCCTCCTCGGACGGGTATGCCATCTGGAATTATGGGCAAGCACGCGATCCTTAGCATCAAAGAGTTAATAACGAAGGGCCCGAATGCCGTCCTACCGTCGGCCTCGATGGCAGATATGGGAGCGGCTTGCGTTGCTTCGGCTGGATCGGGTCTTCGAGAAGGTAGCGCTGCAGCAATGACCATGTATCCGATCGTTCCGGATTACATCAAATATCCAGGTTCTGGACGCAGTGCGCCGGACACCTTTGGCGAAATCGGATTAAGTGGACATTGGATTAAATTGCTCTTGCATTACATGTTTATTTACAAAGCCAAAGCCCGCTTGGGCTGGTCGTTGATTCCGGAATAGGGAGCTGAAAATGAATAGCGCTGATGATGTGATCGCCCAGGCTCCGTTGCCGACCCCAGCCACTTTAAAGGCTCGAAAGAACCTATTTTTTCAGTTCTGGCGCTTTGTGGTTATCAATTTGCGAATGATTAAAATGATCCGAAAAGGCCACCACCCAATGGAACGCCACTAGATTTGACATACCCCTAGGGGTATAGGTAAATTCCGCTTTGTAAGGTCAACGGACCGAAAGAGGTGGAATTATGGCTACGAAAAAGATCCAACATGTTCTCTCTGACGAAGAACAGATTATTGCAATCTCCAAGCGCATCAAGCGCGCCCAAGGTCAACTTGGCGCGGTCGCTCGAATGCTCGAAGAAGGTCGCAACTGTGAAGAGATCGTGACTCAGATGTCAGCAGTCAGCAAGGCAGTAAACACCGCCGCCTTCACCTTAATCTCATCCAGCCTTAAAGAGTGCATCGTCGAAGGTAAATCAAACTCGGATGCCGTTACTGCCCAACTCCAAAAACTATTTCTAAGTTTGGCGTGAAAATTATGAGAGTCAATAAGAAATTTCTAGGCTTAGCCGCGCTTCTTTCAATCGCAGCAGTAACTCTGACCGCCTGCGGCTCTTCTACTTCCGCGATCACTAACTTAAGTTCCAAAGATTTTGCCACCAAGATTTCTGACACTTCGATCGTTGTTTTGGATGTTCGAACTGCCGGCGAGTTCGCTGCGGGTCATATCGCGCGGGCTATCAATATCGATGTGGATGGCGCTAATTTTCAAGGCGAAATATCAAAGCTAGATAAGAGCGCAACATATGCGGTCTATTGCCACAGCGGACGACGTTCGGGAATTGCGACGGATCAAATGGCGAAACTTGGCTTCACTCATCTCTATAACTTGACCTCTGGGTTAAGTGATTGGCTTGCTAACGGATTGCCTGTGGTCACCGCATAAATGAAACGAATTGTGATTGTTGGTGGCGTTGCTGGCGGTATGTCCGCTGCCACTCGAATGCGCCGACTGGATGAAAGCGCCGAGATTATCGTTCTGGAAAAGAGCGGCTACGTCTCATATGCAAACTGTGGCCTGCCCTATTTCGTAGGTGGCGTTATCGAAAAAGAGAGCGACCTGCTACTTCAAACGCCGGAATCGTTACACATCAGGTTTCGGTTGGATGTTCGCGTAAAGAGCGAA
Source organism: Actinomycetes bacterium (assembly GCA_037135095.1). Classification (GTDB taxonomy): domain Bacteria; phylum Actinomycetota; class Actinomycetes; order Nanopelagicales; family Nanopelagicaceae; genus CAIMZW01. The sequence goes on from JBAXKZ010000036.1 coordinate 8,638, forward strand.
GTTCTAAATATTGATTCTGCCGGTAAATCCGTTGTGGTCAAGAATCTTGAAACTGGCGCGGAGTATCAATTGCCGTACGACAAATTACTTCTGAGTCCTGGTGCCAGCCCAATCGTTCCTAATATTCCCGGTGCCGATCGCGCCTTCACCCTTCGAACCGTTGAAGATGTCGAACTAATTGCCGGTGCCGTTGCGATCAAACCAAAGAGCGCCGTAGTCATTGGCGGCGGTTTCATTGGAGTTGAGATTGCGGAAAACCTTCGTCATAAGGGAATTGCCACTGCGATAATTGAAGCTACTGCTCAGGTGTTAGCACCGCTAGATCCTGAAATGGTTAGTTTCGTGCACGCCGAATTGTTAAAGCAGGGCGTTGCGTTGCATTTAAGCAACGGCGTATCTGAAATTGGTCCCGATTCGGTGACGTTGGCTGATGGCTCAAAGATCCCAGCTGATTTGGTAATTATGGCAATTGGTGTTCGCCCGGACACTTCGCTGGCTAAGGGTGCGGGTTTAACAATCGGCACTCGCGGCGGCATTGAAGTTAACGAGCATCACCAGACCAGCAATCCCGATATTTATGCAATTGGAGACGCCGCTCAAAAGACCGACGCGTTGGATGGCGGGGCGACCTTGGTACCGCTCGCAAACCTTGCTAACCGTCACGGCCGGGTTGTTGCGGACCATATTGCTGGCGTTAAAACCCGAACAGTTGCCGCGATTGGAACTGCAATCGTTAAGGTCTTTGACCTAACGATCGCAACCACAGGTTGGAACGAAAAGCGCCTAAGCGCGGCTGGAATGAAATTCCTGACGATTCATACCCACCCAAATTCCCATGCTGGTTACTACCCTGATGCCAAGCAGATGTCGATCAAATTGCTGATCGAACCAAATACTGGGCGAATTCTTGGTTCACAGGCGGTTGGAACTGATGGTGTTGATAAGCGAATTGATGTTATTGCAACGGCGATTCGCGCCGGTTTAACGGCGCCAGAGTTGGCTGATCTCGAATTGGCTTATGCGCCACCCTTTAGCTCGGCAAAAGATCCGGTAAATATGTTGGGCTATATCTCAGAGAACGTGCTTTCTGGTTTGGTTTCAACAGTCGATTGGAGCAAGCTAGAAGCAGAACTCGCAGCGGGTGCCGTTCTTATTGATGTTCGAAGCGCCAGTGAATTTGCCAATGGAACTATTCCCGGCGCGATCAATATTTCAGTTGATGAACTTCGCGACCGAAAGTCAGAAATCCCAACGGGCAAACTATTAATTGTTCATTGCCAAGTCGGCCAAAGAGGTCATACCGCGGCCCTGCTCTTAACCGAGCTTGGGTTTACGGTAAAGAATTTAGATGGCGGATATCGAACGTGGCGAAATTCGCCAGCCGGATTAACAAACTAAAGAGAGATGGAATAACGTTATGTGTCACAGAATTACCTGTCGTAAGTGCGGCAAGCCCAGTTGGGCTGGTTGCGGTAACCACATTGAGATCGCGCTCAAAGGGGTATCAAAGTCACAACGCTGCCAAGGTCATGCCAATGATCCAAAAGAGCCAAGTTTCTTTTC
>JBAXKZ010000037.1:0-9573 GCA_037135095.1 Actinomycetes bacterium
ACAGGTAATCGTTGGACCTGCTTCGGATACGAAGTGCACCCCAGCAGGTATGTAACTTGATTCATCGAGTGGTGGCGGGAGATTCCCTGCCACCACTCTTTTTCTTTGTGTTGATCGCTTTACTTGGTTTAGTTTTTGGCTCATTCAATACTGTCCTGATCGCTCGCATCCCGGATCTACTTTCACTCAACGGCAGATCAAAGTGCCCTTCGTGTGGTGAGCAAATTAAAAGCCGTGACAATATTCCGGTTATCGGCTATTTGTTATTGCGGGGTAAATGCCGAAATTGTAAGAAACAAATATCACCTCGCTACTTGATCGTTGAATTAATCACAGCGACTGGCGTTTTTATCCCGCTGATAAAATTTGATCGTTGGGCTGTAATTGCGGCGTGGGAGATCTTTGTAATTCTTGGGATTGCGCTCTCTGCCATTGATTTTGAATTGCACCGGCTACCGGATGCGCTAACCGGGCCGATGTATTTATTGGTTCTTGTTTTTCTAACCATCGACGCGTTAACGAATCATCGAGCCCACTATTTGAATCACGCTTTCTTAGCCTCAATTATCTTGGGCGGCTTCTATTGGATGGTCAATCGCCTCTCAAAAGGTGGCATGGGGTTGGGCGATGCGAAGCTCGCCACCACTATTGGGTTGTTGACCGGTTACATAAGCGCCACTTCGGTCTATGTGGCATCCATGACCGGTTTTGCACTTGGAAGTTTCGTTGGCGTTGGCCTAATGCTCCTTAAGAAAGCTGGCCGTAAAAGCGCGCTGCCGTTTGGACCATTTATGATTGCTGGTGCCATTGTGGCCCTTTGGATAACGCCGTGGGTCAATCACTTAGGGAGAGTTCATGATCTCACTGCGCTCGTATACTTCGGCAGAATTTGATTTCGCTTGTCAGCTGAAAGGTATTGAAGGCGAAGATGCTCGAGCGAAATTTCAGCCCCGCTTTGATGCATCAGGTCGCTGGGAAGGTCACTTTTATAACAGCGCCATTGATTTAGACGGTGTAGCGGTAGGCGAAGCTCAGGCCCGCCATTGTGCGCAAGCCATGCCACCAGGAACCGCCGAAGTCGGGATCGAGTTAGTGGCGCAAGTGCGCGGACAGGGGATAGGCACCGAAGTCTTGAACTTACTCAAGTCTGATCTTTTCGCGACCGGGTTTTATCGCATCTCAGGTTCGACTGATGTTTCTAATATCCCAATGCAGCGAGCCTTTGAAAAGGCGGGTTGGAAATTCGAAGGGATATCGCGGCACCTTATGCCATCGGGGGAAGAGTTACCTCACGATTATAAAGTTTACGCCATCACAAAATGGGATTAGTTGAATATTCAACTACTTTGAGTTAGGATTTAGCCATGACAACGAAGATGCCCGCGCTGTATATCGGCCATGGTGCACCGCCACTTTTGGAAGATGAACTCTGGAGCAGCGAACTCGCACATTGGTCGAGCGAGTTGGCTAAGCCCACCGCTATCTTGGTAATAAGTGCCCACTGGGAATCAGCACCACTGACGGTTGGTGCCACCGATTCCGGAGTGCCATTAATTTATGACTTCGGCGGTTTCGCTCCACGCTATTACCAAATTCAATACTCGGCGCCGGGTGCACCGGAACTGGCTAGGCGCATCAAAGCGATGATGTCCGAACCCGTTACCGAGCAACCAAATCGCGGATTGGATCACGGCGCCTATATCCCGTTGATGAAGATGTATCCCGATGCCGATATTCCCGTTTTGCAAATGTCGATTCCAACTCATGATCCGGCAAAGTTATTTGAAATTGGAAAGAAGTTAGCCCCGCTTCGCGATGAGGGAGTCTTGATCATCGGTAGTGGTTTTCTGACACATGGCTTGCCATTCTTGAAAGAGTTTCGGATCGAGGCAACGCCACCTGGTTGGAGCACCGAGTTCGATCTCTGGGCCAAAGAAGTATTGGAGCGTGGCGCCATTGATGAATTAATGGATTACAAACGATTAGCGCCCGGGATGCCTTACGCCCACCCAACTGTGGAGCATTTTGCACCGATCTTTATAACCTTAGGTGCCGCCACGAATTCTGAAGTTGCACCGGAAACTCAAATTGAAGGTTACTGGATGGGGTTAGCTAAGCGCTCGTTTCAAGTCGCTTGAGTAGAACCGTCCCAAGAAATCTTTCTTAAATTCGAAGAAGTCACCCTTTTCAATGGCAGCTCGCATTTGATCTACTAATCGCACGATAAATCTTTCGTTGTGAATAGTTGCCAAAGATGAGGCGACCATTTCCTTTGCACGAAAAAGGTGATTTATATAAGCACTTGTGTAATTGGCACAGGTATAGCAATCGCAACTCTCATCAATGGGGGAGAAGGCGCGGCGATACGGCGCATTTGAAATATTGACTCGACCATTGGCGGTAAAGACTGCGCTGGTGCGGGCTTGACGAGAAGGAGCCACACAATCAAAGGTATCGGCGCCATTTTCAACGCCTACAAAAAGATCATCCGGTTCGCCGATTCCTAGTAGATGACGCGGTTTGTTCTCGGGTAACTCTTCCGCGAGCCAGCTGATGATCGTTCCCAGCTTCTCTTTATCAAGTGCGCCACCTAAGCCAAAACCATCGAACTCAACTTCAGTTTTATCCACCGCCAACTTCATTGCTGATAAATCTTGGGCACCTTTGCGGCGCAGGTCTTCATACTGCGCCCCTTGCAAAACCCCGAAGAGGGCTTGGTAAGGGCGATGTGTGCGTTCGGTTGTTAAGCGATGATGTTCAACTAAACAACGCTCTGCCCAAAGCTTGGTGCGTTCAAGCGAACTCTCTTGATATTTTCTGGTGTTGTGCAAAGTCGTGCACTCATCGAAGGCAAACATGATGTCGGCGCCTAGTTGATGTTGGATCTGCATCGAAATTTCTGGGGTGAACCGGTGCATTGAACCATCGAGATGCGATTTGAAAGTGACGCCATCGTTATCGACGTGGGCTAAGCGTTCTTTCTTTGGGGCTATGACTTCATCGGAGCGAAATGTTTCCGAATTCATCGCGATGACCTTTTTAAAACCGACACCCAAAGACAGAACTTGAAAGCCCCCGCTATCAGTGAAGGTCGGGCCGGGCCAATTCATAAATGCCCCGAGGCCACCAGCCTCGTCCACGATTTCTGGGCCAGGTTGGAGGTACAAGTGATAGGCATTTGCTAGTAGCGCTTGAGCTGCCAGATCCTTCATGCTTTCAGGAAGAACGGATTTCACCGTGGCTTTGGTTCCAACAGGGATAAAGGCCGGAGTTTGGATATCGCCATGGGGGGTATGAATTGTGCCGGTGCGCCCGAGCGCCCCAGATGAGGATCCTTCGGTCAATCTCTTTCCAACAGCGAAGGAAAATTGGCTCATTTGCGAACTCTAATGCCACCACTCTTCGCTCAAATACGGCGGATTTTGGTGTCAATGAGAGGAACTTCATTGGCATTTTTGGTGAATTTTCGGCTATCTTTACCCTTCTTACCAGTCAGTAATGAGCGTTTCACGATAGGCGGAATCAATTGGCCCAATTCCTGGTCGACGAAGAGGTGCTGGAAAGCAAGGTAGTTTTACGCACCCCGCGTCAGATTTCATGGATGCGCTTTAAGCGCAATAAAGCAGCAGTAATTTCCGGTTGCGTAGCCCTATTTTTTATCCTCTCAGCTTTTCTAGCACCGTTAATCACCAGATTAGTCGGCGTAAATCCAACGACTACCTATTCAAAAGCGTTAACGCAATTTGGGATGCCAGATGGTCCATGGGGTGGAATCAGCCTCGCCCATCCGCTTGGCGTTGAGCCAGGAGCAGGTCGAGATCTGCTTGCACTTTTGCTTTATGGCTCTCGGATCTCCTTCACCGTTGCCCTGATCACCAGCGTTGCCTCAATTGGCTTGGGCATGCTCATCGGAATCACTGCTGGGTATTTCCGTGGCCGCGTTGATGCCGTAATCGGTCGTTTCTCGGACTTTATTTTGGCTTTTCCTTCGACATTCATGATCGTCGCGCTTTCATTGCCATTGGTTCAACGGGTAGAAGCCCTTCATGTGGCAAAAGATAATGGCGCTCGAATCGTCGTTTTAATTATCTTCTTTGTGGTCTTTGGTTGGCCAGGTTTTGCGCGATTGGTGCGATCGCAAGCGTTGAGCATGCGCGAACGCGACTTTGTGATGGCGGCTCAGGCGCTAGGCGCCTCTAATTGGCGGATAATCACGAAAGAGATCTTGCCAAACCTCTGGCCTACTGCGATCGTTTTCTTGTCGCTCTCACTTCCAGGATTCCTCAGCGCTGAAGCGACCTTCTCATTTCTAGGCGTGGGCGTTCAAGCGCCAGCCGCTACTTGGGGCTTAGTCCTCTCGGATGCTGTGACTTACTGGCAGACCGACCCCGCATACCTAATTATTCCTAGCGCCATGTTGGTCATCATCGTTCTCGCACTCAACCTCATGGGTGATGGCGTGCGCGATGCCCTAGACCCCAAGGCTGATTCGCGTTAAATCTAGAAATTTGAGCGTGCTCAAATGTAAAGATTTGATTAAGAGTTTAGGAATAGCCCCCAAACGCAGATTTACCAATCTAAGATAGCCGTACTAAATGTCCGAATCGCGCACCGCGGCTCGGAACAGACACAATAAGGAGGACTGATGTCCGATAAGAATATGGCAGGCACCCGCCGTCGTATCATCGCAACAGCCGCCGCAGCTGCGCTCGCAGCAGGTGGTTTGCTTGTTGGTGGCGCGACTGGCGCGAGCGCTGCTGCAGCAAAAACTGGTGGCACGTTGTATATGGTCACCCACAACGGGCAATTCGCGCATGCCGACCCACAACGTAACTACACCGGTCAGGACATCGCATTCTTCAACACCTATGTTTATCGCAACTTGGTTGTGTACAAGCCAGCAGCTGGTCCATCAGGTTCTGGACTTGTAGCTGACCTTGCCACCAATACTGGTGTTCCAAGCAATAATGCCAAGACCTGGAAATTCACCCTGCGCAAGGGCGTTAAGTGGGAAGATGGCTCTGCGATCACCTGTGCCGACGTTAAGTACGGCGTATCGCGTACCTACGCTACTGATGTAATCACAGATGGACCTGCATACGCCTTGTCCATGTTGAACATTCCAAATAACAAAGATGGTTCCTCGCAGTATGCCGGACCATATAAGAAGACTGGTCAGGCGCTATTCGACAAGGCTGTAACTTGCTCGAAGGACAACATGACTATCACCTTTAACTTGGGTCACTCAGTTGCCGACTTCAACTACGCGGCTTCATACCCAGCATTTGGTCCTGTAAAGGCATCAAAGGACACTGGCGACAAGTACGACCTAAAGCCAATGGCTTCTGGTCCATACAAAATTGCTAAGTACACCATCAACGGTGAAATGGACTTGGTACGTAACTCTAACTGGAGCAAGGCAACTGACATTGTTCGCCCTGCTTATCCGGACAACGTAACCGTTCGTTTCGGCTTGGATTCCAACGTAATCGATCAGATCATGTTGACCGATTCCATTCCAAACACGGTAAACCTTGATGGCTTACAGCCAGTAAACAACCAAAAGTTCTTTGCCGATGACAAGTACTCAGCTCGTCGTATGAACGTCAACGATCCATACGTTCGTTACTACGGCTTGAACTCTTCTCCTGGTCACTTGGACTGTTTGCTAGTTCGTAAGGCCTTCTTCTTTGCTTGGAATACCCAAGCACTGATCGACCTTTCTGGTGGCGCCGTCTTCTACGGTGCAATTGGTGATAGCCCAGTCAAGCCAGTTCTTGGTTTGGATTACGCTCCAACAACTGGAAATACTCACGATTCCAACTTCAAGGCATCGGGTAATCCAGACTATGCGAAGACGTTGTTAGCCGAAGCTAAGACCGCTTGCCCAGCAACCTATGCAAAGGTCACTGGCGATGCTGGTCTCTCAATCGACTTGCCAAACAACGCCACACAACAGAAGGCATCAGTCTTGATCAAGGCTGCTCTTTCTCAAGCTGGCTTTAACGTTAAGTTCAACTTCATCCCTGGTGGCCAGTACTACCCAACAGTTCAAGACATCACAAAGCAAGGCGATGCTTCTCGTGCTGGCTGGGGTGCTGACTGGGCTAACGCCTCAACCGTTATCCCACCGCTATACCTAAAGGATGGTGGCTTTGACCTATCTGGCAACTGGGGAGATCCGGTCTACGCCGGCTTCGCTGCCAAGGTGACTGCAGCTCTAGCAATGACTGATCGTCCAAAGCAAGCTGCAGAGTGGAAGAAACTCGCTCAGTTCGCGATGGATCAATACTGGATCAGCGTTCCAATCTTCACAAAGCAACAGCTTGACTGGGGCTCAAAGGTTGGCGGCGTTGCATTCTGGGATCCACAAGGAACCTTCTTGTTCCCAGCCTTGTACGTCAAGTAATAAGGCATAGCAAGACAGCTTCACACAAGATGAAAGGTGGCTCGAACGGGCCACCTTTCATCTGTGAAGTTTAATAAATGCAATAACCGAAACTGAAGAACGGACTGGTGGTCGGCTAGTGTTGAAATACGTGACCAAGCGATTGGCTTATACGATCGTGGTCTTGGTCTTGGTCAGTCTCACCGTCTTTATTATTTTCAATTTTCTGCCCATTGATCCTGCTCGACTGACATGTGGTAAGTCCTGCTTCCCGGCTCTTATCGAAGCTAATCGCCACAGATTAGGTCTCGATGTCCCTTGGTGGGAGCAGTGGTTCCGATTTATGCATGGCCTAGTGGCTGGGCGAAATTACGCTGAGGGCTCAGCAGCTCTGCACTGCGGTGCACCTTCCTTTGGGTACTCGTTCAACCAACACGCTTGCGTCACCTCGATCATCGGGCAAGCATTCCCTGTAACTTTCGGATTAGCCATTGGTTCTTTCTTTCTCTGGATTGTTCTTGGCGTCACGCTCGGCGTCGTGGCCGCCCGATTCAAAGGCCGCCTCGCAGACCGGTTAGCGACCGCCTTTGTTCTGATTGGTACTTCGCTTCCAACTTTTATCTCCGGAATCTTGATTTTGCTCTTCGTCGCTCTGAAATTTAACCTGCTTAACCCGATCGAAATGGGAATGTGGCACTCACCATTTACCGATCCATTTGGATATTTTAAAGAATTCATCTTCCCATGTATCACCTTGGCTTTGGCATATGCTGCCTCGTATACAAGGTTTACTCGATCAAACGTAATCGAAACATCGAGCGAAGATTTTATTCGCACGGCAAAAGCAAAAGGGTTGAGCAACAAGGTAATTTTGCGCAAGCACACACTGCGCGCCGCGTTATCCCCGATTATCACTATCGCCGGACTTGATTTTGCTGGACTTTTGGGTGGTGCCATCATTACTGAAGGTATTTTCAACCTACCTGGATTGGGCCGGTTATCACTTAAAGCAGTTTTGATTGATTACGACTTACCGGTAATTTTGGCAACGACGCTGTTAGCCGCAGCCTTCGTCGTAGTCGCGAATCTTTTAGTAGATATTGCCTATGCGTACATCGATCCGCGCGTGCGTGTGGGATAGGGATCATGACAACTCCATTCTTAGAAGTTAAAAACCTCAACGTCAGTTTTCCTACCGAGGATGGCGAAGTCATGGCTTCGCAAGATATCTCCTTCAACGTCGCGCTTGGTGAAACCCTTGCGATCGTTGGTGAATCGGGTTCGGGAAAATCAGTCTCGAACCTTGCAGTTATGGGGCTTCATAATCGCGCTCGAACTAACATTTCAGGTGAAGCTTGGCTAAATCTTCCCACCGGCCCTGTTGATGTTATCTCTGCGCCAGAAGAGACGGTTCGCCGGTTGCGCGGAAAATCAATGGCGATGATCTTTCAAGATCCCATGTCGGCACTTCACCCTTATTACTCAATTGGCGACCAACTTTCTGAAGCTTGGCGCTTGTACAACGAAGGTTCAAAATCTGATGGCTTCAAACGGGCTGCTCAGATGTTGGACCTGGTTGGAATTCCTGATGCGGCTAGACGAGTCCAGGAATATCCTCACCAGTTCTCCGGCGGTATGCGTCAGCGCGTGATGATTGCTATGGCACTTATTAATAATCCATCACTCTTAATTGCCGATGAGCCAACTACGGCGCTTGATGTTACGGTTCAATCGCAAATTTTGCAGTTGCTCCGAGATATGCAAAAAGAGTTCAATATGGCAGTCATTCTGATTACTCACGATCTTGGCGTTGTTGCCGAGGTCGCCGATCGCGTAAATGTTATGTACGCCGGAAAAATTGTGGAAAAAGCTGGTATTGATTCGATTTACTACAACTCGCTTCACCCATACACAATGGGCTTACTTTCATCCATTCCCCGCGTCGATCAATTAGGCGGCCATCGCTTAAAGACGATTCCGGGACAACCGCCCTCGCTTATTGGCTTGCCGGCTGGATGTTCATTCCGATCACGTTGTGAATACGCCTCCAATGTAACTGGAAATCTTTGTGCTACTTCGGCACCACTGCTTGAAATTAAGGCACCGGAACATGCATCTCGCTGTCATCTGTCAGTTGAACAGTTAAATGAATTCAATCCATCAGATGTTAGGGGTACTCACAAGTGAGTGAGAGCGTATTAAAGCTTGAAGGGCTCAAGAAGCACTTTCCGACAACGACGGGTGGCGTATTCAGTCGTGTTAAAGGTGTTGTAAAAGCAGTAGATGGCGTCGATCTCGAGGTTGCGCGCGGCGAGACTGTTGGTTTAGTAGGCGAGTCTGGCTGCGGAAAAACGACGGTTGGTCGCACCGTATTGAAATTGTATGAACCAACTGATGGAAAGATTTTCTTTCAAGGTGAAGATATTACAAAGTTAAGCCGCCATGAAATGAAGCCACTTCGGTCTCAAATGCAGATGATCTTTCAAGATCCGTTCGCATCGCTAAACCCTCGTCATACTGTTGGCGCAATTGTTTCGGCTTCATTTGATATCCATGGGATTAAACCCGAAGGTGGCGTAAAGAAATCGGTTCAAGATCTTTTGGAACGTGTGGGTCTGAACCCAGAACATATAAATCGCTTCCCACATGAATTCTCGGGCGGGCAACGACAGCGAATTGGTATTGCGCGCGCTTTAGCATTAAAGCCCAAACTAATCGTGGCCGACGAGCCAGTCTCTGCCTTGGATGTTTCGATCCAAGCACAGGTAGTTAATCTTCTAGATGATCTTCAACAAGAGTTAGGTCTAGCTTATTTATTCGTGGCTCATGATCTATCTGTAGTACAACATATTTCTGATCGAGTAGTCGTCATGTATCTGGGCAAGGTAATGGAGATGGCGAATACCACTGAACTCTTTGCTAATCCGCGACACCCATATACGAAGGCGCTGTTATCTGCGGTTCCGATTCCGGATCCGGAAATTGAGCGAAAGCGCGAGCGCATTATTTTGCAGGGAGATTTGCCAAGCCCAGTAAATCCACCGGCTGGTTGCGTCTTCAATACGCGTTGTTGGAAAGTGCAAGACCGTTGCCGAGTTGAAGTTCCGCAAGTACTCGAGATTTCACCAAAGCACACCCTGGCCTGCCACTTTCCCGAAGGAAATTGATTAGGCCCGAAGGAAATT
>JBAXKZ010000038.1:0-8289 GCA_037135095.1 Actinomycetes bacterium
ACCATTACGACGAATGACTTTGCACTTGTCGCAAATCTTCTTCACGCTTGGCTTGACCTTCACGATTTAGCTCCTTCATTAACGAGTGACGGCAATTGCTTGCCGGCAAAATTACTTATAGCGATAAATAATGCGACCTCGGGTGAGGTCATATGGACTGAGTTCAACAATCACACGATCTTCGGGAAGGATGCGAATGTAGTTCTGTCGCATCTTGCCGCTGATATGAGCAAGAACTCGGTGTCCATTAGTTAGTTCAACTCTAAACATGGCGTTCGGTAGCGCTTCAGCAACGGTGCCTTCGATTTCGATCGCGCCGTCTTTCTTGGCCAAGCGGTACCTACTTATCTGTTAAAGGTTGGACGAACTGGTAACTCTTTGCCACTTCCCGAAGGCGCAGCAAAAAACCCGCCTATTTCTAAGCAGAGGAGCAGTTTAGGGCAGAAGCGCCAATTGGGGAAATCCGCGGCTTTTGCCCATCGGCGTGGTACAAGTTAGTGGTCCTAGAGCTTGGGCGATCGCAGGATTGATCCCCGAGATATGACCCAGTCTGGGTGAGCCAAAATTGCCAAATCTTGGCGTGGGTCACTGCGGTAGATCGTGGCATCGGCGCTCTGACCAGCGGCCAGCGCCCCTAGGCCTAAGAATTCGCGCGCCCGCCATGATGCGGCGCCAATTGCGGCGGCGGGATTTGCCCCTGCCGCCGCCAAGGCTTGAATCTCATCGATAATCGAAAGTTCGCCAGAATCGGTGCCGGCCAAGACTGTTACCCCAGCGGCGAGCGCTGACTGAATTAAATGTGGATGGCGTTCGGTGCCACCTACATACCAATCGCGCTTCGCGGATGGTTCTTGGGCACGAAATCGCTCAACCGATTGGTTAAAAATCGCTAGCGTCGGAACCAAAGCGGTGCCCTGGGAAGCCATTTGGGTAAGTAGCTCTTCATTTAGCCACATGCCATGTTCGAGCGAATCCACGCCGGCTAAAACCGCAGCGGTACTACCAGCCTCATTTTGGGAGTGGACAGCGACGCGCCCGTTGACTTCATGTACTGCAGCGACAATTTCCTTCATCACTTCAAGGGAGATGGCTTCGTCTTCAATCCCCCAGTCGGCGATGATTTTGCACCAACCCGTAGCGCTCGCCTGCACAGCAGCAACCCTAGGAAATTCGGCATCACTGACTCGACGGCCCCAGCCAGTAATAAATTGGCCAGGTTTGGCCAGCCACGGTCCAGCATGAAAAGCGACTGGCAGTTCTGGATCTCTTCCAAACCAATCAGGCGGTGTGCTTGCAAGCCCTGGGCTGCGAATTGCAATTACGCCATGGTCAATATCGCGAAGTAACTCAGCGCGAAGCAATTTTTCATCAATCGGCTGACCAGCTTTTGTGGCGCCTGGGTGGGTATGAACATCAACCAAACCAGGAAGTATCCAACCTTCGATTCGCTGATCTAGATCGAGTGAATATTGGTCATCCCATTTACCATCGACGATCGTAAAATCGATCTGCTCTTCATTAGGTAATGCGATTCCAGTAACACGAAGGCTCATCGATGAACTCCCGTGGCTATGAAAGTAGGTCGGAGATTTCGATGCCGAGCGCAGCTAACTTTGCTTGGCCGCCATCAAGGGCTGTTAAAACAAAAGGCTTGCCATCTGGAAGTAGTGCATAAGAATGCTCGAAATGCGCGCCCATAGATTTATCGGCAGAGATTACGGTCCATTCATCGGACAATATTTTGGTCTTTGCGCTTCCCCTTGTGATCATCGGCTCGATGGCCAACGCGATGCCGGTAGTCAGCACTGGACCGAATCCAGCCTGGCCATAATTTAAGATGTGTGGCTCCATATGCATTTCAGAACCGATTCCATGTCCACCGTACTCACGAAGAATTCCATAGTTGCCTTGAGAATTAATGTAACTCTCGATCGCAAAGGAGATATCAGTTAAGTGAGCTCCTAAGGATCCAGCGGCAATGCCACGCCACATTGACTCTTCACAGGTATCCATTAACTTTTGATCGGCCGGGTTTACCTGGCCGACGCCGATAGAAAAAGCAGAATCTCCATGCCAGCCTTCAACGATCGCGCCGAAATCGATTGAAACGATATCGCCAGCGTGAATTGGTCGCTCATTGGGAATACCGTGGACGATCTCGTGATTGATCGAAGCGCAGATGACATTGGGATAGCCGTGGTAGCCAAGAAATGAAGGAATCGCTCCTCTGGATTTCAAATGGTCCGCTGCAATGGCATCTAATTCAAGGGTAGTAACACCAATCGCGATCGCCGACTTCATTAGCTCCAGCGCTTCCGCCACAACAATTCCAGCTTTGCGCATAGAGCGAAACTGTTCGAGAGTTTTTACTTGAATAACCATGTTAACCAGTTAGGAAATTACTGCACTCAACGCTGCGATTGATCGCTGCGATATTTCTGAAACATCACCTAATGCCATGATCGATATCAAAAGACCTTCACCACGATAGAAAGCGATGATCGGCTTAGTTTGCTCGCTATAAACCTCAAGCCGGCGTTGTATTACTTCTGCTTTATCATCTTCGCGTTGATATAGCTCGCCCTGGCAGTTGTCGCAGATTCCGTCAACTTTCGAGGGAGCATTTTCGGTATGAAATGAGGCGCCGCAGTTGCGACAGGTTCGACGGCCCGAAATTCTGCTAATGATCTCCTGATCATCAATAGAAAGTTCGAGAACTGCATCAAGTGAGGAATGTTTTTCGGCGAGGATTGCGCGCAGCACTTCCGCCTGAAAAACATTTCGTGGGAAGCCATCCAAGAGAAAACCATTTACTAAGTCGTCTTGATTTAGGCGATCCTTGACCATCTCGTTGGTGACAGTATCTGGAACAAGTTCGCCCTTATCCATATAGGACTTAGCCAAAGTGCCGAGCTCTGTTCCACCTTTTAAGTTGGCACGAAAAATATCACCCGTTGAAATATGCGGGATGTTGTAGTGCGAGGCAAGAAGAACCGCTTGGGTACCTTTTCCCGCACCTGGTGGACCAACCAGGATTAATCGCATTAGCGCAAGAACCCCTCATATGAGCGCTGTTGCAATTGGCTTTCAATCTGCTTGGCAGTGTCCAGACCAACACCTACGACGATCAAAATGGCAGTTCCGCCGAATGGGAAGTTAGTACTGGCATTAAATAAAATCAAAGCGATGATCGGAATAATCGCGACGAAGGCCAAGTACAACGACCCTGGTGCTGTAATCCGAGATAGAACATATTGAAGATATTCGGCTGTTGGACGACCGGCGCGAATACCTGGGATGAAGCCGCCGTACTTCTTCATATTTTCTGCAACTTCATCGGGATTGAAGGTAATTGCAACATAGAAATAGGTGAAGAAGATAATTAGCAAAGCGTAGGAAATAATATAAATTGGGTGGTCGCCCTTAACAAAGTTCTTTTGGATCCAAATTGACCACTTGGCGGTACTACCCGAGAAGTTAACGATCAGCGATGGAATGTAAAGAAGCGATGAGGCGAAAATAACTGGGATAACGCCAGCTTGGTTTACCTTGATTGGAATATAAGTACTGGTGCCACCGTAGCTCTGACGGCCCACTTGGCGCTTGGCGTATTGAACTGGAATACGGCGTTGCGCCTGCTCAACAAATACAACCGCAGCAACAACAAGTACACCGACCGCAATAACAAAGAGGAAGGCGAACAAGCCTTTCTGCAACTTGATCGACCAAAGTTGAGTTGGGAAACCAGCGGCGATCGAGGTGAAGATCAAGATCGACATTCCGTTACCGACGCCACGATCGGTGATTAGTTCACCCAACCACATGATTACCGAGGTGCCGGCGCTCATTACGAAAACCATCGTAACGATCCGGGTCCAAGATGCATCAGGAATGATTGGATAAGAACAGCCACTGAAGAGACGACCAGGGGTACGAGCAACTGCAATTAAGCCAGTTGACTGCAAGATCGCCAAGCCGACCGTCAAATAACGGGTGTACTGGGTTAGCTTTGCAGTTCCGGACTGTCCTTCATTCTTCAATGTTTCAAAGCGTGGAATAACAACGGTTAGCAATTGAATAATGATTGAGCTGGTGATGTAAGGCATGATGCCCAACGCAAAAACGGATAAGTGCAAAAGTGCGCCACCACTGAAGAGGTTAACCAGACCGAAGAGGCCGCCAGAGTTGGCCTGCTTTAGGCAGGTAGCAACGTTGGCATAGGAGACGCCTGGAGTCGGAACGATTGAGCCAAAACGGAAGAGTCCCATAATGGCGAGAGTGAAGAAAATCTTGCGGCGAAGATCCGGCGTCTTAAACGCCTTACCAAATGCTGAAAGCAATTCTTTCTCCTTAAATCTCTAACCATTAATGGTTGGGTCGCACAATCAGAACTTAGAGTTTCTTGGCTACTCCACCTGCGGCAGTGATCTTTTCAGATGCTGACTTAGAAAAGCCATGCGCAACGACGGTTACCTTGACGGAAATTTCGCCATTTCCAAGAATTTTAATTGGATAGCCATCACGGACGGCACCCTTTGCAATCAAATCTTCGACAGTAACGTTGCCACCCTTTGGGTAGAGCGCGTTAAGCGTTGAAACGTTGACTGGTTGGTATTCAACCCGCTCTGGGTTCTTGAATCCACGAAGTTTTGGCAACCGCATAACCAATGGCAACTGACCACCTTCGAAGCCGGCACGAACTGTGTTACGAGCACGAGTTCCTTTACCGCCTCGACCAGCAGTCTTACCCTTTGATGCTTCACCGCGACCCTTACGGGTTCTCGCCTTTTTAGCTCCTGGAGCTGGGCGTAGATGATGAACCTTTAGCACCATAGTTATTCGACCTCCTCGACTGTGACCATATGACGTACGGCGACGACCATTCCGCGAATCTCGGGACGATCTTCCTTCACCACAACATCACCAATTCTTTTTAAACCAAGTGAGCGAAGGGTCTCGCGATGTTCCGGGCGAGCTCCAACTTTTGAACGAAGTTGAGTTACTTTTAAACGAGGCATTACGCACCTACTGACGCGGCTACGGCACGAACAATTGCTGCTGGTGCGATCTGCTCAAGTGGAAGTCCACGACGAGCTGCAATTGCGGAAGGATTTTCCAACGCGCGAAGTGCGGCAACTGTGGCATGAACCATGTTGATTGGGTTATTTGAACCAAGAGATTTGGTCAAGACATCTGAGATACCAGCGCACTCAAGAACGGCGCGAACCGGACCACCGGCGATAACTCCGGTACCTGGGCTGGCTGGACGAAGTAGAACTACGCCAGCAGCTTTCTCGCCTTGGACTGGGTGTGGGATGGTGCCGTACAAGCGAGGAACTTTGAAGAATGACTTCTTCGCCTCTTCAACTGCCTTAGCAATTGCTTGTGGAACTTCCTTGGCCTTGCCGTAACCGATACCGACTGTGCCATTCTGGTCACCAACGACAACGAGAGCGGTGAAGGAGAAGCGACGGCCACCCTTTACAACTTTCGAAACTCGATTGATGAAGACAACGCGCTCGGTATATGGGCTCTTCTCAGCAGGGGCGCCACCATCACGGCGATCACGACGATCGCGGCGATCATTGGTCTTGCCACCCTCTTCGCGAGGAGTCTTCGCAGGAGCAATAGCCATTAGAAATCCAATCCAGTAGCACGGGCACCGTCTGCCAAAGCAGCAACGCGGCCATGATATTTGTTTCCACCACGATCGAAGACGACCGTAGTAATTCCCTTTTCCTTAGCGCGCTCACCGATCAATTGACCGATTGCTCGAGCCTTGGCGCTCTTATCGCCAGTGCCGGTGCGTAGTGCGCTCTCCATGGTTGAAGCTGAAACCAAAGTCTGACCAATTGTGTCATCAACAATCTGGGCAACAAGGTGACGAGCAGAACGCGAAACTACAAGGCGAGGACGAGCAGGAGTGCCCGAGACCTTCTTGCGAACGCGGAAATGGCGGCGGGCGCGAGCGACCTGTGATGAACCCTTACGTACTTTTACACCGATAGCCATTACTTCTTACCTGTCTTTCCTTGCTTGCGGCGAATCTTTGCGCCATCAAGATGTAGACCTTTGCCCTTGTAAGGATCAGCCTTACGAAGCTTCTGGATCTTGGCAGCAGTCTCGCCTACGAGTTGCTTATCGATTCCGATAATCGAAAACTTAGTAGCGGAGTCAACCTTGAAGGTGATTCCGGCAGGTGCTGGGAATTGAATTGAGTGGCTGTACCCGAGTTGGAACTCGAGATCGCCATTCTTCTCAGCAACACGGTAACCAACGCCGACGATGTTGATCGTCTTTGAGTAACCAGTTGTTACGCCTTCGACCATGTTCGCAACCAAGGTGCGAGACATGCCGTGAAGAGAGCGAGAGATTCGACCATCATCTGGACGAGTTACGAGTAGCACGCCAGCTTCTTGTGCGGCGGTGATTGGCTCAGCCAGTACATGTGAAAGTGAACCCTTAGGTCCCTTTACAGATACGTTCTGACCAGAAATTGCGATTTCGACTCCGGCAGGAATCGCGATTGGGCTACGACCGATACGTGACATCAGATCACCATACGTAGGCGAGAACTTCTCCGCCTACACCTTGCTTGTTGGCCTGCTTATCAGTCAGAAGGCCAGAGGAGGTTGAAATAATTGCAACACCAAGTCCACCCAAAACTTTTGGTAGTGCGGTTGACTTTGCGTAAACGCGAAGTCCGGGCTTGCTCACGCGGCGTAGGCCAGCGATAGAGCGCTCACGATTGGAACCGAACTTGAGATCTAGTGTCAAGGTCTTTCCGAATCCTTCAGTATTGGTCTCGACTTTAAAGCCGGCGATATAACCCTCTTGCTTGAGGATCTCGGCAATACGAACCTTTACCGATGAAGATGGCATTGCAACCACTTCATGGTAGGCAGAGTTCGCATTGCGCAGACGAGCCAGCATGTCTGCGATCGGGTCTGTCATTGTCATTCTTGGCCTCGGGCCTTTCTCAAGATGGTTTCCGCCAAATCCTTAGTGAACTTGGTCTGGACCTTTCTCGTAGTTGATGGGTGGATAAATCTCTTTGAAGCGGCTTCGAGTTACCAGGAAGCTTTGGTAATGCCAGGTAGCTCACCACGGTGTGCCATCTCGCGAAAACAGATACGGCAGATGCCGAATTTTTGGTAGACCGAATGAGGGCGACCACAACGTTGGCAACGGGTATAGCCGCGTACCTTGAACTTAGGCTTGCGAGCTGCCTTAACCTTGAGCGATGTCTTTGCCATTTTGCTGCCCCTCTCTTAGTTTTCCTTGAAGGGGAAGCCGAGCGCGCGGAGAAGCTCTCGTCCTTCCTCATCAGTCTTGGCAGTGGTTACGAAAGTGATATCCATTCCACGTGTGCGATCAACCTTGTCCTGCTCAATTTCAGGAAATACAACTTGTTCGGTCAAGCCGAAGGTGTAGTTGCCATTTCCATCAAATTGTTTAGGTGATAGACCACGGAAATCTCGGATACGAGGTAGCGCGATGCTTAGTAGGCGGTCAGTGAACTCCCACATGCGATCATTTCGAAGCGTTACGTGGCAACCAATTGGCATACCTTCGCGAAGCTTGAACTGTGCAATTGACTTGCGGGACTTGGTGACCTGAGGCTTCTGACCGGTGATGATCGTTAGGTCGCGGATTGCGCCTTCAATCAACTTGGAATCGCGAGCAGCTTCGCCAACACCCATGTTCACAATTACCTTGGTGAGCCCAGGAACCTGCATCACATTTGGGTAGGCGAACTTGGTGCGAAGTGCAGGTGCGATTTCCGCACGGTACTTTGCCTTAAGACGTGGGCCGGCAACAGTGGTAGACATTAGATGTCCTTTCCGGTGCGACGTGAGATTCGGACATTCTTGCCCTCTTCATCTTGACGAGCGCCAAGGCGGGTGGCCTTGCCTTCGTCATCAACAATCATCACATTTGAACTATGGATGGAAGCTTCGACGGTCAAAATTCCGCCGACCTTTACACCACGATCGCTTGTGGTCTCCTTGGTGTGGCGCAAAACGCGGTTTACACCTTCAATTAGAAGACGAGAATCATCTTTATCAACGCGAATGACCTTGCCAGTTACGCCCTTATCTTTACCAGCGATAACTAGGACGGTGTCGCCCTTCTTAATCTTTGACATTTTTAGAGCACCTCCGGCGCTAATGAAATGATCTTCATAAACTTTTTGTCGCGAAGTTCACGAGCAACTGGTCCGAAGATACGAGTTCCACGAGGTTCGCCATCAGCCTTAAGAATGACTGCTGCGTTCTCATCAAATTT
>JBAXKZ010000039.1:0-7160 GCA_037135095.1 Actinomycetes bacterium
GGAAAGCGTGTAAAGGGCAACCTTTCGAGGGTTCAAATCCCTCATCCTCCGCCAGTTTTAACCAGACCCACTTCACTCGGATCTCTGCCGCTGTTACTTAGAGTGACCTAGCAAATCGTAATTACTCGATGATCTTGCCATTTTTGAGAGCAAATCAAGAGATTCTCATCCAAGATATTTTTATATACTGTTCAAGTCATGGATGAAGGAACCGCATTGAGCTACTACCAACCAATTCCTGACAAAATTCCTCTCAAAATGAGAATTAATCTACTTCGCAGAGTTAACTATTGGAAACTTGTACCACTTTTTAAGTTATTGAATGGAAAGCGTTACAAAAGAGAGGCAGAATTTTTAATCACAGTTGGCTTAATTCAGACATTGCGCTTCGGGGTTCCAATTAAATATGAAATCAAGAATGGAATAGCAAGCTTCGATATTTCGCCAAATCTCGGTGAGAATTACTTGAACTATTCGCGGGGGAAAATGACTGGCAAGATCGAAGATGACACTCGCGATTTAGTGAATTCAATTGCCACTATAGAGGCAAGGATTAAAACCAAAACTTCTCTGATTTTGTACTAAATATCTTTCGTTATTGAGCCTTTATACCGCTCCTAGATATCAAAGGGGTTTTAAATCTGCTACTCGCTCGTTCCCAAAAACATTTGGCGGCATTTAGTCGTTAAAGCAATGAGAAAAAAATGGCCCTCAGAGTGAAATATCTGAGGGCCATGGGTTTTTATCAGGTTTTAAGGAATCTTGGTGGACAAGTAGGAGGACCAAACTCCCTGCCCAGTTGGGTTCACAGCAGCAATTCTAAAGAAATAGGAACCGCCACTAACAATTCCACTTAGGCCAACAACCAAAGGGGGAGTACTTATATCTTTTACTAAAATTGTTCCAGGGATTGGCGTACTAGTTAATGAACCTTCGTACCATTCCCAAACATAGCTGGTGACCTGAAGCGCCTTTTGGCTAAAGTTCGAGTCATCAATAACGGTTGCAAATAGAGTAAACAGATTGGTATTTGCATCATTCCCAGATGTAAAGGTAACTGAAGGTGCAGTAGCCGGAGCCGCAAGGTTTGAAATACTCGAATCAATTGTGTACTGCGTGGCCCAGGAGTCACCATCGGTCGAAAAAGCGCTCGCCAATTTCTTTTGACTGGCAACTAATTGTGCGTGTGCTGTTTTTGTTGTTGCGCCAACGTTGTTAAAAAGTTTTTTCATTACTGACATATAAGCTACGTAATCCGCAAGATACTTTTTCAGCAACGAGTCGGAACTTTGGTAGCTCGGGCTTGGAACCAACCCATTTACTCCGGCAATCGAACTAATTACTTTAGCAATTGAGGCATTCATTAACTTCAGCCAGGCCTTGTACTTCGCGTTCGTTCTAACCAATTGTTGAGCAGGTGAGTGAGTAAGTTTCTCGTAAGCGGCAACGGCCGAAGTGAATGTTCCGCTATATAAGGTTTCGATGGCCCCGCTGTAAGTAGTATCTGCCGGCTGATTGTCTGCATGACTTATTGTTGGAATCGCAAAGCCCAGCGTGAGAGCAAACATAGCAACGGTCGTAATCCGTTTTAAACCTTGAATTTTCACAAGAATCCCCTAAGCCTCGGTATTACTTCCTTTACCGCGATTTGCTTACGAATTTATGCAGAATAAGCCGAGCGAAAATTGCTTCTTCAGTTAACTGGTGGTGCCCCTAGCAAAATTCCAACGACGACTGAGCCTTCATAGAGCGGATCGGTAAAGTCATAGACAAAATCAAAAAGTCCGGAGTTTTGAATCGCTCCAAACTCATTATGGCCTGATCCTTGGCCGATTTGGTAGCTCTCTATTTTTGCGCCCGAACCTGTGGGCTGGTGAGCAAAAACGGATAAGGTTCCAAAAGAACCGGCGCCATTTCCTTTTGGTTGGGTGAAGATTTCAACCATCTCCCCAGGCTTAAGGTAAAAAGTAAAACTAATGTGATGTGAGGCGGTGTCATTTGCTTTAACTCTGATGTTCGCAAATTGAGGTAGCGAAAGCGCGCCGGATTTTTCAGCTGTCATTACATAAGAATTTGATCTTACGATTGAAACATTGGAACTAAATAGGCTACTGGATCCGATGAAGTAACCAAGTACAACAATTAGAAACAAAATCAAGGCCACCACTCCCGTGACGAGCCATTTCTTCGCGCGGCGCCGGCGAACTTTTTCAAATACTAAGTCCGCAAGTGCTTCATTACCTAAAATGTTGAAGCCCAGTGCTTCGAATTCGCGTTGGATTTGTGGATCAATGCTCTCGTTACTCATCAAGCGCCTCCACCCCTTCAATCTCCACACGGCGTCCACTGCCTAGGCCCGGCACAAATTGAATGTATTCGGCTACTGCCGAACGCCCGCGCGCTAAGTGTGATGCTGCGGTTCCGCTGGGAATCCCTAAGACTTTCGCAGTTTCCTTAATCGACATCCCATATTCGTAAATAAGGAAAAGTACGCTCCTTTGGGCAGTAGTTAAATTCTTTAGTGCCGCTTGAACTAAAAGTCGCTCAGCAACCAATTCCGCGTTATCTGCCGTCTTTAGGAGCGATGCCACCAATTCGATCGATACCTCATTCTCCGCTCTTCGGCGTGCGTATTTGCGCCTTAAATCGGCATGCTTACTAACCATAACTCGAATTACGTAAGCCTCAAGATTTTCGTGATCTCTGATCTTTCGCCACCTGACGTAAACGTCGGCAAGCGCTTCCTGCATCACATCTTCCGCATTTTGAATGTCGAAACAGATCGCCCGTGCAGCCTTTGTCAGCATGACTTCTCGTTCGCGAAGCCATGCCGAGAATTCAGCTTGATCGGAGCGGGACATGCCTCGAGTTTAATCGAAACGCCAAAAAAGATTGTCACGAGATATATACCGTGAGTATGGGGTGATTTTATGCAGCATTTCTGTGCATAAATCTGGCGACAATTTTCGGTAAGTAGTTTGACGATAGGGAGTCAATGAAAATCAATCGAAGATGGCTGATCGTCTTGGCTGCTTTAAGCCTTCTTCAATTGAGCGCGTATCCTGCTGCAACTGCTCAAATATCCGGCGCTCACTGCGCTAAAGCTGGAACCACGAAAATTGTGGCACCGAAAAAATATTTGTGTACCAAAGTTGGAACCAAACTTACCTGGCACGAAGTACTGACTCCCAAAAAGAGCACCCCAACACTTAAGCCATCGACGCCTTCATTAAGCCCCATACCAACTTCAACGCCGACTTCCTCATCAGGGCCACGGCAAGGTGATGACTATCCGCCAGATCGTCCCGCTCCCAATAGAAGCTGCCCAACAAATGGATCAACCGCAGAACTTTATGGTGGCGCTCTTACATGTACCAACGGCATTTGGGTTTTAAACCCGGGGCAAGTGATCGGAAAACCGACAGCCTCGCCCAATGCAATTTCGACACCTGTTCCAACTAGAGCCACCTATTCAACTGATAACAGCCGGCCATCGATTGTCACGGCGCTTGCTGCCGATGCCGACATCCAAAGTATTCTTTCGAAGGCGCCGACCCCAAAATCAACTTTTAATTTATTGAGTTCGCCGAAAGTCGAGCCAAAACTAGTTCAAAGCGCAAAGCAAACGCTTCCAACCGCGGTTAAATTTTGGCAATCGGTTTATTCACCCACTACCCCAGTAGCTATTCTCTATTCTTATTGGAGCGAAAAAGATTGGATGGTCGCGGCAGATACCGCGGCTGGCGACACCGTGAATGGCTATCAAGGTATGGCCAGTTGGTTTGATAGCAAACCGCAATCGGCTTGGTCCGGTGAACTTGGCTCTGGTATGCACGAAGGAATGGCCGTTAATGGCGTCACACCGAAAATCGACATCGTGGTTTCTGGTCCTGATGCGGCTAACCGCCCAGGCGGAACAACAACAGCGCCTCATGAATACACCCACAATGTGCAAGCCGAGCTCGCACCTGCTCATTTCAATGTCTCGCCTTGTTGGTTTATTGAAGGGATGGCGCAGTACTACGGAATGGCGTTGGCCTATTCGGATCCGACAACATTTTTAGCTGCGCGGCGCGCGTTGATGTTAGACCGAGAATTTGGCGCCTATCCGTTCGATAGTCAGCGCACGTTAAGTGAATGGCAAGCCGCAATGGTAGAAAACGAAAAGACGCCGTGCGGCGAAAATGGAGGTTACTGGATCGGAACTTTGGCGGTGGAGGATTTGGTCAGTTTAAAAGGTACAACCGGAATTATTTCCTTGATTAAAGAAATTGAACGAACTGGAAACTTCAACCAGGCATTCGCCACAATTTATGGAACTACCATCCCAAATTTCTATCAAAGCGCCGCCATTAATATTCACGATACCGTCGCTGATCTTTTGAAAATTCCCTACTCCAGTACACCGGTTGCAGAAGAGTTAATAATTCAAAAAGTGCAAGACGCTATAACTGCTGCAAAATTGGTTCCCACTTCGCCGTTGATTAAAGTAATTATTGAACCAGGTGCGTTGAACCAGTCTGAGCAGGATTGGATCACTAATGCCGTTCAATTCATAAATTATCTTTCACCTCCTGTAACCGGGGGAGATTGGACCTTAGTTTTTCCCACAACCATGGACTGGTTCTTGCAACACTGGGACATGTCCAAAGAACAACAACATTACAAAGATATGTTCGCAAACAACACGGCTGAACAGTTGGTGGCCAGCGTGCACTCTTATGGTGCTTCAAATGGCGGCTGGGCGGCTTCCTTTTTTGTTTCCCAGAAATTACCTTGGTTTAACTCCGATTGGCAGATGCGGTTTATGGCGCAACTATTGAAACCAATTAGTTATTCAACAGGCGCAAATGGTATTGCCTACCCAGAATGGTTTTCCCGAACCTTTGCCTATCCGATCGGGGCTGCCTACAGTCAGATCACAAGTGATGGTAATTATTCCCAATTACATAAAGGTTGGATTTCTTTGCTAAATACCCTTCCAAAGCCAATAGCCATGTCTGCTTACGAAGACCATTTAGTTTCAACTGGAGCCGAGGCTTTAAAGGCTCCTGGTGCGCTGGCTGATGAAATTCTTTTATCTAAGGTCAGCTTGGAAACTTCTGCAAATTTTCTGGTGGATATTTATAAATCCAATACTTCCTGGGAGCAACAATTGCTAACGACTTTCGGAATAACAAAAGCCGAGCTCTACTCCCAGGTTATGGCGTTAGCCCCGTGAGAAATTTTGGTTAAATCTCAACTCCGATGTACTTGGTCTCCAAGAACTCGTGAATTCCAGCAAAGCCACCTTCGCGGCCTAGGCCAGATTGCTTGACGCCACCGAATGGTGCTGCGGGGTCTGATACCAAGCCACGGTTAATTGCGATCATTCCGGCTTCAAGTGCTTCGGCGGTGCGAACTGCACGACCTAGCTCGCCGGAATAAACATAAGCAATAAGACCGTAAACGGTGTCGTTGGCCATCGCAATTGCTTCTTCGTCGGTATCAAAGATTACGACTGGTGCGACTGGTCCAAAGATTTCTTGTTGCAGAATTGGGTTGTTCTTTTCAACAGTAAGGACTGTTGCTGGATAGAAGGCACCTTCACCTGCTGGAACGGCGCCACCAAGATTAACCTTTGCACCATCGGCAACTGAAGCATCGACAAGTTCGGCAATCTTGTTGCGCTCTTTGAGCGAAACGCTGGCACCCAGTTGTGCACCTTCTTCTAATCCTGGAGCCAACTTCAAAGCGCCCATGGCAGCGCTGAACTTAGTGATGAATTCTTCAGAGACTTTGCGAGCAACATAGATTCGGTTAGCAGCGGTACATGCGGCGCCACCGTTACGCATCTTTGCCAGCATTGCGCCCTTGACTGCTTCATCAATGTTTGCATCATCAAGAACTAGGAATGGCGCATTGCCGCCGAGCTCCATAGATGTTCGAACAACATTGTCTGACGCTTCGCGAAGCAAAATCCGACCAACTTCAGTTGAACCAGTGAATGAAAGATTGCGAACTCGAGGATCGTGGAGCATCTTCGAAATCATTGCACCAGTCTTTTGTGGGAGCACATAGTTAACGACGCCCTTTGGCACGCCAGCGCGCTCGAGGATGTCGATGATGTACAACGCTGTTAATGGAGTTTCAGTAGCTGGCTTCAAAATTACCGTGCAACCAGCTGCGAGCGCGGGACCGATCTTTCGAGTAGCCATGCCTGCTGGAAAATTCCAGGGGGTAATGAGGAGCGAGACACCAATCGGCTGATGGGTCACCAAAATCCGCTTGTCACCATTAGGCGCCATACGGAAATCTCCGGGGGTGCGGACCGCTTCTTCGGAGAACCAACGGAAGAACTCGGCAGCATAGGCAACTTCACCTTTGGCATCAGAGAAGACTTTGCCGTTCTCCATTGAAATGATCTTCGCGATCTGGTCGGACTCCGCAATCATCAACTCGAAGGCTTTGCGCAGGATTTCAGCGCGAACTCGAGGGGCGGTTTTGGCCCAGGCGGGAAAGGCGCGGTGCGCGGCCTCAACCGCGGCATCACATTGAGCGTCGCTGGCGGTAGCCACCTCGGCAATTACTGCCCCCGTGCTGGGGTCAATTACTGGGATGTAAGCGTCGCCCTTAACCCAGGCGCCGTCAATGTAAAGGTCGGTTTTTAGTTGCATTAAAGAAGCATACGCTTGGCCAAGCCAAGTAAAATCCTCCAATATCTAAGTGAAAGCAATTTCACATTTTGTCGGAGACTAGCCAGAGAAGAGTGCAGCGGCCGTGCCTAAATCTTGGACTGATGACGCCCCAGAACCGATGGCGCTACAAGAACATGCCCACCTGAAGGACCCGCTTCTATACAAGGTAAAGAAGTCGCTCCTGGGTAACCCACTCAACCGCCACAGCCTTTCGCACCAGCGGCTCAGCAAGCGCTTTGCCTTGGGAATCCTCTCCTCGGACTGCATCTCCTCCTCCGCTTATGGCAGTGAACAGATCCTCTTGGCCTTGCTCCCAGCTTTCGGACTTTCGGCCTTCAGTATTTTGATGCCGATGACCCTCGTGGTCTTGGCCGTGCTTGTAATCATCACCTTTTCGTATCGTGAAGTCGTGCAGATTTACACCAAGTCCGGCGGCGCTTATGTTGTCTCCAGAGATAACTTAGGTCCCGTTATCGCGCAGAT
>JBAXKZ010000040.1:0-6867 GCA_037135095.1 Actinomycetes bacterium
TTCCACGAGGTTCGCCATCAGCCTTAAGAATGACTGCTGCGTTCTCATCAAATTTTACGTAAGAGCCGTCTGCGCGACGAGTCTCTTTTACAGTTCGAACGATGACGGCCTTTACGACCTCACCCTTCTTAACCTGACCGCCAGGAATTGCATCCTTGACGGCACAGACGATGATGTCACCGATGCCGGCGTAGCGACGTGAGGAGCCACCGAGTACGCGGATACAAAGAAGTTCCTTTGCACCAGTGTTGTCGGCGACGCGAAGTCGCGATTCTTGTTGAATCATTCCTTATTCCTCCTACTTAGCCTTCTCGAGGATCTCGACAACGCGCCAACGCTTGGTAGCGGAGAGCGGACGAGTTTCCATCAAGAGGACGCGATCGCCAATTCCAGCGCTGTTGTTCTCATCATGAGCCTTGAGCTTGGTTGAGCGAGACAAGACCTTGCCGTAGAGACCATGCTTAACTCGATCTTGGATCGCTACAACGACAGTCTTATCCATCTTGTCGCTGGTGACGATGCCTTCACGAGTCTTGCGGAACCCACGATCTAGTTCGTTACTAGTAGTCATGCCGCACCTCCAATTCCTAATTCACGTTCGCGCACGATGGTGTAAATGCGCGCAATCTCTTTACGAACCGCGGTCAAACGACCATGGCTCTCTAGTTGGCCAGTTGCGGCTTGAAAGCGGAGATTAAAAAGCTCCTCTTTCGCTTCGCGCAATTTAAGACCTAGCTCCTCAGTGTTGAGGGCGCGTAGCTGCTCAGCAGTCACGATAATTGCCATTAGAACTCCTCACGACGAACTACGCGGCACTTCATTGGCAGCTTGTGAATCGCACGAGTCATTGCCTCAGTTGCGATCTCTTCGGCAACGCCAGAGATTTCAAACATCACGCGGCCAGGCTTTACGTTGGCGATCCACCACTCCGGTGAACCTTTACCGGAACCCATACGGGTTTCAGCTGGCTTCTTTGTAAGTGGGCGGTCTGGATAAATATTGATCCATACCTTTCCACCACGCTTGATGTGACGAGTCATTGCAATACGAGCGGCTTCAATCTGACGGTTAGTCACATACGCCGGCTCTAAAGCTTGAATACCGAAGTCACCAAAGGAGACGGTCGTGCCGCCCTTTGACTTACCACCACGTTTTGGGTGGTGTTGCTTTCGGTGCTTGACCTTACGAGGAATCAACATTTAGGCATTGCTCCCTTCGGTGCCTTCAACAACTGCAACTACTGGAGCAGCTACTGGAGCAGCTACTGGTTCAACGACGGTTACGCCATTGACGGCGGCAGCGGCAGCACGAGATTCTGGTGTGGAGCTGGTGACCTCGGCGCGTGGGGCACGTGGATTACGTGGACCGCGTGATGGCTTTGGCGCACGAGCTGCTGCAAGAGCAGATGCAGCGCGCTCAGCGCGAGATTCGATAACTTCGCCCTTGTAGATCCAGACCTTTACACCAAGACGACCGAAGGTGGTTGCGGCTTCATAGAAACCGTAATCAATATCAGCACGAAGGGTATGTAGTGGGACTCGACCTTCACGGTAGAACTCAGAGCGAGACATTTCTGCGCCACCTAAGCGACCGCCACATTGAACTCGGATACCTTGAGCGCCAGATTTAAGTGCAGTCTGCATCGCCTTACGCATTGCGCGACGGAAAGAAACACGAGCAGTTAGCTGCTCGGCAATTCCCTGGGCAACGAGCTGGGCATCAATTTCCGGGTTCTTAACTTCAAGAATGTTGAGCTGTACTTGCTTGCCCGTCAACTTTTCGAGATCCATACGAATTCGATCAGCTTCGGTTCCACGACGTCCGATGACAATTCCAGGACGAGCGGTGTGAAGATCGATACGGACTCGCTCGCGAGTACGTTCGATTTCAATTCGGGAAACACCAGCGCGCTCCATACCCTTTGTCATCATGCGACGGATTTCAATATCTTCCTTCACATAATCCTTGTAGAGCTTGTCTGCATACCAGCGGGACTTAAATTCGGTGGTGATACCGAGTCGGAAGCCGTGTGGATTTACTTTTTGACCCATTATTCGGCCTTCCCTTCGGTGTCAGCAGGAGCTGACTTTGCAGGAGCTGACTTTGCAGCTACTGGCTTTCCTGCGATTGGCTTGGCAACACGACCGGCATTTGCCTTTTTGTGGGCAGCTACCTTGCGTGGACCATTGGAACGATAGTTAACGTCATCAGAGACCACGAGGGTGATCGTGCTGGTGCGCTTATTGATGCTAAATCCGCGACCTTGAGCACGCGGGCGGAAGCGCTTCAAAGTGAAACCTTCGCCAACAGTTGCTTCGGCAACCCAAAGCTCAGAAGCATCACGAAGTGATGGGTTCTTCTGCTTTGCATTAGCAACAGCGGAGTTAAGCAAGACATAGAGGTCAGCACCGATTGCTTGGTTGGCGAACTTCAAGGTAGCTAGTGCGCTATCTGCTCGCTCACCGCGAATCAAGTTAACGACTCGGCGGGCCTTTTGTGGAGTGGTGCGAACTTCGCGAAGGATTGCGCGAGCAACCAATGCGTTATCAACATTTACTGGCTTAGCCACGTGAGGACCTCCGATCGTCGCCCTTTACGTGACCTCGGAAGGTACGCGTTGGCGAAAATTCACCGAGCTTGTGACCAATCATTGCGTCAGTGATGAAAACTGGAACATGCTTGCGACCATCATGAACTGCGATGGTATGGCCGATCATCGATGGAACGATCATTGAGCGCCGTGACCAAGTCTTAATAACATTCTTGGTATTCACTTCGTTTTGGGCATCAACCTTTTTAATAAGGTGGCCGTCCACGAATGGACCCTTCTTTAAACTACGTGGCATTTGTAGTGGGCTCCCTATCGTTTCTTATTCGACTTGCGGCGACGGACAATTAGCGCATCAGAGGCTTTTTTCTTGCGAGTACGGCCTTCTGGCTTACCCCAAGGTGTAACAGGATGGCGACCTCCAGAGGTCTTTCCTTCACCACCACCGTGAGGGTGATCAACTGGGTTCATGACGACACCACGTACGGATGGGCGCTTGCCCTTCCAACGCATACGGCCGGCCTTTCCGTAGTTGATATTGGATTGTTCTGCGTTACCAACTTCACCAACGGTGGCGCGGCAACGAACATCTACATTTCGAATTTCGCCCGATGGCATACGCAATTGTGCGTAAGGACCATCTTTAGCAACTAGCTGTACGCCAGCGCCAGCGGAGCGAGCAATTTTTGCGCCGCCACCAGGACGAAGCTCGATTGCATGGATCATGGTTCCAACTGGAATATTGCGAAGTGGCAAGCAATTTCCTGGCTTGATATCAGCTGATGGACCGTTCTCGACCTTGTCGCCTTGGTTTAACTTATTTGGCGCAATGATGTAACGCTTTTCGCCATCCGCGTAGTGCAGAAGAGCAATGCGTGAAGTTCGGTTTGGATCGTATTCGATATGGGCAACCTTGGCTGGAATGCCATCTTTATCGTTTCGAGTAAAGTCGATCAAGCGGTATGCGCGCTTGTGTCCGCCACCTTGGTGACGAGTTGTGATGCGACCAGTCGCGTTACGACCGCCCTTTGAGTGGATTGGACGAACCAATGACTTCTCTGGGGTGGTGCGAGTAATTTCCGCGAAATCTGGAACGCTGGCGCCGCGCTGACCTGGAGTGGTCGGCTTAAGTTTACGTAAGGCCATTTATTCTCTCTCTATTCCTCTTCTAGTCCTATCTCCTTAGGAGACAGGGCCTCCGAAGATGTCGATGCGGTCACCGGCTGCAACATGCACGATTGCGCGCTTGGTATCTGAACGCTTTCCAAAACCAACCCGGGTGCGCTTGCGCTTACCGATGCGGTTAAGGGTGTTAACGCTGAGAACCTTGACTCCAAATACCTTCTCGACTGCAATCTTGATCTCAGTCTTGTTGGCATCTGGGGCAACAATGAATGTGTACTTGTTCTCATCCAACAGTCCGTAGGACTTTTCGGAGACAACAGGTGCTAATAAAACGTCGCGATAATCTTTCATGCTGACACCTCTACTTCACTCTCACGAGCAACTGCAGTTACCGAAGCTGGTCCTGCGATAAATTCGCGGATCGCACTCTCGGAGAAGACAATGTCGTCGCTAACAAGGACGTCATAGGCATTGAGTTGGTCGTTAACGATTAAGTGCATGTTGTCGGCATTTCGAAGAGAGCGCCAAGCGATATCTTCGGAACGAGAAAGAACAACAAGAACATTTTTGCGATCAGAGAATTGACGAACAGCTGAGATCGCGGCCTTGGTCGAAGGACCGGTGGCGATGGCATCAACCACGTGAATGCGATCTTCGCGTTGACGGTCAGAGAGAACGCCGCGGAGTGCTGCTGCAATCATTTTCTTAGGGGTGCGTTGATCGTACTTACGTGGAACAGGTCCATGTGAGACACCACCGTGACGCTGAAGTGGAGCACGGACCGAACCCTGACGAGCGCGACCGGTTCCCTTCTGCTTGAAAGGCTTCTTACCAGTACCACTTACTTCACCACGGTTCTTGGTCTTTGCAGTACCAGCACGAGCAGCGGCTAGTTGAGCAACGACAACCTGATGGATTAATGGAATATTGGTCTGAGCATCGAAAATTTCTGATGGTAGATCAACTGAACCAGTTGTCTTACCTTCGGCGCTCTTAATATCTACGGTTAATGCCATTTGTTATGCACCTGCCTTTTCCGAAACAGCCTTCTTCGCTGCGGAGCGGACGAAGACAATGGAGCCTGTTGGGCCAGGGATAGAACCCTTGATGAGAAGAAGTGAGTTCTCAACATCAACAGAGTGAATCAAAAGGTTCTGAGTGGTAACTCGATCTACACCCATGCGACCAGACATCTTCTTGCCACGGAAAACGCGGCCTGGAGTGGTTCGGTTACCGATAGAACCTGGCATACGGTGCTTACGGTCAACACCGTGTGAGGCGCCCAAACCGTGGAAGCCGTGGCGCTTCATAACGCCGGCAGTTCCCTTACCGATTGAGGTACCAGTTGCATCAACAATCTCGCCAGCTGCAAATACATCAGCACGAAGTTCTTGACCAACAGAATAAGAAGAGGTGTCGGTGGTGCGAAGTTCAGCAACATCGCGTCGAGGGGTTACACCGGCCTTGGCGAAATGTCCAGCCTCGGGCTTGGTAACTTTGCGAGGATCAATTGCTCCGAATGCGAGTTGAACCGCAGCATATCCATCCTTTTCAGGAGTACGGATCTGGGTTACAACACAAGGACCGGCAGCAACAACAGTTACTGGAACGATCTTGTTATTTGCATCGAAGACCTGAGTCATGCCGAGCTTCTTGCCAAGGATTCCCTTGATGGCAGCGCCCGCTGATTGAGTAGTAGTCATCTGTCAGATCTCCTAGAGCTTGATCTCAATGTCAACGCCGGCGGGTAAATCGAGGCGCATCAAGGAATCAACAGTTTTAGGAGTTGGATCAATGATGTCGATCAAGCGCTTATGAGTGCGCATCTCGAAATGTTCGCGGCTGTCCTTATATTTGTGCGGAGAGCGAATAACACAGAAAGTGTTCTTCTCTGTAGGCAACGGAACGGGACCTGCGACAGTTGCACCAGTGCGCTCAACAGTCTCGACGATCTTCTTCGCCGAGCTATCGATCACTTCGTGGTCGTAAGCCTTAAGCCGTATGCGGATCTTTTGTCCCGCCATGTGCTTCTCCTTTTTCTTTACTACTTCGAAACTGCTTCTAAAATTTAGTTACTGCTTGGTTACTGCCTTGCTTCTTGGTAGGTGGCTGACCGTGAGGCCAGCCACCCGATAAGAGGTGTTACTTCAGAATCTTGGTAACGCGACCAGCTCCAACGGTGCGGCCACCTTCACGGATTGCGAAGCGAAGTCCATCTTCCATTGCGATTGGTTGGATCAAAGCGACGACCATTTCGGTGTTATCGCCAGGCATAACCATTTCGGTACCAGCTGGAAGTGTCACGATGCCGGTGACGTCAGTGGTACGGAAGTAGAACTGTGGACGGTAGTTATTGAAGAATGGGGTGTGGCGTCCGCCTTCATCCTTTGAAAGGATGTAAGCGTTAGCTTCGAAGTCGGTGTGTGGGGTGATTGAACCTGGCTTGCAGACAACCTGACCACGTTCAACATCTTCACGCTTGGTTCCACGAAGAAGAAGTCCGACGTTCTCGCCAGCCTGACCTTCATCAAGAAGCTTGCGGAACATTTCAACACCAGTAACGGTGGTCTTCATAGCAGTTGGACGGATACCAACAATTTCAACTTCTTCGTTGACCTTGACGATACCGCGCTCAATACGACCGGTTACTACAGTTCCACGACCAGTAATGGTGAATACATCTTCTACTGGCATTAGGAATGGCTTATCAACTTCACGAGCTGGCTGTGGGATGAACGAGTCAACCGCTGCCATAAGTTCCATGATCTTTTCAGCCCATACTGGGTCGCCTTCAAGTGCCTTGAGAGCAGAGATGCGAACGATTGGTGTGTCATCGCCAGGGAATTCATACTTTGAAAGAAGTTCGCGAACTTCCATTTCAACCAATTCAAGAATTTCTTCGTCATCAACCATGTCGGACTTGTTTAGAGCCACAACGATTGAAGGAACGCCTACCTGACGAGCAAGTAGAACGTGCTCCTTGGTCTGAGGCATTGGGCCGTCAGTTGCTGCAACCACGAGAATTGCACCGTCCATCTGAGCTGCACCAGTGATCATGTTCTTGATGTAGTCAGCGTGGCCTGGGCAGTCAACGTGTGCATAGTGACGTGACTCAGTTTGGTACTCGATATGTGCGATCGAGATGGTGATACCGCGTTGACGCTCTTCTGGCGCCTTATCGATCTGATCGAATG
>JBAXKZ010000041.1:0-6644 GCA_037135095.1 Actinomycetes bacterium
TGGCCGATCCAACGCCGAATTAATTAATTTGGTTAGTAAATTTGCATACGTTAATCCGGATTGGCCCCATAATTTTGGATAAACCGAGGTCGCAGTAAATCCCGGCATCGTATTGATCTCATTGATAATGATCCCCTCCGACTTGGAATAGAAGAAGTCGACGCGTGCAAGGCCTTCGCAACCAAGGACGTTGAACGCGGTAATGGCCGCCTCCCGAATCTTCTCGCTCACACCGCGCGGTAGATCAGTTGGAAAATCGACCCTGGTCGAGTTATCCAAGTACTTTGCTTCAAAATCATAGAACTCATGACTACCAAGGATGACGATTTCTCCAACCGGCGAAGCTAAAACTTCCCCGCGGGTCTGCAGAACTGCACATTCGATTTCGCGACCCACGATCGCCTTCTCTACTAAAACTTTGGTATCGAATTCAAGCGCTTTGGTTACTGCGCTTTCCAGGTCAGCAAAACGTTTAACTTTATAAGTGCCTCTGCTTGAACCACTTCGGGCTGGCTTAACAAAAAGTGGAAGACCTAAATTCTCAGCAGCTTTCAAGACTTTAGAGTGAGAGATTTCGTTCCATTCGCGTTCGTGGATAACAATTCCGTCCGCTACTTCGAGCCCGTTCGCAGTGAAAATCGATTTCGCAAAAGATTTATCCATTGCAACAGCGCTGGCCAACACACCAGAGCCGACATATTTCATGGCAGCCATTTCAAGAAGCCCTTGTACAGTGCCATCTTCGCCATAGGGTCCATGAAGAAGTGGGAAGACAACATCAAGGTTTAAGGTTTCGCCATTACAACTAAATCCAGCGACGTCAGTATTGACTGTGGGCCACTCCGAAGAAATTTCTGGCATATGTCGCTCGGTCATTTTAAGAGCAGATTCGTGGGGCGGTAATACCCATTTGCCAGTTTTTGTAATGCCAATCAAAATTGGTTCAAACCGATTGCGATCTATGGCCCCCATTACTCCGCTGGCTGAAATACAAGAGATCTCATGCTCGCTGCTCATGCCACCACAAAGAATTCCAACTCGAACTTTTCCATTCATGTTAGATCTCCGCTCTCATGCTGACCGTCATCAATCGAGTGATCGCATCCTGGGGAGAAAGTGCCGCGTTCACTACATCGGAGACAACCTCGATAATGGGTACTTCGATGCCGACCCGATGTGCTAACTCTAGGATTGCGCCGGCAGAAGCAACACCCTCTACCGTCTTGGAAACTTGCTCTCTAGCGATCGCAATCGAGCCGCTCTGACCAAGAACTTCACCGAAGGTCCGGTTTCTCGAGAGCGCCGAGCCACAACTAGCCACTAGATCCCCCATACCCGCCAGCCCCAGAAAGGTCAGCGGTTGCGCGCCATAAGCGGTACCAAACCTAGCTACCTCGCTAAGACCGCGAGTGATAATCATTGCTTGGGTGTTCTCGCCTAGATCCAAGCCGATAGCAATTCCAACGGCCAGGGCAATTACGCTCTTAGCGGCACCGGCCAGTTCGCAACCAACCAGATCGTCAGAAGGGTAGACCCGAAAATATGGGGTGGTAAAAAGCTCGACCATTAACTCGGTTAAATCTTCATGCACCGAAGCCGCGACCGCCCCAGCTGGTTGACGAAGCGACATCTCCCCCGCCAAATTCGGACCAGTGATCAATCCGAGTTTCAAATTTGGCAAATTCAAAGTTTCAGTCACGACCTCAGTCATGCGAAGGTAGGTATCTGATTCGATTCCTTTGAGAGTACTAATTATTGGTACTTCAGAACGAAAGTAATTTCGCCACTCACTCAGGTTGGTGCGAAGTGACTGAGCTGGTACCGCTAACACCAAAGCCTCGCCAAATTGAATCGCCTCGGCGACATTCGTTGTGGCTGTTAATGAATCGGGCAGCCTGATCCCGGGAAGAAATTTTTCATTGCTATGAGCCGAATTAATTTCGGAAACTACCGACTCGTTTCGACCCCATAAAAGAACGTCTTGCCCGGCATCGCAAAGAACCTGGGCCATCGTGGTTCCCCAAGCCCCAGATCCAAGAACAGTTACATTGCTCAACGCTTGTTGCCTTTCTTGTAATTACCAGTCTTCGGCAAGTTTGAAGAGTGCGGATCAAATCGCACCTTTGGTGGCTCCTCACCACGTATCTTCGCCACCATAGCGGTCAACTCGCTCATTACATATTCAGTGGCTTCGACAAGTGCCGCTTGATCTTCGGCCTTGCCAAACCACTTTGAAAAATCAAGGGGTGCTCCGGCAACGACCGTAACTTTCCGACGCCGCCAAATTCGGGGCAATTTTCCGTAAGCCGGAAGTAACTCCTGAGCTCCCCATTGAGCACATGGAATAACGGTGGCTTGGGTCATGATCGCCAATCGCGCGATACCAGTCTTGCCAACCATCGGCCAATATTTCTGATCACGCGTGAGCGTTCCTTCAGGATAAACCCCTAAACAGTGACCCGCTTTAAGAAATGCGACAGCGTGAACTAAGGCATTTGATGCATTGGTACTTTCACGTTCCACCGGAATCTGACCAGAGCCGGCAATTATTTTTCCAATAACTGGAATCCTAAAGACCGATGCCTTTCCCAAGAAACGCGGGGCCCGACCATTTGCAAAAAGGAAGTGAGCAAATACCAACGGGTCGGCGTAGGAGATGTGATTTGAAACAACGATAACTGCGCCAGATCTTGGAATGTTTTCAGTTCCTTGCCAATTTCGCTTTGTTACAAGTTTTAGGATTGGGATAACAATCGCCGCGGCATATTTAAAATAATTATTAGTGCCAAGCGGTGAGCCACTCGGTGGCTCATAAATCGGCTCAGTAGCGGAACCCAGATTCTCCGACATGAGGTAAGCCTATGGGCAATAAAAAAGAGCGAGTGCTATTTGCACCCGCTCTTTTTTGTCAAAACTACTTCTTCTTGGCTGGCGCCTTCTTAGCAGGAGCCTTCTTGGCTATTACCTTTTTGGCTGGAGCCTTCTTGGCTACTACCTTCTTGGCTGGGGCTTTCTTAG
The DNA here is from genome assembly GCA_037135095.1 of Actinomycetes bacterium. Classification (GTDB taxonomy): domain Bacteria; phylum Actinomycetota; class Actinomycetes; order Nanopelagicales; family Nanopelagicaceae; genus CAIMZW01. Next base: position 3,019 of record JBAXKZ010000041.1, read on the forward strand.
CGGGAGCCTTCTTGGCTGGGGCTTTCTTAGCGGGAGCCTTCTTGGCAGGAGCCTTCTTGGCTACTACCTTCTTGGCTGGAGCAACCTTGGCAACAACCTTTACCGGAGGCTTTGGAGCTGCTTCGAGCTTACGAGCGCCAGAGATAACTTCCTTGAGCGCCTTTGCAGGAAGGAAACGTACCTTCTTGCTGGCTTTAATCTGAATGGTCTCGCCGGTGAATGGGTTGCGGCCCTTGCGAGCAGCACGATCAACCTTCTTGAACTTGCCGAAGTCATTGATCATTACATCTTCACCTTTTGAGATGGTGCGAACGATTGAATCAAAAACGATATCTACCGCACGTGCGGTCTCTTTCTTGTTGTTATCAAAATGTGGAGCCAGCAATGCGATGAACTGGGCCTTGTTCATTAAATCCCCTTATTTACGCGTAAATGTTAGGCACTCGCCTAACGTAAGAAGAAATCTACGCAGAGCCAAGGAGAAGTGGTGGCATCTAAATCGGTGTGTCGCCCGATAAAAAACAGTGAAAATCAAGGGTTTTTCACCTAATAACCCTAAATTGCTAGTCGAGACTTTCGATTTTTACTCGACTAGCAATTCCGAATTCGCGACCTTAGTGACGAATTGGCAGTGTTTTTGGCTTAAAACTTGCTCTTTTCACCTCGTAGGCACTTACTTGATCAATCTTCTTTAACGTTAGCCCGATGTCATCTAGGCCCTCCATCAATCGCCACCTGGTGTAAGCATCGATGTGGAATGGGAGCGAAATCTCATTGTAAGTAACGGTTTCTAAGGCTAAATCAACCGTTATTGCTAGGGCTGGATTGGCATCGATCGCGCTCCAAATTGCTTCGACTTCACCTTGCGGCAAAACAACAGTTAAGAGCCCCGCCTTCTGTGAGTTTCCACGGAAGATATCGGCAAAGCGACTAGAGATAATCACTTTAAAACCATAGTTTTGCAGCGCCCAAACCGCATGTTCGCGAGAAGAGCCGGTTCCAAAATCGGCACCCGCAACCAAAACTGTTGCGCCAGCATGTTCTGGTCGATTGATGACAAACTCTGGGTCGTTGCGCCAAGCCGCAAAGAGGCCATCTTCGAAGCCACTCTTTGTAACTCGCTTTAAATAGACGGCAGGGATGATTTGGTCGGTGTCGACGTTGCTTCGTCGCAGTGGCAACGCAGTTCCAGTGTGGCTACTAAATTTTTCCATAATGACCTCCTACAAATCTGCCGGTGAAGAGAGCGTTCCGCGAATCGCTGTTGCTGCTGCAACTAATGGACTAACCAGGTGAGTGCGCCCACCTTTTCCTTGACGTCCTTCGAAGTTTCTATTGCTTGTTGAAGCCGATCGTTCTTCCGGCGCTAACTGATCCGGGTTCATTCCTAAACACATTGAACAGCCAGCCATTCGCCATTCGGCGCCGGCCGCGATAAATAATTTATCTAGACCTTCAGCTTCGGCCTGTAGCCGAACCCGGGCTGATCCAGGAACGACGAGCATCCGAACTCCCGGTGCAATGTGCTTTCCTGCTAGCACTTGTGAAGCTGCTCGAAGGTCTTCGATCCGACCATTGGTACATGAACCAAGAAAGACGGTATCAACGGATATTTCTTTCAAAGGGGTGCCTGCTACTAAGCCCATATATGTAAGTGCTCGTTCGGCCGCGCCTCGTTCTTCAATATCTGTGATCTCGGCAGGATTGGGAACTGATGCGCTAAGTGGCAGCCCTTGACCAGGGTTTGTCCCCCAAGTAACAAATGGCGCCAATTCGTCGGCAGCTATAAAGATTTCCTTGTCGAAGACTGCGTCATCATCTGACTTCAGCGTCTTCCAATAATCAACCGCAGCTTCCCAATCTTTGCCTTCGGGCGCATGTGCCTTTCCTTTAACATAATCAAAAGTAGTTTGATCGGGAGCAATCAACCCAGCTCTTGCGCCGGCTTCGATTGACATATTGCAGACCGTCATTCGGGATTCCATAGATAGCGCACGGATTGCGCTTCCGCGATATTCCAAGACATAACCTTGGCCACCGCCGGTACCGATCTCGGCGATGATCGCCAAAATAATATCTTTGCTGGTTACCCCGGCCGGCAAAACTCCGTCAACATTGATCGCCATCGTCTTTGGTCGAACAAGTGGCAAAGTTTGAGTGGCCAAAACATGCTCAACTTCGCTGGTACCAATTCCGAAGGCAAGCGCGCCAAAGGCGCCGTGCGTTGAAGTATGGGAATCGCCGCAAACAATGGTCATGCCAGGCTGTGTGATTCCGAGTTGCGGTCCGACAACGTGAACAATTCCTTGATCGATATCGCCAAGTGAGTGAATTCGCACTCCAAACTCGGCACAATTCTTTCGCAGCGTCTCAATTTGTAGCCTTGAGACTGGGTCAGCAATTGGTTGATCGATATTCAGTGTTGGAGTGTTGTGATCTTCTGTGGCGATCGTTAGATCGGTTCGCCGAACCTGGCGATTGGCCAACCGAAGACCGTCAAATGCCTGAGGGCTGGTTACCTCATGAAGCAGGTGCAGGTCGATGTAAATCAAGTCAGGTTCGTTTTCGGCACTACTGACGACGTGATCGGTCCAAATCTTTTCAGCTAACGTTTTACCCATAACTCCCTCACCTTTACTTCTTTGCTAGTTCGCAAGATTTAATTGCTCAAAATCTTGCGTCTCACTAGATAAGATGGCATTATCAGATTGTGGACAAGAAGAATAGCGGAGTTGGCGTACTAGATAAAGCCGTGCGGATTTTGGCGACCTTGGAGTCTGGTCCCCACTCTCTCTCTGAACTTGTAAGCGCCACTGGTATTGCCAGGCCAACCGCCCACCGTTTGGCCGTTGCCTTGGAGTTTCATCGTTTAGTCTCAAGAGACTTCATGGGGCGTTTTGTACTAGGCGCCCGCTCTTCAGAACTTGCCGCCGCCGCCGGGGAAGACCGACTCTTGGCGATCGCGGCACCAGCTCTAGCCGCCTTGCGAGATGCCTGTGGCGAGAGCGCTCAGCTCTACCGGCGCCAGGGAGAACTTCGAATTTGCGTGGCTACCGCAGAACGCCTGAGCGGTCTTCGCGATTCTGTCCCGGTAGGCACCGTCTTAACGATGCAGGCTGGTTCGGCCGCCCAAGTCCTGTTAGCTTGGGAAGAGCCCGAGAAACTGCACCGAGGCATAATTAATTCGAAATTCACCGCCGCCAGCCTCTCCGCAGTCAGGCGCCGTGGCTGGGCGCAATCTGTAGGTGAGCGCGAAGCTGGCGTTGCATCAGTATCTGCGCCGGTGCGCGGGCCGAATAACAAGGTAATTGCAGCAGTGAGTATCAGTGGTCCGATGGAGCGGCTAGGACGCCAACCTGGACGGCTACACGCAGCAGTGGTCGTGGCAACCGCGGCCAGGCTTACGGAGTATTTAGCTAAAAGTAAGTGATTACCACTGCATTTTTTGCTGCAGTGGTCACTTTGGTAGCCCCGAAGGGATTCGAACCCTCGTAGCTGGCTTGAGAAGCCAGAGTCCTAGGCCGCTAGACGACGGGGCCCTAGTAAATAGATAAAAATAAAACTTATAGCTTTTCGCTGGGGTACCAGGACTCGAACCTAGACTTACTGAACCAGAATCAGCAGGG
>JBAXKZ010000042.1:0-6212 GCA_037135095.1 Actinomycetes bacterium
GCGCCCAAAGGTTCATCCAACAATAAAACTTTTGGCTCATTTACGATCGCACGAGCCAGGGCTACTCGTTGGCGCTGGCCACCTGATAGCTGTGATGGTTTGCGGTTTTCATAACCAATTAACTTCACGCGCTCAAGCGCCTTGAGCGCCCGAGCTTCACGTTCGGCTTTTGCAACACCTTTGACTCGAAGACCGTATTCCACATTTTTCTGCACGGTCATATGAGGAAAGAGGGCATAATCTTGAAAGACAGTATTAACATCGCGATTAAACGGCGGGGTATCGCTAACGTCTACTCCGGCGATTTCAATCTTGCCCGAATCGGGAATTTCAAAACCAGCGATCAAACGCAGAACTGTTGTTTTACCCGAGCCACTAGGACCAAGCATCGCAAAGAATTCGCCATCGGCAATCTCAAGGTTAACGCCCGCGACCGCTTGAACTTCGCCGAAATTCTTGCGAAGGTCGGTCAGGACAATGGCGCTACTCACGACTAGAGGATAGCCAAAGTTTCCAGTTTTGCCTTTAGGTCTTGGTCAGATGGCTCAGTCATATGAGTACCATCGGGGAAAATGATCAGTGGGATCCCCTGCACGCCGCTGATTTCGACAATTTTGTCGGCGGCAGTCAGATCTTTTTCACTATCGATATAGGTGTAGGAAACCTGATTGGCGTCGAAGTATCTCTTTGAGCGGCGGCAATCGCCACACCAGGCAGCGCCGTACATTGTGATTCCAGAAGTGGCTTCCATTTAAGTGCTCCTAAATCAATTAGTTAAGTTAAATCCATAAAATGATCGAGGCCGAATGTTAGCCCAGGATGAGAAATTACGCTTCGGATACCGAGCAAGACGCCGGGCATGAAACCGGAACGATCAATTGAATCGTGGCGAATAGTTAAGGTCTCCCCCATATCGCCCAAAATCACTTCTTGGTGAGCAACCAAACCGCGAAGGCGAACCGAATGAACTGGGACTTCACCAACCAAGGCCCCACGAGCGCCATCGAGGGCAGTTGAAGTTGCATCTGGCATCGCTGCTTTATTAACAGACTTACGAGCTTCGGTAATTAGCTCGGCAGTTCGCGTAGCCGTTCCAGAAGGAGCGTCGGCCTTATTAGGGTGATGGAGTTCAATGATTTCAACAGATTCGAAGTACTTCGCTGCTTGGGCGGCAAACTGCATCATCAACACGGCGCCTAGTCCAAAGTTAGGTGCGATTAATGCACCAACGCCAGCATTTGCAGATAGCCAGCTTCGGACTTGGCTCAGTTTTGCATCGTCGAATCCAGTAGTGCCAACTACGACGTTAATTCCATGGTTGATTGCGAAATCTAAATTGGCCATAACAGAATCAGGGTGAGTGAAATCCACAATTACTTGCGCCCCGCTAGTAACCAATTGGTCAAGGGAATCGCCTAAATCAAGTTCGGCAACTAGCTCTAAATCCGGTGCCGCCTTAATCGTCTTAACGGTTTCAGCGCCCATGCGACCTTTAGCGCCTAAGACGGCTACTTTGATACTCACGCGATCACCTTTTCAAATTTAGTTGTGCTCTTAAACGGCCCCACGATCGCAATGGTAGAAGGTTTTGGGAGCAAGGCGTGGGCAATAGCACGTACTTCTTCCGGGGTAACTGCTGCAATTTTGGCCAAAATCTCATCAAAGCTCATGATCTCGCCATAAACCAGTTCACTCTTGCCGATTCGACTCATGCGAGAGCCGGTATCTTCTTGGCTCAAAACTAAGGAGCCGGAGACGGCGCCTTTAGCGCGGGTGATCTCTTCATCAGTTAAGCCATTTTCGGCCACATCGTGTGTAACGGCTTGAATAATCCGGATTACCTCTTCCGCCTTTGCGGGTTGGCAACCTGCGTAAAAAGCGAGGGATCCGGCTCCGGAAAATTGTTGGGCATAGGAATAAACCGAATAAGCCAAGCCACGCTTTTCGCGAATCTCTTGGAATAGGCGCGAAGACATGCCGCCACCTAAAGCCGAGGAGAGAATGCTTAGCGCAAAGCGACGCTCGTCATTGCGAGCCACACCTTCAACGCCATAGAGCAAGTGCGCCTGCTCAGTCTTGCGTTCAATAATTCCAACTTTATGTCGCCCCACAATTTTCGCCGTTGGCGCCGAACGAAGATTGAAATCGGAATCTTCAACATCGAGAAAACCATCTTTAGATAGCGCCTTTTCAACCAATGCTTCAACTTTTTTATGTTTTACATTTCCCGCAACGGCAACCACGATATCGGCTGGTTGATACTTCTTCTTGTAATAGTTATAGACCGAGGTGCGCGACATACTTTTGATGGAATCAACAGTTCCTAGTATGGAACGACCCAAATGGCTGTCGCCGTAATAAGTCTCTAAAAATAGATCGTGAATCAGGTCCGAAGGATCATCATCGCGCATGGCGATCTCTTCCAGGACAACGCTTCGTTCCGAGTCAACATCTTCCGGCTTAACCACAGAAGAGGTAATCAAATCTGAAATAACATCAATCGCAAGCGGCAGATCGGTATCAATCACCCGCGCATAGAAACAGGTGTACTCCTGGCTGGTGAATGCATTCATCTCGCCACCAACAGCTTCTATGGAAGATGAAATCTCCATCGCGTTGCGGCGCTTTGTGCCTTTAAATAATAAATGCTCGAGAAAGTGTGAAGCTCCCGCGACGGCTGGTGATTCGTCGCGAGAGCCCACATTGACCCAAACTCCAACCGCAGCGGAACGAACGGTACTGACTTCCTCAGTAACTATTCGAAGCCCGCTGGGCAGAAGTGATTTACTCAATTATTCGGCTGAGTCATTTCCCGGAGTTGTTCCGTCAGCTAAGACCGGTACCAAAGAGAACTTGCCCTTTGGATCAATCTCGCCAATTTCAACTTCGAGCTTATCGCCAACCTTCATTACCTCTTCGAGGTTTTCAATGCGCTTTCCACCATGCATCTTGCGAATCTGCGAGATGTGGAGCAAGCCATCTTTACCTGGAACGAGTGAGATGAAAGCACCGAAGGTTGCAAGCTTTACGACGGTACCGTTGAAACGCTCGCCCACGGTTGGAATGTGTGGATTTGCGATGGCATCGATCATGGCCTTAGCAGCCTCAGCTTGTGATCCTTCAAGAGCACCAATGTAGATAGTTCCATCATCTTCGATGGTGATATCTGCGCCGGTCTCATCTTGAATCTGGTTGATCATCTTTCCCTTAGGTCCGATGATGGCACCGATCAAATCAACTGGAACCTTGATGCTGATAATGCGAGGAGCCAAGAGGCTCATCTCATCTGGAGCATCAATGGCTTGGTTCATTACATCGAGGATGTGAAGACGAGCTTCCTTTGCCTGATGTAGTGCGCCGCCAAGAACCGAGGCAGGAATGCCATCGAGCTTGGTATCTAGCTGAAGTGCGGTAACGAAATCTTTGGTACCGGCAACTTTGAAGTCCATATCGCCGAAGGCATCTTCTGCGCCGAGGATGTCAGTAAGGGCAACGTACTCAACCTTGCCATCAACATCATCAGAGATCAGACCCATTGCAATACCAGCTACAGCTGCCTTCAGTGGAACACCAGCGTTGAGCAGCGACATGGTCGATGCACAAACTGAACCCATCGAAGTAGAACCGTTGGAACCGAGAGCCTCGGAAACTTGACGGATGGCGTATGGGAATTCTTCGCGGGTTGGCAGAACTGGAAGCAAAGCACGCTCTGCAAGCGCACCGTGACCAATTTCGCGGCGCTTAGGTGATCCAACACGACCGGTTTCACCAACAGAATATGGTGGGAAGTTGTAGTTGTGCATATAACGCTTGTGGTGCTCAGGGCTCAAGGTGTCGAGTTGTTGCTCCATCTTGAGCATGTTCAAGGTGGTTACACCAAGAATCTGAGTCTCGCCGCGCTCGAAGATCGCCGAACCGTGGACTCGAGGCATAACCTCAACTTCAGCAGTCAATGGACGAATATCGCGAAGGCCACGACCATCAATACGAATCTTGTCGCGCAAGACGCGTTGACGAACAACCTTCTTAGTTACGGAACGAACTGCTGCGGAAATTTCTTTCTCGCGGCCTTCGAATGATTCAGCAAGCTCTGCCTTAACCGAAGCGCTGATTGCATCGAGAGCAGTTTCACGCTCGGCCTTTGCAAGGATGGTCATTGCCTTGGCAATGTCAGCATTGGCAATCGCATCGACGGCATCAAATGCATCGTCTTGGTAATCCAAGAAGACTGGGAATTCGCCGGTTGGCTTTGCAGCAACCTTTGCAAGTTCCATCTGTGCTTCGCAGAGAATGCGGATGAATGGCTTTGCCGCATCAAGTCCTTGAGCGACGATCTCTTCGGTAGGAGCTTGTGCGCCAGCCTTGATGAGATCAATTGTCTTTACAGTGGCTTCGGCCTCAACCATCATGATGGCAACATCGTCGCCAGCAATTCGACCAGCAACAACCATGTCAAACACGGCGTTATCTAGATCGGAGTGGTTAGGGAAAGCAACCCATTGGCCCTCGATCAAAGCAACGCGAACGCCGCCGATTGGACCTGAGAATGGCAAGCCAGCAAGTTGAGTAGACATGGATGCGGCATTGATAGCAATGACGTCATACATGTGATCAGGATGTAGCGCCATGACGGTCACAACAATCTGAATCTCATTACGCAATCCCTTAATAAAGGTTGGACGCAATGGTCGGTCGATTAGGCGACAGGTAAGAATTGCTTCCTCTGAGGGACGTCCTTCGCGACGGAAGAATGAACCAGGAATCTTTCCTGCGGCATACATACGCTCTTCAACATCCACTGTTAGTGGGAAGAAATCGAAATGCTCTTTTGGCGCCTTTGAAGCAGTGGTTGCTGAAAGCAACATGGATTCTTCATCCAAATAAACTACGGTTGAACCCGCAGCTTGACGTGCTAGGCGGCCGGTTTCAAACCGGATCTCGCGCTTTCCAAACTTGCCGTTATCAATTTTTGCAACGGCGAACTTCACATCTTGACCCTCCATGGGTCATCTCCATTTCTCAAACCTTTTGCATCAGAAAATGGATCTTCGATCGAAGTTCACGGGCAGCGGGCCCGGAAACCACTACCGAGGACCGATTAACTGATGAAAGGAAGTACTTATTTAGCGGCGAATACCGAGCTTTTCGATAATCGCACGGTAACGGGTGATATCCGTCTTTGCGAGGTATTGCAAAATACGACGACGCTTACCAACGAGCAACAAGAGGCCACGACGGTTGTGGTGGTCGTTCTTGTTTGTCTTGAGGTGCTCGGTGATCTGCTCAATACGACGAGATAGCAAGGCGACCTGAGCTTCAGGGCTTCCTGTGTCAGTGGCAGAGGCGCCGTACTTTGTGATGATTTCTAACTTTTCTGCAGGCTGTAATGCCATTGGGCGTCTCCTTGGACTGATCACGAGGGCCTCGGTGTAATTCACGAAGGCACGCTTACTCGCTTTGCAGGCCAAGGGTACCAGCGGGGCCCACCCAGACCGAAATCGAAGCATTTGTCTGAATTATCGGTTCAAACCACGCTGAGCTTCGCGAACTGCGACCCGATTTAGGCTCGGATGTTGGGTTAGGAAGGTGCGAACCGCCGGTTTATCAAAGGCGGCGATATCGCGAAGCGCCCAGCCAATCGCCTTGGCGATAAAGAATTCCGACTCCCCTGCCTTCTGATGGCAGAGCCAGAGTACGAAATCGACCTCGGTCTCGCTGCGCCGACCCCGTTGATGCCCGATCGCCGCCCGATTAATCCAGATGCTGGGATCTTTGATCCAGGCGCGCATCAGCGTTCTCGACCGATATTTCCAGGCCAGCGGGGTAACCGCCGCCCCCAAACCATCAACGGTGTCCCACCACGGGTTGGTTCGGATCAGATCGGCAACGGTAGTGGCCAAGAAATCCTTATCGCCCAGATCGATGTACCGGGCTAGTAAGTCGTTCGCGGCATAGGAGTATTCCCGCATTTGTTGGGAGTAGAGAATTTTGGCCGCCTTACCCAAGTCGTCGGAACTTTCAGGCGGGAAGGCTTTGAATATGGGTTTTGTGGCGGCGCGACGAACTGGGGCCGACATACCAAGGAAAGGGGCAATATCTTTCATGTAAGCCTGAGCACCAAGAGCGCGTCTGTGATCTGCCAGTGGAAGTAAAACCGCTTTAACTTCTTTTAGAAGTTTTCCTTCGTAGGACATTGAAGTTCAGCTTTCTAG
>JBAXKZ010000043.1:0-5721 GCA_037135095.1 Actinomycetes bacterium
CGTCGATAATTACCAGCGTTAATTCGGTTGTCTTATTGGTTTGATTTCGCTCAAGGGTCCATCTCCCATTTGTGGCGTGGTCAAATAACCGCGAGCCCGCGCCTTTCTCAACTTGGTCAATTTCATTGCCATTGTCTGAGATAAAAACCTTTGTACGGCGATCACGAACTTGACTTATTTTGATCCATGCTTCAGTGGCCTCACCATGTCTTACAGCGTTGGATAGCCCTTCTTCAATCAAGCCAATAATCCGATCCAAATTTTTATACTTGTCCAGAGCGCCACGAGATTCAATCTCAATATTGGTTACCAGAATTCCGTCCCATAATTTGGCAAGACGATTGACTTCCTGGAGCAGAACTCGGTTCGGATCCAATTCTACAAAATCAACGACCGTCAGTGCCGTCCTTACCTCGTTGAGCGCTCGATTCATGGCATCTTCATCTTCAACTATTTGAGAATTAGAAAGAACTAGCGCCGCAGCATTTAACCTCGACTGCACATGGCCGTGAAGATATCGTTCCCAATTGATATCACTCGCACCCACATTTGATTTAGCAACTATCATCTCGTGCTTTGACGCTCCAAATAATCTGATTTCTGATTCTATTTCACTTACCGACAAAAGTCCGGCCTGAGCTAAATAGCCAAAGAAAGTTAAAACTGTCAGGCGAATAACGAACATGTGAACCACTGCAACAGCAACCGAGTTGCTATAAGCCAATCCAGCGTAGGTCAGATATAACGTAATCACACCCATACCCAATTGCAGAATAAAGCCAATTCCTAAAGCCATTATTGGTTTGGAAGGATTTCGTCGAAAAAGAGCAATACCAACCAGGTGTCCAGAAAGAGTGGTAGCAGCGACCAGGAACAGTTGCAAAGGCAGAGAAGAATCGAAATCTGCCCTAAGGGAGTACTGAAAGGTGGCCAATATCATTGCTGCCAACAACCACTGTGTATTTAGCGGGCGGGCTTTTATACTGGAACGAAGTTGACGATAAATATCACCGGGAAATTCAAATAGGTTTAATAAACCCACTCTCGAAAAAGTATTGGGAGAATGCGAGCCATAATCAAAGCTGACCCTGCTTAGTCTTCTAGCGGCTTCTCGAATTTGAACTGGAATCAAAGGATGTCGTAAACCATAATTCTCAATTCGACGCGAAAGCAATTCCAGCTCCGCAGCTGCAGATTTTAGGAATTCTCTCTTTCTCGACTCAAGAGAATTCGGGGCCGAAGATTCATCAGATTTCAACGAATTGAATTCGTTACTTTCCAAATAGATCTGATGCAACGCAACTTTACGAAGGTGCTGATATCTAGTGAAACTTGACACAACTAGTGAATGCAAAGGTAACCAGAAAGCTCCAATGGATATGCCCGCAGCATAATAAGACCAAACATTAGAACTTCCGGCCTGACCTAAGAGTGTTTTATCCAAGGTTTGACCTAAGAGTGTGTTGCCTATCGCAAAATAGGTCGTTCCCAAAAGGCCGCCGAGCGCTCCTACCCCCATAATCGCCTTCGTTGAAAGAGACAAAATTCGAAATCGTTTCAGCCAACTATCAATCGAACGCCAAATACCGTAGACCAGCACGATGGTTGATATCTTCAGCAGAAACAAGGAGAGAAAGAGTTTGGCTGGAACGCCTAATTGAAGATTGGTCACGAGCGCGCTGATGAAAAATATTGAAAACATTGGCCTCTGATAACGTAAATTGATTCGCCATCTGAATAACCTTAGGTTTGGGGTTAGCTCCATCGCCGCTTAACGATGTTTCCCGGTAAGCGAAACGAAATGCCGAGTAATCAGTACCCTTTGATTCGTTTCCGGCTCGTTTGCAATTCTAAGCCGCTTTGCCAATCTAGAAATTGCGTTCTCGACAGATTTCAAATTTATCTGGTGGAGTCGCGCTATCTCGATATTGGACTTTCCAAGTGCAATTAACTTCATTAATTGGATCTGCGAATTGGTTAGAGAAATTTTGGGAAGCGCTATTTGTTCCTCTTGCGATAATTCCTTCTTAGTTTTTCTTTGATGTTCGAAAGCAGCCAAAATGGCTTTGCTAAGGATTTGAGAATTAACCATTTCGCCTTTGATGAGGTAAACGGTTCCGGCCGGAGCGTTGTCTTTAGAGACATGGACCAAACGTGGGTCTCTGTGAGAACTCAAAATCACAATGCCCATATTAGGAAAGCGACGTTTCACGACATGAGCTAAATCAAGCCCAGAAGGTCCTTCCCCCAGATCTAAATCAAATATGCAAACGTGCGGAGTGTTGTTTTGTAAGAATTCCAAAGTCTCTGCACTTGTGCCCAAAACTTTCATTACTTGGAAGCCTAGATTTTCTGTCATCTCGCGCATTGCAATCCGCGTGAATGAATCATCTTCGACAATTAGGACGCGCAGCCTGACCGTCTGCGCCGTCTCTTCAATTAACATGCCGAATTCTCGCAAACTTAAAACGATATTTCTCGCCGAAATTGACCCTTTAGTGAGGATCCGCACGCCTGTTGAAACCTGCGGAGGGGCAAACCCCCCTGTGGATTTCGAGGGGTTAGCTCTCGCGCCGACAATCTAAAGACTTCCTCGCAATTGCCCCGCAATTAAGTTACGGCCATGAATTTATTCCGGAAGCGAAAAGTGAAATCAGTTCAAAGGGTGCAAATCCTCCCGTTGATTCTCCTGCTTCTCTCGATTCTACCGATTGCCCTTTCTGCCACTTTGGGAGTGCATTTAAGCATCGTCCTGTCCGGAAGCATGAAGCCAATCATCCAGCCAGGAGATGCCCTTCTGACCAAATTGACCCCAGTTTCAAAGATCCACACCGGGCAAGTGATCGTCTATTACAGCTCCCGCTTAGGCATGGACGTGGCTCACCGAGTGGTCGCCAAAACAACTACGAATGGCCAGACAACGCTGACAACTAAGGGCGATTCCAATCCGTTGCCCGATGAATCCCTGACATTGGACAAAAACCTTCAACTTCCAGTTAATAAATTTGTAGTTCCGAAAATCGGTTATGTCTTTATTCGATTTCAAGGGATTTCAGGAAAATTTTTGCTTCTAATTCTTTTCGGCCTAACTTTCGGAATCTTTAGCGTCGTCACCTCCAACAGAGGTAGGTCAAAATCCAAAGCCAAGATCCAGCGAGAGCGATCCGCGGATGAATCTGAAATTCGAACGCTCTCTAATTCAAGAGCGCAGTTCGAGTACCCCACCACCAAACCCACTAACCAAAGGATAGAAAATGACTAGCAATTTCCTTCGTGTTATCACCCTTCAAGGTGCTAGCAAGTCCGTAAGAATAATGGCCCTTTTGGCCGTTGGTTCGTTAGGCGTGGTGGGAGTTACTTCCGCTACTTCCGCGAACTTGAACGCCACTGCATTTAACACAGCAAACCACCAAATCGACTCTGGAACATTGCGTTTAACGCTTGCCGATGTCGGACCTGGCGCTGGTTTCACCACGACCGTCTCACAAATGGCTCCCGGCGATACTGAATATCGCTATGTGACCTTGACTCAAGGAGCCAAGAACGTTTTGGGCTTAACCCCTAAGCTCCAAATTTCCGATGTTAACAGCACCCTTCTGACAACCGACAAAGTCCGCGGACTTCAGATCACGGTTCAGAACTGTGCAACTGCATGGACTGTTTCTGCTGGTAGCACCGCAGCAAGTTGCACCGGCGGCGCAACATCCGTTATTGCCAACACCTCTATTGTCAATCTAAAGACGTTGACAACTCTTAACAATTACTTGCTTGCAAAGAGCAATGTGAACTATTTGCAGTTCGCTATCAATCTGCCTGCTGGTAACGATGAGGCCACAGCAAATGGTTCACTTACCCCAACCATCAGCAATGGTTCACAAATCATCACAGCTGGTTCAATCTCAGGAAGCGTCGCTTCTTTCACTACTGCTTCAGCTGCTCAACTATCTGTTGGTGAAGTTTTCAGCATCGCGAACGCTGTCGGTGGCACTGGTTACAACACTACTTACACGGTTCTAACCTCCTCAGGTACAACAGTCACTGCTACCCCAGCAGTAAACCCAACTGGAAGCATGACATCCGGTACAGCTACTGAATCAACAATTCAGGAATTGACCGCTCTGATTACTTGGACCTTTTCCGAGACCCAGAGAGTCGCAACCTCGAACAACGCTTAATGAATAACCTATAACTCGCAATTAGCAAAAGGGAGGCCAGCAATGATGAAGTTAAAAGTCGCTGCTGGCCTCTCTGCGAAAAAACGAAGACGCAAGTTCAAAGCAATTAGATACTTAGCTGGTTCGCTCTCTCTTTTCCTAGGGCTAACTTTGGTGACTTCAGGTGCAATGGCAAAATTGAACGCAAACGCATTTAACCTGACCGCAACGCAGATTAAGACAGGCTCGGTTCGATTAACGCAAAGCGCATCGGGTTTAAGCGCTGGCTGGACAACACCGATATCCGGGATAGTCCCTGGCGATTCTCAAATCCGATATTTGAGTTTTACTCAAAGCACGCAAGGTGCCACAAGTCCAACGATCACAATTACCGATTCAGCTGCTTCGCTTCTTTCAACCAGTTCAACCAGAGGACTTCAACTCACAATCGACCGCTGTACGGTCGCATGGACCTTTACAGTAGGCAGCGCCATCGCTGGTACCTGCTCAGGCACTTCATATTCAGTGCTAGCTAGCAGCGCAATTTCAACGCTCTCGACCGCAAAAGCCTTAACCAATTTCAATACAACCGCCAGCGGAGTTAATTATCTTAAAGTGACCATCTCCCTACCCATTGGAACCTCTGAAACCATAATTGATGGCGCCATGTCTACTGCCGGAGCTGCGACCATATTCGGGTTGAGCGCCAACCTCACCTTAACTATCTCTGAGACGCAACGGGCTGCCGTTCTTAGGAATGCGTAACAGCTGAGATGAAATTGCGAATGGTTCTTAATTCGAGCGCGGCTTGCATTGCTCTGCTTTGTGGTGGCACGCTAATAACTTCATCAGCGGTCTCGGCTTTGACCTCGAGCGCCGCCGTAACGCAAGCTGCGAGCTCTGGCACAATCTCTGCTGGCTTTACCGAACAACCAACGGATCCAGATGCAAAGAAAGCGTTTTCATCGGGAACGGTTGACCCAAAAGTCGGAAATTTTGTTTCGCTGCACAATTTTGGAACCGAACCACTTAAATCTGTCACAGTTACAGTGCTCCGGTCAGCTATTAATGGCGTCATGTATCTTTACGCCTGTTCGGGTACTTGGACTGAGACCGCCGGCACGTGCAGCGTTTCAAAAACGGCAATCGTTACTTTTACCTCGGCATTAACTGGAAGTAGTTCCTTTACGGTTTCGCTAGCTCCTAACGCTTCCTCGCGGCTTCAACTTTGGAGCACCGTTGACAATATAACTGCGATTGTTTCAGCATCGGTCTCGAATTCCGACATCAGCCCGACCGTTCTAAATTATTAGCCGCGTTTGGACTAGGCCTTAACCACGATCGTCTGTGCCAACACATCGTGGTATCCCCGACCTTCTTTTGTGAAGAGAACCGGTAGAACCAAGACAATCAGAATGGTTCTGAGCAAAATTCGCAGAGGTGGCACAAAACCGCCGGTTTCGGCATCCACAACTTTCAGTCGAACCAACTTTTGACCCAAAGAAGCTTGCGTCAAAGCGGTCAGAATCGCTACTTCAGCCAAGAACACCAGCAAAGTTAAGAGCTG
>JBAXKZ010000044.1:0-5275 GCA_037135095.1 Actinomycetes bacterium
TACCGCTTTCTGAACAATCTTGAGGTTTGTCGCGCGAATCACGAATTAAGGCATCATTGGCATCATTGGCATCATTGGCATCATTGGCTATTTTCATCTACGGCAATCCCGATCGAAGTTATTTCATTGTGACCAACCAATAGGGGAGAGAGTTGCGGAACTAGCTGTTTGCGTTCGCCAGCGATAAGAAACCCACCACCCGCAAGCGGCGTTCTATCAACTGCTAATCCGGTAGTGGGCTCTTGTGAATCCAACAGAGCGACTCGTGAAACTTGCCCTTGAACCATGTTGGTTGCAATCGCTTTTGAGAAAACGGTACTTATTAACTGCAACGAGCCGAGAAAGAGGAAAAGGGTAGGAATCATCACGAGCGCACTCTCCACGACGCCTCGATCATCGCCAAGGTTCCTGAACCAGCGCCTAATTACTTTCGGCCGAACCCGCTTTCGAGGTTGAAGCGAGATGCGGCTTCTCGAGCTGTCAGTAGATTTATTGAAAGGTAAAATTTTCATTCAATGAAATTCAGCGAATGTTATTCATTGAATCCAGCGAGTGCGTCAAAATGGCCGACAGCCTTGGGGCCGCGACCGTCCAAATCCCAGTTATGAGTCCGGTGGTCATCAAAACAACCAGCACCCATCCTGGTACATCTCCGCGATCAGAAGCGTCAGCCATTAAATTAATTTTTTGCATAAACATAGATATAAAGCGCCCTTCGCGAAATTTATCTATTGTTCTCAAGAGTCGAACTGCAAGCCCAACGGCAAGAGTTTCAAGTTTTCGTGCCTGCGAACCAAATTCAATTTCCCGTGCTTGCGAACTAAAATCAAGTTTCCGTGCCTGCGAACCAAATTCAATTTGTTTGATCGAAACTAATGTAGCCATTTCTTCCTCCTTAAGAAGAGTTCTAGTCCTGCTCTTTCAGTAGTTGTTGCCTCACCCAAAGTTCTTCACTTATTGCCGCCGTGACTATTGATTCTGTCGGACCTCAGAGTTTTAGGGCCAGGCATTTGAGCGCCTTTGGGCGCATCTTGCTCGCTATGGAAGGTGAGCAAAGATTTGAAATAGAAAATTGTGGATAACCGGTTGTCGCGGCGCTTTTTTAACCCATACTTTGGCCTAGCGCGAGATAAGAGGGCCACAGGGCAAAGAGAACTGAGATCGGAAGAATTAGAAAGACCACGGGAATCATCAAGACGATCTCTGCCTTTCCCGCTTGCTTCGCCAATTCAATCTGATGGCGCTTGCGCACATCTTCAACCTGTCGGTGGAGCACTTCTGATAGCGCCGTACCTCGTTCGATGGCAATAATTAGCGAGTCACAGAATCTTCTAATTGTTGCCGAACCGGCGGCGCCGGCCAATTGATCTATAGCTTCAGTAAAACTTCTTCCGCTCTTTAACTCCGCCACGCTAGCTCGAACCAAGTCCGCTAATTCGCCATTGGCCACCTCCGAAATGCGCAGCAGTGCTTTTGATGGACTCTCGCCGGCTACGACCAGAATCGTGAAGAGCTCGACAAAGGAAGGGAATTGATGATCCAAATTCTCTGAGTTATTTCTCTTCTTCCGTTTTCGCAAGAAAGAATTTTGTTCGATCAGGTTTCTATTCAGGGATTTGAACCTGGCTCTTGCGGATATATCCGGGTTCGTACTACTCAAGAATGAACCGCGCAAGAAGGAACCGCGCAAGAAGGAACCGTTTTGCGCGTAACTACCCGAGTTTGAACTACCCGAGTTTGAGTAAGAATCAGCGCTCGAGGTTCTAAATGATTCTGTTCTTAACATTTCACGGCTCGCTTCCGCAATCGCCAAACTTCTTAGATACTCGTCGTGAAATTCGGAGAATGGGTCGCGGTATTCGCTCAGCAGCAAGTGGGTGGCATAGGCCAAGAGCGGCGAAATAAGGCACAGAGCCAGAAAAGCGCTCTTCAAAAGACAGCTCCCGAATGAATCGGCGATTGCTCGCCAATAGTCGAGGCCCCTAGTGATGGCACGGTCGGGTAAGAAAAGATCCGGGAATTTTCCCGCAGTCGTCCGACTCGGGCCATCCAAAAATAGGCAACGATGGTCATCGCTACTCCAACCATCAAAACTATTACCCCAGAAGGTGATGAATATGCCCGGGCAGTTGCCGGCTGTGCTGCCAATAGGAGAAGCAGTAGCCACGGAGCTATCGCCGCCAGGAGCGCTGAATTCTTTATCCAGCCGTGCTTCGCGGAGATCTCGGCACGTAGCGCCAAATCACTACGGACAAAGTCGGCCAAAGTTCGAAGCGTCAGCGCGGTATCGCGACTTCCAGATGATTTAGCAAAGAGTAGAACTTCACAAACTTGGTCAGCGATGGGGTCTAGGAAGAAGTTTTTAACTGAAATTAGCGAACCTTCGAAATCTCCAGTTTCAGTTAATCGCTCGCGAAAACGTAAAAATACCAACCGGCTTGGCATTGGTCCGCGATCGGAAAGCGAGGCTAAAGTTTGTGCCAGTGAAAGCCCAGACTGTAATCCGGAAATTAACTGATCCAAAATTTCCGGCCATAGCTCTTGTAAAGCGGTGCGTGACTTCTCCCGCTTTCGCTTTGCCTTAAACAATGGAAACGCTGACGAGAATATGGCGATCGGCATTGCTATCACAACTGAACCAACCAAAAGAAAGGTGATTAAGAAGCCAGCCATTCCCGTTATTACTGTGTAAAGCAGGATCGGAGTCGGAATCTTTGAAGTCGATATGAAATTTGCTCTGGAAGATAGTTTTGCGCCGGCGCTGGGTTTCAGTTGACGCTTGCGGCCAGCTCGAAAAACTAGAGACGCGACAAAGCCAGCGAATATCAACGCGGCAGAGATTGGGTGAAAGGCGATAAAACTCTTCATTAGAGCTCACTCCGCTTTCGGCTATCACTCTCTGTGCTCGAAATTCGATTTCGTCTAACCTTTCCCAGCCCGGTTAGGTATCTCGGGTTGGTTGTATTGGTTTTACGATCTAAGGTAAAGATCGCTTCGATTTCGATCAAATCCCCCTCCACTCGTCCGGTTATCGCGGCAATTTCGCTAATACGACGAGTTCCAGCGCTATCTAGTTCAACATGGACGATCAGATCAATTGCTGACGCAACTACGGGCGTTATGAAACGATGCGAAATGTTCTCCCCCGCCAATAACGGCAAGGTTTGTAATTTACTGATGGCATCTCGGGCGGAATTTGCGTGAATAGTCGCCATTCCCGGCAACCCAGAGTTAAGAGCGATTAAAAGGTCCAAGGATTCCGCTTCTCTGATCTCACCAACTACTAAACGAGAGGGCCGCATTCGCAACGCCTCCTTGATCAAGCGTCTCAGCGGAATCTCACCATCACCCTGCAAATTCGCATCCCGCGTTTGAAGTGCCACGCAATCTGGCAATTTCGGTTTGAGTTCAAAGACTTCTTCAATCGTGATCACTCGACTCTTTATTGGAGCGGCACTAATTAGCGCGTTGAGCAGCGTAGTTTTGCCCGCTTGAGTCGAGCCGCTCACTAAAATATTGATGCCATCATCGACGCATCGTTGCAAGAATTTATTGATCTCCGAACTCATAACTCCCATTGCTGTTAGGTCAGCCAAAGATTTCCCTCGCACTAAGTGCTTGCGAATATTTACCGCCCAATGCACAGCTGTTATTTCAGGGATCGCAACATGCAATCGACTGCCATCCGGCAGCCTCGCGTCGACAAATGGATTTGATAAATCTAAGCGGCGCCCACCCCACATGAGCAGCCTTTCGATTAACGCGTGCACCTCTGCAGCGCTCATAACAAGGTTGGTTAGTTCACTTACGCCACCTTTCGCTATGAAAATGCGGTTTGGTGAATTGATCCAGATTTCTTCGACGCTTGGATCGGACATATAAGAAGAAAGGGGGCCGAAATTGGTTTCGCGCTCGTTTGGTTCCGGCTCGATCTCTATAGCCCGGATTTGAGCGGAATTTTGCATGTGGCTGAGCCAACCTCAGTCAGTGGATTTCTTTTGGCTCTCAAGTCTGGTTTGTTAGCACTGGTGCGAAAGATTGACAATCAGGAACCGGGAAAGCACGGACAGTAGTTGAGTTCTCAACTGGTGAGGAAAAGAACCGAGATCAGATTTATGAATGAAAGTAGTTTCGATCAACCCTCGAGGAAAAGTAAATGAGAAGAGTTCTCCGAATGAAAGTAGTTTCGATCAACCCTCGAAATGAAAGCGCTAAGCCTTTCCTCTGGCAGCAATTCAGTAATCGTGACCGCTATATCAAAACTTTGAACCGCTCTGAACTCGAACCGTGCCACTTCGATCTTCGCAAGCATTCTCGCGCTAGCTATTTTCGCCGATTCAAATCCCCCACGCAGCGAAATCCAAAATCCAAATTCAGAGACTCTGCTAAAAAATTCCGAATCGCGAATTTGCCCCTCAATTTCGAAACTCATTCTGATTAAGAAGGTCTCGATTTCCCAAATATCGCTTAATGCGAGTGCTTTTGGGGAAGATCCTTGATTGTAATCTTCGAAAGTTTCAATCTTGAAAGTAATTACCGAAAGACCGGAGAAATTTCGCTGTTGAGCGGCATGCTCTCGACTTAAGTTCTCATGAAAAATGGAAGGTGCCATCGAGGAGGTTAAAGAGTCGATAACCCCATTGTTGCGAAATTCGATCCTCTGAGCCACATAGATAGTCTATTCAAGCCACTTCAGCTCCGAAAGGGAGAGAACGGATGCGACGAGTCACATTGAAAAATCAACTTGTAACCCGTTAAATCCCCAATACGCTAGCCCCATGACCGATGCCAAAGACGAGCGTTACGAACTAGCTCGTGCCAGCGCGATTCGCCTGTTGCGCTTGGAATCGGCGTTGTTGGTGTTGTTGGTGCTTTTCCTTGGAATTAAAGCGATGGTCTCGACGGTGTCGGCGCCGGGTGCGCTGGCAGGTGAAGTGATCTTTGGCTTTCTTGGTGCGGGTGCGCTTTATATTTCGGCTGGCGGATTTGTAAAGGGAAAGTCTTACGGGCGGGCGCCAGCAGTTTTAGCAAATTTAATTGTGATGGGCGTTGCTTACTTCATGGCTGGTGGCGGGCGCTTAGTGATCGCAATTGCATTGGGATTATTAGGATTGGTGACTTTTCTTTCAGCGCTCTTTGGTTATCGCGAATAACTAATAACTCCATTAGCGAATTTTCTCGAGTAGCAATTTTCAAAACCCCAGCACCAGCATTTACTAACTACCAAGGAATTATTTGTCGGTCTTCCCAAAGTACGCCAGTCTGATCAACGCCG
>JBAXKZ010000045.1:0-4535 GCA_037135095.1 Actinomycetes bacterium
GGTGGAGGGTTGCCGTCCAGTAAGCCGGGGCTAAAACCTGGAACTCGTGACCTAGCGAAATAATAAGAGAGCCCGATATTGATTGTCTAAACGAGAACCTCTCGCAGATGCATGGCCCTGGAAAAACCGATTACTTAGTTATTCTCGAGCCAACCAGATGTGATTGGAACTCTGCGATCCTTGCCAAATGCCCGTCGCGAGATTTTGGTTCCGGGCGGATACTGACGGCGTTTGTATTCTGCGCGATCAACCATGTTAGCAACTCGATGAGCCAACTCCGGAGAAAAACCAGCTTCGATGATGCCGCTGATGCCGCCATCGTTTTCAATATAAATTTCCAGAACCGCATCGAGCTCGTGATACTCCGGAAGCGAGTCAGAATCTTTTTGACCGGGACGAAGTTCAGCACTGGGCTCTTTCTCAATTGAATTCACTGGGATTGGTGGCACCTGGCCACGAAGGAGAGCCAAATTGTTGCGCCATCTAGCCAGAGCCCAAACATCGACTTTAAAGAGATCTTTGATGGGAGCGTATCCACCGACGGCATCTCCATACAGAGTGGAGTAGCCAACGGAAAGTTCAGATTTATTGCCGTTGGCTAAAACCAGGTGACCTTCCTGGTTGGAAAGTCCCATCAAAGTGGTGCCGCGAACTCGAGCCTGCACATTTTCTTCAGCTATACCTGTCAGCCCTAAATTACTCAAAAACGAGGCGACCATCGGTTCGATATTAATTACCCGATAATTCAATCCAATGGACTGGGCGCAGAGCGCCGCATCTGCCAACGAATGCTCGGATGAGTAGCGGCTTGGTAGCGCTACGCCAAAGACCTTGTCGGCACCAAGCGCATCCGCAGCAATCGCCATCACAACCGAAGAATCGATGCCACCTGACATACCGGTGATCACACTCGGAAAACCATTCTTCAGAACATAATCGCGCAATCCCACCACTAGCGCCTGCCAGACTTCAGCTTCATCGCTGAGTCTGGGCGCAATCCCAGCAACTATTGGGGTATAGGCAGCCAACGGTTCATCCGATATCACCAGGTCTGGGTTGCTCGTTAATGTTTTTGCTTCAATATCAACGACCATCAATCCATCATCAAATTGAGGGGCACGAGCGACAAGTTCGCCGGCGCCATCAATAAGAATGCTATCTCCATCAAAAACTAAATCGTCTTGACCGCCCGTCATGTTGACGTAGGCAAGCGGCGCCCCGATTTCACGAGCTCGGCGTTTTACCAAAGCAAGTCGAACGTCGTCTTTGTTTCGTTCGAAGGGACTTCCGTTCGGCACAAGAACTAGCCCTGGGCCTCGCTCTGCCAATTCGGATACTGGTCCTTGTGATTTCCAAATATCTTCACAAATAGCTAAACCAATATCGATGCCGTATAAGCGAAAAATAAAAGTGCCCTCGCCGGCAGTGAAGTTTCGATATTCATCGAAGACGCCGTAATTGGGAAGCAGTCGCTTGATATACCGGCCTTTGATTTCACCCTGATGAATGACAGCAATGGCGTTTTGTGGTTTCCGAGAAGAGCTCTCATCTAGATAACCAACAATGGCGACAAGTTCTCCTAGCCCTTCTCTTTGTAATTCAGCGGCAAGGTTGCGAACGGCCTCCTTGCTAGCTGCTCTGAAGGTGGCGCGGAGAGCTAAATCCTCGACCGGGTAGCCCGTCAATATCATTTCGGGAAAGAGGGCGACGTGGGCGCCGCTTTCAGAAGCCAAGCACGCATACTTGCGGATCAGGGCTGCATTACCGAGTAAATCTCCAACTTTGGGGTTGATTTGGGCCATGGCCAGGCGCAACTGACCTTTCCCCGCGTGCGGGGCAGAAACGCTCGAGTGCTCGCCTTCCATGAGGCGAGCGTACCCCGATAGACTTTTTACACACCAAACGACGGGGACCATGTCATGTGGCCTTGATCTAGAAAGGTTGATCGATGTCCAATCAAAATTCACCGGTGGCTGCTCGAGTGAGCATTTCGCAGCTTGCCACCTGGAAAAAACGTGGCGAAAAGTGGGCGATGCTCACTAGTTACGAGTCGATGACCGCCGACATTTTCGATAAAGCCGGGATACCAGTTCTCCTGGTGGGCGATAGCGCCGGTAATAATTTCTTGGGCGAGGAAAACACCATTCCCGTCACAGTCGAGGAGATGATTCCCTTGGCCCGAGCCGTCGTTCGCGGATCAGAACGCGCCCTCGTTGTCGTTGATTTCCCTTTTGGTTCTTATGAATCTGGTCCCGAAGCGGCGCTCGCTACTGGAATTCGCTTCTTTAAAGAATCCAAAGTTCAAGCAGTAAAGCTTGAAGGCGGTTCAAAAATCCTCCCTCAAGTGAAGGCCTTGATCGCGGCTGGAATTCCGGTGATGGGCCATCTCGGGCTCACGCCTCAATCTGTTCATGCGCTTGGAGGCTTTAAAGTCCAAGGTCGCGGCGCCGACGGAGAACGTATAAAAGCTGAAGCCCGAGCGCTGGCTGCGGCCGGAGTTTTTGCTCTCGTTCTGGAGTTAGTACCTGCCGAACTGGCAGCAGAAATAACCGCCGAACTGGCGATCCCCATTATTGGAATCGGAGCTGGTCCCCAGTGTGATGCTCAGGTTTTGGTCTGGACCGACCTCATGGGCATGACCGCTGGTGCGCCCAAATTAGCTAGGGCTTATCGCAACCTCCGCGAAGAGATGACTGGTGCGATTCACGAGTGGAGCGCCGATGTTGCCAGTGGCGCCTTTCCTGATTCGGAGCAAACTTTTCATTAATTCATTCTCCGCCGCAAGGCTCTGTCATCTAGATTTTGCACAATGACACGGAAGTTTGCGATCGATATATCGCCACTAAAGAAATACCGAAACTTTCGCCTCCTCTGGTCTGCCGGATTCATCTCCTATATGGGGTCAATGTTTACCTATGTTGCCCTGCCTTTCCAGATAAAAATTCTCACAAATTCTTACCTGGCCGTCGGTTTGATGGGCGCAGTCGAACTTATCCCCCTCATTATTTTTGGTTTGTATGGCGGGGTCCTTGCCGATTCAGTGGACCGAAAGAAGATGGTGTGGGCTAGCGAATTCCTAGCTTTGGTAATTTCTTCGCTCTTGCTCATGAACGCAACTCTCCATAAACCCCATTTAATACTGCTTTATGTCTGTGCTGGACTCTTTGCCGCAGTTGATGGATTGCAGCGTCCCAGCATGGATGCCATCCTGCCAAGAATCGTCTCTCACGAAGATCTTCCCAACGCCACTGCGCTGATGAGTTTGCGATCACAGTTTGGCGTTATCTCAGGACCCGCACTCGCCGGAATTTTAATCTCCACCGTTGGTGTTCAAGCTGGATTTTTAGTCGATGTCATCAGTTACATCCTCTCTCTTTTGTTGCTCTGGCGCGTCAGCTCTTTCCCACCTCATGAAGAAAAAACCGAACCTGCATTCAAAAGCCTGGTTGGCGGAATCAAGTACGCCGCATCGCGCAAAGATTTAATGGGTACCTACATTGTTGATCTCATTGCCATGTTCTTCGCCATGCCCAATGCTCTTTTCCCATTTTGGGCAGACCAACTGCATGCTCGGTGGGCCCTTGGATTCTTTTATGCCGCGGGCACCGTGGGTTCAATCTTGGTGACTCTGACAAGTCAGTGGATTAATCGCTACTCCCACCACGGCCGGGCCGTAATATTTGCAGCTTTAGGTTGGGGGGCTGCCATTTCCATGGCTGGCACTACAAACCATCTGTGGGTTGTGCTCTTTTTTCTTGCCGTTGCAGGTGGCGCGGACATGGTGAGTGCGCTCTTTCGAAGTGCAATCTGGAACCAATCAATCCCCGACGAATTTCGCGGACGGCTCGCTGGAATTCAACTTTTGTCTTATTCCGTGGGTCCGCTCGGTGGCCAAATGCGATCTGGCTCGGTGGCCGCTTGGACGACTTTGCGAACTTCCGTCATTAGTGGCGGACTGCTCTGCATCGGTTTTGTCTCGATGGCCTCTGCAGCGCTACCAAAATTCCGGACATATGACGTTCGCACTAACGAATTCGCAGTTAAACAAAGGGAAATTAAGGCCCTTGAGAATCTAGAAGAAAATTAACTCTTCTCTCTCGCAAATTCTTCGCAGATTTCGATGGCTCTCCTCGGATCACAAACGCTATTTTTTTTCTTGAATACATAAAAAAACAATTTTTTGCTGTCGCGACACGCGCCTCGTTTTTCACTCAAAATAGTGGAAAGTTAGTGCAATTGATGTCACGCTTCTCCTTGAACAGGTTCGGTGACGGATCGAACCATTCTGATAGGAGATCTACGTGGCTGCAGCTAAGAAATCTGCTCCAAAGCGTAAGAAGGCAGTTGCTAAGGCAGTTGCTCCAAAGCGCAAGAAGAAGGTAGCCGCTAAGGCAGCTGCCCCAGCAAAGAAGGCCGCTCCAAAGCGCAAGAAGGCTGCTGCAAAGCCAGCTGCCAAGAAGGCCGTTGCGAAGAAGGTTGTTGCCAAGAAGGCAGCACCAAAGCGCAAGAAGGCTGCTGCAAAGCCAGCTGCGAAG
>JBAXKZ010000046.1:0-4530 GCA_037135095.1 Actinomycetes bacterium
GAACTTCGGATTTGTAAGATCACGCTAGTAATCGCAAACACCACCATCACTGCAATAACAATTTCCACGATGTGATAAATCTTTGGGGGCGCACTCTGTGCCGTTAACAAAACATATATTTGGGGTGTTACGAAACAGGCACTTGCAATCCAGCTCCATTTTTGTACGGCGCGCCAATCTTTATTTATGAAATTGACGACGATTCGCGTTGTAGCGATTCCGTAAGGCCAAGATGTGGCTACATCTATTACAAAAAATAGAATTGGATTGACGCCGAACTGCCGAAGTTCTCGCCAAACCACAAAGGTGGCCGCGAAGCTATAGAGCACAACCGAGCTGGCCATTAAGCGTTCGACTAACTTTTGATGTTTAGTTAACTGCCCAGCCAAAAACGAAGGCACTAACCAATTCGGCAGTCTCATAGTAATTAACTAGTGTAAACCGCTAGAGAAGCTACTATTTCAGCGAAATTGCTAATGTGGACTTTGTTGCACCAGGTGAAGATTTATCAACACTGGCAACTATGCCTAGGCTATTGATCTCTGTGAAACTTCCTTTGATTCCTACCAGTGGCAGCAACTTTCCGATATTTACGTAGGTCAAAAAGAAACCTGGAGATTTAATAGCGTCCCGATACCCAGCCGTCTCGCCCAAATTTCCCTTTGCCTTAATTCGAGTAACCACTTCCGAGATTGATTTCTGATCTGGGCCGAGATAAATATTTGCACCATCGACCTGAATTTGTCCCGTTAACGATCCGAGGAGTCCACCATCATTGGCAAGCCGTTTTGCTGCCGCCACTGCTGCGGCTGAATCGGTTGGCGATAAGCGCAATGCGATTAAGGGTGTTCCATCTTTAGCAGCACTTGGCAGGATGATTGCCGTAATTGGACCACTTAGCAACGCCTTAATATCGGCAGAGCTGACCGAAATGTTGCTCGACAATCCGTTTGTAGCCGAGTCTTGATTGATCGCTTTTGCGATTTCTTCGCCAATGCCGGCGATGCTCAGCCCCGCCAAGGTGTCAGTTGGCAAATCACTTAGATCGGCTTGAGATTTGGCGAGTGTTGTCAGCGTGCTGGCTGATCCACCTCGGGTGAGAAAAGTTGCAGCGACAGAATTTCCGGTGAAGTGAATTCCTAATACCAGGCGCCCGCTGGCGCTACCTAAAGTTTTGTTGATTGTGCTTAAGGTACTTTCACTGGCAAAATCACTTATAAGACCCTGTTCGGCTTGAACCAGCCGTTTGGTATCAGCCCACGCTAATGCAACTTGACCGCCACCAAGCGCTGCGATATCCGATTTGTAGTTCGCATCATCTGCCAAAGTTTTTGGCGCGCTGGCAATCAAATTTAGTGTCGCCTGATTCTCTGAAATCAGGACGAAGCCCGACTTCAGCGCGTAATGCAGGTTTGGATCATGCTTCGCGAAGTAGTACTTCATTGCCGCTTCATCTTTAACAGCCAGAACTACGATTGGGACAACACCATTGGAACTTTCAACGGCCGCCACCGAGTAACGATCTCCGATCCAGCTCTTCACATCTGACCAATTTATATTTGCATCTAAGTTCGCAGTTTTTATCAGTGAATCAAGCGGATCGTTGGAATTGAAACCTTTAAAGGTTGAAGGAAAGCGCGAAATAAATCGCACGAAGTCCACTTTTTGACCCACCGATGGATTCAAATCAAGTTTTGCAAATGCCACAGTGTCGCTGGGAAGAACTGATTCCGGCTGCGCACCACCACCCGAACTAAGGGCAAAGGCCGCAATCGCACCAACAACAACGATTACGACCAATCCGCCGACTAGGCCAACAATCTTCAGCGGCGTGAAACGTCTTTTAGTCTCCTCGATGACAGTAGGGAGTTCGGGTTCGTCAAAGTTTCCGATGGTGCTATCGCTCATATGCTCACCCTATTGATGAATGTGGGCTATTAGGCAACCTAAAGGCAGCGAAATTACCGGGCGAAGGAGCCTGAGTAGGATTTCCGCCATGAGCGGCCAAGACCCAAGAGCGTATTGGCGTGATGAATCGCAAATTGCGCAGAAAATCAGCTTGGCGTTCCTGGCTTACGCCGCGGGGGATGCCTTTGGGGTTCAATTTGAATTCGCTCCAAAGATATTGGGTGAGATCAAGCACGAACTTATTGAAAAGCCAGGCTGGCCATTTGGCGCAGTCAGCGACGACACCTTGCTATCTATCTTGACCGTCGAAGCACTGGCACATAGCAGCCTTGAGGATGCGAGGCGCAATTTCCTGGTTTCATTGCGAGCCGCAATTCCACAATTGCGTGGCTTGGGACCAACTACTCGCTCGGCTTTGGGGCTACCTGTAAGGGAAGTGGAACTTTCACAAGTTGGCCAATCCAACGGTGGCATGATGCGAACCGCTTTGCTCGGCCTATCTTTCACTGCTGATGAGATTGAACTTCGCCGAAGTTGGGTTGGTCAATTGACGGCCGCTACTCACCCTTTTCCGAAAGCTCAAGATTGCGCGCAAATTTTGGCCGCCGGATTTTCTGCTGCTCTTGAAAGTTGCACCATCGAAGCCACGCTTGATTCAATCATCGAAGAAGTAAATAACAATCTCGAGTTGTCGGATCGGGTGGTAGTCGCCATCAATAACTGGCGCGCTTGGACGCCGCCGGATGCTGGAGTTAGTAATGATTCGTTAGAAACCCTGCTGGCCGTTCTATATGTGGTTAGTCGGGTAACCAGTACGAGGCAGGCCTACTCAATCGCTTGTAAATTGGGTGGCGACACTGACACCGTTGCTGCCTTAGCTGGATCACTTTATGCGGCAACGATCTGTGATTTCGAAGCATTCTTTGAAATTGATTGGCTCACAGATGTCGATTGGCAAGGCGTTGCGGGATTAAAAGCTGCAATTCAAGTTCTGATTGATCGGAGAGCAACTGTTGTCTAAAAGAATCTGGATTGTTGGCACGGTCTCCTGGGATAGCGTCATCTATATTGGTGAGTTCCCAGCCGCCGGTGGCTTTGCCCAAAGCACTAATCGCATTGAACGCTTGGGTGGCAGTGCGGCAAATGTCGCACAAGCAGTAGCGAGCGCTGGAATCGAGACTGGTTTAGTAACCTTCCTAGGCAATGATGACCTTGGCGAGCAAATCACCCAACTTCTGGGTGAAAGTCAGATTGCACATTTAGAGATCCTTCACATCGATGATAATTCTTCGCACGCCATGGTGGTTGTTGATGGCAGCGGTGATCGAACGGTTTTTGCGCTGAGCAATAATCACTTGAGCCAGCTCTCAATAAAAGAGATCGACCTGCGAAGTGATGACATCGTGGTATTTGCATTGTGGCGCCCGGTCTTTCATGCCAACCTAGAATTCGCTAAGTCGCTTGGTTGTTACACCGTTGTTGGCTTGGAAGCGCTGGCCGATCTGCAATTTCCAGCGGCTGACCTTGCAATCGGTTCGGTTTCAGAACTAGCGGTTGGTGCTGATCCCACGCAATTTCTTGATCGATTTGATCGAATCGTTGTGACTGAAGGAGCTTCCGGCGCCCGGCTTTACTCGAAGGATCAAGTTTTTCATCAAGCAGCTCTTTCAACCAATGTTGTTGATACCACCGGAGCTGGGGACTCATTCTTCGCTGGCTTTCTATCCGCCCTTGCCTTGGGGGATTTAACCGGATTAATAGGAATGGAAGCTGGAGCAATCTGGTCGGCAGCGATGCTCTCGCAGTATCGTTCGATTCCACCGAGCGGTTTGGAACTACCAGAGCTTAGGCAAATTCTTAATGAGATTGAACAGGAGTAACTAGTGCAAGATGCCACCGCCAGTTTTCAGGAGCGAATTGAC
This sequence comes from Actinomycetes bacterium, assembly GCA_037135095.1. Lineage (GTDB taxonomy): Bacteria > Actinomycetota > Actinomycetes > Nanopelagicales > Nanopelagicaceae > CAIMZW01. The sequence goes on from JBAXKZ010000046.1 coordinate 3,831, forward strand.
GCCGTTCGAGCGATTATGGTTTCAAAAAACTTATCTGCGGTTGTGCTTCGCCGCAATCCCAATTTGGCATGGGTATTAGCGGGGCGAGTACATGTGCCAACAACTATCGATGCCGCTTGTTTGGATTTAATTATTACTGCAACGCAAGTTACCGCCGTTACCAATGTAATTGAGGCGCCACGTTTGATTGCCGAAGAACTTCCCGCGGAAGTGAAGGTCATTGCGATTCCGTGGTGGGAGGGCCGGGACTCCAAACTGCCGACTGGTAATTCAATTGGCTCTGACCAGGCAGGTGCCGATCGGATCGATATTGGCGCTGAGATTGAGATTGCTCGCTCCTCATTGACAGAATTCGATTCTGCCCGGCTTGCCAAGATTTCAGGCGACGCAGCGAAAGCTTTGGGTGAGGCAATTAAACAAGTCGCTCCCGAAGATCGAGAGGTCGACATTGCTGGGCGGATTAGCGCTGCACTTTGGTCGGCCGATTTAGAGATTGCCTTTTTGGGGGTAGCCGGTGAGCGCCGGGCACGGCTGTTTCGTCATCCGCTTCCCACAATTGATCCCGTCGGCGCTCGAGTTGTGGCTTCGATCTGCGCCAAACGCAAGGGGTTGATTGCCTCTGTCACCCGAATTATTTCTTTTCAACCTTTGAGCGATCAGGATGAGCAGGATTATCTCGGCCTGCTAAATGTCGAAGCTG
>JBAXKZ010000047.1:0-4132 GCA_037135095.1 Actinomycetes bacterium
GAAAGTTTGGCGCCTTAGCGCTCAACTCCCTTGAACTATTTCGAAAAACTGCGTGGAGGTGCCGGGAATCGAACCCGGGTCCTATAACACAAAAACAGGGCTTCTACGGGCGTAGTGTCCTAATCGTTTTCTCAGTCCAGACTCTCACGAACACATGTAGTCAACGAACTCAGTTACAGATTTATGTCCCCAATGGCGTCTGCAACACCACCGTCAGGTAGAGCTCTCTAGCGACGCTAGGTTCCGAATCGAGAGCAGATTCGGGCTAACGGATTCACTTAAATCGCTTAGGCAGCGATAGCGAAATCAGCGGCAGTTGTACTGGCGCTTAGTTTTTTGCCAGGGTTATTGGTTAACGAGATCATCCCGGCTTCCTCGGCCCGCTTCACCTGTCTCTAACGTTACAGTCGAGACCGTTCACCCCCATGGTTATGGAGCAATGAAGCTATATTCCATATGTAGTTGTGTTCTAAGGGTACCGATACAACGCTCATTCACGAAGTGAGTTAGTCCGAAGAACACCCAGTTAAACGAGTTAGCTGGCGCTCTTGCCCGAAGTGCGACGCGAAAGTTCGCGGGTGATCTCGCGATTTGCTTGCTTCTCCATCAAATCAGAGCGCTTATCGTGGCTCTTCTTTCCTTTTGCCAGCGCCAACTCAATCTTGGCTTTGCCGTCCTTAAAATAAATCGAGAGCGGAACCAGAGTTAGCCCACCTTGCTTCGTTAGCCCAAATAACTTGGCAATTTCCCGCTTATGGAGCAGAAGTTTTCGATCTCTGCGTGGGGTGTGATTGGTCCACGTTCCTTCGGTGTACTCAGGAATATGAACACCCGAAAGCCAAAGTTCGCCATCTTGAACCATCGCAAAACCATCGACTAAAGAGGCGCGGCCGGCGCGCAAGGATTTAACTTCGGTTCCGGTCAGTACCAGCCCACATTCGTAGACCTCTTCGATGAAGTAATTGTGGCGCGCGCTCTTATTCTGCGCGATCAATTTTCTGCCCTCTTCCTTCACCATGGCTTAAGGGTACTTGGTTCAGAGGGTCGTTCGTGGGCGCATAAGCCTCATGACCATAACGGAATGCGGGTTCTAATGGCAGCGGGTTCTAATTAGTAACGACTAGTTGGTGGCGATCTGCTGGGCGCAGCATTAGATGAAGCAAATTTGCGTAGCTCTTCACCTTACTTCGCCGCTGCCTTGCCAGAATCCAGTGCCGCCAACCCCGATAGAACTTGAATTGCCTTCGTTATTTCGCCTGCTTCCGCAACCGCCAAATCAGGGTGAATTCCAATTCGATCCAAGAGTTTGCCCGATGGGGTTCGATACTTTCCGACCGTTACCTCGATCTGCGAGCCATCCATAAGACTGAGAACTTCTTGAACTGTACCTTTTCCATAACTGGTCTGACCCAAAATAACTGCGCGATTTCGATCTTGCAACGCTCCGGCAATTACCTCTGCAGCACTTGCCGTTGAACGGTTAATCAAGACTGTCATTGGCGCGGTATCTGGCGATGAATTGTTTGAGTTCAGAACGACATCATCCTGACCTTTGGGAGTGTAGGAAACCACTGCGCCAGTACTTAAGAATTGCGAGACTAAATCAACAGCCACCGAAAGAATTCCACCGGGATTATCACGCAAATCGAGAATGATTCCCTTGGAGTGCGGATATTTATTTAGCGCAGTGGCCACATCGTCGGAAGCATGGCTGGAAATAGCTGAAACTTGCAGATACAAAATCTTTGGGGCAATCTGCGAAGCAACCACATCTCCGGTGAGAACATCGGCGCGAGACAAGTTAACTGAAATTGGTTGCTGGTTTCGGAGTACTCCTATACTTACTGCGGATTTTGGACTTCCTCTCAGTGCTGCGACCGCGGTTGTAACTGTTTCGGTACTGATGTCGATCCCATCAATAGTTTCTAATAGATCTCGAACTCGTAGCCCCGCGCCCGATGCCGGGCTGCCTGGCTGAACACTTGAAATTTCTAAAACTCCAGATGGTGATTTTCGCAGCCAAATACCAACCCCGCTATATCTGCCCTGAAGCCCCGCAGTAAAAATGTCTACACTCTCAAGGGGAAAATAGTTGGCCCATCGATCGCCAGTTGCTTTGAGGATCGCATCGATCGCGGCTCGTTCCAAGACGCTACGTTTTGGTGCCAGCGGATCGCGCTTGATAACGGTGCTCAGCGCTTCATCAACTGTGGATTTATGTCGAGATTGCCCGACGTAATCTCCCACACTCAGGCCAAGGATTAACGCCAGCGAAACCAATCCGAGGATGGCAGTTCGATTCGTCCCTTTAAAGAGATCGACAATCGGAGCGGCCACATCTCCTCAACATTCCTGTAGCTGTAAGGGCTTGGCCTATACCTTCAGGTATCGACGCAACGTAAGAACGGATGCTACCGAGGATACGAAGAATCCCGTAAGGAGCAAAATCCCAGAGGCTACCCAGACATCGCTCCAGGTAAAGAAGCGGGTAAATGAGAGCAATGGCGCTACTTTCGTGTCGACCAGGTACTTAAAGGCCGATAAAAGTCCGGTCGATACCGCCCAACCCACGATCGCCGAGAAGATACCTTCCAGCAAAAAGGGGAGCTGAATCGAGAAGGAAGAGGCGCCAACCAACTTCATCACGCCAGTTTCCCGACGACGGTTGAAGGCTGCAATACGCAACGTATTGCTAATCAAGAGTGCAGCGGTGAGCACGCTAGCGAAACCTATTCCTAACGCGCCATCGCGAAGTACCCCGAGCAAGCGGAAGAACTTCTCGAGAATGGTTCGTTGATCTTGCACGGTATCGACGCCAGGCCGGCCCGTGAAGGCGCTCTGAACCACGGCAAATTTGGTCGGATCCTTTAGCTTAACTCGGAAAGATTCTGGCAATTGATCGGCAGTTACATTCTGCGCAATTGCCGAATTCTTGAAGCGCTCTTGGAAGTGCTGAAAAGCTTGGGCTTGGGATTCGTAATAAACCTGAGCGACTACTGGCAGTGCATTCAAATCATTCTGAATTGCCAACCGTTGATCAGAAGTGATTGGACCGCCCGCACACGATGGTGATTCAGAGAGCGTGCCACATAGAAAGACCGAGACCTCGATCTTGTCATACCAATAATCCTTCATCACTCGAACTTGCGAATTAGCAAGCAGGCCAATTCCCAACAAGGTCAATGAGATGGCAACCGTAATCATTACGGCAAAGGTCATGGTTAAGTTACGACGTAACCCAATTCGAACTTCCCCAAAAACAAAGCGAGCGCGCATCGTCTTCCCCTAACCCGTATATCCATAGACGCCGCGTACTTGGTCACGAACTACATGACCACCTTCAAGTTCAATCACGCGCTTTCGCATTTGATCAACAATGCCCGAATCGTGAGTGGCCATGACAACGGTGGTTCCTTCGCGATTGATCCGGTCTAAGAGTTTCATAATTCCCACGCTGGTTGCCGGGTCCAAGTTTCCAGTTGGCTCATCAGCGATCAAAATCGTTGGCCGGCTGACATAGGCGCGAGCAATTGCCACCCGCTGTTGCTCCCCGCCCGAAAGTTCATTTGGCTTGCGGTCGGTCTTCTCTTCTAGGCCAACGAGTTCGAGAACCTCAGGGACTTCGCGGTTTATCTCTTTCTGCGAATAGCCCAGGACGTGAAGGGTGAAGGCCACATTTTCGTGAACCGTTTTATTTGGGAGCAAACGGAAATCCTGGAAGACGGTGCCAACCTGACGGCGAAGCTCCGGGACCTTATGGGCGGCCAAGCTGTTTAGATCTTTACCAGCCACCACGATGTTCCCCGAGGTTGGGCGCTCTTCGCGAAGAACCAAACGAAGGAAGGTCGACTTTCCCGAGCCAGATAGCCCGACCAAGAAGACGAATTCGCCCTTAAGGATCTCTAGATCCACCCCATCCAGAGCAGCGCGCTCCTGCTTCGGGTACATCTTCGTTACGTTCTCAAAGCGAATCACTGACACCTCATCTAGCGAAGGACGGGAAGTACTCCTGCAGGAGGCTCAGTTTAGGTAGGGAAGGTCGCGAACCGGCGTAAATACGCGCCTTTAAGCCTGAGAGATGGGTTAAATCTGAGGGTTTTGGGGTGGGTCCGCTGGCTTAGCGTGGAGCGGG
>JBAXKZ010000048.1:0-4064 GCA_037135095.1 Actinomycetes bacterium
AATTTCTTAACCCTGCCACCCCCGTCATTGCAATTGATTTCCTTAGGCTCAGCGATTAGTACCGAAGGTCTAGTCAACTACATTCCATTGATTTGAAAGGTTTCACGATGATCCTTAATTCAAAAGCTGGAGTTGCAGTCATAGCTGCAGCATCACTCCTATTCTCTGTAACAGGCATTGCCGTTGCGGGTGCAACAACCAAGACGACTATTACCATTTACGAAGCAACCGGCTATGCCGCTGATGAGATCAAAGCATTCAATACTCAAATGGGCTATACCGCGGTAAAGGATTACACCGACTCAACCGGCCCGCTGCTTGCAAAGGTTGCCGCCGAGACTAATAACCCACAATGGAACTTGCTCTGGGTAGATGGCGCCGAAGCCTTTGCTTTCCTAGATAAGAAGAAGCAGCTTGACCCTTACACCCCAAAGGGTGATTTCAATGATCTGGGAAAGAGCCTCTTCCCAGTTGATCACGGCTACGTTCCGCTAGGTGCCTCAGTAATGGGACTTGCGCTTTATAACGCTGAAACAGTTAAGAACGTTCCTGCAACTTACACCGACCTATTGAAGCCAGAATTCAAAGGCAAGATCGGTATGAACAACCCAGCCGTCTCGGGTCCAACCTTCCCATTCATTGCTGGCATGTTCGATCAGATCGGTGGCAAGAATTCAAAGACCGCTGCTGGCGTCGCCGCGAATATCACTGCTGGTGAAGCTTTCTTAAAGCAATTGAAGACAACCAACGGCATTGTTGTAAACGATCGTAACGGTCCAACAACTCACGCCTTCGAAATTGGAAATATATCTATCGCGCTGATTCAAAGCACCGCAGCGCTAAATGAGATAAACAAGCTTGCAAAGACTCCGATCCCTGGTGTTACACCAAAGATCGCATTCCTAACCAAGCCAAACTTGGTAACAAATGTGATCGGCATCGGAGCTTCCGGATCTTCATCACAACGTCAATTGGCGAAGAAGTTTGTTGACTTCATCTTGTCGCCAGCCGGTCAGACAGTTGCCACTAATTCATCTGACAGCGATTCCTTCTTCTGGCCAATCACTACCTATGCCAAGCCAAAGTCATTCGTACCAGAACTTCCTGATTACCATCTTGCAAATCCATATGCATGGGGTCCTCAGCAACCTGCAGTAGATGACTGGTTCCTTCAGAACATCAAGTAGCGCCCACCCACTCTGTAAAATCCCGCCGCTCGTTCAAATCGAACGGGTGGCGGGATTTCCCAATCTTGAATGGACTCATGAAACATCGAATTAGGGCCAACCCATTAACCTTCTTTTGGATTCTGATAGTCGGAATTTTGGTTGCGCCCATCCTGCTTTTCTTGTTGAACGCTGTCAGCCCGCGTTCGCTTTCGCAAGGTGATGCTTGGTTCACAATTCAGCCGTTCCGGGATATCGCTCATGGACAGTTTGCTCAGGGGTTAGTCAACTCATTTATCCTCGGAGTCTTGGTCGCGTTGTTGTCGGCTTTCCTAGCCACGATCATCGCTTGGATCGTCTTGCGAACGAACTCACCGGTTCGAAAAATCTGGCCATTCTTTGTATTCGCTCTGCTTCTCGCTCCTTCATACCTAATCGCACTAGGTTGGCAACGCTTAATCGAACAACGCGGGGTGCTGGATATCCTCGGATTTCCAAGTGCTGGTCTTCGAAATATTTTTTATGGTCCAATCGGAGTGTTCATAGTTCTGGCCGTCAAAGGCTTGCCCTTCGCCTATTTGGTTATCAGTAATGCGATGCGCAGTTTGGGTGGCGAGTTCGAAGATGCTATCCGCGTTCATGGCGGCAGTCGCATCGAAGCATTCAAGACCATGGCAACTTTGCTGTCACCGGCAATTTGGTCAGCAATTGCAATTGTGTTTGCCGAATCTATTTCTGACTTTGGCGTTGCGGCAACTTTCTCTTCCGAGTCACATTTCCCCATCGCTACATATAGTTTGTATTTAGCAATCGAAAACTTCCCGGCAAATTATCCGGTCGGCGCTGCAGTCGGCGCGGTACTTTTGCTTCTGATTGTGATCGCGCTTTTGCTCCAAGCACGGAACTTAAGAGGCCGGAGTTTTAGAACACTAAGTGGAAAGACGCGACCATTTCGCCGAATCGAACTTTCCAAAAAGGGAAAGATCATTTCCGCCACCTTCGTCTTAGGGATTTTGGCAATTACCCTTGGCGTCCCGGCCTTTGGCGCGCTTTCGGCTTCAGCACTCAGCGGAGTGGGGTCGCCATTTTCCACTCACGCTTGGACGATCGCGAATTACAAATCGGTGATTACCTCCCCAACACTTCACGATCCTTTGATCTTCTCATCAAAGATTGCGCTGATTGTGGCGGTATTCGCCGCCTTCTTAGCAGCGTTTTGTGCCCGCCTGCTAACACAAAAGAAATCTGGCGCAGGTTCGCAAATTCTCGACTTCATTCTTTTGGCAGCTGTGGCGCTTCCGGGAATTGTTTTCGCCGCCGGTTACATCTTCGCTTATAACCTGCCGCTTACTAATTCGTTGGGGATTCATCTTTATGGCACCAGCGCCTTGTTGGGTTTGGCTTATTTGGCCGGCGCACTTCCATCTACTTCCAGATCGCTGGTCGGAAATATGAGCCAACTTCAGGAGTCACTTTCTGAGGCTTGCCGAGTTCATGGCAGCAATGCAGTTCGAACTTGGTTTGACGTTGTGATGCCCATTATTGCGAAACCGTTGTTGGCCGCCTTCTGTTTGACCTACGCCGGGACGCTCTTAGAGCTGCCGGTCTCACAATTACTTTATGCCCCCGGCCAAGAGCCGCTTTCTGTCGGAATCGATAAAGCCTTGGCCAACTATGACTACGGCGGGGGGACCGCAATGGAGGTTTTAGGAATCTTGTCGGCGCTGGTTGTAGTAGCCGTCGCCTACTCCCTATTTAACTTGCTGGCACCTGTGGGATGGAAACGAATTGGAGCGTCGCGTGAACAGTAGAAAAGAAGGCCAGCTTGTAACAGTCAAAGGTGCATCAAAGTTTTATGGTGAACTTGCCGCTTTAGATGCCTTGGACTTGACGATTGAACCTGGCAATTTTACGGTGCTACTTGGACCTTCAGGTTCTGGCAAGTCCACCCTGATTCGGTCAATGGCTGGAATTGAACGAATCGACAAAGGGAGCATTTCATTTGGCGATGCCATCATGACTGATGAGCGCACTCATGTGGCTCCAGAAAAGCGAAACCTGGCGATGGTCTTTCAAGATTATGCTCTTTGGCCACACCTAACTGCTCATGAAAATGTTGCATACGCTATTAAGCGACGCGGCTTTGAGCGCGCTCACGGCGAGAAGTTGGTTCTGGAGATGCTTGGCAGGGTTGGTCTGGCGCACAAGACGAAGAATTATCCATCAGAATTGTCTGGCGGTGAACAGCAGCGAGTAGCGCTGGCGCGTGCAATTGTGGCTCGACCTTCACTTTTATTATTTGATGAGCCACTTTCCAATTTAGATGCGGATTTGCGCGAGCGGCTTCGCATCGAGATCTCAACTTTAACCAGAGAAATTGGCGCATCTGCCTTATATATCACGCATGATCAATCGGAAGCATTTGCGCTAGCGGATCGAATTGGGGTTATCAATAAGGGAATGATCGAGCAGATTGCTCGCCCTGAAACTATTTATGAAAAGCCAGCAACTCGATTTGTTGCCGCTTTTACTGGCACTGCAGGAAGTTTCTTTGGAAAGGTCAAAGAACTTGAGGAGAAGAATTGTGTCGTCGAGCTTGGTGGCGATTTGCTAAAGGCACGTCATACCTTGCCGCTAAAGGTAGGTCAGAAAGTTGAAATTCTGGTTCGTCCTGCTGCCACCAGCTTTTCAGACTCCCATAAAAATCGAATTGATAGCACTGTATTGGATATTGCCTATCGCGGCCGTGGTTATGAGCATGTCATTGAAACCAAATACGGTTCGCTCACTGGGGTTTTCGATAGTATTTCGCATGAGCGGGGCTCTCGGATAGAAGTTTCGATTGATCCCACAAAATGTATCGCCTTTCCCATTGAAGAAATATCAAACTAGGAGAAT
>JBAXKZ010000049.1:0-3388 GCA_037135095.1 Actinomycetes bacterium
ACTGAATTACGGAATAACCCTCTTTAAGTGCCAAATAGGCGTGCATGGTGCCGATAATTCCGCCACCCATGATCACGATTTTTTTCATTTGATGCACTCCCCTGATTTGGGAGTAAGTGGAACACGCCCAGGCAACGCGATATCAATCAGAAGGTGATCTTTAGGTGAATTCTTTTTTAGCGATTACTCCGACTTTCGGCGGTAATAACAAGCACCACACCTGTAATAACAATCGCGCCACCAATAAATATGGATGGACTGGCTTTTTCATGCAAGAAGATGGATCCTAGAAAGACCGCAATCACCGGATTTACATAGGCATATGTTGCAGTTAACGAGACTGGGGCATTGCTAGCTAACCAAAGATATGAGCTATACGCGACGATAGATCCAATTAATATTAAGTAGAGCAGTGCCCACATGGATCCGGACGTCGCGTGCGCAAAGCCACTAAATCGTTCGCCGCGAATCGTCGCAACTAGTAGCAAACCCAATCCGCCAGCGAACATTTCGTAGGTAGTAAGCACCAAAGCGTTCTTCGGAAGCGCAATCTTCGGCGCAATAAAGGTACCGAAGGCCCATGAAATATTGCCGACCAGCACCATAATCATCCAAAAAAGTAATTTGCCGTTGCTTGCCCCATTAATGGCGTGAACTTGACCTGGCTTCAACAGAATAGCAACGCCACAAAATCCAACAACCACCCCGATCCAACTTAATTTGGCTGGATGGTCGCCAGAGAGCGCTCGAAAGATCGCAATCCAAAATGGCATTGCCGAAATTATGAGCGCCACGATTCCGCTGGGCACGGTGTGCTCGGCAAGTGAAACATTTCCGATACCAAAGCCGAGCAAAAGTGCACCCATGATTGAAGCTGAAGCAATTTCGCGAGCTGGGACTTTAAGTGTTCGCCATCCGCTTTTGGCTACCAAAACCAACCCCAAAATCGCTCCGGCACTCATAAAGCGGATTGCCATAGCAAGCAGTGAGGGCATTGATTTTATGGCGATTGCGATCGCAAAGTATGTCGAGCCCCAAATTAAATATACCGACCAGAGATTTATCCAAGTGGTTCGCTTCTTGCTCTGGTTAAAACTTCCCATGCCTGATTGTAAGTGCTAATTAATCAGTGACTGCTCGGTCATCATCCAATCAATTACATCAGGTGCGCTCCAGCCTTCGGGGTGAAGCTTCAATAGCTCCTTTGATCCTTCAATATCCGATCCCAAGGTAACGATGGGGAGTTCGTCGTAACCACTACGACGGTGCTGACCCAATCCAATGTTTGCCGTTAGCCCATTGCACAAGCAATGTCTGCCGTGAGTCTCTTCAGCAATTCCGCCTTTTTTCACATACATATCTACTGGTTCACCAGGGCAGCGGTAATCAATACGGCCGTTGGGATTCAAAAATGGTGTTCGCAAATATCCTAAATCACAAAGCGCACTTCGATTTTCCATTGCGTCGGCATCAGTCAAACTTCCAGCTAAATGTGCAATTTTTATTGGAAATCCCGTTGGTGAAGCGGCTGCATCGGTAGCGATTTTTAAATGATCTAGACGAATTTCTTCCAATAACTGCGATCTAATTTCCTGCGCTAAACCAGAGTCATTGCACAGCGCAAATAAAGTACCGACTTGTACGCCCTTTGCGCCAAGAGCAAGCGCCTCTTTTAATTTATCAGGAGAGCCATATGCACCTGCCAACCAAAATGGAATTCCAAGCGTGGCCATCTTTACTAAGTTTGGCTCATCTCTATCGGTATAAATCGGCTCATTCTGCTCGTCATACTTTTTACTGCGAGGCGGGGCGTTGTGACCGCCCGCTCGATGACCTTCGATAACAAAACCATCAGGTCGAGTTAGGTCATCTTTTGCCAGATAGGACGCTAAAACATCTGAGGAGACGATGGCGATAAATTTCGGAGTTTTTAGTAATGGCAACGCTTCACCCAAAACCGCTTTTGGATCTAACTTAAGAACCACTGGATCAGTCCCAATTACTTCAACATGAATTGAACCTTCTTGGCCAGCTGCAAAATTCTTAATCAAACTAGGAATTTCGCGGGGAATTCCGGCGCCCATTAGAACAAAATCAACGCCAGCCAACATTGCACCTAAAATCGATGCAGGTGTGGCCATCTGAATTTTTTCAAGAAAGTTAATTCCGACCAGGCCATCATGACCTTCTTTTGCCAACCAAACTTCAGCAAAGTTGCTGGCCACAACCAGTTCTGTTGCTTCTTGGCTGGGGGTCAATGATGGTTTAGGTACAAGCATGTAGGTTTCATCATTTTTTCGCGGTTCGACACGGAAATAACGAGTCAAAATCCGATTGGCGATCTCTTGCGATGGAAAGTGTGACAAAGCGCGACGAATGCTGCCATCTACATCACCATTTTGAAGCCGGCGAACAATCACGGTATCTACGGCCGTGCCAGAGACGACACCCATCTGACTTTTTAGTGCAACGGCTTTGGCCAACGTCCAATTTGAAAGCCCAACGCCCATTCCACCTTGAATAATGGTCGGGAAGGTTTCAATTTGGCTCATGTGCAAATAGACCTTTCTTGCAGGTAACAACGGCACCACAATAGAGAGTGACTGGTGAGTAGGAAAATCTAGGCACCGAGCCACCACTCCTTCAGGCGACTTTACGCTTCAAAGGGGCTGCCGTGACCCTCTTGGCTTCAAAATTAGGTTTGGCAGGGCTGGGGCTGGAATATAACCGCCGATGCGATCTTCAAATAATTGAAACCGCTCTGTCTGATTTTCCCAATCGCTTCTCATTTGGACAATTTCGTTATGGGTGCGGCCAATGAAGTTCCACCACATGATGATTTCTTCATTAAAAGGTGCGCCTCCAATAATTAACCCCCGAAACTTTCCCTGGGCGCAAATGCTGATTTCGGAATTGCCAGCCGGTATGTAGTGAAGTTGTGCCGCCGTTACTTGGTGGCGGTTTATGGTGATTTCTCCTTCGTCCACCAAAATCCCATATTCAAATGTTGGATCGATCGGAAAACTAATATCTAGATTCTCCCCCGAAATCTCTGCTCCCATAAGCGGTGAATAGATTTTCGCGGCTGATTCTTGCCCTAACCACGAGCCCATAATTAGTTTGGCTCTCATTCCCTCAAAATCAAAGGTGGGGAGATCTTTATGGTGCTCAAAGTGCGGCGCAACATCCTTACTTTCAGTTGGCAAGGCAACCCACAACTGAACGCCATGAAACTCTTTCCCGGCTTCTATCGATAGTTCAGAATGCGCAATTCCATAGCCCGAGGTCATTAAATTTAATTGACCAGGATTTATAAGTTGAAGGCTTCCGACTGAATCCCGATGTTCAATTTCGCCATGAAAGAGCCAAGAGACCGTTTGGAGACCAA
>JBAXKZ010000050.1:0-3324 GCA_037135095.1 Actinomycetes bacterium
CCCGAAGGAAATTGATTAGGCCCGAAGGAAATTAAACGAGGCTGCCTGTCACTGTTGCGGTATCAGTTCCCAAAGAGATTGTCAGAGTTAGTGGCTCCCCAACCTTGCCGTCGCAACCCACGCCGTAGTTGAAATTGGCGCTGGCTTTTGGAGCGACTGGATCCGTAGGAGCGCCATTAATTCCGGAATCGCCATCTAGGACATCAACACATGCATTGGCGCCAGAGCCAGCAGTGATTGAGACGCTGGAAAGATCTAAGGGAGTGGTGCCGCCATTTTGAATGGTGATGGACAACTTGTCATGCACCTGATTGGCAAAATAATTGGAAGCAAAGGCAGTTGGCTTAAAGGCTGTTGGTGCGGCAACGGTGATTGAGACGCCGCCTCCCAGATCGACAGCTTTCCCGAAAGCAGAACTAGCAGCGGCCGGTGCGCTCGCCGCAGCGCTCTCGGTTGGATTGGCAGCGCTCTTCGCGGTGCTTCCGCAACCTGCGAGAATCAAAGTGGCGCCAAGGACTGGGAGAAGGGCAAGTTGTAGCTTTTTCATCTAGAAAGTCTAACAGTGCTACCAGATCCGAACCCGCTGGTCTGGTGAGAGGTAGAGCCCATCATTTGGCTGCACATCGAAGGCTTCGTAAAATTCATTCAGATTTCGAACCACTTGGTTACACCGGATTTCATCTGGCGAATGTGGGTCAGTTGCGATTCGCCGCCGAACTTCCTCGCTCCGGAATTTTGCTCGCCAAGATTGCGCCCAGCCGAAAAATAACCGTTGCTGACCGGTAAAACCGCCCAAAATCGGGGCTGAGACGCCGTTTAAGGCGATTTCATAGGCCTTTAATGCGATTGTTAAGCCACCAAGGTCTCCGATGTTCTCGCCGATTGTGAGTGCACCATTTACATTTAAATCTGGCGCTTCCGCTGGACTTAAACCGTCGTATTGCGCGATCAAAAGTGCAGCGCGCTTTTCAAATTCGACGCGGTCGGAATCCAACCACCAATTATTTAGGTTGCCATCGCCGTCGTATTCCGACCCCTGATCATCAAAGCCGTGACCGATTTCATGGCCAATAATGGCGCCGATCCCACCGTAGTTGGCGGCATCATCGGCTTCGAGGGTAAAGAAGGGAGGTTGCAAAATGGCAGCTGGGAAGACAATTTCATTCATCCCGGCAATGTAATAGGCATTTACGGTTTGGGGGGTCATTAGCCACTCTTCGCGATCTACCGGAGCGCCAATTTTGGCATATTCGTAATCTTGCTCAAATTTAGCAAGCCGTCCCAGATTCGAAATTAACTCTCCGGGGACAATTTCAAGTTTGTCGTAATTGCGCCAGTTATCGGGGTAGCCAATTTTGGTACGGAATTTATTTAACTTATCAAAGGCGCGTTCTTTGGTTTCCTGACTCATCCAATCCAAAGCCGCAATATCGACTCGGTAGGCAGCTAGCAAATTGGAGACTAATTCCAGCGCTCTTTCTTTGGCAGTTGGTGGGAAATGGCGCTGAACATAGATCTCGCCAACAGCTTCCCCAAGAGCGCCTTCGATTAATCCGACGCCACGTTTCCAACGTTCCCGAAGTGTTGGGACTCCCGAAAGAGTGGTTGCATAAAAGGAGAAGTTTTGCTGGACGATCGCCGCGGTGAGGTAGGGCGCGGCACCTGAAATCAAATGCCAACCCAGCCATGCGCTCCAGCTCTCGGCATCGAAATTTTGGAGCATTTGTCCGACCCCGGTAAAAAATGAAGGTTGGCGCAATATCGCTGTTGCTAAGAGTTTTTCTGGCGTCTTGGAGTTGCTCATCCATAGCGACCAATTTATTCCGGGGGAGAGAGCTTCAATTTCGGCGCGGGTGAACTTGTTGTAAGTAAGCAGGGCATCGCGATCTTTAACCTGATCCCAGTGATGGCTAGCAATTTCAGTTTCCAGAGCCAGAATTAGTTTGGCTCGATTAGCAGCATCTGGAACACTGGCCAAAACAAACATTTTTTCAATGTGAATTAGAAGCGCTTCGCGAATTGGTTGATATTCAGCTTCGCGGTAGTAAGCCTCATCCGGCAAAGTCAGCCCGGATTGACCCAGGTAGGCGATATTGGTATTTGAATCTTTGTTATCTGTGGTGATGTATTCGTAAAAGAGACCACCTACACCTTTTGCTTCGAAGGCTCCTAAAACAGCGTGGAAGTCAGCGGCGGTTTTCACCGATAATGCGAGATCGAGGTCGGCCTGTATCGGCGATATTCCTAGCGCTTCGATTTTGGCATCATCCATGAAGGCGGCATATAGATCGCCAATCTTCTGCGCATTAGTGCCTGGGGTGTGTCCGCTGGCGGCTAGTTCTTCGATGATTGCCCGGACCTGCTTTTCGGCCGTTTGATACAACTCGTAGCTGGCGCCATCGCCAGCCCGATCAGCTGGAATTTCGGCGGTATCTACCCAGTGGCCATTGACATGGCGGTAAAGGTTGTCTTGGGCGCGAACATCGCCGCTCATGTGCTCAGGTAATAAACCAGTTTTCATAGTCAGATCCTATCGAATCTCGCGAGAGTCTGACTTTCAACTGGTTGAACTTTCAAGTAATATTAGGATATGGCTACTAAGAAGATTGAACCACGCTGGTTAAATCCACGAGAGATGAAGGCTTGGCGCTCTTATATCATCGCATCGCGTCGACTACTTGAGGCCTTGGATGTCGACCTAGAAGGTCATGATCTCTCGATGTCAGACTATGAAGTGCTCGCTCAACTAAGTGATGCACCCGGTCGAAAAATGCGCATGAGTGAATTAGCCGAGATCGCCATGATCTCCAAATCTCGCCTTTCGCATCGGATGAAAGTTATGGAAGAAGCTGGCTGGGTAAAGCGCGAGGAGTGTTTAGAAGATAAGCGGGGTTACTTTGCGGTGATGACTGATCGTGGTTGGAAAGCGATCGTCAAGGCAGCGCCCGATCACGTCTCTAGCGTTCGCCATCGCTTTGTGGATCACTTGACCTCTAAAGATCAAGAAGATTTAGCAAAAATCTTTGATCGAGTACAAGGTCAACTTCGAGATCAATTCTTAACCGAGGTGAAGCCGGTATCAAAGGCGACAAAGAAAAGTTAAATCCAGAATTTAGGAGAATAAAAAACCCCGCTACTTTCGTAGCGGGGTTTTTTAGTAAAAGTCTTACTTTGCAGCAGGCTTCTTTGCAGCAGCCTTCTTGCGCTTTGGAGCAGCCTTCTTAGCAGCTGGCTTCTTAGCGGCAACCTTCTTGGCAGCAGGCTTCTTTGCAGCAGCCTTCTTGCGCTTTGGAGCGGCCTTCTTGGCAGCTGGCTTAGCAGCAG
>JBAXKZ010000051.1:0-3294 GCA_037135095.1 Actinomycetes bacterium
TCGTAACTCTGTTTTATGTAGCTGGCGTATCCATCCCGCTCTTTGGTTTTGCCGTGGGTGGACAAAAGATTTTGGCGAGGTCGAGGCGGATTTCTAAATACACCGGCAAGATTCAAATTGCGTCCGGCGTGGTCCTGATTCTTACCGCAATTGCGATTTACACTAATTACGACAAAACACTGGAAGCTAATCTCTTGAACGCAATACCTTCTTATAGCAGCGCCCTTACAAAGATAGAGGGCACAAAAAGTGTCACTAAGGCACTGGACAAATTAAAGGGCCGAGCAAGTAACAACCCTGGGTATCAAGATAATTCTTCGTTGTTCAATACAAGGACGCCAGCTCCGGGATTCGCCGGTGGAACTGATTGGCTCAACCCAACCACTCCGTTAACTTTGGCCTCACTTAAAGGGAAAGTGGTCTTGGTAGATTTCTGGACTTATACCTGCATCAATTGCATCCGCACCTTGCCGCATGTGACCGCTTGGTACAACAAGTACCATTCATACGGATTTCAGGTTATCGGCGTGCATGCTCCAGAGTTTGCCTTTGAAAAAGACAAGGGCAACGTTCTGGCCGCAATTGCGCGCTTCAATATTAAGTATCCAGTGGTTCAAGATAACGATTTGAATATTTGGAATGACTACAACAATCAGTATTGGCCAGCGGAATACTTAATCGACGCAACCGGAGTTATCCGTCGCGTAGATTTTGGTGAAGGCCAGTACGATCAAATGGAGAAGGCAATTCAGACCTTGTTATTAGATAGTGGTGCCAAGGCACCAACTTCATTGATTAGCGCCGCAGATCTAACCCCGCAGAAGCGCACCACCCCAGAAACCTATTTAGGCAGTGATCGTGCCCAGTACGGCTACCCACAAACGATAAACATTAACGGTCAACGCAATTTCAACGCGCCAAAATTTACGCCACCAAACCTCTTCTCCTTTGGGGGCAATTGGAATATCCAGAGCCAATACGCGCAGGCCAGCGCTGGTGCAACCCTTACAGAAAGTTTCTCTGCGAACCATGTCTACATAATTCTGAAACCTCATAAAGAGGGTGCGGTTGATCGAGTAAACGTATCGCTAAACGGGAAACCATTGACAGGCATTGCTGCTGGGACAGATGTACATAACGGAGTAATCTCAGTTGATTCCGATCGCCTTTACAATATTTATAGTTCAAATTCGTTCGGTCCAGGTCTTCTCAAATTTACTTTCCAAGACTCAGGTACCCAGGCATTCACCTTTACCTTTGGCTGAAATATGTCGTTCGCTACCAGGTGGACTTGCCTAATTAGAACTAGGCAATTTGTTTGACGTAAGTGCGAGTGCTCGCGCTTTCGACAAAACCAAGTCGTTTCATAATTGCTTGACGATCTGAAATTAGGTGATCGTTAGTTGATCTGAAGCTACGAATTCCTTTATTTAGATTACTGAGAATTGCATACGAAACCAACGCTGTGCTTAAACCTTGCGACCGGTGCTTTCGATTAATAATGCACATGCCGAACTTTGCTTGGGTTGGTGTTGAAATTACCTGGATATATCCAACTAATTCGGAGAGAACGAAGGCGCCAAAGATCTTGGATTCAGCGTTCCAAAGCTCAGAAATCGTTTCTAAGTTTGGTAGCTGGTCTTCGGCATTATCTTCGTAATTAGGAAAATCGGAATTAGCGATGGTTAAAGCCAAAATCTCTTTTGCGAATTCTGGTCCAATTGGTTCAATTAGGTACATCTTTCGTGCGGAATTCAAGTAGCTTTCTGAAAATAGATTTAGTTCAGAGGTGGGTAAAAGATCCAAGCGAGATCTACGGATCTCTGAAGTTAATACATAATCATCTCGTTCGAGTTCCTGACATTTCGAATCGGATGAGAGAAGTACGACCACTTTGTCATTTGTTGAAACACGTTCGCCGTTCTTCGCAATATTTAGATTATCAAAGAAGATCTTGTCAAATACAAAGATTAGCGTTTTGATCCAATCAGCAGTGTCAATATGTTTAGTTGCATTGTCGTCAACCACTCGGCCAATTATGGTTGACTGAAGCAAAACTGAAACTGCACGCGCATCTAAATTGTGCTTTGTCCAACGTCGTTCGGCGCAAATGTTATATATCCGCATCCATTTTTGGGTTAACTCTTCTTGAACTGGCGCAATTCTTTGGCGCATCCGCTCATTTGTTGCTGCGGTGTAAGTTATTTGAAATCGTTTGAGCCGGAACGATAGCGAGTCAGTAAATTGCTCTGATAAAGCCAGCTCGTGGAAACTTCGTCTAACTAAAATCGGATCGGTATTATTTTCTACATATGCAATCAAATCTTCCAAGGTTTCCCGCACATAATTTGAAAAACGTCTGACCTGGGCGGCCTCCATCAAGTCGCTGAAATCTGCATAATGGTGATACAGCGATCCCTTGCTGAATCCAGACTCGATGATAATTTGCTCGCTAGTAATTGAATCAAAAGGCTGACTCTCTAGAAATTGAATCGCCACACTAAGCAGCCGGTCCTTGGTTGACTCGCCCAAGACCGCCGCTTCGCTCATTTACATCTCTTTTGGCTCACGAATTTCACACAAAATTATCCCAACATATTCGCGGAACCACAATAGCCCTTGGTCGGATTTCACCCGGCTCAACCTCACGAAATGCTTTTTAGCGAGATATGTAGCTTGTTTAGACGGGGTAAATCCCGAGTCCAATTTCCCATTTAAATGCACTGACATACTTAAACAATGTACATTCCAAAGCACTTTGAGATCACCGAATGGTCGCAGATCCTTCCCTTTGTTGCGGCGGCTAGAGCTGCTGACCTGATTACCGTTGATTCAAGCGGTCAACCTTTGGCAACCCTGATGCCCTGCAACTGGATCGTTGGAGAAATCTTTGAAGACGAGTACGGCTGGTTGTTAATGCATATGTCCAAAGCTAATGAGCAATGGAAATCGATTTTGCCCGGAGCTAAAGGCTTAGCAATAATTAGAGGACCGCAGGCTTATATTTCACCGACCAATTACGAGCGCAAAACAACCGACCACAAAGTGGTTCCTACCTGGAACTATCAAGCAGTGCACTTAAGTGGCACAGTAGAGATTAGCGAAGATATCGAAGTACTTCGTGGCATCGTTACGGATTTAACCCAGGTCCACGAGGCTGGACGCGAAAAATCTTGGAGCGCCAGCGAATCGAACCCGACATACTTTGAAGCTCAGCTTCGAGGCATCGTCGCAGTGACGCTTAAAGTTACAAAGGTCGAGGCCGTTTACAAGTTAAGCCAAAACCGCAGCGCC
>JBAXKZ010000052.1:0-2872 GCA_037135095.1 Actinomycetes bacterium
GCAGCCTTAGTCAATATCGCACCTTGGGTGCGGAAGGTTCCGGTGAATACCGGCAATAGTTGTTGGTGAATTTCCAGGGCTCGTCCTGCATCCCCGCTAAACCAGGCATCGAGCATGGCCCTTAGTTGGGTGCCTACGGTGTGACCACAAACTGAAACAAAGCCAACGGCGCCGACGGAAAGTAGTGGCAAGTTAAGAATGTCATCGCCAGAGTAAACCGGGATGCCAGTTCGCTTGATTACCCATGAGGTAGAGGCCGGATTTCCTTTGGCATCTTTTAACGCAACGATCGTTGGCACTTCTGCCAAGCGGCAGATCGTGTCTTGTTCAATCTCAACCCCGGTTCTGCCGGGGATGTCATACATCATGATTGGAAGGTCGGTAGCGGCGGCAACTGCACGAAAGTGCGCTTCGATTCCGGCTTGTGGTGGCTTGTTGTAATAAGGGGTAACGATCAATAAACCATCGGCTCCTGCAGCTTGCGAGCGCTTTGCTTGTTCAACGGTGTAGGAGGTTTCGTTATCACCGGCACCGGTAAGCACTTTGATATGTGCCGGAACAGCTTCCTTTACTACGCGAATAATTTCTAGCTTTTCGGAAGATTTTGTGGTTGGAGCTTCACCGGTAGTTCCATTGACGGCGATCGCATCGTGGCCGGTAGCAACTAAATGCTGAGCCAATTTTGCAACGCCATCCCAGTCGATAGCCCCATCCTTGTCGAACGGCGTCACCATTGCGGTGATTAGGCGTCCGAAGGGCGGCTGAATATGCATGATGTAACTCTACCGCGAGGCTTGGGGGTGGCACCTAACTATTGGGACTATTAGGCCAAAGTTAAGCGATTAAGGTGCGATTCGGCCGGACTTTTGAAAGGCGCCATAGGTAATCGGCATTAATTCGGCGAAAACCGCTTCCATTTTCTCCGCCACCATCTCGATCTCCCGTTGCGGATAGCTTGGGAACTGCGAGCCTTCGCGAGAAGTACGAAGTGAAAGAAAGTTCATTAAGGCGCGGGCATTCATAGTTACATACATCGATGAATAAAGTGTTACTGGCAAAACGGCGCGGGCGACTTCACGGGCAACGCCAGCAGCCAACATCTCTTGGTAATTCTTGTAAGCCAAGGTGCAGCTCTCTCTGATAAGCCTAACTGTTAATTCATATTGCTCATCGGTGCCATCAACGAAGGAATAGGAACCGGCTTTGCCAATTTGAACTAACTTTCGATCTTTACTTGGCACATAAAATACTGGATTGAGTTCGCGATAGCGGCCACTCTCCTCGTTATATGAAGCGATGCGATGGCGCATAAATTCCCGGAAGACGAAGATTGGCGCCGACACAAAAAAAGTCATCGAGGTATGTTCAAAAGGACTGCCATGTCGCTCGCGAGCTAAATAATTTATGAGCCCTTCTGAGCGACTGGCATCAGATCCCACTGCATCAAGGGAGTTCTCCCCGGCGGTTGAGACTCGGGCTGCCCAAATGACATCAGAATCGCTGGCGCTGGATTTCACCAATTCAACGGTTACATCATCTTTAAAGATAATCGCTTGCTCGCTACCTTCGCTCATACTGGCGACCCTATCTATGGTGCCCATAAAGCCTGGGGATTAGGGCAGAATGTCGGCGTGTCAGTTAAGAGCGATTCCCTCAGCGTCGGAATAACGGTCGGTGCCTTCGGGAGCGCCTTTGGCGCGGCGGCGATCGCCTCGCATTACACGGTGGCTCAGGCCTGCGCCCTATCGCTTTTGACCTTTTCGGGAGCTTCGCAGTTCGCTGTCGTCGGCGTTTTAGGCGCGGGCGGTTCGGCATTTAGCGCCATTAGCACCGCCTCACTGCTGGGAATTCGAAATGGCCTTTACGGCGTGCGAATGGCACAGATCCTGCAGATCAAGGGAATCAAGCGAATCTTTGGCGCGCAATTAACCATCGATGAATCCACTGGTGTTGCGCTCTCGCAAGATAACGCCGTCGACATGAAGACTGGCTTTTGGTATACCGGTCTGGGTGTTTATATATTTTGGAATTTATTTACCTTGTTGGGTGCCCTTGGCGCCAATGCCTTAGGCAACCCGGCGGACTGGGGGCTGGATACCGCAATTCCCGCAATTTTCTTAGGATTGGTTTGGAATCGACTCAAAGATAAAAAGAGTTGGGCGATTGCAATTTCGGCGCTAGTACTGGCGTTAGCGCTCACACCATTCGCACCAGCTGGTGTTCCAATTATGGCCACCGTCATTTTGGCCGTTATTTTGGGCTGGCGCGAATGAGCTCACAATGGATCTCGGTAATCGGAACCTCGTTCTTCTGTTACGCCTTTAAGTATTTAGGTCATTCGCTTCCGGCCAGTTGGTTCAATCATCCGCGGGCACAGCGGATTAATACCTATATTCCAATAGTTCTGTTAATGGGATTGGTAACGGTGCAATCATTTACCGAAAAAACCAAACTGGTCATTGATCATCGCGCCGCCGGAATTTCAGTGGCCTTTGCCGCTTTGCTGGCAAAGGCGCCATTCCCAGTTGTAATTATCTTGGCCGGAGTTAGCTCGGCTTTGGTTTATCGATTCGGTTAAAGTCGGGAGCTAGCTGCGGAACCACCCGAAAGTCGCTGCGATAACCAAACAGGCAGCATAAATGCCACTAACAATATTGTGGCTACTACATTCACGATCGGTGCCTGATTTGGTCGGAAAAGATTATTGAAGATCCACTGTGGCAAAGTTTGAACGCTGGCGCCAGATGTAAAGGTGGTAACAACAATCTCATCGAACGAAAGTGCGAAGGCCAATAGACCACCAGCTACCAACGCCGAGCGAATCATCGGAAAGGTCACATAAGCAAAGGTCTGAAAGGTACTGGCGCCCAAA
>JBAXKZ010000053.1:0-2778 GCA_037135095.1 Actinomycetes bacterium
CGTGGGATCCTGAGGCCGCGATGGTGTCATAGCCAACATCGTTGCCTTCCAACCGGGCTCGACCGAAGAAAGCACTCTCGATGATTCGCTCGCCACGAGAGACTGCTGTTGCCGATGGCAGAACTCGGACCATGTCGGCAAAGCCTCGGGCAGAAGCATCGATCGCCTTCTGCATTTCGGCAATCTCAAATTCATCTTTAATGAGGCGCATAGCTGATAGGACGCTGGCGAACTCTTCCTCTTTCTTCTTGTGCTTCTCAATTTGCTTGTCGATCTTGCGATCTTCACCGCGAAGAACCAGGGCATCTTTTTCATCAGCAAGAAAACTTTCAATGGATTCCACATCGCGTACAGCGATTGCATAGCGAATCGCGGTCTCTTCTAAAGTTAACCGTCGGCCCACCCAGAACTCACCATGCTTTGAATTCTTAAAGAAGCCCTCCGAATCTCGGGATGAGCGAGGATGGACAAAAAGCACCGCTTCGTGACCATTGTCATTTGGTTCCAAGATCAGAACCGAATCTGGCAAGGCATCCAAACCATTTACGCCGCTGAAATATGAGAAGGCGGTATGCGCGCGGAAGCGATAGTCGGTGTCATTGCTTCTGACTTTCGCCGAACCTGCAGGCAAAACCAAACGCAGGCCAGGATAGGCCGCCGATAGTTTGGCTCGCCGTTGGGCGCTATATGAAGCGACTTCGGCTTGAGTAATTCCATCGAGTGGTGATGGCGCCCAACCGGTCTTCATAAAATCGGTAAGTTGTTCTGCTACCGGGTGGTCGTGGACGCGAGTGCCCTCTTCTTCATTCATGCCATTAGCCTAACTCCTGGAACTGACCGACCGCGAGGGTGCATTTCTGATCGAAAACGGGCGAAAAGCCACTTCGGAGCCTGCTTTCGTTCAGGTGCTGTAATTTGCCAGAGTAGATTCTGACCATGGCTTTTGAGAGTTTCCCGCAGCCGCATTGGCTGCAAGAACATAAGCAGGAAAACCGGGGTCCAGTTCTCCTGGTAGTTCTCATGGTGATTGGTTTGCAATTCTTTATTCCAAAGTCGCTGGCGATTCCACATCACAAAGTCTTCTGCTTTGTTGAAGCAATGTTGCTGGTACTAATCGTCTTGATCGCGCCGAAGAAGCTTGGCCTGCCACATGTGCCACAACGAACGCTTACCTTGGTACTAAACGGTTTCATGATGCTCAGCAATGCAGCTTCGGCGATATTGTTAGTTGAGAAAATTGTGGATGCCTCGATTACTTCGCCAACCAGGTTACTCTGGTCGGGTTTCTCAATCTGGCTTTCAAATATTGTCATCTTCTCACTTTGGTATTGGGACTTTGATCGCGGAGGACCTGCGGCTCGTGCTGCAGCCATCGACTCAGTTCCCGATTTTCTCTTTCCGCAGATGACTGATCCCGCCTACGCAGCTCCCGGCTGGTTTCCACACTATTCTGATTATTTATATGTCTCAATTACAAACGCCTCCGCATTCAGCCCTACAGATGCCATGCCTTTAACTAAGTGGGCGAAATTGTTGATGGCCATTCAATCAATTACTTCGCTCGTTTTGGTTGGGCTGGTCGTCGCTCGAGCTGTCAATATTCTTCATTAGTTGGTTTTATCTGCCTTTAAACCTCCCCATACTTGGAGGATTCGCATAGCCCGGTCGAGTGCGCCTCAACGTTGACAATCTTGTTTTAACGCTACTCAAGTCGAGGGTTAGCACTATTTCGATAGATTCTCACTAGGTTGATATAACTAAACCTTGTTTCAATGCATGGGCAGTCCTACCCTGCAGATATGAGTAGGTTTTCTCGGTTTTTCGAAAAGAGAAGGAAAACCAAAATAGTATTCATTTTTATTTTGATCCTCTTAATAGTGGGTTCTCAGTTAGCAAAACGGTCAATGAATGCTTTAGAAAACTTTGGCCCTAAAGAAATGGCTCAAGTGCCTTTGATAACACACTTGCCTTGGGATGCGGAGCGAATTTACGCATTAACTCCGTACAGAGCAAATGCCGGACATGATTTCACGTATCGCGCTTGGGACGGTGAAACCTGCAGAACACTAAAGCACTACATCAACTATCCGGCATTCGGCAAAGATCCGAACGTTAGGTCTATTCCAGAATCTGGTGAAACAAATATCAACCTCTACGCGCCATTTGATGGAGTCTTTTCCATCGATGTTCCAGGAGTAAATCAAATTAACCCAGCTAGAAAATCGTTAGGCGTCGGTCTCGTAGTCACCTCCAAAGAGAATTCCCATTGGAAAGTCAATATCGGGCACTCGGATGCATTGGCTGGACTTAAACCCGGGACCGACGTAAAAGCGGGTCAACTAATAGGAACTATTGGCCCAAAAGATGGAAGTGAAGTTTCGTATGAGGCAAACCTCTCTGGTGGAAAAGTTGTGTATCAATCGATCTTTGAGCACATCACAAAAGAGGCTTTTGCTCCATTCGCTAAATTGGGATTTACAACTTCAGATTTCATAATCTCAAGGGCAGAAGCCGATGCAAAGCACTATCGCTGTGTAGGTTCTGGCGGCTGGCAACCTTATGTGGCTAGCCCGCAGGTTGCGTGCGGAACCCCTTGTGTACCTCCGAACTTTATTTTTATCAGAACCAATCCATATCCGTCGCAAGAGTCACAGGGTCAAGCGGGAAATACACCTTAGTTCTGGGATTAGAAGAAGGCGTTGAGAACATGTAAACTTCCCCGTACTCGGAGACGTCGCATAGCCCGGTCGAGTGCGCCTCACTGCTAATGAGGTAACC
>JBAXKZ010000054.1:0-2138 GCA_037135095.1 Actinomycetes bacterium
AACGAATTATTAGTTGGCAAAGCCATTGCCGGTCGTCGCGATGAGGTAGTAGTCGCAACAAAGTTCGGTAACGAACGTGGCGCCGATGGTTCTTGGCTTGGGATTAACGGAAAGCCAGAATATGTCCGCGCAGCCTGCGATGCCTCGCTAACTAGACTTGGAGTCGAATCTATCGACCTCTATTACCAGCATCGCGTGGATCGATCAGTTCCGATTGAAGAAACTTGGGGAGCTCTGAAGGAGCTTGTGATCGCCGGCAAAGTTAAACATTTAGGTATCTCTGAAGCTTTGGCGCCCACGATTCGCAGAGCGCATGCAGTACATCCAATAACTGCAATCCAATCCGAATATTCACTTTGGAGTCGTGATCCCGAAACCAACGGGGTATTTGCCATAGCAAAAGAGTTAGGAATTGGTTTCGTGCCTTATTCGCCACTGGGGCGTGGCTTTTTGACTGGGTCAATCGCTTCAACAGCAGAACTCGATGCCAGCGATCGCCGACGGACTTATCCCAGATTTTTCGAAGAGAACTTCCAAAGCAACATGACCATCGTGGAAAAGATCAAAGAAATTGCAAACCAAAAAAGCGTAACCCCTGCCCAGATCGCGTTGGCTTGGGTTCTCAACATGAGTGAAAACAATGTTCCAATCCCCGGAACGCGCAAAATTTCACGACTCGAAGAGAATGCTGCTGCTGCAGAAATTACATTGAGCCCTTCAGAAATGTCCGAACTCCACCTTATCGCCCCCTCGGGGATAGCCAAAGGTGAGCGTTACCCGGATATGGGTAGCGTCGATGCGTAATGAATTCGAGATAAATTCGCTTGAATAGATAAGAAAAGACTCAGGCTTATTTAAGGGCAACTTTTAATCTCCGAGAAAGGCCCGTCTTGTACACTCCACGCATGTCGTTTTCCTCCCCTACGGCGAGAGCGTAGCCGCGCCTTGAAACGTGCTGACGTAACTCACAATTCTGCGAACCTAATTTTAGGTATCGGTCTTGGGTTGACCCTTGGAATTTTTGTAACAACATCTACCTCACACGATTGGGTCTGGCCTTACCCGCTGATTCTTTCTATCTCACGTATCGCCGCACTCGTTGGAACTTACTTCGCACTTGTTGGCATGGTTATGGTCTCGCGAATCGCGTGGATCGAGAAAGCTGTTGGCCACGATCGCTTGATCTTGTGGCATCGCAAGCTTGGTCCTTACTCGCTCTTTTTAATTGGCTTCCATGTACTGCTAGTTTCGTTGGGCTATGCCGGTAATGACGGCTCGCGCGTTGGTGGGGAGCTTTGGAAATTTACCTGGACTTATGACTGGATGCTTGCTGCAACTGTCGGTTTCATATTCTTTGTTGTTGCAGGTTTAACCTCATATAAAAAGGTACGAAAAAAGATGTCCTACGAAACTTGGTGGACGGTACATCTTTATACCTACTTCGGAATTTCCCTCAGTTTCATGCATCAAATTCGAACCGGGCCAATGTTCCTTACCCACCCGATCTATCGTTACTACTGGTACGGTCTTTACGCCATTGTTGGTTTCATTGTTCTTTACTGGCGATTTGTAATTCCAGTATTTCGTTTCTTTCGTCATGAATTGCGGATCGAAAAGATTGTTGACGAAGGCGCCAACATGGTCTCCATCGTTATGACTGGTCGCAAGCTTGACCGAATGAAAGCGTGGGGTGGTCAATTCTTCGCATGGCGTTTCTTTGCCCCTGGTCACATATGGGTTTCGCATCCCTACTCATTATCAGCAACACCGACCAGCACTGAATTTAGAATTACTGTTAAAAATCTCGGAGATGGCTCTGGTTCAGTTCGCCATCTAAAACCTGGCACTCGAGTATTTTTCGAAGGTCCTTATGGAATCTTCACTGCAAAGACAGTAACTCGAGGACTTGGCCATGTTGTATTAATTGGCGGCGGCGTTGGAGTCGCTCCACTTGTTGCACTACTCGATGATTTTGATGATGCTGTTGATATTGATCTCTTGTTCCGAGTTTCAAATGAGGATGAAATTATTCTTAACCGTGATTTGGAAGCGCTGGCCAGACGCCGCGGTGCCCGAGTTCACTATTTGGTTGGTTCGCGCAAGAACCATCCAATGACCGCCAAAGACATCATGCATTA
>JBAXKZ010000055.1:0-2089 GCA_037135095.1 Actinomycetes bacterium
GGCTTTAGCGTGGAGCGGGCTTTAGCGTGGAGCGGGCTTTAGCGCTCAGTGCTCTTTCGCCATTTGATGCCAGCCTCGATGAAGCCATCGATTTCGCCATCCAGGACGGCAGCAGGATTACCCACTTCAAAATCAGTTCGAAGATCTTTCACCATTTGATAGGGAGCTAAGACATAAGAGCGCATTTGATTGCCCCAAGAACCAGTGTTGTCGCCCTTCAAAGCATCGATGCGAGCGCGCTCTTCTTGTCGGCGGCGTTCTAATAATTTGGATTGAAGGACCGCCATCGCGGTGGCCTTATTTTGAATTTGGGAACGTTCGTTCTGGCAGGAGACAACGATCCCGCTGGCCATATGGGTGATTCGAACCGCGGAGTCGGTGGTGTTCACACCTTGACCGCCAGGGCCTGAGGATCGATAGACATCGATGCGGATCTCTTTTTCATCGATCTCAATGTGATCGCTCTGTTCTACAACGGGAACAACTTCTACGCCAGCAAAGGAAGTGTGGCGCCGGCTCTGGCTATCGAAAGGTGAAATGCGAACCAGACGATGTGTGCCTTGCTCTACCGAAAGCGTGCCATAGGCATATGGCGAACTGATGCGAAAAGTTGTGGACTTGATGCCCGCCTCTTCGGCGTAAGAAGTTTCTAGGACGTCGACCTTGAATTGATGGCGCTCGCAATAACGCAGATACATACGCATCAACATTTCTGCCCAGTCCGCG
Organism: Actinomycetes bacterium; assembly: GCA_037135095.1. GTDB lineage: Bacteria > Actinomycetota > Actinomycetes > Nanopelagicales > Nanopelagicaceae > CAIMZW01. The sequence goes on from JBAXKZ010000055.1 coordinate 727, forward strand.
GCTTCTACTCCCCCGGCCTCGGAGCGAATCGTCATTAGCGCATCCCGCTCGTCATATTCCCCGCTGAGCAAAGTTTGGATCTCAAGATCGCGGATCGATTTGGCGACTTCATCTAGTTCGTGGCCAGCGTCTTCTAGCGCCTTGCCATCCTTTTCATCACGAGCCAATTCGATCAAGATCGGGACATCGCTTAAGCGACGTCGAATAGTTCTCACTCGGGTAATCACCACTTGGACGCGGGATAGTCGGCTAGTTACAACCTGGGCTTTCTCGGGGTCATCCCAAAGGTCTGGGGCGCTGGCTTCGGCTTCGAGTTCAAGGGCGTCGGCGGTGAGTTTCGGAAGATTTAGCACCTGCTCAATTGCCGCCAAAGTTATATCAAGATTTTTGATCTCGAGTTCATAATCACGGGCGGCCACAGGTAGAGCGTAATGGTTACTAGGGCTGGACTGAATTTGAGGCCGACGGAGCGGCGATCGAAGTTGCTCCGACTTGGGCCGAGATGGTCTGCGCCTGCCCGGTGAAGAGTCCCAAAAATGGAATGACCAGTGGTGGATCAAAAGGTGCGCTTACCGCCGCCGAAACCGAATCTTGGTTGCAACTCCAACCAGTAATTGTTATCAAGCGCCCTCTAAGTTGTGAAATTCCGATTTGGTTCGAAAATTCCACCCGAGCTCCCTCACAGTCGATGGGAACTTTGAAGGCCTGCGAATTGCCAGCGTGCGATAGGAGCAATAAATCACCTTGGTAATAGCGCTCCAACGCGATTCTGTGGGAAGACCTCTGGATAGCGCCTTCGCTGGTGATAATTAGTTCACGCTTAGCTAAGTAAGTACTAGAGATATTTATTGTCTCTAAGCCGAGCAGAAGGACTATCAAGAAGAGTGTGGTCATGAAAATGGTCAGTGAGCCGCGATCGCGGTTGGAATTGCAAGTCATTTCAGCGCCAGGCATCCACATACTCAATCGCACTTGCTTTGAAATTCTTAGCGGCGGCCGAGGCAGTTACAGTGATCTCGACTTTAGCGTTTGGAGATAGGCAAGGTGAAGATTCACATGCAACCACAAAGCTCGGTGAAGCATCGATTCCATCACGGCTAAATATTTTTGCTGTGAATAAATCTTGGACCGCGGCGAGTCTAGGAGCAGTGATTGCCTCAGCAGGGCTGCTCACGTAAGCCCGAGCTAACTGTCTAGCGTAGTTGGCGATGTCGAATTCAATTTGAGCTTGATGATTGATCGATTGGAAAAAAATTGTCAGTGGAAGAAATAGTGGTAGCGCAAAAATAAGGAATTCAATAATTGCACTACCGCTTTCTGAACAATCTTGAGGTTTGTCGCGCGAATCACGAATTAAGGCATC
>JBAXKZ010000056.1:0-1694 GCA_037135095.1 Actinomycetes bacterium
CGTGGCTGGACGGGTTCGGCCGGCGGTTTTGCTTAGATAACAGCCTTATAACTTCTTGCAACTTCTTCCCGAAGACCATTGACCAACGGGCTGTTGCATGGCACCCTCCTCCAAGAGGTCTTACCACTGGAGGTTTGATGACGAAGGTAGCGGTAGTCGCATTGGCGCGACCCACCTTTGATCTCGCGTGCGCGCAGGCTAATTTCACCGCCGCCACTGCTCTTCTTCGTGAACTCGGTGCCGAGGTGGTCGGACCAGCAGAGTTAATTCAGACACCAGATGATGTGGCCGCCGCTGTTATACCTGCCGCCGATCTCTACATTCTCTTTATGGCCTCGTTCTCTGATGCCTCACCGGCCGTAGAACTTTTAGGAAAAGTTTCTGGTCCGGTTCTTCTTTGGTCCATGCGAGAGCCAGGCGCAATCGGCGAACGATTGAAATTGAATTCCATGTGTGGCGCCAACTTGGCAGCTCACGCCTTAATGAATGCGGGTCAAACCTTTCGTCACCTACACGGCAATGCTGATGAAGCGCCGGTTCGCACCAAATTGCAAGCTGCACTTCGCGGCGAACTTCCTTCTGCAATTGCACCGGAAAACCAAGTGCGAGAACTAGGCGAAATTGCTGAAACCAAAGCAGCGCTCGCTCGCCTCTCGGGAAAACGAATCGGAACGATTGGCGAAGCGCCTAATGGCTTCACTCCTTGCACCTTTGATGGTCCAAAATTAAAAGAGCTCTTTGGATTAAATATTTTACCCATGACAATGGCAGGTGCCTTTGCAAAGATCGCAGAAGTTGCACCAACGCGAACCGATGCTGCTTACAACAGTGCACTTGCTGCGCAACCTTCACTTGCTGCAGTAAATGTTTTGGAAGCGAAAAAAGTTTCCAGTGTCGAAGTAGCGCTCGATGATTGGCGCAGCGAAGATGGCTTGGATGCCATAGCAATTCGTTGCTGGCCGGAATTTCCAACGGATTTAGGTGCATGTGTTTGCTCTTCGCTTGGACGGCTTGCAGATCGCGGAACTGTCACAACCTGCGAACGCGATGTCATGGGCGCGGTGACTATGTTGGTTAGCGAAGCACTTGGTTGCGATGAGAACTATTTGGTTGACATCGTTGATATTAATGAAGAAGAAAACATTATTAGGTTATGGCACTGCGGTTCAGCTGCTACCAAGTTAGCGGCCGAACCCGAGAACGCGACCCAATCGATTCATTGCAATCGAAAATTAGGCGTCGCAGGGAACTTTCCGCTCAAGACCGGCCCAGTCACACTGGTTCGGATTGATCGGGATGTAGATCCGAGCAACAGCACGGGTCTGCGTATGGTTGTGAGTAGAGGGGAATCCATCTCAGCTCCCAACCACTTCCAAGGCAATACGGCCACGGTTCGCACAGAACCAAGCGCCGCTGCATTGGTATCTGGAATAGTCACCGGCGGCTACCCACATCATCTTGTGATCTCATGGGTTGATGTTCGACCAGCGCTTCGCCGAATGGCTCAACTGCTTGGAATCCCCCTCACCGAATGGTAATAATCCCTCAACCGAAGGAAACTCCTCATGAAAAATAAAGGAATGCAGATCAGCGCTTTCCGATTGGGAGCTATTGCTGTTATGGCCATTGGCCTAGCATCAGCATCACTCACATCAGTCAGCGCCGACTCAACGCCCACATTTGGCACCAAGTGC
>JBAXKZ010000057.1:0-1632 GCA_037135095.1 Actinomycetes bacterium
AAGGAAAGCATCACGCTGAAGAAGATTCTCATTTGTGCCTTTCCTTGAGAAGATAAATTTTATCCTCAAAACCACCGTTCGGTATCGGAAAATATTGCCGAATTCCCTAGATAGGCTTGTCAAATGATCAAGCAGCGCAAACTCGGCCCTTACACAGTTTCGGCAATCGGTATGGGTTGCATGCCGCTCTCGTTCCCCCATGACCGAGACCCAAACCTGGTAAACGAACCAGATCGGGCAATTGCCGTTATTCACGCCGCACTAGATGCCGGTATTACCTTGATTGATACCGCTGATATTTATGCACCATCCTGGAACACCATGGGACATAACGAAGTATTAGTTGGTCAGGCTTTCCACAGCTGGAGCGGAACCACCGAACAGAAGTCAAAAGTAGTTCTTACAACAAAAGCTGGGATCACCCGAGAAAAAGATGGCTCAATGTTTGGCATATCCGGAAGAAATGCCTCAAAGCATTATCTATTCCGAGCCGTTGAAGCATCCGCCTACAAGATGGGGCTTGCCAAAATCCCGCTGTGGCAACATCACCGAACTGATCCATCAATTTCATACGAAGAGCAATTCGAAAATGTGATGTCGCTGAAAGAGCACGGTTATGTGGCAGAAATTGGTTTGAGCAATGTAAGCGCCGAGATGTTGCGGCACGCGATTAAGGCTGGTGGCACGCCTGCTGATGGTGGCATCATTTCAGTGCAGAATGAATACAGCCCAAACTATCGTCATTGGGGTGAAGTAATTGATATCTGCACTGAATATGAGATTGCATTTCTTCCTTGGTCACCGCTCGGTGGCGGTCGGAACTTCAAGCGACTTGGGAGCGGTGAGATCGGCGCCTTCAAATCAATGGCAGATAGTAAGAACGTTTCGCCATTCGCACTGACAATTGCTTGGCACTTGGCTCAATTCCCAACATCGATTCCAATTCCTGGGGCCTCAAAAGCTACTTCAATTTTGGACTCGCTCGAGGGAACGAAGATCGATCTCACGCTGGCTGAAGTTGCTGAACTCAATCTGAGTTGCCCAACGGATACTCCAATTAACTCGGAACTACTTGATATCGCGAAGGTTGGAAAGTAAGTCACTGATAGCTAATTCTTCTAAACCACGCTCAAAATGAGTAACTGAGACCCAATCTTGATGAGATCGCTTGCTAACCGAAGAGAAAGATTCCAGTTGCAGTCATAACCTTAACTTCTACTTCTGGAGGGGCTATGGCTCAATTATTAATTTCGCAAATGATTAACGCACCGGTTGAAAAGGTTTGGCCACTGGTTTCTGATCTCTCAAAGCATCCATTGTGGTCACCCAAGCCACACAGCATCGAACTTATTTCAGGCACGGAGGGTGCAGTAGGTAGTCGTTATAAGTCCGTTGGAGAAGTACCGCCAGCTGATAAGCATCACAAGAATGAAGTGGCAATTACCGAAGTAATTCCCAACTCAAAATTTGTCTTTGAAGCTTATGATGAAAATGGGACTTTCATTAATACCTTCACTTTAGAGGCCGTGGGATCTGGAACTAAAGTCACTTTCCAACATGACTTTCCCAAAATGGTTGGGATGGGACGAATTTTGCTTCCATTACTTCTGCCGATCGTCGGTAAGCGAGATG
>JBAXKZ010000058.1:0-1580 GCA_037135095.1 Actinomycetes bacterium
ATCAAGAAGAGTGACGCGAACATCAACGAGTGGGTAGCCCGCGAGCGGACCACTTTGCATTGACTCTTTGCAACCGGCATCAACTGAGGGGATGTATTCCTTAGGAATACGACCGCCGGTAATTTTATTAACGAACTCGTAGCTGCCTTCGGTTCCTGCTGGAAGTGGCTCGAGTGCGATCTGAATCTTTGCGAACTGACCAGAACCACCAGATTGCTTCTTGTGGGTGTAGTCGTAGCGTGCAACTGGGGTACGCAAGGTTTCGCGGTATGCAACCTGTGGCTTACCAACATTGGCCTCGACTTTGAACTCGCGGCGCATGCGGTCTACCAAAATTTCAAGGTGAAGTTCGCCCATACCAGAGATGATGGTCTGGCCGGTTTCTTCATCGGATTTAACATGGAAGGTTGGATCTTCTTCCGCAAGACGCTGAATCGCAACACCAAGCTTCTCTTGGTCAGCCTTGGTCTTTGGCTCAATAGCCACCGAGATAACTGGATCCGGGAAGTCCATGGACTCAAGAATTACTGGCTTGGCTGGATCGCAGAGCGTGTCACCAGTTGTGGTGTCCTTAAGACCCATAACGGCGATAATCATTCCGGCACCAGCTGAATCTTTTTCTTCGCGCTTGTTAGCGTGCATCTGGTAAATCTTGCCGATTCGTTCCTTCTTATCCTTTGTGGAGTTAAGAATCTGAGAACCAGTCTCTAACTTTCCGGAGTAGATCCGAACGAAGGTCAATTTTCCAAGGTGTGGATCAGACATGATCTTGAATGCCAATGCCGAGAATGGTTCATCCTCAGAAGGTTGACGATCAATTTCCACTTCTGGATCTCCCATTTTGTGACCAACGATTGCCTTGATATCCAATGGGCTTGGAAGGTAACGGTTAACGGCATCGAGCATTGGCTGAACACCCTTGTTCTTAAAAGCAGAACCGGTAAGAACTGGGGTCAACTTGTCACCAATGGTGGCGCGACGAATAGCTTCGATGATCTCTTCGTTAGAAAGTTCAATATCTTCTAGGTACTTCTCCATGATTGCATCGTCAGCATTTGCCAAGGTCTCAACCATTTCGTGGCGAGCGATTTTGGCAGCTTCAAGCAAGTTAGCTGGAATCTCTTCGATGAGGTAATCCTCACCCTTCTTGGTCTCGCCCGGCCAAACAAGTGCCTTCATGGCGATCAAATCAACGACGCCCATGAAATCGCCTTCGAGGCCGATTGGGATTTGAAGAACAAGTGGGATGGCATTTAAGCGGGTACGAATCATGTCTACGCAACGCTCAAAGTTTGCACCGGTGCGGTCTAACTTATTGATAAAGCAGATACGAGGAACGTTGTAGCGATCAGCTTGACGCCAAACGGTCTCAGATTGTGGCTCTACGCCAGCAACGCCATCGAATACGCAAACGGCACCATCGAGAACGCGAAGTGAGCGCTCTACTTCAACGGTGAAGTCAACGTGGCCAGGCGTATCAATAATATTGATGAGGTGGTCGTGCCAGACACAAGTGGTAGCAGCGGAGGTAATGGTGATACCGCGCTCTTGCTCTTGCTCCATCCAGTCCATGGTGGCGC